>DYFV01000041.1 GCA_020725025.1 Azoarcus sp.
GTTGGTGGCCGACCTCTTCGAGGCGGTGCCCGAGCTCACCCGGGCGCTGGGCTGAGGCGAAGCGAGGCGGGCAGAGAGAGGCCGAGCCGGTGGATCTTCCGGTGTCGCTCTTTCCCGCAGGCTGGCACTGGCTTGCGCTCGTGCTGCTGCTGCCCGTCTTCGCATGGGTCGCACGCTCGGCGCCGTGGCGCAAGCTGCTGCAACCGACGCAGTCGCATCTCCTGCTCGGTTTCGCCGTCGCGTTGAGCCTGTTGTGGAGCGTCAAGGCCGGCGTCAAGCCCGGCCTCAACCTCCACCTGCTCGGCGCGATGGCGGCGACCCTGGCGCTCGGCCCGCAGTTTGCCCTCGTGGCGCTGGGGCTGGCGCTCGCGGCGGTCACGGCCAACGGAGCGCTCGACTGGCAGGCCTGGCCGATCAACTACCTGTTCATGGCGGTCGTGCCCATCCTGTGCGCGCATGGCCTCCAGCAGATCGTCGAACGGCGCCTGCCGGCGCATTTCTTCGTCTTCATCTTCATCGTGGCGTTCTTCGGTGCCGGCGTCACCGTCGTCGCCGAGGGGTTGCTGGCCTCGCTCGCGATGATCGCCGCGGGCGCGTACTCCGCCGAGTTCCTTCTCAGCGAGTACCTCCCGTACTTCATCCTGCTCGGCTTTTCGGAGTCCTGGCTGAGCGGAGCGATCATCACGATCTTCGTCGTCTACCGCCCCGACTGGGTGGCGGCGTTCGACGACAGCCGCTATCTCGCCGACAAGTAAACCACTGTCCGCGCCCGGAGAGAGCGCGGGCCAAAACAAACTCGAGTGGAGCAATCACAAGATGAGCCAATACACCGCACCCCTTCGCGACATGCACTTCGTGATGCGCGAACTGGCCGGCCTCGATCAGGTCAGCCAACTGCCCGGCTGCGAGGAGGTCTCCGGCGATCTGGTCGACGCCATCCTCGACGAGGCGGGCAAGTTCGCCTCGGGCGTGCTCGCGCCGCTGAACTGGTCGGGCGACCAGCAGGGCGCGCGCTGGGAGAACGGCGAGGTCTTCACCGCCGACGGCTGGAAGGACGCCTACCGGCAGTTCGCCGAGGCCGGCTGGACCGCGCTGGCCTGCGATCCCGAGTATGGCGGCCAGGGCCTGCCCAAGCTCATCGCCACGGCGGTCATGGAAATGTGGAAGTCCTCCAACATGGCCTTCTCGCTGTGCCCGATGCTGACCAACGGGGCGATCGAAGCCGTGTCCCTGTGCGGTACGGACGAGCAGAAGGCGGCCTACCTGCCCAAGATGGTGAGCGGCGAATGGACCGGCACCATGAACCTCACCGAGCCGCAGGCCGGCTCGGACCTCGCCGCGGTGCGTACCCGCGCCGAGCCCCAGGGTGACGGCACCTACAAGATCTTCGGGCAGAAGATCTTCATCACCTACGGGGAGCACGATCTCACCGACAACATCGTGCACCTGGTGCTCGCGCGCCTGCCCGACGCCCCGGAGGGCGTGAAGGGGATCTCGCTCTTCGTGGTGCCGAAGTTCCTCCTGAATCCGGACGGCACGCCGGGCGAGCGCAACGACGTGCACTGCGTCTCGATCGAGCACAAGCTGGGCATCCACGCCAGCCCGACCTGCGTGCTCGCCTTCGGCGACAACGGCGGGGCGATCGGCACCCTGGTGGGCGAGCCCAACCGCGGCCTCGAGTACATGTTCATCATGATGAACGAGGCGCGCTTCGCGGTCGGCATGGAGGGTCTGGCGCTCGCCGAGCGGGCCTACCAGAAGGCGCTCGCCTACGCCCAGGAGCGGGTGCAGGGCACCGAGCCGGGCGTGCGCGGCGGCGGCAAGGTCACCATCATCCATCACCCGGACGTGCGCCGCATGCTGATGTCCATGAAGTCGCAGACGGAGGCGATGCGCGCGCTGGCCTACGTGGTCGGCGCGGCCACGGACATGGCGCATCTGCATCCGGACGAGAAGGTGCGGGCGCAGCAGCAGGCCTTCGTGGATCTGATGATCCCGGTGGTGAAGGGCTGGCTCACCGAGACCTCCATCGAGGTGGCCTCGACCGGCGTGCAGGTGCATGGCGGCATGGGCTTCATCGAGGAGACCGGTGCCGCCCAGCACCTGCGCGACGCGCGCATCACCACCATCTACGAAGGGACCACCGCCATCCAGGCGAACGACCTCGTGGGACGCAAGATGGCCCGCGAGAACGGCGCCACCATCAAGGCCGTCATCGGCGAGATGCGGGCCGTGTGCGCCAAGGTGGGCGAGCAGGACGGCCCGGCCTTCGCCGCCATCGTCGGCCCCCTCGCGGCGGGCATCGACGCGCTGGAATCGGCCGCCGAGTTCATAGTGGCCACCTACGGGCAGGACATCAAGTCGGTGCTCGCCGGCTCGGTACCCTTCCTGCGCCTGTTCGGCATCGTCGCCGGGGGCTGGCAGATGGCGCGGGCGGCGCTGGTCGCGCAGTCCAAGCTTGCCGCGGGCGACACCGATGCCGACTTCTATCGCGCCAAGATCGTGACCGCCCGCTTCTACGCCGACCACGTGCTCGCGCTGGCCCCGGGCCTCGCGCACAGCGTCGTGAAGGGCGCTCCCGGCGTCCTGGAACTCGCCGAGAACCAGTTCTGAGCCGCTGAAGGCCGGCTGCAAACGACGGGGGCCGATCCGCGCGAGCGGATCGGCCCCCGTTACGTCTGCCGTCGGCGACTTACTGGATCTTCGCCTTGCTGCGCAGCTCCATGATGTGCTGCTCCACCTTCTGCTGCTGCATGCGCTGCTGCAACTGGGGCTTGACCTCCTCGAACGGCGGCGCCTTGAGATCACGCACGTCGTCGAGCCGGATCACGTGGTAGCCGAAGTCGGTCTTTACCGGGGTGGCGCTGTATTGGCCCTTCTCGAGCTTCACCAGGGCGTCGGCGAACGGTTTCACGTACATTCCGGGGTTGCTCCAGCCCAGCTCTCCGCCGCGGTCCTTGGAGCCGGGGTCCTTCGACTGCTTGGCGAGCTCCTCGAACTTTTCGCCGGCGCGCAGCTTCGTGATGATCGCCTTGGCCTCGTCCTCGGTTTCGACGAGCACATGGCGCGGCTTGTACTCCTTGCTGCCCATGGAGCTCTTGATCGTCTCGTACTCCTTCTTCAGGTCGGCGTCGGTGACCGGGTTGGCACGCATGTAGTCCTGCAGGTAGGCGCGAATGAGGACGGCCTGACGGGCGAGATCCATCTGTGCCTGAACGTCGTCCTTCTTGTCCAGGCCCTTCTTCGCCGCCTCCTGGGCGAGCACTTCGCGGCGGACGAGCTCCTCGCGCACCGCCTGTTGCAGCTCGGGGCTGTCCTGGGCGCCCTGGGCGCGCTGCTCGTTGAGCATGACCGTGGCGCGCTCGGCGGGAATGGCCTTGCCGTTCACGGTGGCCGTCGGCGCAGCCGCCCACGCGGCTTGGGCGATCAGGCCGGCCACGAGGCCAAGGGCAAGACGGCTGGGAAAACGTTTCATCGGGTTTCCTTGTCGGTAGGTTGTTGCCCGGCTTCTTCGGCCGTCCGGGCGCGAATGGCGAGGGCGTGGATTTCGGTGCGCATCATCTCGCCCAGGGCCTCGTAGATGAGGCGGTGGCGAGCGACGGTGTTCTTGCCGCGGAAGTGCTCAGACACGATGGAGAGGCGATAGTGCCCGCCGCCGCCGCGTGCGCCGGCGTGGCCGGCGTGCAGCGCGCTCTCGTCCTCGATCTCCAGGAAGAGCGGGGCGAGCCCGGCCAGCCGTTCGCGGATGCGATCGACGGTGGTCACGGCAGGACCTTGCGGAACGGGCGTACGCTGGTGGCCGCGAACACGCCTTCCGTGACGTAGGGATCCTCGGCGAGCCAGCGCTCTGCCTCTTGCCGGGAGGCGAACTCGGCGACGATGAGGCTGCCGACGAAGCCGGCGGGGCCGGGGTCGGGCGAGTCGATCGCCGGCATCGGGCCGGCGAGCACGAGACGTCCCGCGTCGCGCAGGGCTTCGATGCGGGCGAGGTGCGCGGGACGGGCCGCCATCCGGGCGTCCAGGCGGCCGGGGGCGTCTTCGCCCATCAGGACATACAGCATCAGGTGGTTTCCTCTTCGATGTACTTGGAGAGATAGAAGCCTTGCCCCAGGACGAACGCGAGCATGAGGCCCATGCCGCCGAAGAGCTTGAAATTCACCCACGTCGCCTCCGAGAAGCTGTAGGCCACGTAGAGGTTGAGAAAGCCCATGGCGATGAAGAAGATCGTCCAGGCCGTGTTGAGTCGCGTCCATACCGGGTCGGGTAACTGCACCTGCGCTTCCAGCATCTTGCGGATCAGGTTGCGGCGGAAGGCGAGGGCGGACACGCCGAGCACGCCGCCGAACAGCCAGTAGAGCGCGGTAGGCTTCCACTTGATGAAGGTCGGATTGTGGAAGAGCAGCGTCGCGCCGCCGAACACCACGATGATGCCCAGGCTCACCCACAGCATGGTGTCCACCTTGCGGTGCCGCAGCCATACCCAGGCGATCTGGCCGAAGGTGGCGGCGATCGCCACCGCGGTGGCGAGGAGGATCGGCGCCTGGGTGGGCGCGATGCCGTCGCCGAGCCAGTGCGAGGCGAGCTCGAATGCGGCGGGCTCATTCGCCCCCGCGAACTTGTACGCGCCGAAGAAAAGGATGACCGGCAGCAGATCGAACAGGATTTTCATGCGAGGGGATTATAGCGTGGGTGCATCCGCGCGATTGCGCATGTGATCGGCGAGCGCGACGAAGGAGGTGAACAGGCGAGCCCGCAACGCCTCGTCGGCCACGGTCTCCTCGAGCGCGAGGCGCATGCAGTCGAGCCACTGATCCCGCTCCAGGCTTCCGATGGAGAAGGGCAGGTGGCGAGCCCGCAGGAAGGGCGGGCCGAATCGCTCCACGTAGAGGTTGGGCCCGCCCAGCCACCCCGACAGGAAGAGGAAGAGCTTCTCCTCCGAGCTCGACAGGTCCTCGGCGTGCATGCGCCGGACCTCCCAGGCCTCCGGGCGCTCGTCCATGTGGGCGTAGAAGCGGGAGACGAGGGCGCGCACCGTCGGCTCGCCTCCGATCTGTTCGTAAGGCGTGAGCACCGGCAGGGCCTGATCAGGCGGCGTGGACATCGATCGTTCCTTCCTTGCGGCCGCAGCGCAGGTTGGCGGGGACCGCCTCGCCGATACGGCGCGGCGGGGGAAGTGTGAGCTTGTTCATGATCTCAATGAATTCCTCGCGCGACTTGCCGGCCAGGCGCGGGTTGGTGGTGCGCTCCTGGCCGATCGAGGACACGCGCTTGCCCTCGTAGTTGTGACCGGGATAGACGAGCATCTCGTCGTGCAGGGTGAAGAGCCGGCGGGTGATGCTGTCGTACAGGGCACCCGGGTCGCCGCCCTGGAAATCGGTGCGCCCGCAGCCGCCGATGAGCAGGGCATCGCCGGTGAACAGGCGATCGCGCCAGCGGTAGGTCACGCAACCGGGCGTATGGCCGGGAGTCGGGATGACGCGGATTACCTCGTTGCCGAACACCACGGTCGTGCCGTCGTTCGCCTTCACGTCGGCGCAGCTCGCTCCCGCACGCTCGCCGGTGACGGTCTTGGCGCCGGTCAGCTCGCGCAGCGCCGACGCACCGGTGACATGGTCGGCATGGACGTGCGTCTCGAGCAGCCAGGCGAGCCGCAGGTTCATTTCCTCCAGCAGGACCTGGTACCGCCCGACATGCTCGCGCACGGTGTCGATCAGCACGGCCTCACCGTTGAGGGGGTCGGCAAGGAGGTAGGTCAGGGTGCAGCTCTCTTCGTCGAAGAATTGGCGAAACACGATGTTCATGACTGGCTGCCCTCCGCTTCGGATTCCCGAATTCTAGCGCGCGCCTGACGTGCGGACTGCAGCGGCAGGCGCAGGATCGCGCGCAGGCCGCCGCCTTCCCGAGGGGCGAGCTCCAGCTGCCCGTCGTGCGCACGCATGATGCGCTCCACGATGGCGAGCCCCAGCCCGGCCCCCTTGGTGTTGGAGCGGGCGATCTCGAGGCGGGTGAAGGGGTGACGCATGCGGTCCATCTCGCTCTCCGGGATGCCAGGGCCGCGGTCGGCGACTTCCAGACGGGCCTCGCCGTCACCGCAGACCAGGGAGACGTCGATGGTCTGCTCTTCGCCGCCGTAGCGGATTGCATTGTCGATGAGGTTGGCGAGGGCTCGCCGCAGCGGCAGGGCGCGCGCCGGCACCGTGCAGTTTGCCGGCAGTTTCGTGCCGAAATGGATGCCACGCAACCGGTAAGGTTCCTGGACTTCGGCCACCAGCCGGGCCAGATCGACCGACTGCAGCGGCTCCTGGGGCTCGCCGCGGCCGAAATCGAGGAACTGTCCGATGATGCGGTCCATTTCCTCGATGTCGGTCACCATGGCCGCAACCTCGGTCTCGGGGGCGCCCGACATCTCCACGCCCAGCCGCAGCCGGGCGAGCGGCGTGCGCAGGTCGTGGGAAACTCCGGCCAGGATGAGCGCCCGGTCGGCATCGGTGCGCGCCAGGTCGCCCGCCATCTGGTTGAAGGCGCGCGCCACCGCCGAGATCTCGAGGGGGCCCTCTTCGGGCAGCTTGGGCGGCATGCGTCCGCGCCCGACCAGACGTGCCGAGCGCGCCAGATTCCGCAGCGGCGCGCTGATGCGCGACACGATCAGGTAGGCGCCGAGCAGCGCCACCAGCAGCGCGCCGCCGCCCCAGGCCAGCCATTCCAGCGCCCGCGTCTCCTCCAGCCGCTCGGCGGGGAGCATCACCCAGAAGTCGTGCTCGTCCTCGGGGTCGAGGCGGAAACTGACCCAGAACCCGTCCAGGGTCTTCCAGCGTGCTGCGAATCGCGTGTGTGGACCGAGCTGGCGGCGGATCTCCGCGGTGAGCAGGCGCAGCGGACGGGTGTCGGCGAGAGGCACCAGCTCGTCCTCCGGCTCGGCCGGGTAGATGCGGATGCCCTCCAGGGCCGCCAGATCGATGAGTAGCTCGGTCCGTCGCCCCACCTCGGCGTTGATGAGCGCCGTGCGGGTGAGATTCACCACGCTCGCCACCATCTGCGCCAGGTCGCGCGCCCGCGCCGGCTCCTCGAAATGCCGGAAGATCTGCGACCAGGCCGCTAGGGCGAGGATGAGGAGTAGCGCGATGAGCAGGAAGGTCTGCCACAGCAGGGTGTGCGGCAGCATGCGCGCGAAGCGCATCGCGAGCCGGCTCCGCGGCGGCGCGGTCATCCCCGCGGAAGGGCCGAACTCACTCTTCACTGGTGGCGCGGGTGTCGTCCGGAACGAAGACGTAGCCGAATCCCCATACGGTCTGGATGTAGCGCGGCTTGGCCGGATCGTCCTCGACCAGCTTGCGCAGGCGGCTCACCTGCACGTCGATGGCCCGGTCGAACACGCCGTACTCGCGCCCGCGGGCGAGCTCCATGAGCTTGTCGCGCGACAAGGGCTGGCGCGGGTGCTGAAGGAGCACCTTGAGCAGCGAGAACTCGCCCGTGGTGAGCGGAATCTCCTCACCGTCGCGGGTGAGTGAGCGTACCCCGAGATTCACCTTCACGCGGCCGAAGCTCACGACCTCGTCCTCGATGGTCGGTGCGCCGGGCAGGCTCGGCGGGCGCCGGCGCATGACCGCGTGAATGCGCGCCACCAACTCGCGGGGGTTGAAGGGTTTGGGCAGGTAGTCGTCGGCCCCCATCTCTAGCCCGATGATGCGGTCGACATCGTCGCCCTTGGCCGTCAGCATGATGATGGGCATGGCGTTGTTGTCGGCACGCAGCCGGCGGCATATCGCCAGCCCGTCCTCCCCCGGCAACATCAGGTCGAGCACCATCAGGTCGAAATGCTCCCTGTGCAGGGCGCGGTCCATCGCGGGCGCATCGGTTACCGCCTTTACGGTAAATCCCTGCTCGAGCAGGTAGCGGGACAACAGGTCGCGCAGGCGCGCGTCGTCATCGACCAGCAGTACTCTATATCGCACTTTTGCGTTCATAGTTCACATCCTATCCGGTGCGGATTTGGCATGCTAGAGCCTCGGACACGGGGCCCGAAGTGCCGCCGGTAACGCTTCGTAAGGCGCGCCGGGCTGGGCAATATCCCCTTACAAAGTGCATCCTGGAGGTGCCCGCGAAGACCCCCAAGTGTCCGTTTTGCTTGTATTTTTACAGTATCTGCGCTGATGTACGACCGGACCGCGAAACGCCGATGACACGCTTCACGACCGCACTCCGCCTCGCTTCGCCTCATTCTGGCACCGCCCCGGCCGGAATGGCACTGGCCGCCTTCGGGCTCGCCGTGGTTGTCATCGCGCTCTGCCGTCCGGGCGAGGCCCTGGCGCAAGCGCAGCCGCCGACGAACGGGTCGCTCGACGAAGCGCCGGTCGTCATCTACGACTCCCCGCTGGACCAGCGCCGCGCCGAGCTGCGCCAGGCGCTCATCAGCGATGAGGAGCACTACGATAACAAACGCGAGCGGCGCCGGCTGACACCCGAAGAGCGCAACGCCCTCAACCAGGAATTGCGCGCCATCCTGCGCGGCGTTTACGACCAGGACCGTCTGACCGCGGAGCACTGAACGCGCACGGCCTGCGCCACGTTTTTCCTGTGGACAGGCCGCAGCCGGTAAAATGCCGGCTCTATGAAGATTCTCTCCATCGAGACCTCGTGTGAACACGCGAGCGTCGCGCTCCTCCTGAACGACGAGACGGTCGAGCGCCGCCTCGAAGGCCACGCCAATCATTCCGAGTTCCTTCTGCCGACGCTGCGGCGGCTGCTCGACGAGGCAGGGATCGGGCTCGGCGGGCTCAACGCCATCGCCTTCGGAGCCGGGCCGGGTGCCTTCACCGGCGTGCGGCTCGCCTGCGGCGTGGCGCAGGGGCTGGCCCTGGGCGCCGACCTGGGGGTGGTGCCGATCTGCAGCCTCGCGGCGCTCGCGCGTCAGGTGCCGGGGCGCGACATCCTCGCCCTAGCCGATGCACGCATGGGCGAAGTCTATTCGGCTGCCTACCGACGCGGGGCCGACGAGACCCTGGCCGAGATCCAGCCGCCCGCGTGCACGCCGCCCGATGCAGTCATTGCGCCGGAGGGAACGGACTGGTTCGCGGCAGGTTCGGCGCTCACCGCCTACGAGGCGCCGCTGCGCGCGGCGCTCGCCGGACGAACGGCCGGCTGGGACGGCACCGTGGTACCACGTGCGGGTGCCGTGGCCCTGCTCGCGGAAGACGCGGTACGCCGAGGAGACCTCCTGCCGGCGGAGCTCGCCGCGCCGCTCTACGTTCGCGACAAGGTGGCGCTCACCACCGCAGAGCGGCTGGCGCGGGGAGGTCGCGCGTGACCCCTCCCGTCGTCGATGTGTCGCCGATGACGGAGACCGACCTCGACTGGGTGGTCGAGAACGAGACCGCCTTGCACGCCGTGCCGTGGACCCGCGGCAACTTCGAGGATTCGCTCTCGGCCGGCTACAGCGCCTGGGTGATGCGCCTCGATGCGCATCGGGTCGCCTACGCGGTGATGCTGCACGTGCTCGACGAGTCGCATCTGCTGAACCTCAGCGTGGCGCAACCGGCACAGGGCGTGGGCATCGGCGGCATGCTGCTGCGCTTTCTGTTCGAAGAGGCGCGTCGTTGCGGCGCATCGCAGATGTTCCTGGAGGTGCGCCCCTCGAACCAGCCGGCCCTGGCGCTGTACCGGCGCCACGGCTTCCGCTCCGTGGGACGGCGCAAGGACTATTACCCGGTCGTGGGCGGCGGCCGCGAGGACGCGATCGTGATGAGGCGCGACCTGTGAGCACGCGCCGCGAAGCCGTCCTGCGCGAAATGGGACTGGCACCCCTGTGGCGCCTGCGTTCGGCGGCCGACGATGCTGTCGTGGCGGGTGTCGAAGCAGCCGAACCCTCGCCTTTGGAGGAGGCGCGGCCCGTCGGCGTGTCGGTGACGGCGACCGGGCCATCCCGGGCCGGGAGCGCTGGGGCGGGGGCCATGAGCACCTCGGCACGGCCGTCACCCGTCCGGCAGTACCTTCCCCAGGCACCGTCCGTTTCTGCAGCGGAACCCGCCCCCGACTCCGGACCGCTCGTCGATCCGGCGCGCCGCGAGCGCATCGCGGGACTCGACTGGGAGCAACTCGAGGCCGACATCCGCGAATGCAGGGCGTGCCGCCTTTGCGAGAAGCGCAAGCAGGCGGTGCCCGGGGTGGGCGACCGCCAGGCGCAGTGGATGCTGGTGGGCGAGGGGCCAGGGGCGGAGGAGGATCAGCGTGGCGAGCCCTTCGTGGGGGCGGCCGGGAAGCTGCTCGAGGCCATGCTCGCGGCGATCGGCCTGAAGCGCGGCGACGGCGTCTACATCGCCAACACCGTGAAGTGCCGGCCGCCGATGAACCGTACGCCGCAGGCCGACGAGATCGCCACCTGCTTCCCCTATCTTCAGCGGCAGATCGAGCTGGTGCGTCCCCGCATCCTGATCGCCCTCGGGCGCCCGGCGGCGCAAGCGCTGCTGGATACCGAGGTGAGCATCGGCGCCTCGCGCGGGCGCGTGTTCCAGTACCGGGGCACGCCGGTCGTCGTCACCTATCATCCGGCCTACCTGCTGCGCAACCAGACGGACAAGGCGAAGGCCTGGGAGGACCTGTGTTTCGCGCGGAAGGTGGCGAGCACCCCGGGCGCTCAGGACAGCACCCAGGGCTGACCAGGCGTCAATGGGGGGGGTGATCCTCGAGCAGCGCCACCGAATCGAACTCCCGCTGGTTCTGCTCGTGACGGAGCTTGACCAGGAACATCGTGCCGGCCACGAACAACCCGAACAGGACTATCACGACGTTGATCGAGACGCCCGACAGGATGAGTAGCGCGTACAGGCCGGTCATCACCAGGATGGACAGGTTCTCGTTGAAGTTCTGCACCGCGATGGAGTGACCTGCCCCCATCAGAATGTGCCCGCGGTGCTGCAAGAGGGCGTTCATCGGGACGACGAAGAAGCCGGCGAGCGCGCCCACCGCCACCATCAGCACCATGGCGAGCGGCGGACTGGTGACCAGCACCATGACCAGTACGGTGAAGCCCATGGCGATGCCGAGCGGGATCACCCGGACGGATCGGCGCAGGCTGATCATGCGTGCCGCCAGGATGGAGCCGAAGGCGATTCCGATCGCCACCACGCCCTGCAGCATCGAGGCCTGGGAGAGGGTGAAGCCGAGGTTGTGCTCCGCCCACTTGATCACGATGAACTGGAGCGTGGCGCCCGCGCCCCAGAAGAGCGTGGTCACCGCGAGGGAGATCTGCCCCAGGCGGTCGCGCCACAGGAGCTTCAGGCAGTGATTGAAGTCGTGGATGAGGTAGAGCGGGTTGTTCTTGAGGGGCTTGTGATCCACCCCGGTATCGGGGATGTAGAAGTTGAAGGCCGCGGCGAGGAGATAGAAGAGCCCGACGACGGCGATGATGGCGGTAAATGGCGACTCGACGTAGGGCACGGCCCCGGCCAGCCACAGGGCGGTATCGGCGCGGATGAGCAGCCCCCCGAAAACCGTCCCGAGTATGATCGCGCCTACGGTGAGGCCCTCGATCCAGCCGTTGGCCACGACGAGCAGGCGGTGCGGCAGGTATTCGGTCAGGATGCCGTACTTGGCCGGCGAGTAGGCTGCCGCGCCGAGTCCGATCACCGCGTAGGCGAGCAGCGGATGGGAGCCCAGGAGCAGCAGTAGGCAGCCCCCGATCTTGATGGTGTTGCTGATCAGCATCACCCGCCATTTCGGCATGGAGTCGGCGAAGGCGCCGACGAAGGCGGCGAGCGCCACGTAGGAGACGGTGAAGAAGAGCTTGAGAAGCGGTTCGAACTCCTCCGGTGCGGCCATGTCCCGCAGCAGGGCGATTGCGACGATCAGCAGGGCGTTGTCGGCCAGCGCGGAAAAAAACTGCGCGGCCATGATGATGTAGAAGCCGAGCGGCATCGGGGACGGGCGCCGTCATTGAGTGAAGGCGGTTTATATCACGAAGGTACGGTAGTTGTTGTGATCACCGGCACGGGAGAGGGCGCGTGGGCCGAGGAGTTGCAGGTGCGCTGCGCCGCAGCAGGCACATCTGTGATTTAATTCACGAATAAAACGAACTTATGGGAGCAGCAGTGGCCGATCGCAGACTTCAGGTATTCAGCGCGGTGGCGAAGCACGGATCGTTCACCCGGGCGGCCGAGCATCTCTTCATGACGCAGCCCGCGGTGACCTTCCAGATCAAGCAGCTGGAAGAGCACTTCAACACGCGCCTGCTCGAGCGCGGGCACGGCAAGGTGACGCTCACCCGCGCCGGCGAGATCGTGCTGGCCTACGCCGAGCGCATCCTGGACCTGTCGGACGAGCTGGAGACCCGGGTGTCGGAGCTCACCGACGAGCTGGCGGGCACCCTGAGCATCGGCACCAGCACCACCATCGCCGCCTACTGGCTGCCGTACCTGCTGGAGAGCTTCAAGCGCAAGTACCCGCGCGTGGTGCCGCGCGTTGTGGTGGGCAACTCGCAGCTCACCGAGGACCGGGTAGCGTCCCGGGAGATCGACCTGGGGCTGATCGAAATCGTCTCGGATCAGCCCGCCATCGAGCGGCTGCCGGCGGCGCGCGACGAACTGCTGGTGATCTGCCGCCCGGATCATCCGCTCTCGTCCAAGGAGCGGCTCACCGCTCAGGATCTGGTCGAACATCCCTTCATCACCCGCGACCCGGGCAATGCCATCACCGTGCTCGCAGAGGAGTTCTTCGCCGCGGCCGGCATCGGCCCCGACGAGCTCACGGTGTGCGCCGAGCTCGGCAGCCTCGCCACCGTGAAGCACCTGGCGGCCGAAGGCATCGGCTACGCCATCGCCTCCCAGGCGGCCATCCGGCGCGATCTTCGCGAAGGACGGCTGGTGGCGATTCCGCTCGAACCCCGCCTCTACACGCCGCTCGAAGTCATCATCCCGCGGGACAAGTTCCGCTCGACCCTGATCACCACCTTCGCCGAGCACGCGGTCAGCGAGTTGGCCGCGCTGGCCACGACGCCGCGCGAGGACACTTGATGGCGAAAGCCAAGACCCTCTTCATCTGCAACGAGTGCGGTGCCCAGGCGCCGCGCTGGCAGGGGCAATGTCCGCAGTGCCGGGCGTGGAACACCATGGTGGAGTCCGTGGTGGAGCAGGGCGGCGGTGCCGCCAGCCGGTTCTCCGCGCTGGCCGGCACGACCGGCCGCCTGCAGGCGCTGGCCGAGCTCGAGCCGCGGGAGGAGCCGCGCATTCCGACGGGCATCGAGGAGTTCGACCGGGTGCTGGGCGGCGGACTGGTAGCCGGCGGGGTGGTACTGATCGGCGGCGACCCCGGGGTGGGCAAGTCCACCCTGCTCCTGCAGGCACTGTCGCTGCTCGCCGCCCGCCAGAAGGCGGTATACGTGAGCGGCGAGGAGTCGGGCGAGCAGGTCGCGCTGCGGGCGCAGCGCCTGCAGGTCGAGCCCGCCGGGCTGCAGCTCCTGCCGGAGATCAACCTCGAGCGCATCCTCGCCACCCTGCGCGAGGCGGCGCCGCGCATCGCGGTGGTCGACTCGATCCAGACCGTCTACTCCGAAGTGCTGCAGTCGGCGCCGGGCTCGGTGGCCCAGGTGCGCGAGTGCGCCGCCCAGCTCACACGCCATGCCAAGCAGAGCGGCACGAGCCTCATCCTGGTTGGCCACGTCACCAAGGACGGCACGCTCGCCGGCCCGCGAGTGCTGGAGCACATCGTCGACACCGTCCTCTATTTCGAGGGCGACACCCATTCCAGCTTCCGCCTGGTGCGCGCCTTCAAGAACCGCTTCGGCGCGGTGAACGAGCTCGGAGTCTTCGCCATGACCGAGCGCGGCCTGCGCGGGGTGAGCAACCCCTCGGCCATATTCCTCTCCCAGCACGCCCAGCAGGTGCCCGGCAGCTGCGTGCTGGTCACCCAGGAGGGCACGCGCCCCCTGCTGGTGGAGATCCAGGCACTGGTGGACGGCGCCCACAGCCCCAACCCGCGACGGCTTTCCGTGGGTCTCGAGCAGAACCGCCTGGCGATGCTGCTCGCCGTGCTTCACCGTCACGCGGGCGTGGTGTGCTTCGACCAGGACGTGTTCGTGAATGCCGTGGGCGGGGTGAAGATCGCCGAGCCGGCCGCAGACCTGGCGGTGCTCCTCGCCATCGTATCCTCCCTGCGCAGCCGCCCGCTGCCACGGGAGCTGGTGGTGTTCGGCGAGGTCGGCCTGGCCGGCGAGATCCGTCCCGCCCCGCGCGGCCAGGAGCGCCTCAAGGAGGCGGCCAAGCTCGGTTTTCGCACTGCCATCATCCCGCGCGCCAACGCGCCCAAGCAGGCGGTGGGCGACATGCGCGTCATCGCGGTGGACCGCATCGAGGAAGCGATCGAGCGCGCCCGCGAGCTCGAGGGCTGAGAGGCCTCGCCGGCGCGGGAGGGCCCCGGGTCCCGTTCTTGCAGCACGGAAGGGCGTAGTCCGGCCTCCGCACCGGCGGCCGGCGCGACACGGAGGACGGGAGATGCGAACGGGTAAGGCCGCATTGCGCGGGCTCCTCAGCGACGAAATGCCCCCGCACGAGCTACAGCAACGCATGCAGCACGACGAGGGGCGGGACATGCGTCTTCGTCGTGGCACGGTGATGGTGTCGCTGGCAGGGATCGCCAGCATGGCGATCGTTACGCTCTACCAGACCGGGCGTGTGAAGCATCTGCCCGATCCGCCCACCGGTACGCCGCACTTCCATTCCGACAAGGTCAACGCTTCCGAGGAAGCCTTCGGCTACGGCATGCCGGACGGGCCGCTCGCCCTGCTGGCCCATGCGGTGAACCTCGCAGTGGCCTCGGCCGGGCCGCCGGACCGCCGACGGCGCACGCCGTGGCTGCCGTTGTTGGCGTTCGGCCTGGCCGTACCCCAGGCCGCGGTGGCTGCGAAGTACCTGTTTCACCAGATGCCCAAGGTCGACAAGGCGTGGTGTCCCTACTGCGTGATCGACGCGCTCACGCACTTCGCGACCCTCGCCCTGGTGAGCCCGGAGGCTGTGAGCGCGCTGCGGCAGCGGGACCGGCACTGACCGCGTGACAACGCGGTCCGCCATCTCCGTGGTGATTCCGGCCTGGAACGAGGCCGGACTGATCGAGGACGCAGTGCGGGGCGCGCGAAACATCGGCGAGGAGGTGATCGTCGTTGACGCGGGCAGTCCCGACCGAACCGCGACGCTGGCCGCCGATGCGGGCGCGAAGGTGGTGTTGACCGCGAAGTCCCGCGGCCTGCAACTCGACGCGGGCGCCCGCGCCGCGGGCGGTGACGTGCTGCTCTTCCTGCATGCCGACGCCCGGCTGCCCTCGGCGGCCCGCGACGCGATCCTCGGGGCCCTGGCCGATCCGCGGGCGATCGGAGGCAACTTCCGGCTCGTCTTCCTGCCCGAATCCCGGTTCACCCGCTTTCTCGCCGTCTCCAACGATCTTCGCCGCATGCTCACCCGGCGCTACTACGGCGACTCGGGCATCTTCGCCCGCCGCACCGCATACTTCGCGCTCGGGGGCTTCCCGCCTTTGCCGCTGATGGAGGACTACGCGTTCTCGCGCTCCATGGAGCGCGCGGGCCGAACCGCCTACATCCGGCATCCGGCCATCTACGCGAGCGATCGGCGTTTCCACGGGCGGGAGCTCGCCGTGCTGTGGCTCTGGATGCGGCTGCAGACCGCCCACTGGCTGGGCGCGGGGCCCGACACGCTGGCCCGCGCCTATCCGGACGTACGCGAAGCCGACTCCGGGGCTTTCATCGATGCCTGGCGGAAAGCGGCGCCGCCGCCCGGTTGCCGCCTTCGGGGCTAGCGGGGGAGAGGCGCGACCCGGGCGTCACGAAGGGCATCAGCAGGATCTTCCCCAGTGTCACCTCCCGCCTGTGGTCGAAGCCGGGCACCCCGATGATGATCGCCTCCTGCGGCACATCGGTCCGGATCGTCCCGTGCAGGTAGTCCCAAACGGTGAGTCCGCTCGAGAAATTGGAATCCCGCTCGGCGCGCACGGTGGAGTGGTGTATGCCGTGCAGGCGGGGCGTCACGACGATGCGACCCAGGCGGCGCTCGAGCTCCGGCGGCAGGCGCAGGTTGGCGTGATGAAACACCACCTCGGCAGCGGTGAGCCGTTGCCAGGCTACGAGGGCCCGGGGGCTGGCGCCGATCAGGACGATCTGCGCCAGCCGGTAGGGAATCGAGAGGACGAATTCGGCAAAGTGGAAGCGCAGGGCGGTGGAAGCGTCGAGATCCAGGTCGCTGTGGTGCGCGAGGTGGCAGCGCCAGAGCAGCGGCACGCGGTGCAGCAGGACGTGCCACCAATAGAGCGTGTAATCGAGGAGCACGACGGTGGCTGCCGTGCCGAGCCAGCCGCGCAGGCCAAGCTTCGGCACCAATCCCCATCCGCGGCTTTCGGTCCAGCGTGCCGCGCGTCCGGTCAATGGGCGCTCGGCGACGCGGAGCACCGCCCCCGTCGCCGCCGCCATGGACAAGTTGCGCGCGAGACGCGCGGGGCCCGGATCGGCGCGCGCTCTCAGGGGCCTGCGGCGCTCGAGCCAGAACAGGCCGCCGACGAAAGCGGTCAGCAGGACGGGTGGAAGCCAGCGCGGCATCGGTGGCTCCGCCGGAAGCAGGTGCGCGCGGCACCGGGGCGGTAAGAGGGATTCATGGGCTGTGCGACCTTCGCCCGACGGGGGCGTTCCTCAGGGGCCTGACACGTGGCCGCTCGGCCGCGCCGGGGCGGCGGCGAGCCGGTCAAGAGGCTGTAACCTCGGATTGATACTGTCCCCCGAATTTCTTCTTCGCAGGGATGGGGTTTGCATTCGATCTGGCGCAGGGCGGTCCTGGCCGTCGCAGTATCGATTCTTTTCCCGCTACTCGCCGGCTGCTCGCTGCGGCAGGCCGTCGTGGGCGGCATCGCGGACGAGCTGGCGGCACAGGGGCAGGGCGCGGAGACCGACCTGGAGCTCGCGCGGGAGGCGAGCGCCTTCTACCTGAAGCTCTCCGAGTCCGTCCTGCGGCAGAACCCGTCGCACCTGCCGCTCGCGGAGTCGGTAGCCGCGGGCTTCACGCAATACGCCTACGCCTTCGTTGCCTTCGAGGCCGACCGGGTCGAATCCACGGATGCCGCCGAGGCCGAGCGACTGCGCCTTCGCGCGGCGAAGCTCTATCGGCGCGCCCATCGGCATGCCATGACGGCCTTGGCGCTCGCGTCGCCCGATCTGCCCGCGCGGCTCGCCGCGCAGGGCGTTCTCGACGGCATCCGGCTTGCGCCCGACCAGGTCGGTCTCGCCTACTGGGCGGCGGCGGCCTGGGGCGGAATGATCTCCCTGTCGAAGGACGATCCGGACGTGGTCGCCGACCTGCCGCTCGCAGTGCGCCTGGCCGAGCTCGCATGGGCGAGCGACCCCGCCTGGGGCGAGGGTGCGTTGACCGCGCTCCTGGGCAGCTTCGAGGCGGGCCGCCCCGGCGGCAGTGCGGCGCGGGCCTTGGCCTACTTCGATTCGGCCATCGCGCAGTCCGCCGGGCACAGCGCCGGGGCGCTGGTGAGCAAGGCCGAAGGCTACGCCCAACCGGCCGGGGATCGCGCACTGTTCGAGGCGCTCCTGCGCCAGGCCCTCGCGGTCGAGGACGGCCCGGACAGCCCCCGCGCCTTGCACAACGAAGTCATGCGCCGGCGCGCGCGCTGGCTGCTCGACAAGGCCGACGATCTTTTCTGAATCGCCCGCCAATCCAAACGGAGAGAACCATGTGGATCAGGATCGCAGCACTGCTGTTCGCCTGCCTGGCAGCCGCCGGCGTCGCCGCCGCCGACATGCAGCTGCGCATCGGCACCCAGGCACCGAAGAATTCCCTCTACCACCGGCAGCTGCTGGAGCTGGGCGAGGCGTGGCGGGCCGCCCAGGGGGGCGGCGCGAAGTACGTGGTCTATCCGGACGGCAGCCAGGGCGGGGAGGCCGACATGGTGCGTCGGATTCGCATCGGCCAGTTGCAGGGTGGGCTGCTGTCGGTCGCCGGCCTGCGCGACATCGAGCCGTCCATCGCCGCCCTGCAGGCGATGCCGCTCATGTTCAAGTCCTGGGACGAGGTGGACTACGTGCGCGAGAAGCTGCGGCCGGGGATGGAGAAGAAGTTCCTGGACAAGGGTTTCGTCGTGCTGGCGTGGGGCGACGCCGGATGGGTGCGCTTCTTCTCCCGGGAAGCCGCCTTCCGCCCGGACGACTACAAGTCCATGAAGCTCTTCGCCTGGGGCAACGAGGTCGACCAGCAGGAGATCATGAAGAGCCTCGGCTACACCCCGGTTCCGCTGGAGCTCGGGGACGTCCTCCCCGCGATCCAGACGGGGATGATCGACGTGGTTCCGTCCACCCCCTATTTCGCCCTTGCGACCCAGATCTACACGAACGCGCCCAACATGCTGGAGCTCGACTGGGCGCCCATCGTCGGCGCCCTGGTCGTGAGCCGCAAGGCGTGGGACCAGATGTCCCCGGAGGCCCAGGCGGCGTTGCGCGAGGTGGGCGCTCGGGTCGGCACGCAGATCCGCGCCAAGGCGCGCCAGGACGTGGATGACGCGGTCGAGGCGATGAAGAAGCGGGGTCTGGTGGTCAACCGGCCGAACGAGGCCCAGATCGAAGAATGGGATGCGCTCGCCGCGCGCCTCCACGCCCGGGTTCGCGGTCGCCTGGTGCCGGCGGAGACCTTCGACGAGGTGGTCGGGCATCTCGAGGCCTACCGCGCCCGGAAGGCCCGGTGAGCCGATGACCCTGCTGCGACGGCTCGGTGCCTTCGACGAGTGGCTCGCCTCCGGTGCGCTGCTGCTGATGGTGGGCATCCCGCTCGCGGAGATGATTCTGCGGCCAATGCTCGGCCATGGCGTGCGCAACGCGCCGCTCGTGGTCCAGCACGCAGGCCTGGTGCTCGCCATGTTCGGCGCGCTGCTGGCCGAACGCAGCGGGCATCTCACCTCGTTGGGAAGCGGACTGGGCGCCGCGAGGAACCCCCGGGTGCGGGGGGCGGCGCAGCGATTCTCCCGAGCGAGCTCGGCGCTGCTCTGCGGCATGCTCGGCCAGGCGAGCTGGAGCTTCGTGGCGACCGAGATGGAGGCCCCCCGGGAGCTCGCCTACGGGGTGTCCGGGTGGGTAGTGCAACTGGCGATGCCCGTCGGCTTCCTGCTGCTCGGGTTGAAGATCGCTTCCCGGATCGGCGAGGCGTGGTCGACCCGGGCGGCCCTGGCAATCGTCCTGCCCGCGGCGGGTTTCCTCTTCGCCCACGAGCTCGACGGAATGAGCCTGCCCATCTGGCCCTTCGTCGCCTGGCTCGCCGCCATTCTCGCCTGCGGGGCCCCGGTGTTCGTGGTGCTCGGCGGACTTTCCCTCGCCCTGTTCTGGCAGGACGGCCTGCCGCTCGCGGCGGTGCCCCTGAGCCACTACCAGATCACCGTCAATCCCTCGCTGCCGGCCTTGCCCCTGTTCACCCTCGCCGGCCTGGTGTTCGCCCGGACGGGCGCGGCCGCGCGGCTCGGGACGCTCTTCACCACCCTGTTCGGCACCGGCGTCACCGGCACGGCGATCGCGGCGGCCGTGCTGTGCTCCGTGTTCACCGCGTTTACCGGCGGTAGCGGCGTGACCATCCTCGCCTTGGGCGGCCTCCTGCTGCCGCTCCTGGGGCGGGCCGGATTTCCGGAGCGGCGGGGCATCGGGCTGGTGACCAGCGCCAGCGCGCTGGGCGTCCTGCTCGCACCGTCCGTGCCGTTGATCATGTACGCGGTCATCGCCCGCGTGCCGATCAACACCATGTTCCTCGCCGGCGTGCTGCCGGCGATGGTGATGGTGGCCTGCCTGCTGTGGCTGGGCGGCTATGTGAACGTCCGGCCGACGGCCCCGGCCGCACAGTCGGCCGACCGCGTCGGGCTCCGCGCCGCGGTCTGGGCGGCGCGCTGGGAGATCCTCGCCCCCTTCGTCGCGATCGGCTCGCTGGCCGGCGGCCTGGCGACCCCGACCGAGAGCGCCGCGCTCACCGTCGGCTACACGCTCCTCACCCAGGCCCTCGGTCACCGCGAGATCGACTGGATCACCCTGCGCGGGGCCCTGGCGGAGTGCGCCCGGGTCATCGGCGGCATCATGCTCATCCTCGGCATGGCCCTCGGCCTGACCAACTACCTGATCGATGCCGGCGTCCCGGACGCGGCCATCGAGTGGGTCCAGTCGGTGCTGCCCAACCGCCTCGCCTTCCTGGTGGCGCTCAACCTGTTCCTGCTCCTGGCCGGCGCCGTCATGGAGATCTACGCTGCCATCGTGGTCCTCGTGCCGCTCCTGTTGCCCGTGGCCATGAGCTACGGAATCGACCCGGTGCACTTCGGCGTGATCTTCCTGGCAAACATCGAGATGGCCTTCCTGTGCCCGCCCGCCGGCATGAACATCTATTTCGCCTCCTCGATGTTCGGCAAGCCGGTCCACTACGTGGCCGCCTCCGTATGGCGGGCGGTCCTGGCCATGTTCCTCGGCGCGCTGACGATTTCGGCCCTGCCGTTCCTCGCGACCTGGCTGCCGAGCCGGTTGGGGATGTACTGATCCCCCGTGGCCTAGGAACTGGTCGGCGGTAGCAGCAGGGCCCAGCGTTCCTGGTGTGCCGGCTGCCGCGGCAGCCAAGTGGCGGTCGGCCCGGGAAGCCCGAACTGCGCGAGCGAGGAGTTCCCGTAGCGTCTGTCGTGGCTGACTTCCTCACCGATCCATGCCGGTAGCGATACGGTGGCCTGCTCGTGAGGCAGCTCCACCTCGGCGAGGACCAGGCCGCGGAGGCGGCCTTCGAAGACGTCGACTTCGAAGAGGTATCCGTGATGCTCTACCAGGAAGCGCGTCTTTTCGACGATCCGATCGCCGCAGTGCCGGGCGAGGATCTGCTCCGCATCGGAAACGGGAATCGGGTACTCGAACTCCTCGCGCGAGAGCGAAGTGTCGGGGCGGGGCGACTTCAACGTGAGGAAGGCTCGATCGCCGCGGATCCGGATCCGGGTCGACATCTCGCCCGGGTCCTTGGCGAGATAGCCCTGGACGATCCGCTCGCCCTTGCGGCCCTGCAGGAAACGGGTGTCCTGCACCAGAAACTTGCGCTCGATCTCCCTTCCCATCATGTGCAGCCCTGTTCAGGAGGTGGCGAATTCTACCAAAGGATCGTCCCGATATACCTGTGACGCAAGCATGGGCATACCGGATGCCTTGAGCCGACACTACCCACTACCCGATAGTTGCGGACTGCCGGATCGCATACGATAATACGGTATTACGTTATTACCAGAATGACCGAGTGCCGATGATCGATGCGGGAATCATTGCCCTGACGTCCCAGAAGGGTGGATCGGGCAAGACGACGGTGGCGGTTCAACTGGCCGCAGGGCTTGCGCTGCGTGGCTATCGCCTCGTCGTAGCCGACCTCGATCCCCAGGCGAGCATCTCGCGCTGGATCGAGTCCGCGCCGCCGTCCGATCCCTTTCCGGGCGCCCTCGTGCGGCTCGGCGGAACCCCCAGGGAGATCGCGCGGGAACTGGGGAGGGCGGCGACGCAAGCGGATTTCGTGGTGATGGATTGCCCACCCTCCATCGAGCATCCGCATATCGAGGCCGCGTTAGAGATCTGCGACCTCGCCATCGTCCCGGTCGTCCCGAACCCGACCGACCTGTGGGCGACACGTGGCTCCGAGCGGACCATCCTGGAGGCGAGGGCGAGGCGTCCGTCGCTGCGCGGCGCCTTGCTCCCCAACCGGGTC
Source organism: Azoarcus sp. (assembly GCA_020725025.1). Taxonomy (GTDB): domain Bacteria; phylum Pseudomonadota; class Gammaproteobacteria; order Burkholderiales; family Rhodocyclaceae; genus Aromatoleum. Next base: position 21,738 of record DYFV01000041.1, read on the forward strand.
ATGCGTACCGCGCTTGCGGGCGACGTACTTTCGGTCATGCACGATTTCGCCTTGCCGGTGCTCGACGCGGTCCTCTCGCAACGGAACGCCTACGCCCAGTCGGCCGTGCTCGGGCGATCCGTGTTCGCATTGGGCCGCGCCGCGGCGGCGGCCCAGGAGGAAGTCGATCGGCTGGTAACGGCCGTTCTCAATCAACTGGAGGAATGAAGATCATGAGCTCCCGCAACAAGACCCAGGCCGCGCTGCGCGAGTCCTTGAACAAGGAAAGCGAAGCCGTGGCCAAGCGGCTCGGCGCCGCCGCCGGCGCGGATACCGCGAAGGAGGACGCCGGATCGGCCCCTGCGGTGGCCGCGGCGAGCGCGGCCGGTGTCGTCGGCGACGCGACGGCCGCCGAACCGAAGGCCAGGAAGGCGGCGCCGGCTTCCCGGGCGGGCAAGCAGAAGATCCAGGTCGAGGGCGCGAAACCCGAAGCGGCAAAGCGCGCGCCGAAGGCCAAGCCGACGACGGCCGGCACCAAGCCGGCCGCAGCACCGGCCGAGGCGGCCACGCCCCCTGCCGCCGCGGCGGCCGAAGCTGGTGCGCCGCTTCAGCCGAAGAAGATGCGGACGGTGAAGAAGCCGGCAAAGCCGAAGGCCGCGCCCCCCGTCGAGGCGCCCGCAGCCCCTGCCGCGCCAGCTGCCGAAGCCGCAGCGCCCCCTCAGGCGAAGAAGGCGCGGGCGGTGAAGAAGCCGGCCAAGCCGAAGGCTGCGGCCGAGGAGGGCGGCAAGGACGCGAAGCCGAGCCCGGAAGCAGCGGAACCGGTGCGCAAGGACAAGCGAGAGAAGGTGGTGCGCGATTCCTTCTCCATGCCGGCCGGCGAGCACAAGCAGATCAAGGCGATCCGCGAGAACCTCGGCAAGGCCGGGCGCCTCGCGAGCAAGTCCGAGGTGCTCAGATCCGCGCTCAAGCTGCTCGCCACCCGCAGCCCGGCGGAGATCTCTTCGCTGATCGACGCGCTCCCGCCCGTTCCCAAGGGCAAGCACGGCAAGAAGGCCTGAGGGAGGAGAAGGGGGCCGCGCGGGCGTCAGGTTCGGCGCGGTCCGCCAGCGAAGCGCCCGGGCGCGGCAGGCTCGGGTACGAGGAGCCGCCTCAAGGGCCGCCGATCTCCAGCGCGATCCAGGCGATGCCGGCGCCCAGGCCGACGCCGACCGCACCCATCCCGACCAGGACCCGGCCCGCCAATTGGCGGCCGCCGATCGCGAGGGCCAGACCGGTCTTGAAGCAGAGGTTGGCCGTCATCGCCAGTCCGATGGCGATCGCCGTGGGCGCGAGCTCCAGCTTGCCGAGGGAGAACAGGCGCAGGCTGGACAGGGCGATGGCGTCGATGTCGGTGAGGCCGGATACCACGGCCAGCACGTACAGCCCGCCGGTGCCGGCGTAGTCGGACAGCCAGGCGGCAAGGAGCAGGATGATCGCGTAGAGCAGCCCGAAGCCCAGGGCGGCGCGCAGCTCGGTGGGGTTGCTGGTCTCGGGCAGCACCGCCTCGCCGTGGCCGGTAAGCCGGCGCCAATACCACAGCAGGGCCAGCAGGCCGAGGATCAGGGCCGGAACCAGGACGAACACGAGGGCGCGAAGCACGCCGGGCGCGACCACGGCGGCGATCATCGCCACGCGCACGACCATCACCAGGTTGGCGAGCACGATCACCAGCGCCGCCACCGAGGCCAGTTGCGGAGACGTGCGGGCGTTACGGGCGTACACGAGGGTGGTGGCGGTGCTCGAGGCCAGTCCCCCGAAGATGCCCACGAAGGCTGCGCCCCAGCGGGCACCTACCAGCTTCAAGGCCGCGTACCCCGCCAGGCTGACGCCGGCGATGAGTACCACCATCAACCAGATCTGATGGGGGTTCAGCGTTCCGAAGGGGCCGTAATTCTCGTCCGGCAGGATGGGCAGGATGACGAGGGAGAGCACGCTGAACTGGAGGATCGAGGTCCAGTCCTTGGGCTGCAGGCGCGTTGCGATGCCGCGCAGCTCGGCCTTGAAATAGAGCAGCACCGTGGTCGCCACCGCCAGCATCACCGCCAGGCGGGCGTGGCCGTACCACACCGCTGCGCCCAGGCAATAGCACACGAGCAGGGCGGCGACCGAGGTGGTGCCGGGGTCCCGGGGGTCGGGATGGCTCACATAGGCTGCGACGATCATCGCGCCGACGATCGCGAGGCCCACGGTGAACGGCGCGATGGTCCCCAGGTGCTGGCCGAGCAGGCCGGAGAGGGCGCCGAACATGGCGACCAGTCCGAAGGTGCGCAGGCCGGCGCGGGCCGACTCGACCCGTTCGCGCTCCAGTCCGATGAGCAGGCCGATGCCCACGGCGATGACGAAGGCCTGGATGCTGGATGCGTCGAAAGGCTGGGAGAACGGCATCTTGCTTTGCTCTGGTTATTGTCCGAGGCCCGGACATCCAGCGCCTGGGCGGCGCCCACGAAGATCCGGAACGGGCCGGCGGCGATCCCTGACACCGCGCGGCATTACTGTATTCCTATTAGCCCAGTGTGGGGAATGGCGGCATGCCTGGCCACCGGACGGCATCCGCTTGTATGGAGGCGCGCGGGCGAAGCGCAGCAGGACGGCCGCCGCCTTGTGAAACCGCCGCGTGCAAGCCGAATGGAGACGGTGAGGGCGAGCGATCCGTGGTGGGCTACTGCGAAGGTTTACATAATACCAATTATGGCGGCTGAGGCAGGAGCAGCCGACGTGGCTACGGGGCCGCGCTTTGAGGCGCCTCTAGCCTTGCAGGAAGCGCATCAGCTCCGCCAAAGGCCTGGTGTTCAACACGTCCTTCGCCTCGAGCCAGCCGCGGCGTGCCTGGCCGATTCCGAAGCGCAGGTTGTCGAAGTCGTGAACGCTGTGGGCGTCGGAGTCGATCGCCACGGGCACCCCCTCATCCCGCGCCGACATGCAGGCCGTGTCGAGCAGATCGAGGCGTGCCGGATGGGCGTTGAGCTCGAGCGCACAGCCGCGCTTCCTTGCATGGCGGATGATGCGCAGCATGTCCACATCGTAGGGCTCGCGCGTCTCCAGCACCCGCCCGGTGGGATGGGCCAGGAGGTGGAAGTGCCGGTTGTCCATGGCGCGCAGGATGCGCTCGGTCTGCTTCGCCCGCGGCAGCTCGAAGCGCGAATGGACCGCACCGACCACGACGTCGAGCCGGCCGAGAATGGAATCGGGCAGGTCCAGGCTGCCGTCCTCCAGGATGTCCACCTCGATCCCCTTCAGCAGCCGGATGCCCTCGAGCGTCTCGTTCAGGCGGTCGATCTCGTCGATCTGGCACGCGAGCCGCTGCGGGTCGAGGCCGCGGGCCATCGCCAGCCGCCGCGAGTGCTCGGTGATGGCCAGATACTCTAGCCCGGCCTTCCGCGCCGCGTGAGCCATGTCGCGCAGGCTGTCGTGGCCGTCGGTGGCGCGGGTGTGGGCGTGGAGGTCGCCGCGCAGATCCTCGCGACGCACGAGATCGGGTAGCCGCCCTGCCCTCGCCGCCTCGATCTCGCCTCGGTCCTCGCGCAGCTCTGGCGGAATCCAGGCGAGCTCGAAGGCGCGGTAGACCGACTCCTCGGTATCTCCAGCCACGCGCGCATTGCCACGCCAGACCCCGTACTCGTTGAGCTTGAGGCCGCGCTCCTGGGCGATCCGGCGAAGAGCGATGTTGTGGGCCTTGCCGCCGGTGAAGTAGCACAGCGCGGCGCCGTAGTTCTCCTCGCCGACCACGCGCAGGTCGACCTGGATCCCACGCTTCAGGATCGCGCTCGCCCGGGTGGGACCGCGGGCGAGGACCTCCTGGACCTCGTCGTGTGCGGCGAAATCGTTCATCACCGTGTTGCCCTCGGCCGCCACCACCAGGATGTCGAGGTCGCCGACGGTCTCGCGCATGCGCCGGTAGCTCCCCGCGACCTCGGCGCGCTTTACGCCCGGGCGGGCCCGCAGCCAGGTCACCAGCGGCTCGGCGTACTGCGCCGCGGTGGCGAGCTTGAAGCGCCGTGCCTGGCTGAGATGGGTCTCGGTGGCCTGCAGGATCCTGAGCTCGGTTTTCTCGCCGAAGCCCGGAAGCGTGCGGATGCGCCCGTCGCGCGCGGCACGGTAGAGCTGCTCGGGGGTTTGCACGTCCAGGTCGTGCCACAGGGTGCGCACCCGCTTCGGGCCCAAGCCCGGGATGTGCAGGAGCTCGCCGATGGCGGGCGGAAGCTCGCGGTGCAGGCGCTCGAGCAGCGTGCAGCGGCCGGTCTCCACGATCTCGCGAACCTTGGCGGCCAGATCCGCGCCGATGCCCGGCAGCTCGGTAAGATCCTCGCCCTGCCCCACCATGCGCACGATGTCCCGCCCGATGTCTCCGATGACGCGCGCGGCATTGCGATAGGCGCGCACGCGGAAGGGGTTGGCGGCCTGAATCTCCAGCAGGTCGGCGATCTCGGCGAAGATCGCCGCGATGTCGGCGTTATGGATCGGCATCACGCGCCTCCCCGGCATGTCAACGATGCTTCAACCCCAGCTTAGCCGCGGGACTCGGGCTCCGGTTGACTGACGTCAACACCCCTTGCGAATGCGAAGTAGATGCCGAGTCGGTCGTCTAGGATGAGACTGAACCGATTGGACGCAGGTCCATGGCGGCGCCGGCGAGGATGGTGGGGCACGCCGGCACCCGAGATTCGGCCCCGGTTTAGGAGAGCGATCATGGCACTGGTGAAATGGGATGCATGGCGTGAGATGGAAGACTTTTTCGACCGCTACATGAAGTCCTTCGGCGCGCTGCGCGGCGGCGGCACACACGAACCGATCGCCGCCGGCGACTGGTCGCCGCGGGTGGACATCGCCGAGACCGACGGGGAGTTCGTGGTCAAGGCCGAGATTCCGGAGGTGAGGAAGGAAGACGTGCGCGTGACGGTGGACAAGGGCGTGCTCACGCTGCAGGGGGAACGAAAGCAGGAAAAGGAGGAGAAAGGCAAGAAGTTCCACCGCGTGGAGCGCTACTACGGGACCTTCTCGCGCAGCTTCTCGCTGCCCGAGAACGTGGACGAGAGCAGGGTCACGGCGAGCTTCAAGGACGGCATGCTGACGGTGCAGCTACCCAAGAGCGGCGAGCCGAAACCGAAGGCGATCGACGTCAAGGTGGAGTGACGGGGCGCGCGACACGCCGTCGGCAGGGGCGGCAGCATGGGCGGCGGCTGGGAGCTTTTCGCCCATGAGGCCGACGTCGGGGTCCGCGGCACCGGGGCGACGATGGCGGAGGCCTTCGAACAGGCCGCCATCGCGCTGACCGCCGTCGTGACCGACCCGGCGGACGTCGCACCGCTGAGGCGCGTGAGGGTACGCTGCCACGCCCCGGACGACGAACTGTTGTTCGCGGAGTGGCTCAACGCCCTCATCTACCGGATGTCGGTGCGCCACATGCTGTTCAGCCGCTTCAAGGTGCGCATCGGCGAGGGGCGGCTGGAAGGCGAGGCCTGGGGCGAGACCGTAGATCCCCTCCGCCACCGTCCCGCCGTCGAGCCCAAGGGGGCCACATACACCGGACTGCGCGTCGCGTGCGAGCAGGGCCGGTGTGTCGCCGAAACCGTCGTGGACGTCTGAACCATGGACCTCGATCTTCTCGACCGCCACTCGGCTTGCGAGTGGGAGATCCGCCCGCACGGGCCGATGCGGGTGCCGGGCATCATCCACGCCGACGAGGCGCTGGTCCGAGCGATGGACCACAGGGTCTACGCGCAGACGGTGAACGTCGCCTCCCTGCCCGGCATCGTGGGAGCCGTCCACATCATGCCGGATGCGCACTGGGGCTATGGCTTTCCCGTCGGTGGCGTGGCCGCCTTCGATGCCGACGAGGGCGGAGTGGTGTCGGCCGGCGGGGTCGGGTTCGACATCTCCTGCGGCGTGCGCTGCCTGCACACCGGGGTGTCACGACACGAGGTCGTGGCGGTCCAGGAGCGTCTCGCCGACCGTCTCTTCCAGCGCATCCCGGCCGGCGTCGGCAGCATCGGTGCCATCCGCCTCGAGGGCGCCGAGATGGACGCGATGCTGGCCGAGGGCGCCCGCTGGGCGGCCGGTCGCGGCTGGGGCATCCCCGCCGATCTGGAGCGGATCGAGGAGCGCGGCCGCATGGAAGGCGCGGTGCCGGCCGAGGTATCGGTCCAGGCACGCAATCGCCAGCGCGACGAGATGGGCACGCTGGGCAGCGGCAACCACTATCTCGAAGTCCAGGAGGTCGTCACCATCCACGACCGGCTCGCCGCCGAGGCCTACGGGCTCGTCGAGGGCGGAGCGGTGATCATGATCCATTGCGGCTCCCGCGGCCTGGGCCACCAGATCGGCACCGAGTTCCTCAAGCGGATGGCGATCGCGGCACCCGACCACGGCATCGTGCTGCCCGACCGTGAGCTCGCCTGCGCGCCGATCCGCTCCGAGCTGGGGCAGGCCTATCTGGGCGCCATGCGGGCCGCCATCAACTGCGCCCTCGCGAACCGGGAGATTCTCACGCAGCTCACACGGGAGGTGTTCGCCGACGTGATCCCGGCGGCCCGCCTCACCCTGCTCTACGACGTCTCGCACAACACCTGCAAGGAGGAGATGCACGAGGTGGCCGGGCAGTCACGCCGTCTGCACGTACATCGCAAGGGCGCGACGTGCGCCTTCGGCCCGGGGCATCCCGATCTGCCCGAGCCGCTGCGCGCCGTGGGCCAGCCCGTGCTGGTCGGGGGCTCCATGGGCACCGGCTCGTACATCCTCTGCGGCAACGACAGCGCCCACGAGCGGGCCTTCGCCTCCGCCTGCCACGGCGCCGGCCGCGCCATGAGCCGCCACCAGGCGCAGCACACCTGGCAGGGCCGCCAGGTGGTGGACGAGTTGGCGGCGCGCGGCATCCTGGTGCGCAGCCCCTCCCCGCGCGGCGTCGCCGAGGAGGCGCCCGGGGCGTACAAGGACGTGGGCGCGGTCGTGGAGGCGGCCGAGGCGGCCGGCCTCGCCCGCAAGGTGGCGCGGCTCGCGCCCCTCATCTGCGTGAAGGGGTGAGATCGTGAAGACCCGTCCGGAATCCACTGCCCGCCCCCTGCGCCCTTCCCTGCGGCTGCCGGTGCAGTTGCTGCAGCAGCCCGACGAGAGCACCTGCGGCCCCACCTGCCTGCACTCGGTGTATGCGTACTGGGGTCGGGTGGAGCCCCTGGAGGCGGTCATCGCCCGGACGCGCAAGCTCGACAACGGCGGCACGTTCGCGGTGTTTCTCGGCTGCGACGCGCTGCGCCAGGGCTTCGAGGCCACGATCTGCACCTACAACCTCACGGTTTTCGACCCGACCTGGTTCCGACCGGGCGTCGACATCGCGGAACGGCTCCGGCGCCAGCGGGAGGTCAAGCTCCAGCGGCGCCTGCAGCATGCCACCGACGGCTATCTCGAGTTCCTGCGCCTGGGCGGGCGGCTTCGCTTCACCGATCTGTCCCCGCCTTTCCTGCGCGGGCTGCTGCGGCGCGGGCTGCCCGTGCTCACCGGCCTGAGCTCGACCTTCCTCTACCGTGCCGCACGCGAGTTCGGCCCGGACGACCTCCCCGACGACGTGCGCGGCACGCCGTCCGGCCATTTCGTGGTGCTCACCGGCTACAACCGGCCGCAGCATACGGTGCTCGTCTCGGATCCGTACGGACCCAATCCCTACGCCCCCTCGCGCGAGTACTGGATCCGCATCGACCGCGTGATCAACGCGGTGTTGCTCGGCATCGTCACCCACGACGCGAACATCCTCATCATCCATCCACCGCGCGGAGGACACGATGCGCGTCCTGGTGGTCGTCCATAACCCGCGGGACTGGCCGCTAGACGTGCCCGATACCACGGTGGTGCCGGCACGCGCCTACCTCACCGATCCCGCCTGGGGAGAGGAGCGCAACGCCCGCGTGTTCAACCTGTGCAAGTCCTACCGCTACCAGAGTCTGGGCTACTACGTCTCCCTGCTGGCCGAGGCGCGCGGGCACAAGCCCTTGCCGCGCACCGGCACCATCGAGGACCTCAAGTCCCCGAACCTGGTCCGCCTGCTCACCGAAGGGCTGGAGGAGTCGATCCAGCGGGCGCTCGCACCCCTCAAGTCCGACCAGTTCGAGCTCAGCATCTACTTCGGGCGGAACATGACGAGCCGCTACGATGCGCTCGCCAAGCGGCTCTTCGGCCTGCTCCAGGCGCCGCTCCTGCGCGCCACCTTCGAGCGCCAGCAGGCGCAATGGCGCATCCGCAGCGTGCGGCCGATCGCCGCCAGCGACATCCCCGCGCAGCACCACGATTTCGTCCTGCAGGCGGCCACCGACTACTTCACCGGGCCGGGACGCCTCGTTCGCCAGCGGCCGGCGGCGCGCTACGACCTGGCGATCCTCCACGACCCGGACAACCCTGAGCCGCCGTCCAACCCGAAAGCGATCCAGAAATTCCTCCGGGCGGCGGAATTGCTTGGACTCCAGCCGGAGCTCGTCACGCGCGCCGACATCGGGCGGCTGCCCCAGTTCGACGGGCTGTTCATACGCGACACGACCTTCGTGAACCACTACACCTACCGATTCTCGCGTCGGGCCGCGGCCGAGGGGCTGGTCGTGATCGACCACCCGGACTCCATCCTGAAGTGCAACAACAAGGTGTATTGCGCCGAATTGCTCGCCCGGCACAACCTGCCCGCCCCCCGCACGCTCCTGGTTCACCGGGACAACATCGACCGGATCGTGCCGACGCTCGCCCTGCCCTGCGTGCTCAAGCAGCCCGACAGCTCGTTCTCCGTCGGGGTGGACAAGGTGGAGACGCGGGAGGAGCTGGTCGCCAGGGTGGGCACGCTGCTGGAGAAGTCGGAGCTGGTGATCGCCCAGGAGTGGCTGCCGACCGCCTTCGACTGGCGGGTCGGCGTGCTCGACCGGCGGGTGATCTTCGTGTGCAGGTACTACATGGCAGCCGGGCACTGGCAGATCGTCAAGCACGACGGAGGCGGCGGCTGGTCGGAGGGCCCGACGGTGGCAGTGGCGGTGAGCGAGGCGCCCGAGGAGATCGTCCGCACCGCGCTGCGCGCGGCGAACCTCATCGGCGACGGCTTCTACGGCGTGGACCTCAAGGAGGTGGGCGGTACCCATTACATCATGGAGATCAACGACAACCCGAACGTGGACGCCGGCAACGAGGACGGAGTCCTCAAGGACGCCCTCTATCGCGAGGTGATGGGCGTCTTCCTGCGCCGCATCGAGGCACGCAAGCGCGGGGCGGCGAGATGAGCCGACGTCCCCTGCCCGCCTTCGCCGGCGTCGGCATCGAGCTGGAGTACATGATCGTCGACCGGACGAGCCTGTCGGTCCTGCCCATCGCCGACCGGGTGCTGCGCGGCACGGGCGAGCGCTGGCGGAACGATGTGGTGCGCGGCGAGATGGGCTGGTCGAACGAGCTGGCGCTCCACCTCCTCGAGGTGAAGAACATCCGCCCGCAGCCGGACCTGGTCGCCCTTGCGGCGGCCTTCCAGGAGGAGGTGCGCGAGCTCGACGCGCGGCTCGACGCGGAGGGCGCCCGCCTGATGCCGGGCGGCATGCATCCCTGGATGGATCCGCACCACGAGGCGAAGCTGTGGCCGCACCGGCATTCCGGCCTGTACCGCCGCTACGACCGCATCTTCGGCTGCCGGCGGCACGGTTGGGCCAACCTGCAGAGCATGCATGTGAACCTCCCCTTCGCCGACGACGCGGAATTCGAGCGGCTGCACGCCGCGGTACGACTGGTGCTGCCCATCCTGCCCGCGCTCGCGGCGAGCTCGCCCTTCGCCGAGGGGCGCTTCAGCGGCTTCCTGGACAACCGCCTGGAGGCCTACCGCACCCACCAGGCGCGCCTGCCCGCCTCCATCGGCGAAGTCATTCCGGATACGGTGTCGGGGCACGCCGATTACGAGGGGCGGATCCTCGAGCCGATGTACCGCGAGGCGGCGGCCCTCGACCCCGAGGGCCTGCTCCACCACGAGTGGCTCAACGCCCGGGGGGCGATCGCCCGCTTCGATCGCAACGCGCTGGAGATACGGGTCATCGACGTGCAGGAGTGCCCCCGCGCCGACCTGGCGGTGGCGGCCGCCACCATCCATCTGGTGCGAAAGCTGTACGACGGCGAGCTCGCCCCGCTCGCCCAGCAGCAGCGCGCCGACACCGCCGCACTCGCCCGCATCCTGCGCCGCTGCATCGTGGACGCCGACGAGGCGCTGATCGACGACCCGGCCTATCTCTCTCTCCTCGGCTGCGAGGGCGACACCTATGAGGCAGGCGCCCTGTGGCGGCGGCTGCTCGACGGCGGCGAGGTACCCGCGCTCGCACCGTGGAGCGAGCCGCTCGCCGTGCTCCTCGACGAGGGGCCGCTCGCGCGCCGCATCCTGCATGCGGCAGGCAACGACGCCGATCATGAACGCCTGGGGTGGGTGTACCGCGAGCTGTGCGAAGCGCTCCACCAGGGCAGGATGTTCCACGGCGTACCCCACAGGGAAGTCCACCGCCCGATGACGGAGAGCGTATGGAGACCCGCACTCTGATCTCCTGCGAGCACGGCGGCAACCGGGTGCCGACCCCCTATCGGCACCTGTTCGCCGAGCACCGCGAGCTGCTCACCACCCACCGCGGCTACGATGCCGGGGCGCTCGCGGTGGCCCGCGAGCTCGCGCGGGCGCTCCGCGCGCCGCTCGTGGTGTCGATCACCAGCCGGCTCCTGGTCGACCTCAATCGCTCGCCCGGCCACCCGAGGCTGTATGGCGAGATGCTGCGCACCGCGCCTGTCGAGCTGCGCCGCGAGGTATTCGAGCGCCACTACCTGCCCTACCGGGAGCGCGGCGAATCGCTGGTGGCCGACGCGGTCGCCAGCGGCGCGCGCGTGATCCACCTTTCCTCCCACAGCTTCACGCCCGAGCTCGACGGAGAGGTGCGCAACGCGGACGTCGGGCTGCTCTACGACCCCGCGCGTCCGGGGGAGGTCGCGCTGTGCACCGAGCTGCAGGCGGCGCTGGCCGCCCGGACGCCACAGCTCAAGGTCCGCCGCAACTACCCCTACCGCGGGACGGCGGACGGATTCTGCACCTGGCTGCGCCGCCGCTTCCCGCCCGAGCGCTACATCGGCATCGAGCTGGAGATCAATCAGAAGCACGTCCTGGGCGCCCCGGACACCTGGCGCGCCTTGCGCCGCTTGCTCGTGGAGGCGCTCGCCGCGGGTCTGGCGGGCACGACGGCGTGCCGTACACAAGGAGATTGCGATGGAACCCCAACGTCTTGACCGACTTCTGCACATCCCGGTCGCATCCGTGCGACTCGAAGGCATGCTGGAGCTGCCCGAGGCGGCGCACGGCATCGTCGTGTTCGCCCACGGCAGCGGATCGGGCCGCTTCTCGCCGCGCAACAACTTCGTCGCGGCGGAACTGCGCCGGGCGGGTGTCGGTACCCTGCTCCTCGACCTGCTATCCCCCGACGAGGACACGGACCGCGCGCGGCGCTTCGACATCGAGCTGCTCACCGACCGGCTCGTTGCCGTCGTACGTCATCTCGACGGCGATCCGCAGATCGCGGGCCTGCCCTTGGGCGCCTTCGGGGCGAGCACCGGGGCCGCCGCCGCCCTGCGGCTCGCCGCGGCCGAGCCGCAGCGCATCGTCGCCGTGGTCTCGCGCGGCGGACGGCCCGACCTCGCCGGAGACGAAGTGCTCGCGCGGGTACGGGCACCGACGCTGTTCATCGTGGGTGGGCTCGACGCCGGCGTCCTGGAGTTGAACCAGGAGGCCTTCGCGCGGCTGCGCTGCCCCAAGGAGTTCTCGATCGTCCCGGGCGCCACTCACCTGTTCGAGGAGCCGGGCACCCTGGAAGAGGTCGCGGGGCTCGCCGCCGGATGGTTCGCGCGCCACCTGCAGGCCGCCGGCAAATGAAGCGCTGCGGCTGCAGAGGCGCATAATCGGAACCGGATGCGCCGCGGTCGAAACCGAAACCCTTTCCGACGAGGTTTTTCGAACGTACGGAGGCCACCATGTTCATGGATCGCGAAGACGCCGCGCTGCAGCTCGCCCGACGGCTGCGTGCCGGAACCCTGAAGGATCCCGTGATCCTCGCCATTCCGCGTGGCGGGGTCGTCACCGGAGCCGTGCTCGCCCGCGAGCTCGGTGCGGAGCTCGACGTGGTGCTCGCGCGCAAGCTGCGCGCGCCCTACCAGCCCGAGCTCGCCATCGGCGCCCTGGGCGAGGACGGCGAGCTCTACATCGCCGACTTCGCGCACGAGGTGATGGGCGTGAACGACGCCTACCTGGCCCGCGAGCGCGACCACCAGGCCGCCGAGATCGAGGCGCGGCGGCAACGCTTCCGCGCCGTGCGGCCGCCGGCGGACGTGGCCGGTCGCTCGGTGATCGTCACCGACGACGGCGTGGCGACCGGCTCCACCATGCTCGCGGCCCTGCACGTGTTGAAGACCCGCGGCCCCCACGAGGTGATCGTCGCCGTTCCGGTCGCGCCCCCCGACACCGTGGCTCGGTTGCGGCCGTACTGCGATCGGGTCGAGTGTCTCGTGGAGCCCGCCTATATGGGGGGCATCAGCGCGTTCTATGCCGATTTCGAGCAGGTCGAGGACGCCGAGGCGCTGCGCCTGCTGGGCGAGTACGGCGTGCGCCGCAGCGCGCCACCGTCCGGCTCATCACCCTGATCACGGCGCCCGTCAGCCCTGCCCCGCTCGGCGCCCATCATGAGACGCAAGGAGCCGCATCATGACCGAGAACATTCCCGAGACCCCCGCCGACTACGACAGCACCCGCATCATCGAGCGCCCGGACGGCTTTTACTGGGAGAACAAGGAGAGCGGCGAGGCGTTCGGCCCCTTCCCGACCCTGCTCGAGGCGGTGAAGGACATGGAGTACAACGCCGAGACCGAGCCCGAGGTCGGCGAGACCCCCGAGGAGGCCGAGAACGAGATCGGCATCGCGGACTGGATCGACGAAGAGACGGGACTGCCGGCCGAGGGACCGGTGCCGCGTATCGAGGATCACTGAGGGGCGCCCGCGCGAGGGGCAGGCGTCCGGATTCCGGAGGAAGATCATGCCTGTAACCGACATCCGCTTGTTCGCGCTGGAGGACGCGCGCGAGTTCGGAGAAGCCGTGGCACGCAAGCTCGGCGTCGAGCTAGCGCCGCACGAGGAGCGCAACTTCGAGGACGGCGAGCACAAGGCGCGGCCGCTCGTCGGCGTGCGCGGCTGCGACACCTACGTGATCCAGCCGCTCTACGGAGACGGCACGCGCTCGGTCAACGACAAGCTGGTGCGCCTGCTGCTCTTCCTCGGGACGCTGGTCGACGCCTCGGCCGCGCGGGTGACCGCGGTCGTGCCCTACCTGTGCTATGCGCGCAAGGAGCAGCGGACCCAGCCGCGCGATCCCGTGAGCACCCGCCACGTGGCCCGCCTGTTCGAGGCGGTCGGCACCCACCGGGTGGTGGCGCTCGACGTGCACAATCTCGCCGCCTTCCAGAACGCTTTCCGCTGCGTGACCGAGCACCTCGAAGCCAACCCGCTGTTCGTGCGCCACTTCGCCGAAGGGTTGCGTGACCGCGAGGTCGTGGTGGTGTCGCCCGACGCCGGCGGCGTGAAGCGGGCGGAGCGGTTCCGCAGGGGACTTGCGCGCGTCCTCGGACGGGAGCCGTCCCTCGCCTTCCTCGAGAAGCACCGCGCCGGCGGCGTGGTGCGCGGCGGCGCCATCGTGGGGGAGGTGGAAGGCCGTAGCGTCGTCATCATCGACGACCTCATCAGCACCGGCACGACCATGGTGCGCGCGGCGCGCGCATGCCGCGAGCGCGGTGCGGTGGAGGTGCACGCCGCGGCGACCCATGGCGTATTCTCGGCCGACGCGGAGGCCGTCCTCGCCGATCCCGCGCTCGCCCGGGTCGTGGTCACCAACAGCATCCCGCCACGGCGTCTGAGCGCGGCCCTGGCGCAGGCCAAGCTCGAGGTGCTGGACATTGCTCCGCTCTTCGCCCGGGCGATCGAGGCGATGCATGAAGACCGATCCGTGACTGCGCTCCTGGAAGCCTGAGCGCCTACAGCCCGCCCAGCGCCCCGGCGTACTCGGCGGCCAGCGCGATGTAGGCCCGGCCGCGAGCCCGCCACTTCGCCGCCTCATCGGCGATGCCGTCGTGGAGATGCCAGACCGCGAGCTCGGCGCGCAGGCAGCCCCGGTGGGCCTTGTGAAAGGCGACGATTCCCGGGTCGGGCTCGTCACCGCTCGCGGCGGCATAGTGTGCCAGGATGCGTTCCCCGAGGGCGGCATCGCCCAGCCGCTCGCACTCCAACGCCAGGTAGGCGAGCTCGTCGAACGGATCGAGCAGGCGGAACTCCCGATTGAACTCCAGGCAGTCGATGACCACCGGCTCCGGTTCCAGACAGATGTGCTCGGGCCGCAGGTCGCCATGGCCCTCCACCACCCGGCCGCTGCGCACCCGCCGCTCGAAGCGGTCGCCCTCATCCTGCAGGAAATCGCGCTGTGCGCCGATGATCGCCCCCACCCGCTCGGCCGGCAGGCCGTACTCCGGCCGGATCAACTCGACGGCGAGCGCGTCGAGGTCGTGGCGGAGGCGCCGCACGTACTCGCCCGGCCCCCAATGCACCGCGGGCGCCGCGGCGTAGAAGCGCGCGAGCAGCGACGCCAGGGCCCGGAGCTGCGCGTCCGTGACCGCGCCGCGCGCGATCAGGTGGTCGAGCAGGCCGGTCTCGGGCAGCCGGCGCATCTTTACCAGCCAGTCCGTCGTCGGCCCGTCGCCGGCCAGGGCAAGGGCGCCGCCCGGCTCGCAGGTGAGCGCCACGGTGCCGAGGTAGATCCCGGGCGCGAGCCGGCGGTTGAGCCGGACCTCCTCCTCGCAGTCGATGCGGCGCGCCTCGATGCTGCCGAAGTCCAGGTAAGGCAATCGGACCGGCTTCTTCAGCTTGTAGGCCATGCCGTCCGCGAGAAACACCCACGACATGTGCGTCTCGACAGCACGCACCGCCGTCGCCCCCTCCGGATACGCCGCCGGCTGCCTCAGGAACGCGAGCTTGCGCTCCAGGGAGATTTCCGTCGATTGCCCGTTCTCGTTCGTGCCCATGGACATCCGCCTTTGGCGGCCACCTGCATGAAATGATATGCGATGGCCGCGAGGGGTTCCTGACCGTGGTCAACGCGCGCCGTATGCCGTTCTGCTAGAAAGGAAGCGACGGGTAAGACCGCCGAGCCTCGTTCGAGAACCGTAAGGAGAGGCCATCATGTCCCACAACGCGAAAGCGACATCGTTCCATCCGGTCAGGCACGACCGGTTGATCCAGGAACACCGTCACGATCCCTATGCGTCCCGCGGCAAACCGGCCGAGCCGGCCGTCTGCCCCGATTGCGGCGCGGTCTTCCACGACGGCCGCTGGCGCTGGGGCACCGCGCCGGCGGGCGCCAGCGCGCAGCTGTGTCCCGCCTGCCGGCGGGTACGCGACGAGTATCCGGCGGGCGTAGTGCTCGTCGGTGGCGATTTCAGTGCCGCCGAGCGCGACGAGACGCTCCGCCTCGTCGAGCACGAGGCGACGGCGGAGAGCGCCGAGCACCCGCTCGAGCGCCTCATGAAGATCGAGGACGAAGACGGCAGCCTGGTGATCACCACGACCAGCGTCCACCTCGCCCGACGTATCGGCGAAGCGCTGCAGCGCGCGCACCGGGGCCGTCTTGACCTGCGCTACAGCGAGGGAGAGCGCTTCGTGCGCGTGTACTACTGGCACTGACCGGCACCGATCCCAGGCTCGGGCTGACGCAGCGCAGGCCGCGAACGAACGATGCCTATGGCATACTCCCGTACCGGATTCGGGAGGAATCGCCATGCATGCCCTGATCGCCCTCGCGCTCGTCCTGGCGCTCCCCTCGCCGGCCGACGCCGCCGAGCTCGACCCTGCCGCCTGCGCCAAGCTCAGGACGCGGCTTCACACCATCGACGCCCGCGCCCGGCAGCGCTCCACGCCTTCTCTCTCCGAGCAGCGCCGCGAGGTGAAAAAGCGGCTCTACGCGCTGCGCTGCTCGCAGATCCGAAAGGCCGGCGATCCCTGACGTCCGGACGCCTTCTCACACGCGCATGGGAGGCTCGCTTTCCTCCAGCTGGGAGAAACGGACCGGCAGGATCTCCCGAGTGGCCACCATGCCGCGCTCGTCCTTGAGCACCAGCAGCAGCTTCTGGCTCTCCGGAAGCCCGGCCGGGATCACCATGCGCCCGCCGGGCCGCAACTGCTGGATCAGCGCCGGTGGAATCAGATCGGGTGCGGCGGTGACGATGATCTTGTCGAAGGGTGCGTGTGCGGGCCAGCCCTGGCAGCCATTTCCGATCCGCACCTCGACGTTGGTGCAGCCGGCACTTCCGAGCCGCCCCACCGCCTGCGTGCCGAGTTCTTCGATGAGCTCCATGGTGTAGACCTGTCCCGCCAGCAGCGACAGGATCGCCGCCTGGTAGCCGAGCCCGGTCCCCACCTCCAGGATGGTGTCGGCCTCGTCGATCTCCAGCAGGTCGGTCATGAGCGCCACGATGAACGGCTGCGAGATCGTCTTCTCGTAGCCGATGGGCAAGGGACGGTTGAGATACGCGAACGGCTGCAGCTCGATCGGAACGAAGGCGTGGCGCGGCACGCGTCCCATGGCGTCCATCACTCGCGGGCTGAAGTGCTCGATGCCGGTTGCGGCCAGCACCAGCGCCGCCTCGGCGGCGATCTCCTCCAGCATCTCGTCCCGCATTGCGGAATAATTGTCTTCGTCCATCGCGTCCAGTCTCCTGTCGTGGCGTCGGGCGGGAGCCGTCGGCGCGGCGGGTTGCGTCCACCTGCACCGTGCCCCGCTCCGGGTCGGTCGCCTCCGGCTGCCGGCGGGCGGCCCGAGCGCGGCCCCGTTTGGCGAGCGAAAAACGTGCCCCGTGCCCCGGGCAGATCACTTCCTCGCCCTCGACCGCGTCCCACGACGGGTTCTCGGCCTCGTGGCTGTAGAGATCCTCGACGGCAAAGTGGCGCCGGCCACCCTGGATACCGCCATCCGGTGCCCGCGCCTCCAGCGAACGAAGCGAGGAATCCGTCATAGTCACCTTGCTTGGGCGCGCTTGGCGGTGCGCCGTCTTCACCGCCGTTTGGTACCATGGCAGTGCTGTTTGTTCCTTCGATCGTCGGCCACCTCGGGGGGCGGCCGCGGGATCGAGCGCGCGCCGTCGAGGCGAAACCGGCAGGCGCCGGCGCGGCGCCGTCAGCCGCTTCCAACGAGAACCGTGCAGCGCATGCACGGCACAGGAGAACCCGGATCTCATGTCCGAACTGCGACCTCTCGAGCCGCACGCGCTCTGCGCTCGGTGCGACCCGGCAAGCCTCGGGTTCCAAACCACCGAGGAGCTGCCCGACACCGACGAGGTCTTCGGCCAGGCCCGTGCGGTCGATGCCGTGCGGTTCGGCATCGAGATGGATGCGCCCGGCTACCATCTCTTCGTCCTGGGCGATCCGGGCAGCAACCGGCACGGCATCGTGCGACGGCTCGTGCAGTCGCATGCCGCATCCCTGCCGGCGCCGAACGACTGGTGCTACGTCAACAACTTCGACGAGCCGAACCAGCCGCGTTCGCTGAAGCTGCCGCCCGGGCGAGGGGTGGAGCTGCGCGCCGACATGCAGCAATTCGTCTCGGAGCTCGGAACCGCCATTTCGGGCGGCTTCGAGAGCGACGAGTACCGTACGCGCATCGAAGCGATCCAGGAGGAGTTCAAGCAGCGCGAGGATCACGCGCTGGGCGAGCTCGGCGACGAGGCCTCGACCCAGAACATCGCCTTGCTGCGCACGCCGCAGGGCTTTGCTTTCGTTCCGGTGAAGGGGGACGAGACCGTGGATCCGGAGGCCTTCGCCAGCCTGCCGGAGGACGAGCGCAAGCGCATCGGCGCGCTCGTCGAAGCTTTCCGCGAGCGCCTGCACAAGCTGCTGCACCAGTTTCCGCGCTGGCGGCGGGAAATGCATGCGCGGGTGCGCGACCTGAGCCGGGAGACCATGCAGCTCGCCGTTGGCCATCTCATCGAGGAGCTCAAGCAGCGGTATTGCGACCTGCCGGTGGTGCTCGGCTTTCTCGACGACGTGCTGCGCGATGTGGTGGAGGTGGGCGACGCGCTGCGCGAGCAGGCCTCCAAGGGCGAGCCGCTCAACCCGGAAGGCGGCATCTCGCCGCAGCGCTACCAGGTGAATCTGCTCGTCGGCCATACCTCGAACGCGATCGCGCCCATCGTCTTCGAGGATCATCCGACCTATCCGAACCTCGTCGGCCGCGTGGATCACCTCGCCCACATGGGCACCCTGGTGACCAACTTCACCCTCGTCAAGGCCGGCGCGCTGCACCGGGCCAACGGCGGCTACCTGCTGCTCGACGTGATCAAGGTGCTCACCCAGCCGTACGCCTGGGAGGGACTGAAGCGCGCGCTCAAGTCGGGCGAGATCCGCGTCGAGTCGCTGGCGGAGGTACTGGGCTGGCAGGCCAGCCTGCCCCTCGAGCCGGAACCGATTCCGCTTTCGGTGAAGGTCGTGCTCTTCGGCGAGCGCATGCACTACTACCTGTTGCGCTCGCACGACCCGGAGTTCGAGGAGCTCTTCAAGATCGCTGCCGATTTCGAGGCCGAGGTCGAGCGCAGTGCGGAGAACGTGCACAGCTATGCCAGGATGATCGCCGGGCTGGTGCACGCGCAGGGTTTGCGCCCCCTGCGGCGCGAAGCCGTGGCACGGCTGGTGGAGCACGGTGCGCGCCTGGCCGGCGATGCGGGCAAGCTGTCGACCCGCACCCGCGACGTCGCGGACCTGCTGCGCGAGAGCGACCATGTCGCGGCCAGGGCGGGGCGTACCGAGGTGCTGCGGGAGGACGTGGAAGCGGCGCTGGCGGCACGGGTACGCCGTGCCGATCGTCTGCGCGACTCGGTTCACGACGCGGTGCTCCGCGACACGGTGCTGATCTCCACCAGCGGCACCCACGTCGGCCAGATCAACGGATTGGCCGTCATCGATCTGGGCGACTTCCGTTTCGCCCGTCCCACCCGCATCACCGCCACCGCCCGCCTCGGGGAGGGCGACGTGATCGACATCGAGCGCAAGGCGGAGCTCGGCGGCGCGCTGCACTCCAAGGGGGTCATGATCCTGTCGGCCTTCCTCGCCTCCCGCTACTCCCGGGACATTCCCCTGTCGCTTTCCGCGAGCCTCGTATTCGAGCAGTCCTACGGCCCCGTGGAAGGCGACAGCGCCTCCCTCGCCGAGCTCTGCGCCCTGCTTTCGGCGCTTGCCGACGCGCCGATCCTGCAGTCGCTCGCCGTGACCGGCTCGGTGAATCAGCACGGCAAGGTCCAGGCCATCGGCGCGGTGAACGAGAAGATCGAGGGCTTCTTCGACATCTGCGCCGCCCGCGGCCTGACCGGCGAGCAAGGGGTGATCGTGCCGAAGAGCAACGTGAAGCATCTCATGCTGCGCGACGACGTGGTCGCGGCCGTGGAGCGCGGTCTTTTCCGGATCCATGCGGTCGAAGCGGTAGACGAAGCCATCGAGCTGCTCACCGGGCTGCGCGCCCGATTGGTGAGCGAGCGCGTCACCGGGCGGCTGGAAAAGCTCTCGGCCATGCGCCGCGACTTCGCCGGCCGGCCGCGCACCCGGGCGCGGGGCAACGGCGCCGCGAACCAGGCCGCGGTGGCGGCCAAACCGGCGAAGCGCGACGTCTAGACTGAATCAGGGGAGGCTGCCGGAGGCAGCCCGGTGGCCCCCAATCCTTGCGGGAGCCCGAAGATGCAGGACACGACTCGACCCATCGAGCTGAAACCCGGCGACGCGTTGCTCGTCGTCGATGTCCAGGTCGATTTCCTTCCCGGTGGCCGCCTCGCCGTGCCGCACGGCGACGAGGTGGTGCCGGTGATCAACACCCTCGTCGATGCCTTCACCCGCCGCGGCCTGCCGGTGTTCGCCACCCGGGACTGGCATCCGCCCGGCCATTGTTCCTTCCGCGAGCAAGGCGGCCCCTGGCCGCCCCACTGCATCGCCGAATCGCCCGGCGCCGCCTTCGCGCCGGGGCTCCGGTTGCCGGAGACGGCGGGCATCATATCCAAGGCGACCAGCGTGGAGCGGGATGCCTATTCAGGCTTCGGCGGCACCGACCTGGCCGACCGGCTGCGCGCCGCCGGCGCGCGCCGGCTCTTCGTGGGCGGCCTGGCCACGGACTACTGCGTGCTCAACACGGTGAAGGACGCGCTGCACGAGGGCTTCGAAGTCATGCTCGTGACCGACGCGATCCGCGCGGTGGACGTCGAGCCCGGCGACGGGGAACGGGCGGTCGCCGAGATGGAGCAACTCGGCGCCCTGCCCGTCCTTGCCGCGCGCGTAAGGGGATGAAGAGCATGGCCCAGGCAGCCGGCGTCCGTGACGGAGCGCTCCTCACGGACCTGTATCAGCTCACCATGCTGCAGGCCTACTGGGCGAGGGGCATGCACGAGACGGCGGTCTTCGAGTTCTTCGTGCGCGCATTGCCTCCCGGGCGCAGCTTCCTCGTCGCGGCCGGTCTCGAGCAGGTGCTCGACTACCTGGAGAGCCTGCGCTTCTCCGACGAGGAGCTCGCCTGGCTCGCCGGATGCGGGCGCTTCGACCGCACGTTCGTGGATTGGCTGGCGACGCTGCGCTTCACCGGCGAGGTCGATGCGATGGACGAGGGCACGCCGTTCTTCGCCGACGAGCCCATCCTGCGCGTGGTGGCGCCGCTGCCTCAGGCGCAGCTGGTGGAGACCCGGATCATCAACCTCCTCCAGTTCCAGACGCTGGTGGCCTCCAAGGCGGCGCGCTGCGTGCTCGCCGCGCCGGGCAAGTTGCTGGTCGACTTCGGGCTGCGCCGCGCCCACGGCGCCGAGGCCGGCCTGCTGTCGGCGCGCGCCAGCTACCTCGCGGGTTTCGGCGGCACCGCCACGGTGCTGGCCGGGATGAAGTGGGACATTCCCCTCTTCGGGACCATGGCCCATTCCTTCATCCAGGCGCACGACGACGAGGTGGACGCCTTCGAGCATTTCGCGCGCACCCACCCGCGGGCGAACACCATGCTCATCGACACCTACGACACGGAAGCCGCCGCACAGGCCCTGGTGCCCCTGGCCACCCGGCTGAAACGGGAGGGCATCGCCATCCAGGCGGTGCGCCTGGACAGCGGCGACCTCGCGGAGCATGCGCGCCGGGTGCGGGCCATCCTGGACGCGGGCGACCTCGCTTCGGTGAAGATCTTCGCCAGCGGCAACCTGGACGAATACGCACTGCGCGCCCTCATCGCCGCCGGCGCTCCGATCGACGGGTTCGGCGTGGGCACCCGCATGAACACCTCGGCCGACCGCCCCTACCTCGACTGCGCGTACAAACTGCAGGAGTACGCCGGCGAGCCGCGGCGCAAGCGCTCCGAAGGCAAGGCGACCTGGCCGGGGCGCAAGCAGGTCTATCGCCGGCGCGACATGGCAGGGCGTTTCGCCGGCGACGTGCTCACCAACATGGACGCGCCCGCCGAGGGCGAGCCGCTGCTGCACCCGGTGATGCGGGTGGGCCGACGTCTCGCACCCTCCCCTGCCCTGACCGCCGTGCGCGAGCGCGCGTCGGCACAGCTCGCCGCGCTTCCCGAGCGGCTGCAGGCCCTGGAGGCGCCCGCCCCCTATCCGGTGGACGTGGCGGAGTCGCTCCTTGCGCTGGCGCGCGCGGTCGACGCCCGCGAAGCGGTTCGCCGCGTTCATGCAGATTCAAGGAGACCCGAACCATGAGCCTCACCCTTTCTTCCGGCGCCTTCGAGCGCGATGGAGCCATACCCGCCGCCTACACTTGCGACGGAAACAACGTGTCGCCGCCGCTCGCCTGGGACGGCGTGCCGGCCGGCACGCGCAGCCTCGCCCTGATCGTGGACGACCCCGACGCGCCCGATCCGGCCGCGCCGCGCATGACCTGGGTGCACTGGATCCTCTTCGACATCCCGCCCTCGGCGAAAGGACTGCCCGAGGGCGTGGCCGCGGCGGACCTTCCGGTCGGCACGCGCGAGGGCGTCAACGACTGGAAGCGCACCGGCTACGGCGGCCCCTGCCCGCCGATCGGGCGCCATCGCTACTTCCACAAGCTCTACGCGCTGGACACGGAGCTCGCCCTCGATCGGCCAACCAAGGCCGCGCTGGAAAAGGCGATGCAGGGACACATCCTGGCGCAGGCCGAGCTCGTCGGCACCTATCAGCGCGGCGATTGAGCCGCACGGGCGGGCCCGTCTCCCGAGCGCTGCCGCGCCCGCCGGGTGGCGCAGGCGCCTACGCCGCCTCGCCCCTGCAGAGCGCCTCGAGCACGCGGCGTACGCGGGCCATCGCCTCCTGCAGCACCTTCTCGATCTCGTCGAAGCGGATGCCGGTTTCACTGGTGGCGCGGCCGGCGGCCCAGTTCGCCACGACGTTGATGGCCGCGTAGGGAAGTTTCAGCTCGCGCGCGAGCGCGGCCTCGGGCATGCCCGTCATGCCGACGAGCTGCGCGCCGTCGCGCTCCAGCCGGGTGATCTCGGCCGCCGTCTCCAGTCGCGGCCCCTGGGTGCTGGCGTACACGCCCCCGTCGATCATCGCCTCGCCGGCTGCTGCGGCGGCCGCCAGGATGCGCTGGCGCAGGGGCTCGTCGTAGGGGTTGGTGAAGTCGATGTGGAAGACCGGCGTGTCGCCGCCTTCGAAGAAGGTGCTCTTGCGGCCCCAGGTGTAGTCGATGATCTGGTCCGGGACGACGAGCACGCCGGGCCCGAAATCCGCGCGGATGCCGCCAACCGAGGCCACGGACACGATGGCCTCGGCCTTCGCTTCCTTCAGCGCCCAGATGTTGGCGCGATAGTTCACCTGATGCGGCGCGATCGTATGCCCGTAACCGTGGCGCGCGAGGAACACCACCGGCTGCTCGCCCAGCACGCCGAAGGTGAGCGCACCCGAGGGCTCGCCGTAGGGGGTGCGTACGACCTCGCGGCGGACCACGTCCAGGTTGGCGAGCTGGGTGAGGCCGCTGCCGCCGATGATTGCCAGCATGAATTCTTTCTCCATTGGTGAGGTCGGCGGGTCGGGTGCCGCGAAAGCGGTGCGGATTCTAGCACGTGGCCTTTCCCGACAGCCCTGCCCCACCCGGGCGGGGAAATGGCTGCCGAGCGTTGGAATCTGTCTTGCTGCAACGCGGCACATGATAGAATCCCACACTTTTTCAAAGATTTCCGGCCAACCCCATGTCCCGCTCCATTCGCAACATCGCCATCATCGCCCACGTCGACCATGGCAAGACCACGCTGGTCGACCAGCTCCTGCGCCAGTCCGGCACCTTCGCAGCCCACCAGGCGGTGGCCGAGCGGGTGATGGACAGCAACGACCTCGAAAAGGAGCGGGGCATCACCATCCTGTCGAAGAACTGCGCCATCCAGTACGGCGACACCCACATCAACATCGTCGACACCCCGGGCCACGCCGACTTCGGCGGCGAGGTC
>DYFV01000042.1 GCA_020725025.1 Azoarcus sp.
GGTGATCGGGCCGTAGGCGTCGAGCGCGACGATGATGCCGGCCATCGACAGCATGGAGGTCGCCGCCACGGCGATCCCGTACAGGCCGGCCAGCTGGAACGAGGCGAGAATGGCCAGACACACCGCGATCACCGGCCAGGCGGTGGATTTCATCGATACGCCCAGGCCGGCGATGATGTTGGTGGCGTGCCCCGTCTCCGAGGCGGCGGCCACGTGCCGAACCGGCTTGAACTCGGTACCGGTGTAGTACTCGGTGATCCACACCATCGCGCCGGTCAGGGCCAGGCCGATGATCGACGCGAGGAAGATCCGCATCTGCGAGCCCGAGGCGCCCAGGGCATCATCCGGCACGATCCAGACCGTGACGAAGTAGAAGGCGACCAGCGCGATCAGGCCGGCCACGATGAGGCCGCGGTAGAGCGCGTTCATGATCTTCTTGCCCGGCGTCGCCTTCACGAACAGGCTGCCGATGATCGAGGCGATGATCGCGACCCCGCCGATAGCGAGCGGGAACAGGATCCCGACCTCGGGCGTGGCGGTGAGTGTCAGCGTGCCGAGAATCATGGTCGCGATGATGGTCACCGCGTAGGTCTCGAAGAGGTCGGCCGCCATGCCGGCGCAGTCGCCCACGTTGTCGCCCACGTTGTCGGCGATCACCGCGGGGTTGCGCGGATCGTCCTCGGGAATGCCGGCCTCGACCTTCCCCACGAGGTCTGCGCCCACGTCCGCCCCTTTGGTGAAGATGCCGCCGCCCAGACGCGCGAAGATGGAGATCAGCGACGAGCCGAAGGCGAGACCCACCAGCGGATGGATCACGGCGGAGAGCGGCACGTCCGGGGCCGCGCCGGCCCGGAGCACCGCGTAGTAGCCCGCGACGCCGAGCAGGCCCAGGCCCGCCACCAGCATGCCGGTAATGGCGCCGCCGCGGAAAGCGACGGTGAGCGCCTCGTTGAGCCCCTTGCGGGCCGCCTCGGCGGTGCGCACGTTGGCCCGCACGGACACGTTCATGCCGATGTAGCCGGCCGCGCCAGAAAGCACTGCGCCGAGCAGGAAGCCGATGGCGGTGGTCCAGCCGAGGGCGAATCCGATCACCACAAAAAGAACGGCACCAACGATGCCGATGGTGCCGTACTGGCGGTTGAGGTAGGCCGAGGCACCGGCCTGGATCGCTCTTGCAATCTCCTGCATGCGCTCGTTACCGGCGGGCAGGGCCAGGATCCATCTGCTGTAGAACGCTCCGTACAGAATCGCTACGACCGAGCAAAACAAGGCAAACCATAAAGCGACAGGCATATTCCATCCCCTTTGTGATTTTTACGAGACCTTGCCGGGCAGACCGCTTCCTGGACCGCGAAGACTCCTTCGTGCCCGTGATTACGACACTTTCATCATGACTCCATTGGGTAACCTCAGCGCGAGATTACCACTGTTCGCGCGGGAAGGCAGGGGCGCGGCGCGGGGAT
Organism: Azoarcus sp.; assembly: GCA_020725025.1. Classification (GTDB taxonomy): domain Bacteria; phylum Pseudomonadota; class Gammaproteobacteria; order Burkholderiales; family Rhodocyclaceae; genus Aromatoleum. The sequence continues at coordinate 1,464 of DYFV01000042.1, forward strand.
TCGCGATTCCAATTCGCGCACCTGGCCGTGCCCGCCTCACCGTTCCTGCCTGAAGGGAGAGCGCTCGGACAGCTCGTCCAGGTAGAAGCCCACCCCCTCGCGCTCCCGCACCAGGAAGCGGTCGACCGCGTCGCGAAAGCGCGGGTCGCGCAGCCAGTGGGCAGAGCGCGTCACCACCGGTTCCAGCCCCCGCGCGAGCTTGTGCTCGCCTTGCGCGCCGCCTTCGAAGCGCGCCAGCCGGTGGGCGATGCAGTACTCGATGGCGCGGTAGTAGCAGAGCTCGAAGTGCAGGCAGGGCAGGTACTCCACGGCGCCCCAGTAGCGGCCGTAGAGCGCGTCGGCATCGCTCAGGAAGAAGGCGCTCGCCACGGGCGTGGCGTCCCGCTCGGCCACCAGCAGGCGTACGCCCTGCGGGGCCCGGCGGGCGAGCTCGGTGAAGAAGTCCGCGTCGAGATAGGGCGTGGCGCGATGCAGCGCGTAGGTCGTGCGGTAGCACCGGTGGAAGAAGCGCCAGTCGGCCGCGGTCGCGCTGGTGCCGTCCTCCCAGCGGAAGGACAGGCCGTGGGAGGCGGCGCGGCGGCGGTCCTGGCGGATCTTCTTGCGCTTGTCGTGGTTCAGCGCGGCCAGGAAGTCGTCGAAGCACGCGTAGCCGGCGTTCATCCAGTGAAACTGCACGCCGTGGCGCAGCAGCAGCCCTGCGGCGCGCATCCACTCGCCTTCGGCCTCCTCCGGGAAGAGCAGGTGCAGGGAGGAGGCGGCGCTTGCCTCGATCTGTTCCAGCACGCCGGCCAGCAGCGCCTGCCGGTGTGCCGGCTCGCCGCCGAGCAGCCGCATGCCGGGGACGGGCGTGAACGGCACCGCCGCAAGCCACTTCGGATAGTAGGCCAGGCCGTGGCGCTCGTAGGCGTCGGCCCATGCCCAGTCGAACACGTATTCGCCCCAGGAATGATCCTTCTCATAGAGGGGCAGGGCCGCCACCAGGCGTTCGTCTCGCCACAGGGTGGCATGATTCGGGCGCCAGCCGGTGCCCGGGCCCACGCAGCCGGTGGCCTCCAGCGAGCCGAGGAAGGCGTGGGACAGGCAGATGCGTCCCCTGCCCAGGGCATCCCAGGCGGCGGGCTCGATATCGGAGAGGCGATCGACGAAGCGCAGGGAGAGGGGCGTGGACACGGGCGGATCGGCGGTGGTGGCAGGAAAGGGGCGGGACGACGTGGCCCCTGCCCAATTATTGCGCATCCGTTCCCGCGCCTTGTCCCCTCGTCACTTGCATCACTTGTTCACGAGATATCCACAGGATTGCCCACGCCGGCTGTGGGTAGGCCTCCGTCATGCGGCCGGGCGCGGCCGGCATTCGCTGGCGAGCGGGCGGTTGCGCTGCCCGTCGAGCAGCACGCTCTTCCACGGCAGGTCGATCCACACCAGCCCGCTCTTCCTGTCCTCGTAGCGCGGCAGGCCGGAGTAGGAGAGGTTGCGCTCGAGCTCGTAGTCGCGCCCGATCCAGCCGATGCGGATGCGCTGCGCGTCCCCCGTGTCCCGGTGCACCTCGACGCGCGTCCCGAGATCGCAGTGGTAGGTCCCGCTCGCCAGGGTGAAGGCGAGCTGCCCATTGCTCGCCTGCGGCGTCTGGACGATCACGGGCGGGGCTTCGGATACGGCGGGTGGAGTGGTGGAGCAGGCGCCGGCCACCATGGAGGCGGCGACGAGAAGAATGCGTTTTGTCATGGTTTGGGCCTCCGGCGTCCGGACGATTCATTCTAGGCTGCGGTTTCGGCCCATTGCGAGGGCGAATGCGGAAGCGCCGTGGCCGGAATGCCCGGATCGGGCGGCACGTGCGCAGCCGACGCGGTATAGTTGCGGCATGAACAAGCCGCTCGCCATCGCCGTCGCCCAGCTCAACCTGACCGTGGGCGATCTCTCCGCCAATGCCGACCGGATCATCCGCGCCCTGGACGAGGCGCGCGGTGCCGGCGCCGACCTGCTGCTCACCCCCGAGCTCGCGCTCTCGGGCTACCCGCCCGAGGACCTGCTGCTGCGCCCGGACTTCTACCGCGCCTGCGCGCGGGAGGTGGCGCGCATCGCCGAGTATTCCGACGGCATCACCGTCGTGCTCGGACATCCCCACGAGGAGGACGGCTGGCGCTACAACGCCGCCTCGGTGATACGCGACGGCGAGGTGCTCGCCACTTACCACAAGCATCGCCTCCCCAACTACGAGGTGTTCGACGAGGAGCGCTATTTCGACCGTGGCGTGGGGCCCTGCGTATTCGAGTTGGGCGGGGTGAAGCTCGGGGTCAATGTCTGCGCCGACCTGTGGGAGGCGGGGGCCGCCGAGCAGGCACGCAGCGCCGGCGCCGAATTGCTGCTGGCGCTCAATGCCTCGCCCTATCACATGCACAAGCAGGCGCGCCGCTATGAGGTCCTGCGCGAGCGGGTGGCCGACACCGGGCTGGCGGTGCTTTACTGCAACATGGTGGGCGGGCAGGACGAGCTCGTCTTCGACGGCGCCTCCTTCGCCATGGACGGCGACGGGGGCATCGCCTGGCAGGCGCCGAGCTTCGAGGAGCGCGTCGACATCGTCCGCTTCCAGGACGGGCGCTGGGTCGCCGGGCAGGTGGTGCCGCCGCGCGCCATCGAGGCCGAGGTGTACGAGGCGCTCAAGGTAGGCGTGCGCGACTACCTCGGGAAGAACGGCTTCCCGTCCGCCATCATCGGCCTGTCGGGCGGCATCGATTCCGCGCTCACCCTGTGCGTGGCGGTCGACGCGCTGGGCGCCGACCGGGTGCGGGCCGTCATGATGCCCTCGCCCTACACCGCGCAGATGAGCCTCGACGACTCGCGCGCCCTCGTCGCCAACCTCGGCGTGCGCTACGACGAGATCTCCATCGAGCCGGCGATGGGGACCTTCGCCGAGCTGCTGGCGCCGCAGTTCGCCGGCCTGCCGGCCGACACCACCGAGGAGAACCTTCAAAGCCGCATCCGCGGCATGATCCTGATGGCGCTTTCCAACAAGACCGGCGCCATCGTGCTCACCACCGGCAACAAGAGCGAGATGGCCACCGGCTACGCGACCCTCTACGGCGACATGGCGGGGGGGTTCGCCGTGCTCAAGGATCTGTACAAGACCTTCGTGTTCCGCCTCGCGCGCTGGCGCAACACCCAGGGTCCGGTGATGCCGGAGAACATCATCACCCGTCCCCCCTCGGCAGAGCTGCGGCCCGATCAGGTCGACCAGGACTCCCTGCCGCCCTATGCGGTGCTCGACGCCATCATCGAGGCCTACATGGAGCGCGACGAGTCGCCGCGCGAGATCATCGCGAGCGGACTGCCGGAGGCCGACGTGCGCCGCACGGTGGCGATGCTCAAGCGCAACGAATACAAGCGCCGCCAGGCGCCGGTCGGTATCCGCGTCACCCGGCGGGCGTTCGGCAGGGACTGGCGTTATCCGATAACATCGCGCTACCAGGACGAATACTGAGCGCCCGCCCATGCGGCGTGTGCCCGAGAACTCATCGAGGAGATATCCATGAAGAAGATCGAAGCCGTCATCAAGCCCTTCAAGCTCGACGAGGTCCGCGAGGCCCTGTCGGAAGTCGGCATCGCCGGCCTCACCGTCACCGAGGTCAAGGGCTTCGGGCGCCAGAAGGGCCACACGGAGCTCTACCGCGGCGCCGAGTACGTGGTGGACTTCCTGCCCAAGATCAAGGTCGAGGTGGTGGTCGGCGACGAGCTCGCGGAGCAGGCGGTGGAGGCCATCGTGAAGGCCGCGCGCACCGGCAAAATCGGCGACGGCAAGATCTTCGTGATGCCTGTCGAGCAGGTGGTGCGCATCCGCACCGGCGAGACCGACGAAGCGGCGATCTGAGCCGGGGGGCTCAGTCCCCCTCGCTTGCGGCACCGCCGTCGCGCACGGCGGTGCGCCCCTTCAGCAGCACCAGCAGCGCGCCCGAGCCGCCCGCGTGCGGACCGGCCTGGCAGAACGCCAGGATCTCCTCTCGCTGGGCGAGCCAGCCGCGCGAGAGCTGTTTCAGGATCGACACCTTCCCGGGCGAGCCCAGCCCCTTCCCGTGAATCACCCGCACGCAGCGATGGCCCCGCTGCAGGCTTGCGGCGAGAAAGGTCGAGAGCGCGGCGCGCGCCTCGTCGCGGTTCAGGCCGTGCAGGTCGAGCTCGGCCTGCAGCACCCAGCGCCCGCGGCGCAGGTCGGTGAGGACCCGGCGCGGCAGTCCCGTGCGCAGGAAGGCCGCCTCGTCGCCCATGTCCAGCCGGTCTTCGAAAGTCAGCGGCGCTTCCAGCGATTCGCGCAAGGCTTCGCGCTCGTCCTCGGAGCGCTTTTTCGGCTCCGGCGCCGGCGCCGGGCGCTCGAGCTCGACGCGGTTGCCTTGGTCCAGCGGCTGGGCGCCTCGCACGGCGTGGCGGAAGAGGGTCTCCGGGTCCGCGACGTCGGCGTCGGGCGGCAGCAGCAGGGGGGGCGGCTCGGCGCTGCCCGGCCGGTACCGATCCTCGTGGAGGGCGGGCTGTGCATGTCGGGGCAGGGGGCGGCCGACTTCGGCGCGATCCACGTCCTTGAGCGGCGTCACGTCCGCCATCGCCGAGCGGAAGAGGGCGGTGCCCTCCAGCGTGTCCGGGCGCCGGCGTGCCGGCCCCGGCTCCGCCTCCTCGGGCTCTGGGGCGCGCGGCCGCGGAACCGGTGCGGGCTTCGGCGGTGCCAGCTCGACGCGCCCCTGCGCCTTGGCGATCGGCTGCACGTCGCGCAGCGCCGCCCGCAGGATTGCCGCGTCGTCGCCCGAGGGTGCCGGGGCGGGCCCGGGGCGTGGAGGTTCGGGCGAGGCGGATGCGGACCGCGAGGCGGGCGCGGCCTTCGCTCCGCTTGAGCGGACGAGCTTGTCCCTCAGGGCGCCGAGCTCGTCCAGACCATGCGCCGTGGGCGCCTGACGGCGTGCGCGGCGCATTGCGGAGGGCTCAGCCAGCGAGCTTGTCGAGGTAGCGCTCGGCGTCGAGCGCGGCCATGCAGCCGGTGCCGGCGGAGGTGACCGCCTGGCGGTAGACGTGGTCCTGCACGTCGCCCGCGGCGAACACGCCCGGCACGCTGGTGGCGGTGGCCTCGCCCTCGCGGCCGCCCTTGGTCACGATGTAGCCGCCTTCCATCTCGAGCTGGCCCTCGAAGATGTCGGTGTTGGGCTTGTGGCCGATGGCGATGAACACGCCCTGCAGGGCGAGCTCGCGGGTCGCGTCCGACTCGACGGCCTTGATGCGGATGCCGGTCACGCCGGTGTCGTCGCCGAGCACCTCGTCGAGGGTGGAATTGAGCGCGAGCTCGATCTTGCCGGCGGCCACCTTCTCCATCATCTTGTCGATCAGGATCTTCTCGGCGCGGAATTTCTCGCGGCGATGGACCACGGTGACCTTGCGCGCGATGTTGGCGAGGTACAGCGCCTCCTCCACCGCGGTGTTGCCGCCGCCGATCACCGCGACGTCCTGGTTCTTGTAGAAGAAGCCGTCGCAGGTGGCGCAGGCCGACACACCGCGGCCGGAGAACTTCTCCTCGGAAGGCAGGCCAAGGTACTTGGCGGTGGCGCCGGTGGCGATGATCAGCGCGTCGCAGGTGTATTCACCGGCGTCGCCGATCAGGCGGAAGGGCTTCTGCCCGAGCTGCACGGTGTGGATGTGGTCGAAGATCATCTCGGTGTTGAAGCGCTCCGCGTGCTTCTGGAAGCGCGCCATCAGGTCCGGCCCCATCACGCCGTCGGCATCGGCCGGCCAATTGTCCACGTCGGTCGTGGTCATCAGCTGTCCGCCTTGCGCCAGGCCGGTGATCAGCACCGGCTCCAGGTTGGCGCGGGCCGCGTATACCGCGGCGGTGTAGCCGGCAGGACCGGAACCGAGGATGAGCAGGCGGGCGTGCTTCGTGGTCATGGCGTGGTCTTCAGTCTGGTTGGCGATGCGGCGATTATAGCCGACGGGCATGGCGCCCCGACTCAATGGTAGCGATAGCCGTGTGCAATGGAAGGCGTCGTCTGCATTAGGATGGAGGCCGGCAGGCAAGGTTCCGAAAAGACCCTTCCGTCGGCCCGGGAACGAGCCGTGGCGATATTCGTCTATACTCGTGCGAATTTTCCTAGACATGGCGGGGTTTTTCCGATCGGAAATCCCCCGAGGGAGTACCGGGACACCATGACGCAAGCCGCCGCAGTTTCGATTACCGCGCTGAAGACCTTTCCGCTGTTCCACGGTCTGCCCGACGAGACGCTCGCCGCCGTGGCGCGCTCGGCGATGATGCGCCGTATCCCGCGGGGGCAGACGGTGGTCCACGTCGGCGACCGGACCGACTTCGTGTACTTCGTGCTCACCGGCAACCTCAAGGTGGTGGTGAGCGACGAGGACGGGCGGGAGGTGATCCTCTCCATCCTCGGCCAGGGCGAGCTCTTCGGCGAAATGGGCATCTTCGGCGAGCACCCGCGCTCGGCCTCGGTGGTGGCGGTGGTGCCGTCCGACCTGGTGGTGGTGGCGAAGCACGATTTCCGCGCCGTGATGGAGGAGAACTTCGAGATCGCCTGGCGCATCATGTGCAACCTGGCCGACCGTCTGCGCAACGCCGACCGCAAGATCGAGAGCCTCGCGCTGATGGACGTCTACGGCCGCGTGGCGCGGCTCCTCATCGAGATGTCCGAGGACGTGGGCGGCGAGCAGGTGGTGGTGCGCAAGATCACCAAGCAGGACATCGCCAAGATGATCGGCGCCTCGCGCGAGATGGTGAGCCGGGTGATGAAGGATCTCGGCGCGCAGGGGCTCATCGAGGAAACCGATCACGGGATCGTGCTGCGCGATCGCCTGGAGTCCCTCTGATCGGTCCCTCTGATCGGCAAGGAATTGTTTCAGTTCGCAACGGCGGCGCGGACCGATCCCTTATAATTCCGCACTGTTGTTTTTTCCAGGGCTTGCGCTCCCGCTGCGATGTCGTCCCGCACTTCTCCCCGCTCTCAGCCGCTCCCTGAGAAGATCTCCCTCCTGCTCCAGGAGGCGCGCTGGCTGATCCTCGGCGTGCTGTCGCTCTACGTCGGCCTGGTGCTCCTCGGCTACAGCAAGTCCGACCCCGGCTGGTCCCACGCCACCGAGGTCGCGCGCGTCGCCAACCCCGGCGGCCGCTTCGGCGCGTGGCTCGCGGACCTGCTGTTCTACCTCTTCGGCGTTTCGGCGTGGTGGTGGGTGGTCTTCCTCGGTTACGGCCTGGTGTGGGGGTTCCGGCGCATTCGCAAGCAGGTGCAGGCGGACCGTCGCTCCTTCTTCTTCGTGATGTCCGGCTTCATGGTGGTGCTGCTGGCGAGCTGTGCGCTCGAGGCGCTGCGCTTCCACTCCCACGGCGCGACCGTGCCGCTCGCCCCCGGTGGGCTGGTGGGCATGGAGCTCGGGCAGACGATCCAGCGCTATCTGGGCTTCACCGGCGGCACCCTGCTGCTCATCGCGCTGCTCGCCTCGGGGCTGTCCCTCTTCACCGGCATCTCCTGGTTCTCGGCGCTGGAACGGATCGGCCTGTGGCTGGAGCAGGCCGGGCAGGCCATCGCCCGGGCCTGGTACAACTGGCTCGACCGCCGCGCCGGCCGCCAGCTCGCCCAGCAGCGCGAGGCGGTGGTCGAGACCAAGCGCAAGAAGGTCGAGCGGGCGCCGGCGCCGGTGCTGCGCATCGAACCGGCCGCGCCGGTGGTGGCGAAATCCGAGCGGGTGGAGAAGGAGCGCCAGCAATCGCTCTTCGGCGACATGCCGGCCGGGTCGCTGCCGCCGCTGTCGCTGCTCGACCAGCCCTCGGGCGACACCGAACCGCCCTCGGCCGAATCCCTCGAGTTCACCTCCCGCCTCATCGAAAGCAAGCTCGGCGACTTCGGCGTCGAGGTCAAGGTGCTCGCGGCCTACCCCGGTCCGGTGGTTACACGCTACGAGATCGAGCCGGCGATCGGCGTGAAGGGCAGCCAAGTGGTGAATCTCGCCAAGGACCTGTCGCGCGCGCTGTCGCTCGTGTCGATCCGCGTGGTGGAGACGGTGCCCGGCAAGTCGTGCATGGCGCTGGAACTCCCGAACGCCAAGCGCCAGACGGTGCGGCTGTCGGAGATCCTCGGCTCCAAGGCCTATCACGACATGCATTCGTCGCTCACCGTGGCGCTCGGCAAGGACATCGGCGGCCACCCGGTGGTGGCCGACCTCGCGAAGATGCCGCACCTGCTCGTGGCCGGTACGACGGGCTCGGGCAAGTCGGTCGGGATCAACGCCATGATCCTGTCGCTGCTCTACAAGTCCGAGCCCGAGAAGGTACGCCTCATCATGGTGGACCCCAAGATGCTGGAGCTCTCCATCTACGAGGGCATCCCGCACCTGCTGGCCCCGGTCGTGACCGACATGAAGCATGCCGCCAACGCGCTCAACTGGTGCGTGGTGGAGATGGACAAGCGCTACAAGCTGATGGCGGCGGTCGGCGTGCGCAACCTGGCCGGCTTCAACAAGGCGGTGACGGAGGCGGCCAAGGCCGAGAAGCCGCTCACCAATCCGTTCGCCATCAATCCGGACAACCCCGAGCCCCTCGAGCCGCTGCCCCACATCGTGGTGGTGGTGGACGAACTCGCCGACCTGATGATGGTGGTGGGCAAGAAGGTCGAGGAGCTCATCGCGCGGCTCGCGCAGAAGGCGCGTGCGGCGGGCATCCACCTCATCCTCGCCACCCAGCGGCCGTCGGTGGATGTCATCACCGGTCTCATCAAGGCCAACGTGCCCACCCGGATCGCCTTCCAGGTCTCGAGCAAGATCGACTCGCGCACCATCCTCGACCAGATGGGCGCCGAGGCGCTGCTCGGGATGGGCGACATGCTCTATCTTGCGCCCGGCACCGGGCTGCCGGTGCGGGTGCACGGCGCCTTCGTGGCCGACGACGAGGTGCACAAGGTGGTCGAGCACCTGAAGCGCCTGGGGCCGCCGGACTACGTGGAGGGCATCCTGTCGGCGGCCGAGGACGACATGGACGCGGCGCTCGGCGGCGGCGAGGGCGGCGATGGCGAGGCCGATCCGCTCTACGACCAGGCGGTGGAGGTGGTCATCAAGACGCGCCGGCCGTCGATCTCGCTGGTGCAGCGACACCTGCGCATCGGCTACAACCGCGCCGCGCGCCTGATCGAACAGATGGAGCGGGCAGGGCTCGTCTCCGCGATGGGGGCCAACGGCAACCGCGAAGTGATCGTGCCCGCGAAGGAGGGCGAATGAAGGTTTCGAAGCATGTGCACGGCCGGCTCGCCGCCTGGCTGGTGGCGGCCGCGCTGGGCGTGGCGGCGGGTGGGGCGTGGGCCGGAAACGGCATCGCGCAGCTCCGCCAGTTCGTCCAGGACACCAAGACCGCCCGAGGGGAGTTCGAGCAGACCGTGCTCGCGGGCTCGGGACGCAAGCCGCAGAAGGCGAGCGGCAGCTTCGTGTTCTCGCGTCCGGGCAAGTTCCGTTGGGCCTACGAGGAGCCCTATCCGCAACTGCTGGTGAGCGATGGGGAGAAGCTCTGGTCGTGGGATCGCGACCTCAACCAGGTCACGGTGAAGCGCCTGGGCGACGCGCTCGGCAGCACGCCGGCTGCGATCCTCGCCGGCAGCGGTGCCCTCGACCGCGAGTTCGAGCTCAGCGACGGCGGTTCGAGCGACGGACTCGAGTGGGTGGTGGCCAAACCGCGTCAGGCCGAGAGCAGCTTCGAGTCCATGCGGCTCGGGCTGTCGGGCGGCATGTTGCGGCGCATGGAGCTGCGCGACAACTTCGGGCAGACGACGCTCATCGTGTTCTCGGCGCTCGACGCCGGCGTGTCCGTCGATCCTGCGCAGTTCCGTTTCGAGCCTCCCCCGGGCGCCGACGTCATCGGCGACTAGCCACCGCATGGCCGACCTTTTCGACGACCTTGAGCCGCCTCGGGTGCCGCTCGCCGAGCGCATGCGCCCGGCGAGCCTGGACGAGGTGGCCGGCCAGCGCCACCTGCTGGGGCCGGGCAAGCCGCTCGCGCTCGCCTTCGCCTCCGGCAAGCTTCACTCCATGATCCTGTGGGGGCCGCCGGGGGTGGGCAAGACCACGCTCGCACGCCTCATGGCGAAGGCGTTCGACGCCGAATTCATCGCGCTCTCGGCGGTGTTCTCCGGCGTGAAGGACATCCGCGAGGCGGTGGCCCAGGCGCAGGCGGCCAAGGCGCGCGGGCGCCACACCATCCTCTTCGTGGACGAGGTGCACCGCTTCAACAAGGCCCAGCAGGACGCTTTCCTGCCCTACGTGGAGCAGGGCCTGGTGACCTTCATCGGCGCGACCACCGAGAACCCTTCCTTCGAAGTGAACTCGGCGCTGCTCTCTCGCGCGGCGGTGTACGTGCTGGAGCCCCTCGACGAGGCGGCCATGGGCGGCCTCTTCGACCGCGCCCACGCGCTGGCCTGCCCGCAGCTCGCCTTCGAGCCCGCCGCGCGGGAGCGGCTCATCGGTTTCGCGGACGGCGACGCCCGGCGCCTGATGAACCTCGTCGAGCAGGTGCAGGTCGCCGCCGAGACGGCCAGGACGAATCCGGTGACGCCGGCCTTCATCGACGAGGCGCTGTCGGCCAAGCTGCGCCGTTTCGACAAGGGTGGCGAGGCCTTCTACGACCAGATCTCCGCCCTGCACAAGTCGATCCGTGGCTCCGACCCGGATGCGGCGCTGTACTGGATGTGCCGCATGCTCGACGGCGGCGCCGACGCCCTCTACCTCGGCCGACGCCTGGTGCGCATGGCGGTGGAGGATATCGGGCTGGCCGATCCTCGTGCCCTCGACATGACGCTTTCCGCCTGCCAGGCCTACGAGCGCCTGGGGTCGCCGGAGGGCGAACTCGCGCTCGCGCAGGCGGCGGTGTTCCTCGCCTGCGCGGCCAAGTCCAACGCGGTCTATCTCGCCTACAACGCGGCGCGCAAGTTCGTGGGCGAGGACGGCTCCCGCCCGGTGCCGTTGCACCTGCGCAATGCGCCGACCCGGCTCATGAAGGAGCTCAACTACGGCAAGGCCTACCGCTACGCCCACGACGAGCCCGAGGCCTATGCCGCGGGGGAGAACTACTTTCCCGAAGGCGTAGCCCGGCCGCGATGGTATCGCCCCACGCCCTACGGCATGGAGGCGAAGATCACCGCCAAGCTCGAGCACCTGCGCGAACTCGACGCCCAAGCCGCCCGGAGGGCGGCCAAGGACGAGGAAGCGGGTCGGATGCGGGTCAGTGGGGCAGCGGGTGATCCGCCATGAAGCGGGCGCACAGCCCCTTGGCGCGCTCGGCCTTCTCGAACTCGCCACGCTGAGTGGCGCGCTCGATCAGCTCGCGCATGTAATTGGTCAGGAGCAGCACACCCTCCGGGGTCTGGACCAGCCCGCAGGCCAGCTGCGCGGCGGCCACGTCGGGAATGCCTTCGTGTTCGGCAATGAGCTCGATCTCGTCGTCCGTGAGATCGCAGTAGTCCAGGCAGTCTCTGATCGACAGCATGCGGGTCTCCTCTCGTGCGCGTCGGCCGTCTGTCGCGGCTTCGGTCGGTGTGTCTTCACAGCTTAAGGCAGGACAGGCCGAAAGCAAGTGAATTCCCACACATGAAAGTGTTGCAAATGATTGATTTGCTTAATCAAATGGTGCAATGCGGCAAAATCGCCGCGACCCGGATAAACTAGCGGCCTCGGAACGGTTTGCCCCGGCAACATGCGGTGTCATGTCAGGGATCGCCGCCAACGGCTTGAATATTCTCGAACTCGGAAAGCTCATGCTCGATATCCAACTGCTTCGCAATCAAATCGATGAGGTCGTCGCGGCACTCGCCACGCGCGGCATGGCCTTCGACCCGGCGCCCTTCCAGGCCCTCGAGGAAGAGCGCAAGGGGCTGCAGACGCGCACGCAGGAGCTGCAGGCGCGGCGTAACGCGCTGTCCAAACAGATCGGCATGCTGAAGGGCCGCGGCGAGGACGCCTCGGCGGTGATGGCCGAGGTGGGCGGCATCGGCGACGAGCTCAAGGCGAACGAGCAGGCGCTCGCTGCGCTGCTAGAGCGCATCAACGCGCTGGTGGCTTCGCTGCCCAACCTGCCCCACGAGAGTGTGCCGCGCGGGGCGGACGAGACGGCCAACCAGGAGGTGTTGCGCTGGGGCACGCCGCGCAGCTTCGACTTCACCGTGCGCGACCACGTGGATCTCGGCGGCGGCCTGGGCGGGCTCGACTTCGAGACCGCGGTCAAGATCGCCGGGACCCGGTTCGCGCTGATGCGCGGCGGAGTCGCCCGTCTGCACCGCGCGCTCGCGCAATTCATGCTCGACGTCCATACCCGCGAGCACGGCTACACCGAGGTCTACGTGCCCTACCTGGTCAACGCCCAGAGCATGTTCGGGACCGGCCAGCTGCCCAAGTTCGAGGCCGACCTCTTTGCCGTGCCGAAGGAGGGCGACGAGCGCTTCTTCCTGATCCCGACGGCCGAGGTGCCGGTCACCAACATCGTGCGCGACGTTCTGCTGTCGCACGACGCGCTACCCCTCAAGTTCGTCAGCCACACGCCGTGCTTCCGCTCCGAGGCCGGCAGCTACGGCCGCGACACCCGCGGCATGATCCGTCAGCACCAGTTCGACAAGGTGGAGCTGGTGCGCATCGAGCATCCCGACAACGCCTGGGCGGCCCTCGAGGAGCTCACCGGCCATGCCGAGGCCATCCTGCAGAAGCTCGAGCTGCCCTACCGCAAGGTGGTGCTGTGCACCGGCGACATGGGCTTTTCGGCGGCCAAGACCTACGACCTCGAGGTGTGGCTGCCCGCCCAGAACACCTACCGCGAGATCTCCTCCTGCTCCAGCTTCGAGGCCTTCCAGGCGCGGCGGATGCAGGCCCGTTTCAAGAACGTGCAGGGCAAGAACGAGCTGGTGCACACCCTGAACGGCTCGGGTCTCGCGGTGGGGCGCACGCTCGTGGCCGTGCTGGAAAACTACCAGCAGGCCGACGGCTCGGTGGTGGTGCCGCAGGCTCTGCGTCCGTGGATGGGCGGGATCGAGGTGCTCGAGCCGGCGCGCTGAGACGGGCAGGTTCCGCCCCCTTATGGGGTAACCGGAACCCTCGTCATTCCCTGCCGCCCGCCAGCCGAGGCTCCAGAGGCGGAACGTAGGGTGCCTCGAGCCGCAGCAGGATGCCGTAGTAGTTGCGCACGTTCTCGGTCATGATCACCGCCTCGCCGCCGCGGGCCCGGCCGGCCTTGAGGCGCGCCGCGTATTCGGGGCGTGCGAGCAGCGGCAGCACCTTCTTCATCTCCCACCAGTCGGTGTTGTCGCGCCCCATCCGCGCCGCGATCTGGCGTGCTCCGTTCATGTGTCCCGGCCCCAGGTTGTACGCCGCGATGGCGAGCCAGGAGCGGTCGGGCTCGGCGATGTCGTCGGGCAGGTTGTCCCGCAGCATCGCGTAATAGCGTGCCCCGCCCAGGATGCTCTCGCGCGGGTCGAGCCGATCGGTCACCCCCAGGCGGTCGGCCGTCTCGGCGGTGAGCATCATCATGCCCCGCACGCCGGTGGGGGAGGTGGCCTGGGGATCCCACTGCGACTCCTGGTAGGCGAGGGCGGCCAGGAAGCGCCAGTCCACACCGGTCCGTGCCTGCGCCTCCTGGAAATGCTTGCGATAGCGCGGCAGGCGCTCGCGCATGCGGGAGAGGAAACCGTTCACGTCGGCATCGGAGAGGCGCCGCACGTGGGTGAAGTAGCGGTCGGCCAGCCGCGCGATGAGGCTGCCTTCGCGCGCCTCCTCGAGGAAGGCCGCCACTTCCTCGCCCAGTCCGCCGTCGCCTTCGCGCGGCAGCGCCCAGGCGATCGAGGAGCTGATCGGGAGATCCCAGGCCACCGTGAGCGCCGGGTAGGTCTGGACGGCGAGGCCGAAATGGGCCCGGTCGGTCGCCACGAGGTCGAGCTGACCTGCCGCCAGCCGCGCCAGCATGGCGCTGTCGTTGGCCCGCGCCGGGTGATGCAGGTTCAGCGCGGGCAGGCGTTTGCGCATGCGCTCCAGCGCCTCGGCCGGCACGGTCCCGCGGCGCACGCTCACGGTACGTCGCGCCAGGTCGGCCTCGGTTTCGATCTCGGGCGACTCGGCACGCCCCACCAGCACGTAGTCCACGTCGCGCAGCGGCGGCGACCAGTGCAGCGGCAGGCGCTCGTTGCGCGCGAGCCCGGCCGCCGCGAGGTGCACCTCGCCGCCGAGCACCGCATCGAGCGCGCGTGGCACATCCGGATAGACGATGAAGCGCACCGGTACGCCGAGGCGCTTGCCGAGCTCCAGTAACAGGTCGTGCTCGAAGCCCGAGCTGCTTCCGTCCTCGCTGCGCCGCCAGGAAATGATGTCTTCCCGCGTCGCTACCCGCAGCTCGCCGAGCGTGCGGTAGTCCGCGATGCGAGAGGTCTCGACGGGGCCGCAACCGGCAAGCGAGAGCAGGGCTATCAAGCACAGCAGGGCGCGCAAGCAGAGGACTCCGTAGGGGTACCCGTCCGGATTCTGCGCGAGCCGGGCGAGGAGGGCAATCGGGAGGCCGACGTCCGTAGGCGTCGGCAGGCACGGGCGGTGGCAATGTGCACTGCACAATGGTATATTAGAGATCGCTTAAATAACGGAGCCCCCAATGTCCGGCAAGTCCTTCGCCCAGATCACCAAAGACGTCTCCCACGCCCTCGAAACCCTGCGCGCCGAGGTCCCCGACACCATGCAGGGTTTCGGCGCCATGGCCAAGGCGGCACTCCAGGAGGGCGCCATCTCGGCCCTGAACAAGGAGCTTATCGCGCTCGCCATCGGCGTCGCCTCGCGCTGCGACGCATGCATCGGCTTCCACGTGAAGGCCCTGATCCGGCTCGGCGTGACCCGCGAGCAGCTCATGGAGACCCTCGCCATCTGCACCTACATGGGCGGCGGCCCCACCCTGATGTACGCCGCGGAAGCGGTGCGCGCCTACGAGGAACTGCTGCCCCGCACCGCGCGCGCGGCGGCCTGAAACAGCCATTGTCGAGCGCCCGGCTTGTACGTATAATGCGCCCTCCCGCGAGGCTCCGGCCCCACGGGATGCGGAGAGGTGGCAGAGTGGTCGAATGTACCTGACTCGAAATCAGGCGTAGGTGCAAGCCTACCGTGGGTTCGAATCCCACCCTCTCCGCCACGGATACATGAAGAAAGCGGCCTTCGGGCCGCTTTTTTCTTTTGCGCCTACCGAGGGGCGTCCGGGTCGACCGCGGGCAGGTCCACTGTGGGAATCGCCTCCGGATCGCGGGCGAGCACTTCGTCGAGGGTGTCGTACAAGCGGGCGAGCAGTGCCTCCCCCAGGCGTTCCTCCACCCGCGCGTACTGCGCGTCGATCAGGGGACCGATGCGCGCGACGATGCCGAGGCTTCGCGGCGTGAGCCGCACCAGTACCCGCCGCTGGTCCTCCGGCATGCGCCGGCGTTCCACGAGGCCGAGTTCCTCCATGCGCGCAAGTACGCCGGTGAGGCTGGGAGAGAGGATCTGCGCCGCTTCGCAGATCTGGCGCGGCTCCATCTCCGGCTGATCGGCGAGGGTTCGCATCACCCGCCACTGCTGCTCGGTCAGCCCGAAGTGCGTGATGATCGGACGGAAGCCGGCGAGCACCGCTTCGCGGACCTTGAGGAGCAGCAGGGGCAGGTTGCGATGGGCAATCGGCGCAGTGCCGGGTTTCTTGCCGGTGTCGGACATGAGCGCGCGGGACGTTTCGGTCGGCCCGCATTCTAGCGCGGCTATCGCTACGATGTTAGCGATAGCCGCGCCTTCACCGCTCAGTACCCGACCGTGAAGCGCCTGCAACGGTGCTGCGGATTCTCCGCCTCGTCGAGCATCGCCACCGCATAGTCCTCTACCGAGATGCGGCTGTGGCCCTCGCCGTCGACCAGCAACCGGTCGGCGCCGAGCCGGAACTGGCCGGTACGCTCGCCCGGCGCGATGTGGGCCGAGGGGCTCAGCATGGTCCAGTCGAGCCCGGTCTCGGCGCGCAGGATGCCGAGTGCGTCGCGGGCGCCTTCGGCCGAGCCCTTCCACTCGGCCGGGAAGTCCGGCGAATCCACCACCTGCTTGCCGGGTGCGACCTCGAGGCTGCCCGCGCCGCCCACCACCAGGAGACGCGGCACCTTCGCCGCTTTCACCGCCGCGATGATGGAGCGGATCCCCTTTACGTAGTAGCTGCGCACGTCTGCCTGGGCGTGGCCGCTGAAGGCGGTAATGACGACGTCGTGGCCGGAGGCTGCCTGCGCGAGCGCGGCCGTGTCGAGCACGTCGACCTTCACCACACCGAGGCCGGGGGCCTCCTCCAGCTTGGATGGATTGGAAACGAGGGCAGTAACGGTGTGGCCGCGCGCGAGCGCTTCCTTGCGCAGACCAGAACCGATGAAGCCGCTGGCGCCGATGAGTGCGATTTTCATGAGGATTCTCCGTTGAAGTGGCAGGCGGATTGTTGCGCGCGGCATTGCATGGATAAACGGCGATAGTCAGAATTCACTGTTATCGAAATCAAGACAGTTGGGGTGTCATGGCGAGCGCTGTGGCGGGGGACTTGAACGACCTCGCGATCTTTACCGCGGTGGTGGAAGCCGGCGGCTTCACGGCTGCGGCCGAGCGCCTGGGGCTGACCAAGGCGAAGGTTAGTGTCGCCGTGCGCCGCCTGGAGACCGCCCTGGGCGTGAGCCTCCTCACTCGCACCACACGCCGGGTCGTGCCCACCGAGGCCGGACGCCGGCTGCAGGCCCGGTGCGCGCCCTTGCTCGCCGGCATGGCGGATGCGATGGAGCAGGTGAGCGGCGAGCACGCCGCGATCGGCGGCACCCTCAAGATCGCCGCACCCATCGACCACACCGTGCAGCGGCTCGCCACCCTGGTGGCGGAGTTCGGCCGGCTGCATCCGCGCCTGCGCATCAATCTGTGCGCGAGCGACCACATTCTCGACATGGTGGCCGAGGGCGTGGATCTCTCGATCCGCGTCGGCTGGCTGCGCGACTCTACCCAGCGGGCGGTCAGGCTGGGCGAGTTCGAGCAATGGGTCGTGGCGGCGCCGTCGTATCTGCGCGCGCACGGCATGCCTCAGACACCGCAGGATCTCGTGGGGCACGAGTGGATCGCGCTGTCGCTGCTGCCGGCGCCCCTCACCTGGACCTTCACCGCGGCCGGAAGCGGGACGGCGGAGACGGTGCGGCTCGCCTCGCGCCTGCATACCGACTCGCCCGCCGCGCTGCGGGCGCTGCTGGAGGCGGGGGCAGGGGTGTCGGTGATGGAGACGCTGGGCATCGGGGACGCCGTCGCTCGGGGCCGCCTGCAGCGCCTGCTGCCGGGCTGGACGCTGCCCCGCGGCGGGGTCTACGCCGTCACGCCGCCGGGGCGTCATCCATCCGCCAGCGTGCGCGCCTTTCTAGCCTTCTATCGGGAACGGCTCGGCCTGGCCTGAGAGCCGGGCGCCGCTCTTCCCGGCTGGAGCCGCGAAGAGCGGGCGGTGGAAAGCGGGGTCTATTTGCAGCCGACCCGGGCCATGGAGATGCCTACCTGCTGGATCGAGCCGTAGCGGCGAAGGTATTCGCGCTGGACGCCGTAGGCCTCCCGTTCCATTTCGATGGCCGCTTCGCAGCCGGGCTTCTCGCTGTAAGCGGCGCCGCGGGCGGGCATGCCCCCGTTGCGGGCGGTACCCTGCAGGTAATGCACCATTTCGTGCACCACGACCGAAGCGGCCAGCAGGCTCGTCTCCGGGTCCATGTTCTCGTCGACGTAGACCTCGCGGCCCCCCGCGTACCAGCCGTAAACGCGGCATTCCTTGCCGCCGCAAGCGTTTTCCACGAAGAAGGAATGGGGCTTGGCGACCACGATAGGGGGCTCGGCAGGTGCAGGCAGGCCTGAAAGACTCACGGCCCAGGATAGGAGCGCTGCGTAGAGGGGACTCATTGCCCGGACCTCCATAGGAATGGCAGGACTCCGGCCCTGCACGTGGATTGCTCGGTCGGCAGCCGAGAGGGTCTGCCTGCCTACATGGCAGCAAGGGGTGTGCCCGTTTCGCGGCGGTGCTCCGCCCGGGCGGAAATCCCCGGCTGGGTGGTCCGGGACCCGGCACGGTTCGTCGTGCGAGCCGCGCCTGCCACACTCAAGGCACGGTAGCGCCCGATGCCTGGGCCGCGGCCAGACGTTCGCCCACCGTGGCCACCGCATCACGGTGGGCTGGGGGAAGATGGCTCGACAGCACCATCTCGGGGGCGTCGAAGTAGGGCGGTTGCCACGCAGGAGCTCCCGGCCGCCGATCCCCACCTTCGATCCGGCTTCCACGAGGCGCACGCGGGACGGGTCGAAACCCATCGGGCGGAGCTTGCCCATGCCGAGGAAGCTGGTGAGGATGGTCGCCTGCGGCGCCCGCTCGAGGATCGCGGCGAGGTTTCCGATGGGGGCCGCGTCCATGTGGCTCAGCCAGATCCGCCGCAGCTCCGTCGGGTCGATCTCGCGAGAGAGGGCGTCGACGAAGGCCCCGCCGAGCGCGCCGAGGCCGGTGTCCACCAGCATCGGCTCGCGGCCCCTCAACAGCGGCGCGTTGACCGCCAGCGCCCCCGATCCCGGGCACCGGCAGGAAGGCGGGCAGCAGCGTCCGGCGGCTGACCGTGTACCGCCATTTCCCGGACGACACTGCGGTGTTCCGGGCCTGCACCGCGCACTCGCTGTCGCTCCATCCGCTGCCGGACCCGGCCCGCTGGGCGGAAGCGGATGTGGACGGCGTCCTACCGCGACGTGGCCGACGTTCCCGCGCTTCAGGAGCCTATGGCGCAGGGGCGCGCCTTCATGCGTGCCGTCGGCGACGACCTGGGGGCGGGCTTCGCTTCGGCAGCCGACGGCGATGCGGTTTCGGCCACGGTGCCCCACGCGTTGGCTTTCTCGACCTGGCCTTCGCTCGAGGCCGAAGGCCTGGCGCCGGAGCGGATCGTCGACACCTTGCTGGGCTGGGTGCGCGGGGTGGAACGCGACGCGTCCGACAGCACCGTTCCCGGTGGGGATGGCGGACGCCCCCATCTGCGGACGTCGTGTCGCCTGTCCGGCGGACGAGATGGCCGCCGGGGAGATCTGTTAAGATCTTAGCGAATAGCGCCGGCCCATGCCGTCGGTGCGTTCGCCATCCCCCGGAGTCCGCTTGAACAGTCCGAGCCCAGATCCTGCAGCCCCGTCCTGGCCCGCGCCCGTGCGGGCGCTCGCCCATCGCAACTTCCGTCTCTATTTCGCCGGCCAGGCGATCTCCATCCTCGGCTCCTGGGTGCAGCAGGTCGCGCTCGCTTGGCTGGTTTATCGCCTCACGGGCTCGGTGGCGCTGCTCGGCGTCACGACCTTCGCCGCCCTGCTGCCGCAACTGGTCGTGGGACCGCTCGCCGGCGCCTGGGTGGATCGCCAGGACAAGCGTCGGATGCTGATCGGTGTGCAGGCGCTCCTGGCGGGGCAGGCGCTGCTGCTGGCGGTGCTCACCGCCACCGGGACGATCGGTGCCACCCTGATCGTGGCGATGTCGGCGCTGCTGGGCGTGCTCAACGCCTTCGATACGCCGCTGCGCCAGTCGCTCATCAACAGCTTCGTGGGGGGCAAGGGCGATTTGCCGAACGCGCTGGCGCTCAACGCCATGCTCTTCAACATCGGACGCTTCGTCGGGCCCCCGCTGGCGGGTTTCCTGGTCGGGCTCACCTCGGAAGCGGTGTGCTTCGCGATCAACGCCGTCTCGTTCCTGGCCCTGATGACCGGCCTCCTGCTCATCCGCGTCGAGGCGCCGCCGCGGGCGACAGGCTCGATGGCCGCCGTGTTCCGAGAGGGCGTGCGCTATGCCTGGGCCGCCTATCCCATCCGCACCCTGATCCTGGTGCTGGCCGCGCTCAACATCACCGCCTCGAGCTATGCGGTGCTGCTGCCGGTCTTCGCCAAGGACATCTTCGCAGGCGACGCGACCACCCTGGGTTGGCTGTGGGGGGCGGCCGGCAGCGGCGCCTTCGCGGCCACCGTCTTCCTCGCCACCCGCAAGAGTCTGCCGGGGTTGGTGAAGGTGGTGCTCGCCGGCGTGGTGCTCTCCGCCTTGGCGCTGCTCGTCTTCGCGTACAACCGCAACATCGGCGTCGCCCTGGCGTCCATGGCCTTGCTCGGCTTCGGCATCTCGGTGTGCAACGTGGGCATCAACATGCTGCTCCAGAGCCTCGCGCCCGATCACCTGCGCGGACGCATCGTCTCCTTCTTCAGCTCGACCCGCTTCGGCTTCGACGCCATCGGCGGCCTCCTGGCCGGTCTGCTGGCCGCCGCGGTCGGAGCGCCGGCGGCGCTGCTGCTCGAAGGCGTGCTGCTCGCTGGCTTCACCGTGTGGCTCGTCGGCGCCCGGCGGCGGCTGCGCGCAGAAGTGGCGGCGGGCACGGCGGCGCTGGCATGAAACCGGCCCTGCGCCAGGCGCGCAACCTCCTCTTCGCCACGGCCGGCGCGACACTGCTCGCGCTCGGCATCGTGGTGTTCCTGTCTCCCGCGCATATCGTGACCGGCGGGCCGCCCGGCATCGCCATCATCCTTTTCCACCTGCTCGGCCTCAGCAAGGGCCTCGTCATCCTCGTCGTAAACCTGCTACTGGTGCCTATCGGCTGGCGCGCGCTCGGTCCGGCCTTCCTCGCGCGTACCGCCTACGCGGTCACTGCCACCGCCGGCCTCACCGAGCTTCTCGCACGCCTCATGCCCGACCCCGCGGTGACCGCCTCGCCGCTGCTGAATGCCCTCTACGGCGGCATTCTGGTGGGCGCCGGCATCGGGCTGGTGTTCAAGGGCGAGGCGTCGGCCGGCGGCTGGAGCCTGCTGGCGCGCCTCATCGCCGAGCGCGTGCGTCTCGGCGTGGGGCAGTGCCTCTTCCTGCTCGACGGGATGGTGATCGTGGGCTCGGCCATCGTCTTCGGCGAGATCGAGCCGGCGTTGTGGGCGGGGATCGGTGTCTACGTCACCGGGCTGGTGATCGACCTCGTGCTGACCGGCAAGGCAGGGGCCAAGGTGGTGCACGTCTCCACTGCGCATGCCGAAGCCCTCGCACCGCTGCTGACCGAGCGTCTTCGTGAGGCGGGGGCGATGGCCCACTGCAATACCATGACCGACCGCGAGGGCCGCGACGTGATGTTCCTGGTGGTCGAGCCCGAGCAGATCAGCATGCTCGCGCAGGTCGTGCGCGAGCAGGATCCGGAGGCCTACGTGGTGGTGCTCGATGCGGTGGAGTTCTATGGAGGCGGGATGGCGGCCGCGTCGGGTCGAACGTAGCGGCGCCCTCGGCGGAGGCGGCCGGCATCGCCGCCCGCCACCCCCATTGCGGGCCCTTATCCTTCGAGCCTGAACCGCCGCACCGTCTCTCGCAGCTGTCCTGATAGCGTCGCCAGCTGTCGGGTGGCGTTGTCCACCTCCTGCGCGGAGCCGCTGTTCTTCGTGCTCATGTCGGCGATCTCGGCGATGCCGCGGGCGATCTCGGTGCTGGTGGAGGACTGCTCGGCAAGCGCAGCCGATACCTCGGTGACGGTCGAAACCACTTTTTGCGAGGCCGCGTCGATGCGGGAGATGGCCTCGCCCGCCTGGGCGGCGAGCGTCATGCTCTGCTCCACGGTGCGCACCTGCGCGTCCATCGCCTTCACCGCCGAATCGGTTCCGGACGTGATGAGGCCCACGATGCGCGCGATGTCCTCGGTGGACTGGGCGGTCCGCTCCGCGAGCTTCCTCACCTCGTCGGCCACCACCGCGAAACCGCGGCCCTGCTCGCCGGCGCGGGCGGCCTCGATCGCCGCGTTGAGGGCGAGGAGGTTGGTCTGATCCGCGACATCCTTGATCACCGTGACCACCGAGGCGATCTCCTTGGAATGGGCGCCGAGGCTGCGGATCGCCTCGGAAGACTCGTTGACCGAGCGCGCGATGCCTTCGATGTCCTGCACCACCCGGTGGATCACCTCGGCACCCTGGCGGGAGGTCTCGCCCGATTCGGTGGCGATGCCCCGCGCGTCGGCGGTGAAGTCGGACACATGGTTGATGGATGTCGTCATCTGCTCGATCGCGGCGGCGATCGACTCGGCGGCGCCCGATTGCTGGCCGGTGGCCATGGAGATGGCGCCCGTGCTCTGGGCGAGCTCCTGGCTGGCGGTGGCGATCTGCTCGGCGTTTGACTGGATCACGCGCACCATGTTGCGCAGTTCCGTCTGCATGGTCTGCAGGGCGCGCACCAGGCTTCCGATCTCGTCCTCCCGCTGCACCCGGATGGCGGTGGCGAGGTTGCCCGCGGCAATGTCGTTGGCGAAGCGGCGGGCGTCGTCGAGCGGGCGCACCAGGAAGTTGCGGGCGAAGAGGAAGCCGCCCAGGCCCGACAGCGTCGCGGCGACTACGATCGAGACGAGCATGATCGTCACCGCGCGCTGGAAGGCCGCCTGCTCGCGCTCGTAGTCGAGGCGCGCCTGCTCGAGCTGGGTCTCGATGAGCCCGCGGATCTCGTTGGCGATGGGATCGATGGCGGTGTAGAGCTCCCGCTCGGCGATGGCGTGGATCTCGCTCAGGGCGTTGAGCTTAAGCCGGTCGATCATGCGGTCGATGAGCTCGTTGCCCTTGGTCATGAGCGGCTCGGCCTTGACCACCAGCTCGCGCTCGGTCGGCGAAAGGTCGGCGCTGCGGAAGGCCTGCCATTTCTCGGCGATCACACGGCGCGCGTTCTCCATGGCTGCGGCACCGTCCTCGGGAGTGAGGTTGCCGTCGCGCACCTTCTGGGTGGCATTGACCACCGACACCGCGTACTGGTCGGAGATCACCTTGAGATCGCGAAGCGGAATGACGCGGTGGTTGTAGACGGCATCGAGGCCGTTCAGGGTCGAGTACATGCCCTTCACGCCGAACAGGCCCAGCAGCAGCGCGAGGCCGATCTGCGAGGCGATGGCCAGGTAGAGCATGCGCCGGACCGAGAGCGAGCTGGGGCGCGGGCTGTTGTTTCCGTTCATCTGTCTCCTCCGGTCGCTCTTGCGGCGACGCATGTTGTCATTGAATTATCGGGATCCAAATACGGCGGGCAGTGCGTCCGCCGGAGCCGAAAGGACAGTATCGGCTCGAGGCGCGGAATCATGAGGGCAAAAGCAATTCCGCAGTCGTATGGCGCACGAGTTCGATCATCGCCTGCTGGGTGAGCGTGGTCGGCCGCCGCGAGCTTACCGCGAGAGAGAGCTTGCCGCGAAGGTTGGGCTCCACGATGGGGCGCGTGACGAAAGCGCCGGGCTTGCCGAGCGAAGTCACCGCGTTCTTCGAGAGCACGGCGCTGCCGGCGCCGTCGGCGACGAGGTCGAGGATGGCCGGGATGCTGTCGATCTCGAGGGCGATCTGCGGCCGGCAACCCTGGGCCGCGAGCTCGGCCTCGACCAGCACCCGCATGGCGTTGTTGCGGCAGGGGATCACGAGCGGCACCTCAGCGAGCTCGCGCAGGGCAATGGGGCCGGATTCGGCGCCCTTGCGCCGCGGCTGAACCAGGAAGAGGTCCTCTTCGAGCAGCGGGATGGTGTCGATGTCGGGCGAGGCTGCGGCGTTGTAGAGCAGCGCGATGTCGAGCCGCCCGTTGATGAGCGCCTCCTGCATGCTGGACGACAGCCCTTCGCTGATGGAGAGCGTGGCCTCCGGCAGGCGCGCGCGGAAGGTCCGTGTGAGGGGAACCGTGAGCATGCGCGTGAGGCTGGGCGGCAGGCCCAGCGCCACCCGGCCGGTGAGCGCGCCGCGTACTCGGGTGAGCTCCTCGCGGGCGCGCTCGACCTGGTGCAGCACGCCGCGGCCGTGTTCGAGCAGGAGCTTCCCGGCCTCGGTGGTGGTGACCCCGCGGCCGTTGCGGATCAGCAGGTTCTGGCGCAGCTCGACCTCGAGCAGCCGCACCTGGCGCGAGAGCGCCGGCTGAGCGATGTTCAACTCGATCGAGGCGCGGGTGAAGCTGCCGAGCTCGGCCACGCGCACGAAATACTCAAGCTGCTTGAGGTCCATAACGGCAGTCTAATGGATAGCCATATACGAAGAGATACTAGCTGATATCGCAAAATTGAATAGCTGCTAGCGTGGTGCACGCCTGTTCCAGGGGGGGGAGGGCAGTGCACAATGACCTCGGGATCGCAGGATCCCGTCCCTACGCGATATCAGGCCCGGCGCCGGCTCGACTACCGGAACCCGAGGCCTCCCGAGGCACGCCCCCGAATGTCCCCACCGCTCGTCATACTCGTCCTGTCCCTCTTGCTGGGCCTGCAGCCCATCACCACCGATCTGTACCTGCCCGCCCTGCCGGCCATCACCGATAGCCTGGGCGCGCCCGTGTCGCAGGCGCAGCTCACGCTCTCTGCGCTGCTGCTCGCCTTCGGCATTTCCCAACTCGTGTGGGGACCGCTCTCGGACCGGTTCGGGCGCCGGCCGGTGCTGCTGGTGGGGCTCGCGGCCTATACCGTCGC
The DNA here is from genome assembly GCA_020725025.1 of Azoarcus sp. Classification (GTDB taxonomy): domain Bacteria; phylum Pseudomonadota; class Gammaproteobacteria; order Burkholderiales; family Rhodocyclaceae; genus Aromatoleum. Next base: position 25,925 of record DYFV01000042.1, read on the forward strand.
AGCGGTGGCGAGCGCCTTCGCCCCCTCGATGACCATGCTGATCGTATGGCGCGCGGTGCAGGGCGCGGCCATGGGCGCGCCGGTGATGTGCGCGCGTGCCATCGTGCGCGACCTCTATGCGCCCGAGTTCGGTGCGCGGATGATCAGCAAGGGCCTGTCCGGTCTCGGCGTACTCGCCTGCCTCAGCGCCCCCATGGGCAGCCTGCTGGCGCAGTTCCTGGGCTGGCGCGCGGCTCTGCTCGCGCTCGCGGTGGCCGGCGCGCTCACCCTCGCGCTGATCGCGCTGCGCTTCGAGGAGACGGTGAGGGCACCCAACCCCGACGCCCTGCGGGCGGGAAACCTCGTGCGCACCTGGAGCGCCATCCTGCGCCACCACACCTTCTGGTCCTTTGCCCTGCTCGCGGCAGCGACCTACGGCGGCCTGTTCACCTTTCTCGCGGCTTCCTCCTTCGTGCTCATCAAGGTGCTGGGGGTGTCGAACGCGATCTACGGAGTGCTGATGTTCTCGAACTCGGCCGCCTACATCGCCGGCACCGTCATGTGCCGCCGGCTGCTTCCAAGGTTCGGCGTGCGGCGCACGGTGGCGATCGGCGGAGCGTTTTCCCTGGTGGGCGGGACGCTGATGGGCGTGTTCGCGCTCGCCGGCGTGCAGAGCGTGTGGGCAATCATGCTGCCGGCCTACCTCTTCATGCTCGGTCACGGCGTCCACCAGCCCTGCGGCCAGAGCGGCGCCGTGGGGCCCTTTCCGCACGCGGCCGGGGCGGCTTCGGCGCTCTCGGGTTTCCTCATGATGCTTTCCGCCTTCGGCATGGGGCAGTGGCTGGGGACCGCCATGGACAATACGGTGTTCGCGCTCACCAACGGGATGTGGTTCTGGGGCGTGGCGACGGCGGGGGTGGCGTGGGGCCTGGTGCAGCGGGTGGAGGAGGCGCCGGCGGCGGTGCCCGCGGTGCAGGCGGCACCGGCGCGGGACTAGCGGCCCGTCCCGGATTCCGCTGGGGCTCCATCCGGGCGACGGGACGCCGCCGCGCTTGCTGGCCCCGGATCGAGTGCGACGGAATCCGGGGGCGGCGGCTGTGCCGCGCCAGCCGATCCGTCGGCGCTGAATTGCCTGGGGTTTGCTATCTCGAATTGCGATACCAGATAGACCGTTATCCATCTGTTGAATCGCTGTGCCACGTACCACAATGGACCCATGCAAACGTCCATTCCCGCTCTCTTCATGCGCGGCGGCACCTCCCGGGGGCCGTTCTTCAATGAAGCCGACCTGCCCGCCGACACCGCGCTGCGCGACCGGGTGCTGCTCGCGGTGATGGGCTCGCCCGATCGGCGGCAGATCGACGGCCTGGGGGGCGCCCACCCGCTCACCAGCAAGGTGGGCATCGTGCGCCGGAGCAGCGTGCCGGGAGTCGATCTCGACTTCCTCTTCGCCCAGCTCCAGCCGGAGAAGGACACGGTGGATACCACGCCCAACTGCGGCAACATGCTCGCCGCGGTGGTGCCCTTCGCCCTGGAGACCGGCATGGTCGCCCCCCAGGGCGACACCACGACGCTGCGCGTGCTCACCCTCAACACCGACATGCAGTGCGACATCACGGTGCAGACGCCGGGCGGGCGGGTGAGCTACGAGGGCGAGGCGCGCATCGACGGGGTGCCGGGGACTTCGGCGCCCATCAAGATCAGTTTCCTCGATACGGCGGGCTCGGTGTGCTCGGGCCTGTTGCCGACCGGAAACGTGCGCGACCTGATCGACGGGGTGGAGGTCACCTGCATCGACAACGGCATGCCCCTGGTGATCTTCCGGGCGGAGGATGTGGGCCGCACGGGCTACGAGTCGGTGGCCGAGCTGAACGCCGACGCCGGACTGAAGGCGCGCATCGAGCGCCTGCGCATCGCCTGCGGCCACGCGATGGGACTCGGGGACGTCACCAGCAAGAACTACCCGAAGATGACGCTGATCGCGCCCCCGCGCGCGGGCGGCAGCCTCACCACCCGCAGCTTCATCCCCCACGTGTGCCACGACGCCATCGGCGTGCTGGCGGCGGTCACCGTGGGCACGGCCTGCGTGCTGAAGGGCTCCGTCGCCGAGGGCATCGCGGTGGTGCCGGAAGGCAATCCGAAGACGGTGTCCGTGGAGCATCCCACCGGCGAGTTCTCGGTGGAGCTCGAGACGGACCCAGCCGATCCCCAGAACGTCACCCGCGCGGCGCTGCTTCGCACCGCGCGGCTCATCATGCGCGGCGAGGTCATGGTCCCCGCCTCGGTCTGGAACAGGGAAGGAGAGCAAGCGTGATCATCGACATCCACGGCCACTACACCACCGCGCCCAAGGCGCTGGAGGAATGGCGCAACCGCCAGATCGCGGGCATCAAGGATCCGGCGGCCATGCCGTCCGTGTCGGAGCTCGTGATCTCCGACGACGACATCCGCGAGACCATAGCAACCAACCAGCTCGCCAAGATGAAGGAGCGGGGCTCGGATCTGACCATCTTCAGCCCGCGGGCGAGCTTTATGGCCCACCACATCGGCGACTTCCAGGTGTCCTCCACCTGGGCCGCGATCTGCAACGAGCTCTGCTATCGGGTCGCCCAGCTCTTCCCGGACAACTTCATCGGCGCGGCCATGCTGCCCCAGTCGCCGGGCGTGGATCCCAGGACCTGCTTGCCCGAGATCGAGAAGTGCGTGAAGGAGTACGGCTTCGTCGCCATCAACCTCAACCCGGACCCCTCGGGCGGCCACTGGACCAGCCCGCCGCTCACCGACCGGCAGTGGTACCCGATCTACGAGAAGATGGTCGAGCTCGAGATCCCGGCCATGATCCACGTGTCCACGAGCTGCAACGCCTGCTTCCACACCACCGGCGCCCACTACATCAACGCCGACACCACGGCGGTGATGCAACTGATCCAGGGCGACCTCTTCAAGGAGTTCCCGACGCTGAAGTTCGTCATTCCCCACGGCGGCGGCGCGGCGCCCTACCACTGGGGGCGATACCGCGGCCTCGCCCAGGAGCTGAAGAAGCCGCTGCTGAAGGACCATCTGCTGAACAACCTCTTCTTCGACACCTGCGTGTACCACCAGCCGGGCATCGATCTGCTGACCCGGGTGATCCCGGTGGACAACGTGCTGTTCGCCTCCGAGATGATCGGCGCGGTGCGCGGCATCGACCCGGAGACCGGCCACTACTACGACGACACCAAGCGCTACATCGAGGCGGCGAACCTCACCGCCGAGGAGCGCTACAAGATCTTCGAGGGCAACGCCCGCCGCGTCTATCCGCGGCTGGACGCCGCGCTGAAGGCCAAGGGCCTGTAAGGGAGACACCAGCATGTCCATCAACAATCTCGGCATCGTCAAGCGCAACATCGAGCGCACCGATCCCGCCATCGTCGAGCGCCTGTCGAAGTTCGGCGTCGCCACCATCCACGAGGCCTTCGGCCGCGCCGGCCTGATGAAGCCCTACATGCGCCCGATCTACGCCGGCGCCCACCTGTGCGGCACCGCCGTGACCGTGCTGCTGCAGCCCGGCGACAACTGGATGCTGCACGTGGCGGCCGAGCAGATCCGCCCCGGCGACGTGGTGGTGGCGGGCTGCACCGCCGACAGCACCGACGGCTTCTTCGGCGATCTGCTGGCCACCTCCTACCGCGCCCGCGGCGCCAAGGGCCTCGTCATCGACGGGGGCGTGCGCGACGTGAAGGACCTCACCGCCATGGGCTTCCCGGTCTTCAGCCGGGCGATCCACGCCAAGGGCTGCACCCGCGCAACCCTGGGGTCGGTGAACGTGCCGGTGGTGTGCGCCGGGGCCATCGTGAACCCGGGCGATGTGGTGGTGGCCGACGACGACGGCGTGGTGGTGGTGCCGCGGGAAGTGGCCGCCCAGGTGGCCGATGCGGCGGAAGCCCGCGAGGCCAACGAGGCCGCCAAGCGCGAGCGCTTCGCCGCCGGCGAGCTGGGGCTCGACATGTACAAGCTGCGCGAGCCCCTCGAGAAGGCCGGCCTCAAGTACATCGACTGAGGTTTTCATCGTGAGCACGCCCGCCAACCCCAAGGACTGGTGCATCGGCCTCGTCGGCTACGGCGAGGTGGGGCGTATCCTGGCCGAGGACCTGCGCGCCGCAGGCGTGGCGGTCGTCGCCTACGACCTGAAGCTGGGGCTGCAGTTCGACGCGCCGCTGCGGGAGCACGCCGCGCAGCACGGCGTCGCGCTCGCCGCCTCCCACGCCGAGCTGGCGGCCCAGGCCGATCTCGTCGTGTCGGCCGTCACCGCCAGCCAGACGGTGGCGGTGGCCGAGGCCTGCGCGCCGGGCATGCGCGAGGGCGCCTTCTTCCTCGACTTCAACTCGGCCTCGCCGGGCGCCAAGATCCGGGCCGCCGAGCGCATCGACGGGGCAGGGGGGCGCTATGTGGAAGGCGCGGTGATGACCTCGGTGCCGCCCTATCGCATCCGGGTCCCGCTCCTCCTCGGCGGCCCGTCGGCGGCGGCGCTGGCGCCGGCGCTGGAGGTCCTGGGTTTCGCGCCCAAGGTCGGCGACGCGAGGCTCGGCATCGCCTCCGCCACCAAGATGTGCCGCAGCGTGATGATCAAGGGCCTGGAGGCCATGGTCATCGAGAGCTTCACGGCGGCGCGGCATTACGGGGTGGAGGACGCGGTCGTGGCCTCCCTGCAGGAGACCTTCCCCGGCATCGACTGGGAGAAGCAGGCGGCCTACTTCTTCCAGCGCGTCATCGAGCACGGCCGGCGCCGCGCCGAGGAGATGCGCGAGGTGGCGCAGACCGTGCGCGAGGCCGGCCTCGAGCCCTGGTCGGCCGCCGGCACCGCGGAGCGCCAGGCCTGGATGGCCGACCACGCCGACGCCGGCACCTTCGGCGAGCGGGGCGGCTTCGGCTTCGCCCGCAGCCCGGACTGGCGCACCGAGGCGGACCGCATCCTCGCCGTGCTTGCTTCGAGCAAGAAGGCGTGAGCCACGCCCCAATCCCCACAGAGAGAACGACGATGGAGCTCAAGGAACAAGAAGCCTTCACCAAGACGCCGGGCTGGCTCGACTGGTACGCCGGCCCGTCGAAGCCGCGCTTCGTGCTGCCCGCGGGCGCGGTGGACGCCCACTGCCACGTGTTTGGCCCGGGCGCCGAGTTCCCCTACGCCCCCGAGCGCAAATACACCCCCTGCGATGCGAGCAAGGAGCAGCTCTTCGCCTTGCGTGACCACCTGGGCTTCGCCCGCAACGTGATCGTGCAGGCCACCTGCCACGGCGCCGACAACCGCGCCATGGTCGATGCCTGCAAGGCCTCCAACGGGAAGGCCCGCGGCGTGGCCACGGTGCGACGCGCGATCACCGATCGTGAGCTGCAGGATCTCCACGCCGCCGGCGTGCGCGGGGTGCGCTTCAACTTCGTGAAGCGGCTGGTGGACTTCACGCCCAAGGACGAGCTCATGGAGATCGCCGGACGCATCGCCCCCCTGGGCTGGCACGTGGTGATCTATTTCGAGGCGGTGGATCTGCCCGAGCTGTGGGACTTCGTCACTGCCCTGCCGACCACCGTGGTGGTGGACCACATGGGCCGCCCCGACGTCGCCAAGCCGGTGGACGGCCCCGAGTTCGAGCTTTTCGTCCGGTTCATGCGCGACAACCCCAACGTGTGGAGCAAGGTGAGCTGTCCCGAGCGGCTGTCGGTGACCGGCCCCCGGGCGCTGGACGGCGAGCGGGCCGCCTACCGGGACGTGGTGCCCTTCGCCCGCCGCATCGTGGAGACCTTCCCGGACCGCGTGCTGTGGGGCACCGACTGGCCGCATCCCAACCTCAAGGACCACATGCCCGACGACGGGCTGCTGGTGGATTTCATCCCGCACATCGCGCCCACCGCCGAGCTGCAGCAGAAGCTCCTGGTGGACAACCCGATGCGCCTCTACTGGCCGGAGGAGGCGTAAATGCCGCTCGACAAGCCGTACAACGACATCCCCGGCACCACCATCTTCGACGCCGACCAGTCGCGCAAGGGCTACTGGCTCAACCAGTTCTGCATGTCGCTGATGAAGGCCGAGAACCGCGCCCGCTTCAAGGCCGACGAGCGCGCCTATCTGGACGAGTGGGCGATGACCGAAGAGCAGAAGGCGGCGGTGCTCGCCCGCGATCTCAACCGCTGCATCGCGCTGGGGGGCAACATCTACTTCCTCGCCAAGATCGGCGCCACGGATGGCAAGAGCTTCCAGCAGATGGCCGGCAGCATGACCGGCATGACCGAAGAGGAATACCGCGACATGATGCTGAAAGGCGGGCGTTCGCCCGACGGTAACCGCCATATCGGCGAGGACGGCGACGCCCAGGCCCATCGCCAGCCCCAGGGCAGGGCCGGCAGGAAGGAGGGCTGACCATGGCGAAGATCACCGCATCCGTCTACACCTCCCACGTGCCGGCCATCGGCGCCGCGATCGATCTCAAGAAGACCGGCGAGGCCTACTGGCAGCCCCTCTTCGCCGGCTACGAGCCGTCCAAGAAGTGGATGGCCGAGAACACGCCCGACGTGATCTTCCTGGTCTACAACGACCACGCCACGGCCTTCAGCCTGGACATCATTCCGACCTTCGCCATCGGCTGCGCGGCCGAGTTCGCGCCGGCCGACGAGGGCTGGGGCCCGCGCCCGGTGCCCAAGGTGATCGGCCATCCGGAGCTTGCCGCCCACATCGCGCAATCGGTGATCCAGGACGACTTCGACCTCACCATCGTGAATCGGATGGACGTGGACCACGGGCTCACCGTGCCGCTGTCGCTGATGTGCGGCGAGCCCCAGGCTTGGCCTTGCCCGGTGATCCCTTTCGCGGTGAACGTGGTGCAGTACCCGGTGCCCTCGGGTCGGCGCTGCTTCATGCTCGGCCAGGCCATCCGCAAGGCGGTGGAATCCTTCGACCGGGACCTCGAGGTGCAGATCTGGGGCACCGGCGGCATGAGCCACCAGCTGCAGGGCCCGCGCGCCGGGCTCATCAACCGCGAATGGGACAAGGCCTTCCTCGACCGCCTGATCGCCGATCCCGCCGGTCTCGCGCAGGTGCCGCACATCGAATACGTCCGCGAGGCGGGCTCCGAGGGCATCGAGCTGGTCATGTGGCTCATCGCCCGCGGCGCCATGAGCGACGTCGCCGGCGGCCCGGCGCCCACCGTGCGCCACCGCTTCTACCACGTCCCGGCCTCCAATACCGCCGTGGGCCACCTGATCCTGGAGAACAATCAATGAGCAAGACGATCAAGGTCGCGCTGGCCGGCGCCGGCGCCTTCGGCATGAAGCACCTGGACGCCATCGCCAACATCGACGGCGTGGAAGTGGTTTCCGTGATCGGTCGCGAGCGGGAGAAGACCCAGGAAGTGGCCGACAAGTACGGAATCGGTCACGTCACCACCGAGCTCGCCGACAGCCTCGCGCTGTCCGAGATCGACGCGGTGATCCTGTGCACCCCGACTCAGCTCCACGCCTCCCAGGCTATCGCCTGCCTGAAGGCCGGCAAGCACGTGCAGGTGGAGATCCCGCTCGCCGACAAGCTCGCCGACGCGGAGGAGGTGGTCGCGCTGCAGAAGTCCACCGGCCTCGTGGCCATGGTCGGCCATACCCGCCGCTTCAACCCCAGCCACCAGTGGATCCACAGGAAGATCGAGGCGGGCGAGTTCAACATCCAGCAGATGGATGTGCAGACCTACTTCTTCCGTCGCACCAACATGAACGCCCTGGGCCAGCCGCGGAGCTGGACCGATCACCTGCTGTGGCACCACGCCGCCCACACGGTGGACCTTTTCGCTTACCAGACCGGCGGCGACATCGTGCAGGCCAACGCGGTCCAGGGGCCGACTCACCCGACCCTGGGCATCGCCATGGACATGTCGATCCAGCTCAAGAGCTCGACGGGGGCGATCTGCACCCTGTCGCTCTCCTTCAACAACGACGGGCCGCTGGGCACCTTCTTCCGCTACATCGGCGACACCGGCACCTACATCGCGCGCTACGACGAGCTGGTGAACGGCAAGGAAGAGAAGATCGACGTGTCGCGCGTGGACGTGTCGATGAACGGCATCGAGCTGCAGGACCGGGAATTCTTCGCCGCCATCCGCGAGGGCCGCGAGCCCAACGCCAGCGTGGCGAAGGTGCTGCCGTGCTATCGGGTGCTGCACCGGCTGGAGCAGCAGCTCGACGCCGCGTGAGCGGCGCCGGGCACCGGCCGACCGGTTCCGGAAACACCGGTGCGCGTGGTCGGCGCGCCGCGCTCCCCGCCTCGAATCCCCCGGCGGGGCCATCGCAGTAGCGAACTCGAGTGAGCACTTCCAACTACAACGAGGAGACTGGCCATGAAGTACGTTCGCAATTTCCTGTTTGCCGCATTGGCATTCGCCGGCGCTTCGACGACCGCTCTCGCGCAGGAGGTGACGCTCCGCCTGCACCAGATGCTGCCGCCGCAGGCCACCATCCCCGCCCAGGCCATCGCACCGTGGGTGCAGAAGGTGGAGGCGGAGAGCAAGGGGCGGATCAAGATCCAGGCCTTCCCCAGCATGCAGCTGGGCGGGCGTCCGCCGGAGCTTTTCGACCAGGCCCGTGACGGGGTGGTGGACATCATCTGGACCGTGCTCGGCTACACCCCGGGGCGATTCCCGCGCGCCGAGGTCTTCGAGCTGCCGTTTACCGTCGGTTCGGCCGAGCGCGGCTCGCGCGCCTTCCAGGAGTTCGTGGAGACCCACGCGATGGAGGAGTTCGGCGACGTCAAGCTGATCGCCGTGCATACCCACGGCCCCGGGCTGTTCCACAGCCGCGAGCCGATCAACCGCCTCGAGGACCTCAAGGGCATGAAGGTGCGCGGCGGGTCGCGGGTGGTCAACATGATGCTCGAGCAGCTCGGCGCAACCCCGGTGGGGATGCCCGTGCCGGCGGTCGGGGAGGCGCTGTCGAAGGGCGTGATCACCGCCACGACGATTCCCTGGGAAGTGGTGCCGGCCTTCAAGGTCCAGCAGATCGTGAAGAATCACACCGGGTTCTCGGGTAGCACCGGCCTGTATACCCAGACCTTCGCCATGGTGATGAACAAGGCGTCCTACGACAAGCTGCCGGCCGACCTGAAGAAGGTCATCGATGCCAACTCCGGCATCGAGGTCGCCGCCGCCTTCGGCCGGGCGATGGACCAGGGCGACGAGCGCGGACGTGCCCTGGTGGAGAAGGCGGGCAACAAGATCATCGCCCTCGACGACGCCGAGACCGCGCGCTGGAAGGAGATCGCCGCCAAGGTGCGCAGCGCCTGGATCGACGAGGTCTCCGCCAAGGGCATCGACGGGAAGAAGCTCGCGGCGGAGGCCGAACGGCTCGCAGCGAAGTACGCCGGCGAATGAGCGCCGCGACGCAAACCGGTGCGGCCGCCGTCGCGGCGGCCCGCCCCTGGGGACGTGATATGGGCAAAGCGATCTACGGCCTGAGCCGGGGTACCGCCTGGCTCGGTGCGGCGGTCCTGGCCGCCATGGCGCTGATGAGCGTCGTCAGCATCATCGGCCGCTCGGCCACCGCCTATGGGCTGGGCCCGGTGCCGGGGGATTTCGAGCTGGTCGAGGCGGGAACCGCCATCGCGGTCTTCTGCTTCCTGCCGTGGGCGCACCTCAACGGCGCGCACGCGGCGGTCGACCTGTTCTGGGGCAGTTACCCCGTGCCCATGCGGCGCTTCCTCGAGATCCTGGCGGACGCCGGAATGCTCGCCGTGTGGGTGCTGCTCACCTGGCGCATGGGGGTGGCGATGCAGGACTACCGCGCCGGCGGCGACACCAGCTTCATCCTGCGCATGCCGCTGTGGTGGGGCTACGCCGCCGCGCTGGTCCCGGCCGTGATCGGTTGCGCCGCCTACGCATGGCGGCTGCTGGAGTCGCTCGGGGTGGTGCGCCACCCCTACGGTTTCCCTCGCGCCGGAGGAGGGCACTGATGGACGCGCTGCTATTGGGCGCCTGGTCGTTTCCGGCGCTGATCGCGCTGATCTTCCTGCGCATCCCGATCGGGCTCGCCATGCTCGTGACGGGCCTCGTCGGCGCCTGGCTGGTGTTCGGCGCCGCCGCTCCGCTCCTCAACCAGATGAAGACCCTGGCCTACGGACAGTTCTCCGTCCATTCCCTGTCCATCGTGCCGCTCTTCCTCCTGATGGGGCAGTTCGCCACCCTCGGCGGCATCTCCCAGGCCCTGTTCAAGGCCGCCGAAGCCTTCGTCGGCCACCGCCGTGGCGGTGTCGCGATGGCGGCCATCGGCGCCTGTGCCGGGTTCGGATCGATCTGCGGATCCTCCCTCGCCACGGCCGCCACGATGGGACAGGTCGCCCTGCCGGAGTTGCGGCGTGCCGGCTACGAAGGGGGGCTCGCCAGCGCCACGCTCGCGGCCGGTGGCACCCTGGGGATCCTGATCCCGCCCTCCATCGTGCTCGTGATCTACGCGGTGCTGGCCGAGCAGAACATCGCCAAGATGTTCGCCGCGGCCCTCGTGCCCGGCATCCTCGCCGCCCTGGGCTACGCGCTGGTGATCGCGATCGTCGTGCGAGTGCGGCCCGACTGGGCGGGCACGGTGGCGCCGGTGCCGTGGCCCGAGCGCTGGCGGGCGCTCGCCGCGGTGTGGCCGGTGGTGCTCATTTTCGGCGTGGTGGTGGGCGGCATCTACGGCGGGGTGTTCACCCCGACCGAGGGCGCGGCCGTCGGCGCGGTGTCCACCGGGCTGCTCGCCTGGCGCCGCGGCGGTCTCACGCGCAAGAGCCTGAAGTTCGCCGTCGAGTCCACCGCCTCGGGGACCGCGATGATCTTCATGATCGTGCTCGGGGCCGCGGCCTACAACACCTTCCTGGCCTTGTCGATGCTCCCCCAGGAGCTCGCCGCCTGGGTAGGCAGCCTCGGCATGAGCCCGTTCGCGGTACTGTGGATGGTGTTGCTCTTCTATCTGCTCTTCGGATGCGTCATGGACTCCCTGTCCATGATCCTGCTCACCATCCCGATCTTCTTTCCCGTGATTTCGGGGCTGGATTTCGGTCTGCCGCCGGAGGAGACCGCGATCTGGTTCGGCGTGCTCGTGCTGATCGTGGTCGAGGTGGGGCTGATCACGCCGCCGGTGGGCATGAACCTGTTCGTCATCCAGTCCATGGCGCCCGGCGTCTCCATCCGCGACACCTATCGCGGGGTGTGGCCCTTCGTGGCGAGCGACATCGCGCGGGTGGCGGTGCTGGTGTCCTTCCCCGCGATCACCTTGTTCATCCTCAGGACTTTCCCATGAAGGCGCGAATCCTCGGGCCGTTCGAAGTGTCCGCCATCGGCCTCGGCTGCATGAACCTGTCCCATGCCTACGGCGTGCCGCCCTCGCCCGTGGCCGCCGAGGCGCTGCTGCTGCGGGCGCTCGAGCTCGGGGTGACCCACTTCGACACGGCCGCGCTGTATGGCTTCGGTGCCAACGAAGCCCTCGTCGGCAGGGTGCTGGGGCCGTATCGCTCGAGGTTCACCCTGGCGAGCAAGTGCGGCATGACCGGGGTCGGCGGCAAGCGCGTCATCGACGGGCGTCCCGAGGTTCTGAAGCGCACCTGCGAGGAGGCGCTCGCGCGTCTCGGCACCGACGTCATCGACCTCTACTACCTCCACCGCTGGGACAGGCAGGTGCCCATCGAGGACAGCGTGGGCGCGCTCGCCGAGCTGGTGCGCGAGGGCAAGATCCGCGCGATCGGGCTTTCCGAGGTGTCGGCGGACACGCTGCGCCGCGCCCACGCGGTGCATCCGATCGCGGCGCTGCAGTCCGAATACTCGCTGTGGACCCGCAATCCGGAGATCGCGGTGCTCGACGCCTGCCGCGAGCTGGGCGTCTCCTTCGTCGCCTTCAGCCCGGTCGGTCGCGGCTTCCTGACGGGCGCGCTGCGCACGCAGGGCGACGTGGAGGCCTTCGACGCCAAGGACATCCGCCGCGCCATGCCGCGCTTCCAGGGCGAGCACCTCGCGGCCAACCTGAAGTTGCTGGACGGGCTGACCGAAATCGCGCGCGAGCATCGCTGCACCCCGGCCCAGCTCGCGCTCGCCTGGCTGCTGGAGCAGGGTGAGCACATCCTGCCCATCCCCGGCACGACGAGCGTCGCGCACCTCGAGGAGAACCTCGGCGCGGCCGAGGTGGTGCTCCCGGTCGAGACCCTGGAGCGCCTCGATGCCCTCATCAACGCCGGCACGGTGTCCGGCCCGCGCTACAACGCGGCGACCCAGGCCGAGATCGACACCGAAGAGTTCTGACCACAAGAACCCCGAATCACAACGAGAGACGGAGCAGGGAACCATGAACACCCAAGTCGGCATCATCGGCGGCGGCCCATCGGGCCTGTGCCTCGCGCGACTTCTGAGCCTCGCCGGCATCGAGAGCGTGATCCTCGAGCGCCAGGCCCGCGAATACGTGGAGGCGCGCATCCGCGCCGGCATCCTGGAGCAGGGCATGGCGGACCTCATGCGCAAGGCCGGCGTCGGCGCGCGCATGGACAAGGAGGGACTGCTCCACGACGGCATCGTGCTCACCTTCGACGGCCGCGAGGAGCGCATCGACATGGCCGCGCTCACCGGCGGCAAGCAGGTGATGGTGTACGGCCAGACCGAGCTCACCAAGGACCTCTACGACGCAGTGCTGAAGGACGAGAACATCACCGTGGTGTTCCAGGCGGGGCACGTGCACCCTGTGGGCTTCTTCGAGGGCGAGCCGAGGCTGGAGTACGTCAAGGACGGCAAGCACCAGGTGGTGAGCTGCGACTTCATCGCCGGCTGCGACGGCTACCACGGCGCTTCGCGCGCCGCCGTGCCGCGCGACCGCCTGGTGGAGTACGAGCGCATCTACCCCTTCGGCTGGCTGGGCCTGCTCTCGGACACGCCGCCGGTACACGAGGAGCTGATCTACGCCAACCACAAGCGCGGCTTCGCCCTGTGCTCCATGCGCTCCCATACCCGCAGCCGCTACTACATCCAGGTGGGCCTCGACCAGAAGGTGGAGGACTGGTCGGACGAGCGCTTCTGGGACGAGATCCGCCGACGCCTGCCCGAGCACATCGCCGGGAAGATGGTCACCGGCCCGTCCATCGAGAAGAGCATCGCCCCCTTGCGCAGCTTCGTCACCGAGCCGATGCGCTTCGGCAAGATGTTCCTGGTGGGCGACGCCGCCCACATCGTGCCGCCCACCGGCGCCAAGGGCCTGAACCTGGCCGCTTCCGACATGTACTACCTGTCCACCGCGCTGATCGCCCACTACAAGGAGGGGCGCGAGGACCTCCTCGACCGCTACTCCGAGACGGCGCTGCGCCGGGTGTGGGCGGCGGTGCGCTTCTCGTGGTGGTTCACCTCGATCATGCACAAGTTCAACGAGGACCCGATCGAGCACAAGATCCAGCTCGCCGAGCTCGACTACCTGATGAGCTCGACGGCCGGCAAGACCACCATCGCGGAGAACTACGTCGGGCTGCCTTTCGACCCGACCTTCGAGTGAGGGCGCGGCGGGCGAAGCCGGCCACCGGATTCGCCCGCCGGTTGGCGACGCCCGCCCGGACTTACTTGTTCACCGGCATCACGAACTCGGGCCCCTTCGAGCCGCTGTCCGGCCAGCGCTGCATCACGCTCTTGTAGCGGGTGTAGAAGCGCACCCCTTCCTCGCCGTAGGCGTGGTGGTCGCCGAACAGGCTCTGCTTCCAGCCGCCGAAGGAGTGCCACGCCATGGGTACCGGGATCGGAACGTTGATGCCCACCATGCCGATCTGGATCTTCTGCGCGAACTCCTGGGCGGTGCGCCCGTCGCGGGTGAAGCAGGCCACGCCGTTGCCCATCGGGTGGGCGTTTACCAGCTCGACGGCCTCGGCGAGCGTCGCCACCCGCACGACACACAGCACCGGGCCGAAGATCTCCTCCTCGTAGATCTTCATGCCGGGCCGCACGTGGTCGAACAGGGTGGCGCCCAGGAAGAAGCCCGCCTCGCGGCCGGGCACTTTCAGTCCGCGGCCGTCGAGCACCGGGGCCGCGCCGGCCTCGATGCCGGAGCCGATGTAGCCCTCGATGCGCGCCTTCGCTTCGGCAGTGACGACCGGCCCCATGTCGGCACCGGGCGCCTCGCCGTCGTCCACCTTGAGCGCGGCCGCGCGCTGCCTCACCTTTTCCACCAGCTCGTCGGCGATGTGGCCCACGGCCACCGCCACCGAGATCGCCATGCAGCGCTCGCCGGCCGAGCCGTAGGCGGCGCCCACCAGGGCGTCGGCCGCCTGGTCGAGGTCGGCGTCGGGCATCACCACCATGTGGTTCTTCGCCCCGCCCAGGGCCTGGGCGCGCTTGCCGTGGCGGCTCGCCGTCTCGTGGATGTAGCGGGCGATCGGGGTCGAGCCGACGAAGCTCACCGCCTTCACGTCCGGGTGGACGAGCAGGGCGTCCACCGCCACCTTGTCCCCCTGTACCACGTTGAAGATGCCCGGCGGCAGGCCGGCTTCGCGGAAGAGCTCCGCGGTCAGCAGCGAAGGCGAGGGATCGCGCTCCGACGGCTTCAGCACGAAGGCGTTGCCGCAGGCGATGGCGACCGGCGCCATCCACATGGGCACCATGAAGGGGAAGTTGAACGGAGTGATGCCGGCCGTCACGCCCAGCGGCATGCGCTGGCTCCAGTTGGCGATGCCGCCGCCCACGCTGTCCGAGTACTGGCCCTTCAGGAGTTGCGGGATGCCGCAGGCGAACTCGATCACCTCCAGCCCTCGCTGCACCTCGCCCTGGGCGTCCGGGAAGGTCTTGCCGTGCTCGCGGGTGATGAGGCGGGCGAGGTCGTCGGTGTGGCGCTCGACGAGCTCCTTCATCTTGAACAGCACGCGGGCGCGACGCTGGGGCGCCATCTCGCCCCAGGCTGGCTGGGCGGCGGCGGCCGAAGCGACCGCCGCATCGACGTCGGCCTCGGAGGCCAGGTCGACCGTGCGGGCAATCTTGCCCAGCGCGGGATCGAAGACCGGGCTTTCGCGTCCGCTGCTGCCCCGACGGGCTTCGTTGTCGATCCAGTGGCCGATGTGGTCGGGGGCGGACGTGTGGTTCAAGGTCACGGTGGTGTCTCCTCTCTGTGGTTATTTCGTATATAAGCGATTAGAGATCAAGTTGTGCCCTCCGGTCCAGAGCTCCGTACGGCGGAGGGGTCCCGCGGGAGCGGCGGAAGCCGCGATTCGGGGCAAAGGCGGGTCCGCTGTCGATCGCGGCTGCCGCCGCGCCTACACGGTCGTCGCGCGCGGCGCGGATCCGGCGAGCGCCGGTCCGGCCACCGCCTCGAGCTCGCCGCGCAGCCAGCAGTGCACCGGGTCGTGGCGGTCGCGCAGGTGCCAGATCATGTACATGGGCAGCGCCGGCACGGTGAAAGGCAGCTCGCAGGACGCGAGCCCGTGCATCAGCCCGCCGGCAAGCAGGGAAGGGGCCGTCGCCACCAGCCGGCTGCCGCGCAGGAAGGCCGGGATGCCGGCGAAGCCCGCTACGGTCGCGACGAAGTGGCGATCGATCCCGCGCGCGGCGAGCACCCGGTCCACATCGAGCATCCGGCGCGGTTCGTAGAGGACCGTGACGTGCTCGGCGGCGAGATAGTCGGCGAGGGTGGCCGGCGCCGGGCGCATGTCGGCGTCGTAGTAGGCCCGGTAGTCGTCGGTGAAGAGGCGCTTGTGCAGGATGTCGTGGGCGTCGGGCGGGCGCGGCGAGATCACCAGGTGGCAGTGCGCCTCGCGCAGCATCTCCGGCTGCGGCACGTCGGACGGGATTATCCGCAACGCCACGCCCGGCGCGGCGGCGCGCAGCCGGGCGAGAAGGCGCGGCAGCAGCAGGTCGCGCTGGAAGTCGTTGGCGGCGATGGTGAAGGTGGCCTGCAGCTGCGCGGGGTCGAACTGCGGCGCGGTGGCGAAACGGCGCATCTCCTCGAGCAGCACGCGCGCGTGCACCGCCAGCGCCTCCGCGCGCGCGGTGGCCACGATGCCGCGCCCCGACTTCACGAAGAGCGGATCGCCGACGATGGCGCGCAGCTTCCCCAGGAGGTGCGACACCGCCGACTGGGTCACGCCCAGGCGCGCCGCCGCCCGGGTTACCGAGCCTTCCTCCACCACGGCGAGCAGGAGTTGCAGCAGGCGGCCGTCCAGGTCCGAATGATCGAAATCGCTCATGAGTGCTATGAGGGCTCCTGCCTTTATCCCGTTGGCGTCGAACGCAATACTAGCGTGGCAGGCAGGGTTTTAACCAAGGAGACAGTCATGGAGAACAGCAAGACCGGTCGCAGGATACCGGGCACGACGCTCTTCGACGGCGACGTGGCGCGCAGGGGCTATGCGCTCAACAAGATGTGCTTCTCGTTCAACAGCGCCGAGAACCGCGCCGAATTCCAGCGCGACGAGGAAGCCTACATGCGCAAGTTCGGCCTCGACGCCGTGCAGGCGGAGGCGATCCGCACCCGCAACGTGCTGGGCCTGCTGGCGGCGGGCGGCAACGTGTACTACCTCGCCAAGTTCGCCGGCATCCTCGGGCTGGACGTGCAGGACCTCGGGGCCGCGCAGACCGGCATGACCAAGGAAGCATTCAAGGCCATGCTCGTGGCCCAAGGGAGATAAGACATGGCCAAGATCGTCGGTGGCATCGCCACTTCCCACGTCCCCGCAATCGGCCGCGCGATCGCCGGTCGGCTGCAGCAGGACCCGTACTGGAAGCCCTTCTTCGACGGCTTTCCGCCGGCCCACGCCTGGCTCGACAAGGTCAGGCCGGATGTCGCGGTGGTCTTCTACAACGACCACGGGCTCAACTTCTTCCTCGACAAGATGCCGACCTTCGCCGTCGGCGCGGCGCCCCAGTACGTGAACGCCGACGAAGGCTGGGGCATTCCGACCCTGCCGCCCTTCGCCGGCGACCAGGACCTGTCCTGGCATCTCATCAACGAGCTCGTGGAGCGCGAGTTCGACATCGTCACCTGCCAGGAAATGCTGGTCGACCATGCGGTGACGCTGCCGATGAAGCTGCTGTGGCCCGAGGGCGACGGGATTCCCATCGTGCCGGTGTGCATCAACACGGTGCAGTTCCCGCTGCCGTCGGCCAGGCGCTGCTACAAGCTGGGCGAGGCGGTGGGGGCGGCGGTCGAGGCCTGGCAGTCGGACAAGAAGGTGCTGGTGATCGGCACCGGCGGGCTCTCGCACCAGCTCGACGGCGAGCGCGCCGGCTTCATCAACAAGGACTTCGACCTCGCCTTCATGGAGAGCCTGATCGCCGATCCGAAGTGGGCCACGCAGTTCTCGAACGAGGAGCTGGTCGAGAAGAGCGGTACCCAGGGCATCGAGCTCCTCATGTGGCTCGCCACCCGCGCGGCGCTGCCGGGCGCGGTGCGCAAGGTGCATGCGACCTACCACATCCCCATCTCCAACACGGCGGCGGGGCTGATGGTGATGGAAAGCGGCAGCTGAGATCGCGCCCGCTTCGGCGCCGGACCCGGACGCCGGCCTTCCGCAATGGGCGGGAGGCCGGCGTTTTCCGTCTGGCGCGGGAGGGGGCGGCCGATCGGGATGCACAAACGCAAATATCAGCCCATCGCCCATCGCAAAGCGCTATAGCTGATAGTGCGCGGGGCGGCTTCTTGCCGGGCGTGGGCGGCATCACACTCTCATCGTGCAGAAAGGGCGTATCGCCAAGCCGGCATGTCGACCGGCGACGGTTCGCGCCCTCACATGAGGAGATGTTCATGAAAGTCCGCAGCATCGCGCTCGGGATGGCCGCTGCCGGCCTGATTCCGGTCGCCGCCCATGCCCAGGAGGTCGTGCTCAAGGTCGCGCACTTCCTGCCGCCCGTCTCGCCGGCGCACACCAAATTCATCACTCCCTGGTGCGACAAGATCGCCGCCGAGTCCCAGGGCAGGATGAAGTGCCAGATCTATCCGGCGATGCAACTGGGCGGCACGCCGCCGCAGCTGCTCAACCAGGCGCGCGACGGCGTGGCCGACATCGTGTGGACCCTGCCCGGCTACACCCCGGGCCGCTTCCCGTTCTCCGAAGTGTTCGAGCTCCCGTTCTTCACCACCACCCACGAGGCGAGCTCGCGGGCCATGTGGGACTTCGTGCAGATGCATGCGACGAAGGAGTTCGCCGGCCTGAAGCCGATCGCCACCTGGGTGAACGGCCCGAACCAGCTCCACTTCCGCGACAAGCAGGTGAAGACCCTGGCCGACCTCGAGGGGATGAAGGTGCGCGCGCCGTCGCGGCTCGGCAACAAGCTCCTCGCCGCGCTCGGCGCCACGCCGGTCGGCATGCCGGTGCCGCAGATGGCGGAGAGCCTCTCCAAGGGCGTGATCGAGGGCGCCCTGATTCCGTGGGAAGTGGTGCCCGCCACCAAGACCCACGAGCTCACCAGGTTCCACGCCGAGGCCGGCGGCGAGCACGCGATGACGACCGCCACCATGGTCTTCGTGATGAACCGGAAGAAGTACGACAGCCTCCCGCCCGAGCTGAAGAAGGTCATCGACGACAACAGCGGCCGCGAGGTCTCGGCCTGGGTGTCGGCCCGGTTCAAGGGTGCGGACTCGGCCGGCCGCGAGGCGGCGGTGTCCCACGGCAACACGGTCTACCAGATCCCGGCCGACGAGATGGCCAAGTGGAAGGCGGCGACGCAGCCGGTCGCCGAGGAGTGGATCAGGGAGGTCTCCGCCAAGGGTGTGGACGGCAGGAAGCTGCACGACGATGCCGCTGCCCTCGTGAAGAAGTATTCTGCCCACTGAATACCCCCCCGCCGCCTCCACGCCGGCGCGGCCAGCGTCGGGGCGGGGGCGGTTTCTCTTGAAGGCCTGGAGGGATTCCGATGGCAGAGTCCGTAGTGCAATCTCATGATGTGGCTGCGTCCGGCGTCATCGGACGTTCGATCGAAGTGGCGTGCATGACCTTCGCGGTGCTGGGCGGCGTGCTCTTCCTCATCGAGGCCCTGATGTCGGCG
>DYFV01000043.1 GCA_020725025.1 Azoarcus sp.
AGTACTGCCCTCCGAAGGCAGGGGTCGTGCGTTCGAATCGCGCCGGGCGCGCCACGTTTTCCGAGCCGCCGATTTCCGTGAGAAGTCGGCGGCTCTTTGCTTTCATGCACGCCGGGGTCGGTCGCCGGCTGCCGGGCGATCGCTTTCTATCAGGCTTCCGATGGCTCGCCGGGGGGCGCGTCGAGAGTCGATACAGCTGCAGTTTGCGCTCGAAGGCCGACCTGCTCTATAAACGACGGCAGTTCCTGACTCGGCGCCCGCACCACGGGCAATATGATGCGCGGCATGCTCGTCGCCATGGCCCTTCGGCCCCCCGGACTTCCTCGATCGCCCTCCGCGTTGCTGCGGCTGGCGGCGTTGCTGCTCGTCCTTCTGTACGGATGGATGGCGTATTCGAACAGCGTGTCGGACTCCCACGATCCCCTCGTCGGATACGGGCACGGCGGCGCGAGCGGGTGGTCGTCTGCGGACGATCACGGGCACGGCCACGACGGGGCCGAAGCGGACGGGCACGACCGGGACGGACATCAGCACGGCCACGACGCCGCCGATCACAGCCACGACAAGCCGAACCTGTCGCGCGGAAGCGCGCTCGCGGTCTGGAAGGGCGAGCAGGTGTGGACGCCCGCCGAACGCCTGCCGGTCCCGCCCGGCCCGTACTTTCCCTTCGAGCGTCCGCCGAAAGCCGTTCCGATCTCCTAGCCGAACCGGCCCGTTGCTTGCTCGAGAACGTGGCCTGTCTTGAACCTGATCGGAACTGACACATGACTGCACGGTTTTTCGACGGAGCGCAGCCGACGAGGCTGTCCCGTTCCGGAGCGTTTGCGCACGCCTTCGCCGGTGCGCTGCTCTTCCTGCTCTTCAGCGCCGCCGCCCAGGCCCACGGCGTGGCCGACGGCGACAAGGGCTACATCCAGGAGATCACGGGTACGCACCTGCTGCCCTTCACCTATCTCGGCGCGAAGCACATGGTCACGGGCTACGACCATCTGCTGTTCCTCGCCGGAGTGATCTTCTTCCTCTACAGGCTGAAGGACATCGCCCTCTACGTCAGCCTGTTCGCCGTCGGCCACTCGGTGACGATGCTGTACGGGGTGTATGCCGGCGTGAACGTGAACCCCTATGTGATCGACGCCATCATCGGCCTGTCGGTGGTGTACAAGGCCCTCGACAACCTCGGGGCCTATCAGCGCTGGTTCGGCGTGCAGCCCGACACCCGGGCGGCGACGCTGGTGTTCGGCCTGTTCCACGGCTTCGGCCTGGCAGCGAAGATCCAGGAGTTCGAGCTCGCCCGCGACGGCCTGCTGCCAAACCTGCTGGCTTTCAACGTCGGCGTCGAGATCGGACAGCTCCTCGCGCTGGGCGCGATCCTCATCGCCATGGGCTACTGGCGGCGTACCGCGTCCTTCCTCGAGCACGCCTACGCCGCCAACGTCGCCCTGATGTGCGCCGGCTTCGTGCTGATCGGCTATCAGCTCACCGGCCTCTACGTCTCCTGAATTCCACGGAGTATCCGACCATGTACAACACCGATCTTCCGACCCGGGCCGAGTTGCCGAGCTCGGGGCAATTGCTGCGCTCCACCGGCCTGGCGGCGCTGATCGCCGCCGGCCTGCTCGTGACCGCCATCCTTCCCGCCGAGTACGGCATCGACCCCACCGGCGTCGGCCGCGCGCTGGGCCTCACGCAGATGGGGGAAATCAAGGTCGCCCTGGCCGCCGAGGCGCAGGCCGGCGAAGCGACGCCGGCGGCGGCGCCCGCCCAGACGCAGGCCGCGCCGCCCGCCGCTGCACCCCCGGTGACCGCGCAGGAGGCCGCGGTCCGCGAGCACACCGTGACCATCAAGCTCAAGCCCGGCGAGGCCGCCGAGATCAAGCTCACGATGCAGAAGGATGCGAGCGTGCGCTATGAGTGGTCCGCGGCCGGTGGCGGGGTCAATTACGATACCCACGGCGACCCCTTCGACGCGCCCAAGGACTTCTACCACGGCTATGGCAAGGGCCGGAACGAGACGGTCCAGGCCGGGACGCTGCAGGCGGCCTTCGACGGCAAGCACGGCTGGTTCTGGCGCAACCGTTCGGGCGCCGAGGTCACCGTCACCCTGAAGACGCGCGGCGAGTACGGCCAGATCGAGCGCGTTCTCTGACCGCGCCCTTCCTGGCTCTACCGCAGCGAGCCGACGAACCCGGCGAGCAGCCCGAGCACGACGCCGGGCCGCTCCCGGTGCGGCACGTGGAAGGTGTCCTCGAGGATCTCGACCCGCGCGGGGCCGGCGCAAAGCTGCCCGATCAGCTGCGGATGGCGGGTCGAGCCGTACTCGTCGTGGATCCCGTGGATGGCCAGCACCGGGCAGGTCACCTCGGGGAGCACGCCCGTGAGGGACCACGCGGCGAAATCCGGATGGAGCCAGTTCTCGGTCCAGGCCTCGAGCACCCAGCGGGCCTTGTCCCCGTGGTAGCGCTCGAGGCGCCGCAACTGCTGCGCGTCCTTGAACTGCTCCTTCGCCTCGGCGATGCCCTGGAGCGTCCGGTCTTCCGCAAACATCTGCGCCGACTCGGTGATCAGTGCGTCGCAGTCCGCCCCGAAGGCGGCGGCGCAATGGATCGCCATGCCGCCCCCGACGCTGTGCCCGAAGGCAATGAATCGCCCGATGCCGAGCTGCTCCCGCAGGACGGGGAAGCAGTCCCGGGCCTCTTCGGCGACGAAGTCCAGCGACGGCCTTTCGGCGCGCGGATCGGACTTCCCGAACCCGAGGCGGTCATAGGCGATGACCCGCCGCCCGGTGGCCGCGGCCAGCTCCGCGGGAAAATCGCGCCACAGCTCGACGCAACCGAGGGAGTCGTGGAAGAGCACGATGGGGCTGTCCGGCGTGGAAGCGTCCGCCGTGCTCGACGGGGTCCAGGCGCGGACGAAGATGCGTCCCCGGGGGTGGTCTACCCACTGGTCGCTGGAAAGGATGCTGGGGGTGTTGAGGTCGGACATTCTGGATGCTCTCTCTTCTGGGCGGGGAAGGTCCTCACGCGGGCAGGACGATCGGCCGGGCTGTCGGGCAGGCGACGGGCTTTCCCTCCCGCTCGGCCGAGCCGATCGCTCCCAGCAGTTTCAGTCGCGATTCCGCTCTTCGTGAGGCGATACTCGTTTGCGCTCTTCGGCGCATCGCTGCGGGCCGGAGGCATCACCCTCGTCACCGAGTCGCGTTGTTCGGTCGATTTTTGTTCACGTTGACGTTCACGTCAACGATCCCGTCGAGGGTGAGATTGCGGGGGGGTAGGCGGCACGCGGTGGCCGCCGGTGGGGGGCGCGTGGGGTCGGCCCCTACGAGCGGGCAAGTCGCTCGTGCGCGGGTGTCGAGCATGTGCCGGACGCACTAACCGAACGAGTCGAGGCTGGCGCAGGGCTATCGGTGCTGCGAGACCGACTCCCGGGGGAGCCGAAGAAGGTGTTGCGGCTCGCGAAGCTCAGGCGCGGTATCCGTCCTGCGGCTGGCAACCCTCGCGATCGGCCGCCTCCGCCCGACGCAGGAGTGCGATCACCACGTAGTGCGGCATCGTCCTGCCGCGCGCCTGCCAAGCCGCCTGCTCGCGCTCGAACTCGCGGTGGAAGGCGGCCTGGGCGGCCGGGGAGGCGGTTTGGGCGAAAGCATCGAAGACGTCGAGCAGATGGGTGCCCGCGTTTTCGGCCCGGACGCGGAAGTGCTCAGGCTCGTCGCACGCGGCCGGCTCGTGGGGGCCCCAGGTCGCCCTCGCGAGACAGTGGCTGTGGTAAGCCCACGCGAGCAGACTGAGCGCTCCGATCGCGCCGAACGCGGGCTCGCCGCGCACGACGCCGACGGCGAGCGTAAGGAGCGCGATGGCCGAGAGGATGAGGGTCGATTGCGGGACGGTGTGCATCGCCATGCTTGCGGACTGCGGTGTGGAAAGCATACGAGCGGCTCCCGCGTGATGCTGTGACGCCCGCCACACCGGGAGCGAAATCGGCGGATGCGGCGCCTGCGGCCGTCTCCCGGCCTTCGGCGGGGCGGTCCGGGGTTAATGGCATGGCGTTCGATATTCCGCCCGCCTGGCGTGGATAATGCACGGTCATCGGAACTCGGCGAGGAAGCGATCGTGGAGCGGGACATGACCAGTAGCGACACCACCGAGACGCACTCGGCCTCATGGCAGGGCGCCATGTCGGTGGATCATTTCGTGCGCGCGAGCAACGCCGACGAGGTCGATGCCAAGGGGAAGCCGGCGGGCTGGCACTTCAAGCGCTCGCATGCCGGCGAGCGCTACGAGGGCGAGGACGCCTACAAGCGCTTCAAGGGCTTCGAGTTCCTGATCCATCCCTGGAAGGCGTTCAAGGACCGAGTCGCCCGGATGGGGTGACAGGACATCGGGAGTCGATCGTGGCCGAAGTTTCCCTCTTCATCGGCGGCATCCGCCCGCTGCCCGAGTCGGGTCGTCCGACCGGCATGTACAAGTCGCCGGTGATCGGTCCGGTGGAAGTCGGCCGCGAAGGTCTCGTGGGCGATCATCAGGCGGACCGCAGGGTGCACGGCGGGCCGGAGAAGGCCGTCCACCTCTATCCCGCCCGCCACTACGGGCGGCTCGCGACGAGGTTTCCGGAAGCGGCCGAGGCCCTGCGACCCGGCGCCCTCGGCGAGAACCTCTCCACGGGGCAGTTGGACGAGCGCGACGTACGCCTCGGCGAGGTGTGGCAGCTCGGAACGGCGCAGCTGCAGGTGTGCCAGCCGCGCAGCCCGTGCTGGAAGATCGACGAACGCTTCGGCTGCGAGGGCATGGCGGCCTACATCGCCGAGGAGCTCCTCACCGGCTGGTACTGGCGGGTGCTCGAGCCCGGCACCGTCTCACCGGGCGATACCCTCGAGCTGCTCGCGCCGGTCCCCGACGCGCCGACGCTCCACGAGGCGATGTGCCTGTGGCGCGAGCACCGGCCCGCGCCTGCGGCGCTGGAGCGGCTGGCGCGGGTGCCGGGCATCGGCGCCGGCTGGCGGGCGAAGATCGAGCAGCGCCTGGCCTGGCTGAAGCGCGCGGCCGGATAGCCGCGCAAAGCCGCTCAACCCCGCACGATGCAGAAGAAGTTCAGCTTGTTGCCGTCCGGATCGCGGAAGTAGCCCCCGTAGAAGTTGCCGCCCCGCGGCCCCGGCGCGCCTTCGTCCTTCGCGCCGAGGGACATGGCCTTGGCGTGGAGGGTGTTCACCGTCTCGGGGCTGTCCACGGCGAGCCCGACCATGGTGCCGTTGCCCACCGTCGCGGCGTTTCCGTCGTAGGGCCTGATCGCGAAGAGCATGGGCTTGCCCGGTGCGGTGCCCCAGGCGATGAAGCGCTCGGTCTCCAGCACGCGCTTGGCGTCGAGCCCGCCGAGGAGCGCATCGTAGAAGGCCGCGGCGCGCGGCAGATCATTGGTGCCGAGGGTGACGTAGCCGATCATGTTGTTGTCTCTCTCCATCCGGGTTGGGAGTTGGCACCGGCATTATTCCAGATTGCTCGCCGGTAACGTCGAGTGCGCTTCGGCAACCCGTGCGTCCCCCCACATGGAGGCCTGACCCCCTAGCTCGACAGATCCCGCACCGCCGCCGACACCAGCGGCGAGAGCCCGTGGGCCTCGCAGCTGGCGACGTGGTTGCGGATCGCCGTGCGCATGCGCGGGTCCCAGAAGCGCTGGAGGTGGCTCGCGACTTCCTGGCGGGCGAGCTCCTGGTCGGGATAGGCCGCGAAGTAGCAGCCGATCTGGTTGGCCATTTTGACGAGGTTCTGGATGTCCATCGGCTTTCAGCCTTGCCGGTTGCTGTAATAGGTGAGCCGGCCCGCGCGTGCGAAGCCGGCCAGGGTGACGTTGCTCTGCTGGGCGAGGCGCACCGCGTAGGCGGTGGGCGCCGACACGGCGGCCAGCAGGCCGCCGCCGAAGACGGCGAGCTTCTGCACCATCTCGTAGCTGGCGCGGCTGGTCACGACGGCGAAGCCGGTGTCGGGGGCGACGCCTTCCCGCAGCAGGCCACCGATCAGCTTGTCCAGGGCGTTGTGGCGGCCCACGTCCTCCCGGACCATCAGGATGCGGCCGTCGGGGTCGGCCCAGGCCGCGCCGTGGGCTGCGCCGGTCGCGCGATGCAGGGTCTGGCGCCCGGGCAGGTGCTCGATGGCGCGCAGGATGGCCTCGGGGGCGATCCGCGGCGTGCCCCGCACCGGCGCGACGGGGCGGGCCGCCGCCTCCAGGCTGTCCACCCCGCACAGGCCGCAGCCGGTGCGCCCGACGAGGCTGCGCCGGCGCGCCTTGAGGCCCATGAAGCGCTCGGCGGCGAGCTCGATGTGCGCCTCGATGCCCAGGGGGCCGTGGGCGAGCTCGATCCCGTAGATCTCCCGCGGCGAGGCGACGATGCCTTCGCACAGGGAGAAGCCCAGGGCGAAGTCCTCCAGGTCGGCCGGGCTCGCGAGCATCACCGCGTGGGAGATGCCGTTGTAGACCAGCGCCACCGGGACTTCCTCGACCAGGCACTCCAGGCTGTCCACCGCGCCGCCTTCGGTGATGCGGCGCGCCGGCAGGGTGGCCTGCGCCGGCCACTCGGCTTCGGCCGGCGGCTCCCCGGGCCGTACTTCACAAGCGATGGCTGCCATGGTCGCGCTCCTCACACCCGCTCGGCCCGGGCCGCGCCCTCGGCCGGCAGCAGGCCGGTCTGCCGGCGGTGCTGCTGCCGGTGGCGTTCCTGCCAGGCCGAGGGCTGGGCGACCGGCGTCACCTCGACCGCGGTTACCTTGTATTCCGGGCAGTTGGTGGCCCAGTCGGAGTTGTCGGTGGTGATGACGTTGGCGCCGGACTCGGGGAAATGGAAGGTGGTGTAGACCACGCCCGGCTGCACCCGCTCGGTGATCGTCGCGCGCAGCACCGTCTCGCCGGCGCGGCTGGTGATGCCCACCCAGTCGCCGTCCCTGATGCCCCGGTCCTCGGCGTCCACCGGATGGATCTCCAGCCGGTCCTCCGCGTGCCAGGCGACGTTGGCGGTGCGCCGGGTCTGGGCGCCCACGTTGTACTGGGAGAGGATGCGCCCGGTGGTGAGGATGAGCGGGAAGCGCTTCGTCACCTTCTCCTCGGTCGCCACGTACTCGGTCGGCATGAAGCGGCCCTTGCCGCGCACGAAGCCGTCGATGTGCATGATGGGCGTGCCTTCCGGCGCCGCCTCGTTGCACGGCCACTGGATGCTGCCCAGGCGCTCGAGCTTGTCGTAGCTCACGCCGTGGAAGGAGGGGGTGAGGCGGGCGATCTCGTCCATGATCTCGGACGGATGCTTGTAGTCCATCGGGTAGCCGAGCGCGTTGGCGAGGGCGACGGTGACCTCCCAGTCCTCCTTGCCGGCCAGCGGCGGCATGACCTTGCGCACCGGCGAGATGCGCCGCTCGGCGTTGGTGAAGGTGCCGTTCTTCTCCAGGAAGCTCGCGCCGGGCAGGAAGACGTGGGCGAACTTGGCGGTCTCGTTGAGGAAGAGGTCCTGCACCACGATGCATTCCATGGAGCGCAGCGCCGCCTCCACGTGCTGGGTGTTGGGGTCGGACTGGGCGATGTCCTCGCCCTCGCAGTACAGGCCCTTGAAGCTGCCGTCCAGCGCCGCCTCGAACATGTTGGGGATGCGCAGGCCGGGTTCCGGATCCAGCGCGACGCCCCAGGCGCTCTCGAAGAGGCCGCGGGTAGTGCCGTCCGACACGTGCCGGTAGCCCGGCAGCTCGTGGGGGAAGGAGCCCATGTCGCAGGAGCCCTGCACGTTGTTCTGGCCGCGCAGGGGATTCACGCCCACGCCAAGGCGGCCGACGTTGCCGGTGGCCATGGCGAGGTTGGCGATCGCCATCACCATGGTCGAGCCCTGGCTGTGCTCGGTCACCCCCAGGCCGTAGTAGATCGCGGCGTTGCCGCCGGTGGCGTAGAGGCGGGCGGCGCCGCGCACGGCCTCGGCCGGCACGCCGGTGATCGCCTCGGTCGCCTCGGGCGAGTGCTCGGGGCGGGCGACGAGCTCGCGCCACATGGCGAAGGAGTCGGCCTCGCAGCGCTCGGCGACGAAGGCCTCGTTCACCAGCCCTTCGGTGACGACGACGTGGGCGAGCGCGTTGGCCAGCGCCACGTTGGTGCCGGGGCGCAGCTTCAGGTGGTGGGCGGCGCGGTAGTGGGGACCTTTCACCAGGTCGATCGCGCGCGGGTCGGCGACGATCAGCTTCGCCCCCTGGCGCAGCCGGCGCTTCAACTGCGAGCCGAACACCGGATGGCCGTCGGTGGGGTTGGCGCCGATCACCATGATCACGTCGGCCTTCATGACCGAGTCGAAGGTCTGGGTGCCGGCCGACTCGCCCAGGGTCTGCTTGAGGCCGTAGCCGGTGGGCGAGTGGCAGACGCGGGCGCAGGTGTCCACGTTGTTGTTGCCGAAGGCGGCGCGCACCAGCTTCTGCACCAGGTAGGTCTCTTCGTTGGTGCAGCGGGAGGAGGTGATGCCCCCGATGGAATCGCGGCCGTACTTGGCCTGGATGCGGCGGAACTCGGAGGCGGCGTAGGCAATCGCCTCTTCCCAGCTCACCTTCTGCCACGGCTCGTCGATGCGCTTGCGGATCATCGGCGTGGTGATGCGGTCCGGGTGGGTGGCGTAGCCCCAGGCGAAGCGGCCCTTGACGCAGGAGTGGCCGTGGTTGGCGTGGCCGTCCTTGTTCGGGACCATGCGCACCACTTCGGTCCCCTTCATCTCGGCCTTGAAGGAGCAGCCCACGCCGCAGTAGGCGCAGGTGGTGACCACGCTCTTCTCGGCCTGGCCCATGTCGATGACCGACTTCTCCATGAGCGTGGCGGTCGGGCACGCCTGCACGCAGGCGCCGCAGGACACGCACTCGGAGTCCATGAAGGCCTGGTCCTGGCCCGGCGAGACCCGCGATTCGAAGCCGCGCCCGGAGATGGTGAGGGCGAAGGTGCCCTGGGTCTCCTCACAGGCGCGCACGCAGCGGTTGCACACGATGCACTTGGAGGCATCGTAGGCGAAGTAGGGGTTGGAGGTGTCGATCGGTGCGCGGTTTTCCGCGTCGAAGTGGTTCTTGTTGCCGTCCATGCCGTAGCGTACTTCGCGCAGGCCCACCACGCCGGCCATGTCCTGCAGCTCGCAGTTGCCGTTGGCGGAGCAGGTGAGGCAGTCCAGCGGGTGGTCGGAGATGTAGAGCTCCATCACCCCGCGGCGCAGCTCGGCGAGCTTGGGGGTCTGGGTGCGCACCACCATGCCGGGCTCGGCCGGGGTGGTGCACGAAGCCGGAAAGCCGCGCCGGCCCTCGATCTCGACCGAGCACAGGCGGCACGAGCCCCAGGGCTCGAGGCTGTCGGTGGCGCACAGCTTGGGGACGGCGATGTCGGCTTCCTGGGCGGCACGCATCACCGAGGTGCCGGCGGGCACGGTGACCTCGACGCCGTCGATGGTCAGGGTGACGAGTTGTTCGGACTCGCGCCGGGGCGTGCCGTAATCGGTTTCGCGGGGGAGGGACATGGGTCTGGTTCTCCTGGCCGTGCGGCTTACGCCGCGGTCTTCTTTGCGAGATCCCGGTCGAGACCGAAGTCCTCGGGGAAATGCCTGAGCGCCGACTGCACCGGGTAGGGCGTCATGCCGCCGAGCGCGCACAGCGAGCCGTTCAGCATCGTGTCGCACAGGGAATCCAGCAGCGCCACGTTCCTGCCGCGCTCGGTGCCGGCGATGATGCGGTCGATCACCTCCACGCCGCGGGTCGAGCCGATGCGGCAGGGCGTGCACTTGCCGCAGGACTCCACCGCGCAGAACTCCATGGCGTAGCGGGCGAGCTTCGCCATGTCGGCGCTGTCGTCGAAGGCGACCAGGCCGCCGTGGCCCACCATGGCGCCGATGCCCACGTAGGCCTCGTAGTCGAGGGGCACGTCGAACTGGGACTCGGGCACGTAGGCGCCCAGCGGTCCGCCCACCTGCACCGCGCGGATCGGCCGGCCGCTCGCCGAGCCGCCGCCGAAGTCGTAGAGGAGCTCGCGCAGGGTCACGCCGAAGGCCTTCTCCACCAGGCCGGGGCGCTTCAGGTTGCCGGCGAGCTGGAAGGGCAGCGTGCCGCGGGAGCGGCCCATGCCGTAGTCGCGGTAGAAGGCCGCACCCTTGGCCAGGATCACCGGCACCGAGGCGAGGCTCATCACGTTGTTGATCACCGTCGGCTTGCCGAAGAGGCCCGAGATCGCCGGCAGGGGCGGCTTGGCGCGCACCGTGCCGCGCTTGCCCTCCAGGCTCTCCAGCATGGCGGTCTCCTCGCCGCAGATGTAGGCGCCGGCGCCAAGGCGCACCTCCAGCTCGAAGGCCCGGCCCGAGCCCATCACGTCGGGGCCGAGGTAGCCGGCGGCGCGGGCGCGCTCGATGGCGGCATTCAACACGCGCTGGGCGTGGGGGTACTCGGAGCGCAGGTAGATGTAGCCCCGGGTCGCCCCCACCGCGATGCCGGCGATGGCCATGCCCTCGATCAGGCAGTAGGGGTCGCCCTCCATCACCATGCGGTCGGAGAAGGTGCCCGAGTCGCCCTCGTCGGCGTTGCACACCACGTACTTCTGTTCGGCCGTGGCGTTGAGCACCGTATTCCACTTGATGCCGGTGGGAAAGGCCGCGCCGCCACGTCCGCGCAGGCCGGAGTCGGTGACTTCCTTGACCACGTCCGCGCCGGACAGCGCGATCGCCCGGGCCAGCCCGGCGAAGCCGCCGTGGTGGCGGTAGTCCTCGATGGACAGCGGGTCGGTGACGCCCACCCGGGCGAAGGTCAGGCGCTCCTGGCGGGCGAGCCAGGGGATGGCCTCGGTCGGGCCGTGGGCGAGGGGGTGCGTGCCGCCCGTGAGAAAGCCCGCGTCGAACAGGCCCGCCACGTCCTGCGCGCGCACCGGTCCGTAGGCGAGCCGCCCGGCGGGCGTTTCCACCTCCACCAGCGGTTCCAGCCAGAACAGGCCCCGCGAGCCGTTGCGCACGATCTCCACCTCGATTCCGCGCCGCGCGGCCTCGGCCGCCGCGGCCCGGGCGACGCGCTCGGCGCCGACCGACAGCGCGCTCGAGTCGCCCGGGACATAGATGCGCGCGCTCATCGGCTCACCCCGCCGTCCCGTAGCCCGGATGGCGCTCCGGCGGAATCCCGGGGCAGCAGTCCGGCATCCGCCTCCTCGCCGCGCAGCGCCGCCACCACCTCGTCGAAGCCGGCCGCGTCGAGGCGCCCGAGGATCTCGTCGCCGACCCGGATCGCCGGCGAACAGGCGCAGTTGCCGAGGCAGTACACCGGCTCCAGGGTCACCGCGCCGTCGGCCGTGGTCTCGTGCCAGTCGATGCCCAGGCTCGCCTTGGCGTGCGCCTCCAGGGCCTCGCCCCCCATCGCCTGACAGGACTCCGCGCGGCAGACCTGGACCACGTGGCGGCCCGGCGGGGTGGTGCGGAAGTGGTGGTAGAAGCTGATCACGCCATGGACCTCGGCGCGGGACAGGTCGAGGGTCTCGGCGATGACCGGCACCGCCTCGGCCGGCACCCAGCCGAGCTCGCCCTGGATGGCGTGGAGGATGGGGAGCAGGGCGCCCGGCATGCCATGGTGGGCGCCGGCGATGCTCCGTACCCGCGCGAGGCGGGCGGTGGCTGGGTCGGGATGGGCTTGGGTCACGCTTGCCTCCGCAACGAACTAAATATGCACTTCAATGCATATTTGGGGTTGATTTGCTATTACTCCCTGTTTTGCAGGTAAATTAGCACCATGTTCCAGAAATCACGATATGAAGTTTTATGCCGAAAGAGCTGATCACCATCGAGCCGGCGTGGCGCTTCCGCAACGCCGCCGGACAGGAGCTCGACCCCCTGCTGTTCCGGGTCCTGCAGGCCATCCACCAGACCGGCAAGCTGACGGACGCGGCCGCCCGGGTCGGCTATTCCTATCGCCATTGCTGGAATCTGATCCATCACTGGTCCGGCTTCTTCGGCGTGCCCCTGGTCGAGCTGGTCAAGGGGCGCGGCGCGCGGCTCACGCCCCTCGGCGAGAAGCTCGCCTGGGCGGCCGAGCGGGTGCAGGCGCGGCTGGGCCCGCAGCTGCAGAACCTGGCGGTGGAGATCGACCGGGAGATCAGCCGCGCCATGAGCGAAAGCCAGCCGACCCTGCGCCTGCACGCCAGCCACGGTTTCGCGGTGGATCTGTTGCCGGAGCTGTTCGCGCAGATCGGCAAGGCGCGCCTGGAGCTGCTGTATCTCGGCTCGGTCGAGGCGATGGCCTCGATGGCGCGGGGCAACTGCGAGCTGTGCGGCTTTCACCTGCCCAAGGACCTGGCGGCCGAGGAGCTGGTGGCCCGCTGCACCAAGTACCTCAAGCCGCGCACCCACCGGCTGATCCGCCTGGTCACCCGCACCCAGGGCCTGTTCGTCGCCGCGGGGAATCCCCTGGGCATCCGCAGCCTCGGCGACCTGGCCGCGCCCGGGGTGCGCTTCGTGAACCGTCAGCCCAACTCCGGCACCCGCATCCTGTTCGACCTGCTGCTGGCGCAGGCGCGGGTGAAGCCCGAGGCCGTCGCCACCTACGAGCAGGTGGAGTTCACCCACTCCGCGGTGGCCGCCTTCGTCGCCAGCGGCATGGCCGACGCCGGCTTCGGCGTCGCGGCGGCGGCGAGCCGCTTCAAGCTGGACTTCCTGCCGCTCGCCCAGGAGACCTATTTCCTCGCCTGCCGCCACGACGTGCTGGAGCAGCCGGCGATGCAGGACCTGCTCGGGATGCTGCGCAGCCCGCTCTTCGCGCAGCGGGTCGTCGCCCTGCCGGGCTACGACGCCCAGGGGGCGGGGGAGGTGCTGCGGGTGGACAGCCTGTTCGAGGGGTCGGTCGGCCCCGCGGGGGGTGGTTGAGGGGCCGGCGCCGCGCCCATTGTGTCGCTACCCGCCTTTGTCCCGCTCGGTCTTCGCCAAGGGGGAGATCTCCTACCTAATCCACCGCGCTCGTGGCGAGGCCCTTTGCCCGGACGAGCGCCTCCAGGGCCTCGTCGCTGTACTGCGCTTCGATGCGGTTCGCTTCGGCGATCGCCTCGGCTTCCAGGTCGCCGCTGCAGTCGCGGGGCGGCTGCCGGCGCCAGTCCTCGAGATAGGCGTCCGAGCTGCCCTTGCCGGCGCGCATCGCGGCCCGGTCGATCGCGACCTGGAAACGCTCGGACAGCTGCACCTTCGCGCTGTCCCGACCGCTCTTGACGATCACCTGCGCGGGGATGTCCCGCCACTGCACCACAATCAGCTTTGCCATTCGCTTCGCTCCGCATTGGGGGCGGGCGCCGCGCCCCGATGAAATCTGACCAGGGATCGCTCGAGGTCGCCGTAGCCGGTGTACCGGTATTCGAACGCGAGCTCGAGGCGCGCGGCGGCCGCGCGTGCCTGTGCGAGGAGCTCCCCATCCACGTGCTGGGCCAGATACACCAGGCGGCGGTAGTTGCCGAAATACTGAGCCGCCAGCTCCGGGTGGCGCTCGATGCCGAGCTCGCGGAGCACCAGCCGCTCGAAATGTCGCACCAGAAAATCGGTCAGGTAGAAGCTGCCCGGCTCCGCATCGGCGAGCGCGGCGAAAGCGGGCGTACCCGCGAAGAACTCGTAGCAATGGGCGCCCGGCAGGCGCTCCACGCCCTCGTCCTCGAGCACCCGGTCGAGCAGACCACCGGTGCCGCAGTCCGCATAGGCGACGAGGATGCGGCCGAAATGCCCCCGCGCGGCCCGGATCTTCTCGCGCACCGCCGCCGGAATCCTCTCCGGGCGGTTGTGCAGGTCGGCCGGCAGGCACTGCAACTGCATGTGTCGCCAGCCGTTTGCGTCGATCACGGCCTTGAGCTCGCGGGCGATCGCGCCGCAAGCGATGATCAGCGCGGGTGCCATGCCGGGACACTCCATCGCCATGCACCGTCCACCAGCTCCGCCATGGGCGCCTTCTCCTCGTTCCAGGATGTTTCGGGCACCGCTCCTGCGGACCCGTGGCACCTAGGTTAGGACGACCGATCCGGGGACACGCGCATTGCTACGACGCGTTCGTGCCGATTCGCGACGTGGTGGAGCCCGCGCCGCCCGGAGCCGGACGACGCGGCCCGCAGGATGTCACGCCTTCAACGGCGAGGCGTCGCGGGCCTCGCGCAGGGCGTCGGCCAGACGGCTCCATTCGCCTTCGCACGCCGGCAGACCGAAGCGGATCAGCGAATGCCGCTCGAAGTGGCGCGTCAGGATCGCTCGGCGTGCGAGGAACTCGTGCAGGGCCCGGGCCTGCGGCGAGGCGAGGGTTGCGAACAGGGCGGTCGCGCCGACTTCGCCCAGAGGTTCGAGCAGTGCGGCGAGACGCCGTCCGGCCGAATGCAGGCGCGGGCGCATCCCCGCCTGCCACGCGCGGTCCGCGAGGGCGAGGCGCGCCACTTCGCGCGCCGGGCCCGACACCGTCCAGGGGCCGAGCCGTGCGGCCAGCCGCTCGCGCACGGTCGTCGTGGCGAACACGAAGCCCACCCGCGCACCTGCGAGGCCGAAGAACTTGCCCAGCGAGCGCAGCACGATCAGGTTGGGCGCCTCCTCGGTGCCCGCGAGGGGAGCGAGGCTGTCATCCGGCGTCGCGTCGATGAAGGCTTCGTCTACGAGCAGGATGCCGTCGCGCTCGCGAAGTCGCGCGGCAGCCTTCAAGAGCGCGTCCGCGCCGCAGCGCCGAGCCGTGGGGTTGTTGGGGTTGCACAGCACGACGTGCCGGGTATCGGTCCGCAGCGCCTCGTCGATCGATGCGCCGACGACCTCGCGGACCTGGTGGCCGG
This sequence comes from Azoarcus sp., assembly GCA_020725025.1. Lineage (GTDB taxonomy): Bacteria > Pseudomonadota > Gammaproteobacteria > Burkholderiales > Rhodocyclaceae > Aromatoleum. Next base: position 14,785 of record DYFV01000043.1, read on the forward strand.
CCGCCTGCCACGCGTGCGGGTGCTCGTTGTACAGGGGCGAAAGGCAGGTGACCGACGCCTGCGGGAACAGCGCCGGGAGCGCCTGTATCGCGGCCTGCGAGCCCGCGACCGGCATGCCGTTCGCGCTGCCGTAATAGGTTTCCGCGGCCGCTTCGAGACCGTCCCCCGCCTCCGGCAGGCGGAGCCAGACCCGCGCGTCGAGCGGCGGAACCGGCCACCCGAAGGGGCTCACGCCGGTCGACAGGTCCAGCCAATCGGCCAGGGGGATCCGGTAGCGGGCCGCGGCGGCGCGCAGCTGTCCACCGTGTTCAGGCATCTTCGAGTCCATGGGGGCGTGTGTCTCTTGCCTCTGCAAAGAAAGGGAAAAGGTGCCGCATGTGAGGAACGAAGAGGAGGGAGAGGGAAGTCCTCATATGCTTCGTGGCACCTTTCCAAAAACCGAAGGCCGGCTTGCCGGCCGGGCGGTCCGTGCTAGCCGGCCGTCATGGCCGTCTCCTTCCGGATCGTGGCCGCCACGTCGGCCGGGGCAGCGGCGGGGCGGATCACCTGGCACTTCGCGAGCACCTCGTCGTATTCCGCATCGGCGAGCGAATCCGCGGTGATGCCGCCGCCCGCGCCGTAGCAACCCTCGCCGGTGGCCGCGTCGAGCGCGAGCGTCCGGATCGCGACGTTGAAGACGGCATCGCCACCGGGCCGAAGGAGGCCGATCGCGCCGCAATAGATGCCGCGCGCCTCGCGCTCCAGGTTGGCGATGATTTCCATCGCCTTGATCTTCGGTGCCCCGGTGATCGAGCCGCAGGGAAACATGGCCGCGAAGATCTGCTCGAGATCCACGCCCGCGCGAAGCTCGGCCGTCACCGTGGAGGTCATCTGCCAGACCGTCGGATGCGCTTCCACCTCGAACAGCTCGGGCACCTTCACCGTGTGAGGCCGCGCGACGCGCGACAGGTCGTTGCGGATCAGGTCCACGATCATCAGGTTCTCGGCGCGGTTCTTCGCCGACGCGCCGAGGGCATCCGCGAGCGCGCGGTCCGACGCGGGCGTGCTGCCGCGCCGTGCAGTGCCCTTCATCGGCTTCAGGGTGAGGCGGGCGCCTTCACGGCGGAAGAAGAGCTCGGGCGACAGGCTCAGGATGCGATGCCGCCCGAGCGCGATGTGGGCGCAATAGCCGTCCGGCTGGCGCCGGCGCAGGCGCTCGTACAGCGCGAGGCTGTCGCCCCGGTAGGGGCCGGCGAGCCGCAGGGTGTGATTGACCTGATACACGTCGCCGGCGCGGATGTGCGCGAGGATGGCCGCAATGTCCGCGTCGTAGCGGGCGCGGTGTGTGGTCGGCGCCCAGGCGAGCGCGGCCGGTGCGGCGCCTGGCTCCCCGTGTGCGACGTGTGCAGGCGCGTCGAACACGCCGAACCAGGCGAGCGGCAGCGCCGTACGGGCGCGGAAACGAAAGGCCGGATCGAAGGCGGCGCCCGCCTCGTAGCAGACGAAGCCCGCGACCCACCGGCCGTCGCGGGCACGCGCGTCGGCACGCGCCAGCGCCGCGCGCACCTCGCCCGGTTGCCGGGCTTCGATCGTCTCGCACGGGCGAGCGAAACGAAGCGGCCCCTGCAGCCCGTCGCGGGCGGGGAAATCGAAACGCAGGTGGGCGTGCTCGGTCGCTTCCATGGTTCCGTTCAGCGGGGTTCCGTGAACCGTTTCCGCGCGTTCGCATTCATCTGCAGCTCCTCGGGCGACGGTATTGGTTCGCTGGAGCATAGCGTCGTGTTCCGAGGGTCTCTCGCGCGTATGCGACAGGGGCGGGCCTGATTGCGTCATCGATACGCAGCAGAGGCCTCCGGCCGGCAGCCGGGCTGTCGTGCGTCGGCCGGAGTCGGTCGCAATGAGGCACGCGCCGATCGCCCGGGCGATTAGATTCGGTGGCGGCGCAGGGGCGACGGCAGCGGCCCTGCCGCCATCGTGCATGACCGGGACGGGCGCGGGTCGCTTCCTGGCGCCGCGTTGCCGTCCAACATCCTGGGGAGCCGAAGATGGGTTTGATGCTGGGCATCGACACGGGGGGAACCTTTACCGACGCGGTGCTCCTCGACGAGCGGCGGGAGATCGCTGCCAGCGCGAAGCAGCTGACGACCCATTACGACCTCACCGTCGGCATCGCGCGGGCGATCGACGGCCTGCCGCCGGAACGCCTGTCCGAGGTGTCGCTGGTTTCCCTGTCGACCACGCTCACCACCAACTCGGTCGTCGAAGGCAAGGGCTCTCCGGTGTGCGCGTTGCTGATCGGTTACGACGAGCGCCAGGTGCGGGCGAGCGGGCTCGCGGAGCTGCTCGGCCCCGAGTCCATCGTGACCATCGCCGGCGGGCACGATGCCGGGGGTTTCGAGGCCGAACCGCTGGATGAAGAGGCCGTACGTGCGGCAATTCTGAACTGGGGCGAAAAGGTGTCCGCCTTTGCCGTCTCCGCCACCTTCAGCGTGAGGAATCCGCGCCACGAGATACGCGCGCGGGAACTGGTGCGCGAGCTGTCGCGCAAGCCGGTGACCTGCGGGCACGAGCTCGCATCCTCCCTCGGCGCGCCCCGGCGCGCCGCGACGGTCGCCCTGAACGCGCGCATGATCGCCCACGTGCAGCGGCTGATCGAGTCCGTCGAAGCCATCCTGGCCTCGCGCGGCATCCTCGCGCCGCTGATGATCGTCAAGGGGGACGGCTCGCTGGTCAATGCCGCCTCGGCCTTGCAGCGTCCGGTCGGCACCGTGCTGTCGGGGCCGGCCGCGAGCGTGCTCGGGGCCTGTGCGCTCAGTGGGCTGCGCGACGCGATCGTGGCCGACATGGGGGGCACGACGACCGACATCGCCGTGGTCCGCAACGGCCGCCCCGAGCTCAGCTTCGACGGCGCGCTGATCGGCGGATGGCAGCCGATGATCGAGACGGTGCGCGTCTACTCGATCGGGCTCGGCGGCGACAGCGAGGTCCGCTTCAGTGGCGGCGAGGGCATCTCGATCGGGCCGCGCCGGGTCGTGCCCCTGAGCCTGCTCGCGGCAGAGCACCCCAGGGTGCTGCCGGCGCTGGAGCGGCAGGCCGGCTCGCCGGCCAACAGCAGCCAGCTGCGCTTTGCGCTGCGCTCGCAGCACGACGCGGCGCTGCTCGGGCGCTTGCCCGAGGATGAGCGGCAGGCATGGGAGCGGCTCGCCGACGGGCCGGTGGACATCGAGCAGGCCGCCGCGGACGATCGCCGCCTCGCACGCGCGCTGGCAAGGCTCGAGCGCAAGGGGCTCGTCATCTACAGCGGCTTCACGCCGACGGACGCGGCGCACGTGCTGGGCATCTCCAGCCACTGGAGCGCCGCCGCGGCGGTGCTGGGCGCGCGGATCTGGGCGCGGCAGATGCGACGCCTGTATGGCTTCGGCACCTGGCCGGAGGGCGACGCCGAGGGGCCGTCGCGACAGATCTTCGATCTCGTGATCGACGGCATCAGCCAGAAGCTGGTGGAGGCCGGTCTGCACGAGCAGAACCAGCTCGCGGCCGCCCAGGCCGACAAGCTCGCCCGGCTGCTGACGGCCATGGCCATGGAGAAACGCCGCGATCCGTCCAAGCCCACGGTGTTCTCCATCCAGTTCGCCGCCGAGACCCCCATCGTCGCGGTCGGCGGGCCGGCCGCGAGCTACTACCCGGAGGTGGCCCGCGGCTTGCGAGTCGGCCTCTACATGCCGCAGTTCGCCGAGGTCGCGAATGCGGTCGGCGCGGTCCTCGGGGAGGTGTCGCAACGGGTGCATCTCACGGTCACCCAGCCGACGCGCGGGACCTTCCGGGTCTTCACCGACGACGGCCCCGCGGACTTCCCGCAACTCGAAACGGCCGTGGCGCATGCGCGGGACCTGGCGGCAGCGCAGGCGGAGGCGCTCGCGCGGCAGGCGGGAGCCGACTCGGTCCGGATCGAGTTCGAGCACGATGAAAACCGGGTGAAGGACGAGATCGACGGCGACGTGTTCTTCGAAACGCGCATCACTGCGATCGCTTCGGGGCCGCCGCGCAAGCGCGCCGAAGAACGCGGGGCCTCGGGAGGGCGCTGTGGTCCGTAAAGCCGCCCAGCGCTTGAAGCGCTCCTTCGAGATGGCGCAGGACGATGCGCAGATCCGCGAGGCAGCCGTGGCGCTGCTGCGCCACAGCCTTCGCCTCGGTCACCGTCGCCTGTCGCTGCAGCGCCTGGAGGCTGCGGTGAGCTGCGGTGCCGATCTGACCCCCGAGGATCTTCAACGGTGCGCCGAGCTCGTGCTTCGCCTCGACGATTCCCTTGCCCATGCCCGTCTGGCCTGCCTGAGCCGAAAGCTGGCCGCGTCGTCGGCCGAAGGCTGATCGACGCCCGCCTCGCGGCACGATCCGCGCCCTCGGGAGGCGTCCGTTGTTTGGGATTTCGTCGCCCGCGGCTAGAATCCGGGGCGCGTTGCGGGGCTCGGGGAACGGGTGTCGGACATGTCGGTCGACAGGTTCTCGCCGGCCGCCCCCTGGAGGAGCGGCTCGCCGTCCCGGCGCCGCTTGCGCGGTATCTTCGGATGACGCCCGCTTCACGGAGAGTCCATGAGCCTTCACGACCTCGTCGGAATCATCGGCGTGATCTGCTATCTGGCCGCCTATGCAGGGCTGCAGCTCGGCCACCTTCGGCAGAACGACCTCCGATACACCGGACTCAACATCCTCGGCCCGGTGTGCCTGCTGTACTCGCTGGTGGTCGATTTCAACCTCGCGGCAGCCGTGACCCAGGTGCTGTGGCTCCTTCTCACACTGCTCGGCCTGGCGAAGGCGATCCGGGCACGGAGCAAGCCTATGCCGCAGGCTGCCCGGGGCTGCGTGAAGAACTAGGACCGGAGGCCGTGGAGGCCGCCCGGACCGAGCCCTTGCGGGCTTTCCGGCGGGCTCGCCACGATTCGCGCCTCACCCGCCCGGCGTCGGGAAACAGTCGGATTCGGTGACCACGTGATCCACGAGGACATCGTGGGGTTCGATCGGGACCGCGTCGACGATCTGGCAACCGAAGGTCGGGGCCACCGTGCGGGGACGCCCGCCGAGGGCGAGGCAGGACACCAGGAGCTTGTCGTAATAGCCGGCCCCGTAGCCGATGCGGGCGCCACTGCGGTCGAATGCCACCCCCGGCACGAGGACCATGTCCACCAGGGCAGGGCTGACCGGTGGACAAACATGGGGATCCGGTTCAGCGATTCCCCAAGTGCCGGGGACGAGTTCCCGCTTCGGGTTGGAAACCCGATAGAGGTCGAGCTGTCGGGTGCCACGATTGACACGCGGCAGCACGAGCGTGCTGCCGGATTCGAGCACGGCGTCGATGAAGGCCCCGGTGGAGAATTCGCTGCCGAAGCTCGAGTAGGCCAGGACCGTCTGTGCTCTGCCGCAGGCCGGCAGGGACAGGATGCGCGCGGTGATGTCCGCGCTGAGCCGCCGCCGCTCGGCCGGGGCGAGGGCGTCCCTGCGGTCGAGCACGCGGGCGCGAATATCCGACTTGCGCTGATTCATTGGGGGCTCCACGTCCTGAGTCTGTCCCCGATTGCACCACCGCGATCACGCGAGCGCGAGCCTGTGTGCGGCATTCGCCGTCATATTTGCGACCCGCCGCGGCGGCGGGCGCCGGCCTGGGACGGCGACATGCCGAAGAACTCGCGATAGCACCGGCTGAAATGCGGGGCGCTGGTGAAGCCGCAGGCGATGGCGATGCTGGTGACCGGCTCGTTGGTCTGCTGGAGCAGGCGTCGAGCGCGGGTGAGGCGGGTCTCCAGGTAGTAGCGCGAGGGGGTCGTGTTCAGGTAGCGCTGGAACAGGCGATCGATCCGGCGCCGGGAGATCTGTGCGTGGAGCGCCAGATCATCGACGCTCAAGGGTTCCTCGATGTTGTTCTTCATCAGTTGCAGCACGGTCTGGAGCGCCTCCGGGAAGGTGGGGTCGCCCACCAGGGTCGGCATCGGACTGTCGGGGAGATCGTCCAGGGTCCGGTCGCAGGCGAGGATCTCCTCGATGCCCTGCACCATCTCGTCGCCGTGGTGATGCCGGATCACGGCGAGCATCATGCCCAGCGCGCTGTTGGCGCCGGCCGACGAGATGCGGTCCCGGTCGATGACGAAAGGGTTGGGCAGGAGCCTGACCCGGGGGCAGAGCTCTTCGAGGCCGTCGCGGCTGTCCGGATGCACGGTGCAGGTGTAGCCGTCCAGCAGGCCCGCGTGGGCGAGCAGGTAGCTGCCGTTCCACAGGCTGCCCAGGATCACCCGCTGCCGCGCCACCTCGCGCAGCTTCTCGAGCACGGGACGCCGTGGCTCGAGCTTCGAGCGGAAGCCGCCGCAGACGATCAGGATGTCCAGCTCCCTGGCGTCCAGCGCGGGCAGCTCCCCGTCGACCGAGATGTTGATGCCCAGGTCGCTGCGCACCGTCGCCCCCTCCAGGCTCCAGGTGTCGAAGCGGTAGAGCGGCTCGCGGCCGATCAGGTTGGCGGTGACGATCGCGTCGACGGCGCCGGTGAAGGCCATCATCGAGAAGTGTTCGAGCAACACGAAGCCGATGCGGCGGCAGATGGGCGGATGCGGGGCGTCGGCCGTTCGGCCCTGCAGATGGGCCCGATTGCTGTGTCGAAGGCGGCTGTCGAAGCTGCGCGGAGCCTGAGGCAGTTTGTCACCCATGGCGCTCGTCCAAGCCTGAATGCCGCTGCGCGTTCATCTCAGCAGCGCGGATCGCGCGATGCCGGCGGCGTATACGGAACCGGTGATGCACAGGAGGGAATCGGGCGCGAGGCCTTCGAGGGTCTCCTGAACGGCCCTCAACGGGTCCTCGACGGCGCGCACAGGCAGTCCGGGAAGGTGCCCGACGATCCAGTCCGCGATCGCGGCCGGGTCGAGCGAGCGCCGACGGTCGGCGCGGGTCGCGACGAGGGAGGTCGCCCGCGACGACAGGATGGGCAGGAGCGCGGACAAGTCCTTCCCGGCTGAAATCGATACCACCATGTGGCGCTCTCGGCAGGCCAGCCCGTCGAGCGAGCGCATCAAGGCCTGGGCCGACGATTCGGTGTGGGCGCCATCGGCGATCACCCAGGGGCGACGCGTGAGTATTTCGGTGCGGCCGGGGAGCTTCGCTTCGGCCAGGCCGCGACGGGCGGCATCGGCGAGTTGCGGTGCGCTCAGGAGCCCGGACTGCTGGACGCAGGCGAAGGCCATGGCGGCATTGCCGGCCAGATGGGGGCCCAGCACGGGCAGTGCGACGTCTACCGCGAGCGCGCCGCTGCCGATACGGGTCTCGAGGCCGTTCTCGGAAGCGCGTGCCACGTGCGCCATGAAGTCGTGGCCGAGGCGCTGCAGAGGCGCGGCGCAGGCGGCGGCGCGGGCGGCTACCGCGCCCAGCGCGTCGGCGGACAGGTCGCCGATCACCACCGGGACGCCCGGCTTGATGATCCCGGCCTTCTCGCCGGCGATCGCCGCGTGGGTCGTTCCGAGGCGGTCGGTGTGCTCCAGCTCGATGCTGGTGATGCAGCTCACGAGCGGGTGCACGACGTTGGTGGCGTCCAGCCGGCCGCCCAGTCCCACCTCGATCACGGCCACCTCGACGCCGGTGTGCTCGAACAGCGCGAAGGCGGTCGCCGTGGCGAAGTCGAAGAAGCCCGGCGGATGCTCGTCGTCGAGCAAGTGCGCGAGATGGGGCCGCACCCGCTCGGCCGCGCTAACGAACTCCGCTTCGGCGACCTCCTGTCCACCGACGCGGTAGCGTTCGGTCCAGCGCTGCAGGTGCGGCGAGGTGTAGGTGCCGACATGCAGGCCCGCCGCGCCGAGGATCGCCTCGCAGAGCAGGGCGGTGCTGCCCTTGCCCTTCGATCCGGCCACGTGAATGATTCGCAGCGCCCGGTGGGGATCGCCGGTGCGCGCGAGCAACTCGGTCACCGGCTGCAGGGCCTGGGCATCCGGGGGCCGGCGGCGCGACGGCTCGGCCGCTGCGAGCGCTTCGAGCAGCCGAACCACGTCGGCCGCGCAGCGCAGCGGCTCTGCGGCCAGCGCCGCCAGCGGCGTAGCGCTCATCCCCACGCGGCCTCCATGAGGCCGGCCGGGACGGGCAGGCCATGCTGCCGGCAGGCGGCTTCGAGCGTGTTGAGCAGCAGGCAGGCGATTGTCATCGGGCCGACGCCGCCCGGCACCGGCGTGATCGCGCCGGCCGCCTCGACGGCGCTGTCGAAGTCCACGTCGCCTACCAGGCGACCCTTGCCGTCCGGGGTGTCGATCCGGTTGATGCCCACGTCGATCACCGTCGCGCCCGGCTTGATCCAGTCACCGGGAATCATGCGTGGCCGCCCCACCGCGGCGACCAGGATGTCCGCCCGGCGGCATTCGTCGGCCAGGTCGCGTGTCTTCGAGTGGGCGAGGGTGACCGTGCAGTTCTCGCGCAGCAGCAGTGCCGCCATGGGCTTGCCGACGATGTTCGAGCGCCCGAGCACGACTGCCTTCAGCCCGGAGAGGTCGCCCAGTCGGTGCTTGAGCAGCATCAGGCAGCCGAGGGGCGTGCACGGCACCGTGCCATCCCCCCCGGTGGTCAGGCTGCCCACATTGACCGGGTGGAAGCCGTCGATGTCCTTGTCCGGGCGGATCGCGTTGATGACCTGGCCGGCGTCGACCTGGGGCGGCAAGGGCAGCTGCACGAGGATGCCATGCACCGCCGGATCGCCGTTCAGCCGCTCGATCAGCTCCAGCAGCGTCTCCTGCGGTACGCCATAGGGCAGGCGGTACTCGAAGGAAGCCATCGTGGCCTCGCGCGCCTGACGCGCCTTGTTGCGCACATAGACCTGGCTGGCGGGATCCTCGCCCACGAGGATGACAGCGAGGCCGGGGGTGACGAGGTGCTCCTCGCGCAGCCGCACGACCTGGCGGCCGATCTCGGCCCGCAAGCGCTCGGCGAACTGCTTTCCGTCGATGATCTCGCCCATGGTCAGCGGAACACCACGGTCTTGTTGCCGGTGAGGAAGACGCGGTGCTCGATGTGGTAACGCACCGCGCGCGCAAGGGCGAGGCATTCGGTATCGCGCCCCACTGCGACGAGGTGCTCGGGGCGATAGGTGTGGTCGACCCGCTCGACGGCCTGTTCGATGATCGGCCCCTCGTCGAGATCGGACGTCACGTAGTGGGCGGTCGCGCCGATGAGTTTCACCCCGCGGTCGTGGGCCTGGTGATAGGGCTTGGCGCCCTTGAAGCCCGGCAGGAAGGAGTGGTGGATGTTGATCGCCCGGCCGGCCAGCTTGCGGCACAGATCCTCCGACAGCACCTGCATGTAGCGCGCGAGCACGACGAGGTCCGTGCCGGTCTCGGCGACGATCTCCATCAGGCGGGCTTCCTGGGCGGCCTTCGTCTCGGGCGTGACCGGCAGGTGGACGAACGGGATGCCGTGCCAGTCGGCCAGGCGCTTCAGATCGGGGTGGTTCGACACGATCGCGGGCACTTCCATCTTCAGCTCGCCGGTGCGCACACGGTAGAGCAGGTCGTCCAGGCAATGGTCGAACTTCGACACCATCAACAGCACCTTCGGCCGCGCCAGGGTGTCGTGGATTTCCCACTCGAAGTCTTCCTCGGCGCGCGGCAGCTCCTCGCCGAAGGCACGCTTGAGCTCCTCGAGCGAGGGGGTGCGGTCGGGCGTCGTCGAGAACACGGTGCGCACGAAGAAGCGCCCGGTGAGGATCTCGTCGAACTGCTGCATCTCCATGATGTAACAGCGGCGCTCGGCAAGAAACGTCGAGATGCGTGCGACGGTGCCGATCACGCCCTTGCAGCTCGCCTTGAGTACGTAGATGTTCTTCCCTTCCGTCATTACCGACATTGCGCGTCTCCTGAATCCACCGTTGTATGTGCCCAGCCCGTAGCCGGCATGGCGGGGCCGAGTCTGGGTGACGTGCCCGTCGCGGGTTTCCCTGCTGCGGCACCTTCGGCCATCCGCAGGGAAATCTAATCTCGTGGTCGATCCTCGCATGTCTGGTTGCGACGACCTCAAGTCGGCCCACGACACCCCCGCCGGCGCTGGCAATCGCGGCCACGGCGGGCGATTCGACATGTCGCGATTGGACATGGGGGGGTCGTTGAGACGCCTGCTACGTCCGGGGGGCACGCCTAACCTTCGCGTCATCGGGTCCGCTGTGCGGCACCCGCAACGCACACCTCAAGGAGAAGACGACCATGGCGGACCCGATCGAAGACGGTGAAGATTTCGACCTGGCTTCCCTGCCCGACGACGAGCTCGTCGAGCAGATGCACGACGATCTCTACAACGGCCTGCGCGACGAGATCGTGGAGGGCACCAACATCCTGCTCTCGCGCGGCTGGAGCGCGAGCCGGGTGCTGGACGAGGCGCTGGTCGAAGGCATGCGGATCGTGGGCGTGGATTTCCGTGACGGCATCCTGTTCGTGCCCGAGGTGCTGATGGCGGCCAACGCGATGAAGGGCGGCATGGAGATCGTGCGCCCCTTGCTCGCGGACACCGGTGCCGAGACGGTCGGCAAGGTGGTGATCGGCACGGTCAAGGGCGACATCCACGACATCGGCAAGAACCTGGTGACGATGATGATGGAAGGCGCCGGCTTCGAGGTCATCGACATCGGCATCAACATCCCGGTGGAGACCTACATCGAGGAGCTGGAGAAGCACAAGCCCGACATCCTCGGCATGTCGGCGCTGCTGACCACGACCATGCCCTACATGAAGGTGGTCATCGACACCATGAAGGAAAAGGGCATCCGCGACGACTACATCGTGCTGGTGGGCGGGGCGCCGCTGAACGAGGCCTTCGGCAAGGCCGTCGGGGCCGATGCCTACTGCCGCGATGCGGGTGTGGCGGTGGAGACCGCCAAGGCGCTGATCCAGCAGCGCCGCGCGGCCTGATCGGGCGCGAACGCGGGAAAGCCGGGCGATGGTGCCTGCACGGTCCATCGCCTGCGGAAGTGTTCATCGGTCGCGCGCGCCGGCCCTGGCGGTTGAAGGAGGCATTCCATGTATTCAGTACGCCGATGGGTGGTCCGGCACTCACGGGTTTTCGAGTTCATCTACAACGTGTTCGAACCCGTTGTCGCGCGGCTCGATCCGCTATGGCGCGGCATCGGCTACGCGCGCGTCGAACGCCCGGTGGCGGTCGTCGAGCGCGCGGTCAAGGGCTTCCTCTTCGACTGCAAGATGTGCGGCCAGTGCGCCCTCAGTTCGACCGGCATGTCCTGTCCGATGAACTGCCCCAAGAACCTGCGCAACGGCCCCTGCGGCGGCGTGCGCGCCAACGGCCACTGCGAGGTCAAGCCCGAGATGAAGTGTGTGTGGGCCGAGGCCTGGGCCGGCAGCCAGCACATGAAGAGCGGCAAGAAGATCCACATCGTGCAGAAGCCGGTGGACGCCCGGCTGCGCGAGACCTCGTCGTGGCTGCGCGTGGTGCGCCAGATCGCCGAGCGGCGCGCCGCCGCGCAGGGAGAGCACAAATGAGATTCGACGACGAACCGGCCGCCGGCGAGCTGCTGCCCATCCTGCCCGGCCACGTCTCGCCCGGGCGCCTCGAGCGGGTGCTGCGCGCGGGCAAGTTCGCGGTGACCACCGAGATCGATCCGCCCGACTCGGCCGACCCGGAAGAGGTCTTCAAGCGCGCCGCGATCTTCGACGGCTACGTGGACGCGATCAACGCCACCGACGGCTCGGGCGCGAACTGCCACATGTCGAGCGTGGGCGTGTGCTCGCTGCTCACCCGCCGCGGCTACGCCATGGTCATGCAGATCGCCTGCCGCGACCGCAACCGCATCGCGATCCAGGGCGAGATCCTCGGCGGCGCGGCGATGGGCGTGTGCAACATCATGTGCCTCACCGGCGACGGCGTGCAGGCGGGCGACCATCCCCAGGCGAAGCCGGTCTTCGACCTGGACTCGATGTCGCTGCTCGAGATCGCGCGCACCATGCGCGACGAGAGCCGCTTCGAGAGCGGACGCAAGCTCGCGCTGCCGCCGCGGGTGTTCCTCGGCGCGGCGGAGAATCCCTTCGCACCGCCCTTCGACTGGCGGCCGCACCGTCTCGCCAAGAAGGTGGCCGCGGGGGCGCAGTTCATCCAGACCCAGTACTGCTACGACGTGCCGCGGCTCAAGGCCTTCATGGCCCAGGTGCGCGACCTGGGCCTGCTCGAAGGGCCGAACCGGGTTTACATCATGGTGGGCGTCGGCCCGCTCGCCTCGGCCAAGAGCGCGACCTGGATCCGCGAGCACGTGCCGGGCGTGCACATCCCCGACAGCGTCATCAAGCGGCTGGCGGGCGCCGAGAAGCAGAAGGCCGAGGGCAAGAAGCTCTGCATCGACCTGATCCAGGAGATCCGCGAAATCGAAGGCGTCAGCGGCGTTCACGTCATGGCCTACCGCCAGGAGACGACCGTCGCCGAGATCATCGAAACCTCCGGTGTGCTCGAGGGGCGCGTCCCCTGGTACCCGGGCCGTGACCACAGTGAAACCGACAAGCAGAGGATGCAGGCATGACCGATACCGTAATCAGCTCGCACAAGAAGGAAGTCGTCATCGGCTTCGAGCGCCCCTTCGTCGTCATCGGCGAGCGCATCAACCCGACCGGGAGGAAGCTCCTCGCGGCCGAGATGGCGGCCGGCGATTTTTCGCGCGTCATCTCCGACGTCCATGCCCAGCTGGAAGCGGGCGCCCACATGCTCGACGTCAACGCCGGCATCCCGCTCGCCGACGAGCCGGCGATCCTGGCCGAGACGGTCAAGCTGGTGCAGTCGCTCACCGACGTGCCCCTGTCGATCGACTCCTCCATCGTGGCCGCCCTCGAGGCGGGGCTGGCGGTCTACCAGGGCAAGGCGCTGGTGAACTCGGTCACCGGCGAGGAGGACCGCCTCGAGACGGTGCTGCCGCTCGTGAAGAAGTACGGCGCGGCGGTGGTGGCGATCAGCAACGACGAGACCGGGATCTCCCAGGATCCCGAGGTGCGCTTCCAGATCGCCCGGAAGATCGTCAATCGCGCGGCCGATCACGGCATTCCCGCCTGCGACGTCGTCGTCGATCCGCTGGTGATGCCCATCGGCGCGGTGGCGACCGCCGGCCGCCAGGTGTTCGAGCTGTGCCACCGCCTGCAGAAGGAGCTCAAGGTGAACACCACCTGCGGCGCGTCCAACGTGAGCTTCGGCCTGCCCAACCGCAACGGCATCAACGCGGCCTTCATGAGCATGGCGATCGCCTCCGGGATGACCTCGGCGATCACCAACCCGCTGCACGCCGAGATCATGAGCGCGATCATGGGCGCGGACGTGCTGATGGGCCACGACCAGGACTGCATGCGCTGGATCCGCAAGTTCCGCGAGGTGCCGCCCGCCGGCGCCGACGGGGCTGAGGCACGCGGGCGGCGCGAGACGCGCCGCCGCCGCGCAACGGCCTGAACCCGACCGGCACGCGCGAGAGAGCCCCGGCCACAGGGGACGCCGCCGCGCACCGGTTGCGCCGGATAGACTTCTCCAACCCCGACAGGAGCGCATGGTGAGCCAGGACCCCCTCGTTGTATTCACCCCCTCGGGACGGCGCGGCCACTTCCCGATCGGCACCCCCGTGCTCCAGGCCGCGCGCGCGCTCGGCGTGGATATCGACTCGACCTGCGGCGGCCGCGGCCTGTGCGGCCGCTGCCAGGTCTCGCTCGCCGAAGGCGAGTTCGCCAAGCACGGCGTCCATTCCTGCGCGGCCAACCTGAGCCCGCGCAGCGAGACCGAGCTCGCCTGGGAGAAGACCCACGGTGCGAAGCTCGACGGCCGCCGCCTGAGTTGCTCCACCACGATCCGCGGCGACGTCGTCATCGACGTGCCGGCCGACAGCCAGGTGCATCGCCAGGTGGTGCGCAAGGGTGCCGAACTGGGCGACATCGCCCTCGATCCGGCGGTTCGGCTCTACTACGTGGAGGTCCAGGAGCCGGACATGCACCTGCCGTCGTCCGACCTGCGCCGGCTCAAGGAGGCGCTGGACTTCGAGTGGCGGCTCACCGACCTGCAGGCCGACATCCGCGTGGTGCAGCAGCTGCAGGGCGCCCTGCGCCGGGGGGACTGGAAGGTCACCGTGGCGGTGCACGAGGCCGAGCGCATCATCGCGGTCTGGCCCGGTCTGCACGAAAAGGTCTACGGCATGGCGGTGGACGTCGGGTCCACGACCATCGCCGCCCACCTGTGCGATCTGCAGACCGGCGCGGTGATCGCGTCGGCGGGCCGGATGAACCCGCAGATCCGCTTCGGCGAGGACCTGATGAGCCGCGTCTCCTACGTCATGATGAATCCGGGCGGCGACGGCGAGATGACGCGGGAGGTGCGCACGGCACTCAACGCGCTCGCGGCCGAGCTCGCCGCCGAGGCGGGGATCGCGGTGGCCGAGATCGTCGAGGCGACCTTCGTCGGCAACCCCGTCATGCACCACCTCCTGTTCGGGATTAACCCCGTCGAGCTGGGGGGCGCCCCCTTCGCCCTGGCCACCGACGAGGCCGTGACCGGCTTGTGGGCCACCGAGATCGACCTGCACATCCATCCCAACGCCCGCATCTACGCGCTGCCCTGCATCGCCGGCCACGTGGGGGCGGATACCGCGGGGGCGATCCTGTCGGAAACCCCCTATCTCACCGACGCGATGACGCTGATCGTCGATATCGGCACCAATGCCGAGATCGTGCTCGGCAACCGCCAGCGCCTGCTCGCCGCCTCCAGCCCGACCGGCCCGGCCTTCGAGGGCGCGCAGATCAGCTGCGGACAGCGCGCGGCCCCGGGGGCGATCGAGCGGGTGCGCATCGACCGCGAGACCCTGGAGCCGCGCTTCAAGGTCATCGGCTGCGAACTGTGGTCGGACGAGCCGGGGTTCGCGGAGGCGACCGCCGCCACCGGGATCACCGGCATCTGCGGCTCGGGGATCATCGAGGTCCTGGCCGAGATGTTCCTGGCCGGGATCATCGACCAGGACGGCGTGATCGACGGCGCGCTGGCCGCGCGTACGGCGCGCGTAAAGGCCAGCGGCCGCACCTTCACCTATTCCCTCTTCGAGAGCGCGGAGCGCAGCCTGCACATCACCCAGAACGACGTGCGCGCGATCCAGCTCGCCAAGGCGGCGCTCTACGCCGGCGTCCGCCTGCTGATGGACAAGCTCGGCCTCGAACGCATCGACCGCATCCGGCTCGCGGGCGCCTTCGGTAGCCATATCGACGTCAAGTACGCGATGATCCTGGGCCTGATCCCGGACTGCGCGCTCGAGCACGTCGCCTCGGTGGGCAATGCCGCCGGCGCCGGCGCGTGCATCGCGCTGCTGAACCGGGGTCGGCGCGGGGAGATCGAGGCGGCCGTGCGCCGCATCGACAAGATCGAAACCGCGGTGGAAGCGAGCTTTCAACAGTATTTCGTCGAGGCGATGGCCATCCCGCACAAGTGCGACCCGTTTCCCAACCTGCGTGCCGTCGTCGCCCTGCCCGAGGCGGTGGCGAAGGACCGTGCGGGCTCCGGCCGTTCGCGGCGCGGACGGCGCGAGCGGACACCCATCGAAGGAGTCACGACATGACGGAAGAGGCGATCCTCGACGACGTGCAGAGTTCGGAGGACGAGCGCCGGCTCGCGATCGACAAGGTCGGCATCAAGGGCATCCGCCATCCGGTACGCGTGCGCGACAAGAGCGGCGGCGTGCAGCACACGATCGCCGAGTTCAGCATGTACGTGGGCCTGCCCCAGCATTTCAAGGGCACCCACATGTCGCGCTTCATCGAGATCCTGTACGGCAACGAGCGGGAAATCTCGGTGGAGTCGATCGGACCGATGCTGCGCGAGATGGTCGCGCGCCTGGAGGCCGAGACGGGCGTCATCGAGCTGCGCTTTCCCTACTTCATCGACAAGGCCGCGCCCGTCTCCGGCGTGCGCAGCCTGATGGACTACGAGGTCACCTTCACCGCGGAGCTGCGCGACGGCGGGGAGTACGTGTTCACGATGAAGGTCGTGGTGCCGGTGACGAGCCTGTGTCCCTGCTCGAAGAAGATCTCCGCCTACGGCGCCCACAACCAGCGCTCCCACGTGACCGTGACGGCGCAGACGCGGGGCTTCCTGTGGATCGAGGAGCTCGTGCGGCTCGTGGAGAGCCAGGCCTCGTGCGAGCTCTACGGCCTGCTCAAGCGTACCGACGAAAAGTACGTCACCGAGCGTGCCTACGAGAACCCGAAGTTCGTCGAAGACATGGTGCGGGACGTGGCGGGCCTGCTCAACGCGGAGAGGCGCATCGAGCGCTACGTGGTGGAGTCGGAGAACTTCGAATCCATCCACAACCACTCGGCCTACGCGCTGATCGAGCGCGACAAGCGCGCCACCCGGTAAGCCCATGAGGACTTCCGTGATCGACGAGGCGCTTTCGGTCCACGGGCTCATCGCGCGCGGGGGTTTCACCTTCGGGCCCGACGAGGAGGCGCCGCCGGGCCCTTCCGGCATGCCGGCGCGCGCGGTCGTGCTGGTCGGGCACGCGGGGGCGTCCGCCTGGCCCCATTTCCTGGCGTGGCGCGAGCGCCAGCCGGAGGGCCTCGGCGACCCGCTGGACACCTGGGCGCGGGAGGTGATCGGCGCGGTGGCGGTGCAGGTCGGGGCGCGGGCGGTTTCGCCTTCGGACAGGCCCTTCGTGCCCTTCCAGCAATGGGCGATGCGCGCGGAGGGGCTGAAGGCCTCGCCGCTGGGCATCCTCATGCATCCGCGCTACGGCCTGTGGCACGCCTATCGCGGCGCGCTGCTCTTCGATACGGCCATCGACGACGGCGGCGCCGGCGAGAAGACGATTCATCCCTGCGACGCCTGTGTGGGAAAGCCCTGCCTGGAATCGTGTCCGGTCGGCGCCTATTCCGATGCCGGGTTCGACTGCGCGGCCTGCCTCGGGCATGTGCGCTCGGCGGCCGGCCGGCCCTGCATGACGGGCGGCTGCCTCGATCGCAACGCCTGTCCCCACGGGGCGGCTTTCCGCTATCCCGACGCGGTGCAGGCGTTCCACATGGCCGCCTTTGCCGCATGAGCGCAACCACGAGCTAGCGCTTCCTCAGGAGAGCTTTACCCATGGCATCAGGGCGGGGGCGCAGCGTCGAGGCGGTGTTGCTGTTCACGGCATTCGTCGCGTCGGCTTACGGGTTCGGCGTCTATCTGTTCCCGGCGATGGTGGAGTCGATCCGGCAGGAGATTCCCTTCTCCTACGGGACGATGGGGACGATCTCGGGCATGGTCCAGGCCGGGTTCATGGTGTGCGCCCTCGCGAGCGGGCTCCTGACGGTACGCTTCGGCGCCATCCCCATGATTCTCGGGACGATCGCGGTCTGCGCGCTTGCCCTGGGCGGGCTGGCCGTCGCGCCGGACATCTACGTGCTGGCGACGCTGCTGGTCGTTCTCGGCGGGTGCGCGGCGGCGATCTGGGTGCCCCTGGTCCAGGTCTCCCAGGAGCTCGTGCCGGCGGCGCACCGGGGGAAGGCCCTGGGCCTGATCTCGTCCGGCACCAGCTACGGGGTGTTCATCAACAGCATCCTGCTGACGAGCCTTCTCCCCGGGGCCGGATGGCGCGCCCTGTGGGTCGCCACCTTCCTGCTGGTGGCCGTCCTGGCGATCGCAGGCTTCATCCGGCTGCGAGGGCTCGGTCGCCGTGAAGCGCAGCCGCATGCCGGCCATGACGAGCCTTCGATACGCGCGCGCTGGAGCGCTCTGCCGAAGGGGCTGGTGGGCGCGGTCCTGTTCATGATGTTCCTGAACGGGCTCACCTGCATGCCCTACCAGACCTACCTGGCGGCGTTTCTGGAGAGCGAGGCGGGCTATGGCGCGGAGACGGCGGCCTACGTCTGGCGCGTGATCGGCGTCGCGGGAATGATCGGCGGCTTCGCCATCGGCACCCTGGCCGACCGGATCACCCTGCGCCGGGGCATGATCGTCACTTACCTGATCCTGGCGAGCGCCTCCCTGCTGGTGCTCGGTGCTTCGGGGGGCGAAGCGTCGCTGCTCCTCTACGCTGCGGCCATGGCCTTCGGCATCGCCTTCAACGCGATCTTCGGGTTGGTGCCGGCATACATCGGCCATGCCTTCGGGCCCGGCGGGGCGACGCTGGTATTCGCGCTCGGAAACATCGCCCTCGGCGTGGGCGGCATCGTCGGCAACCTGCTCGGCGGCGCGCTCCGGGAGTCGATCGGCTCCTTCGAGCCGGTCTACCTCATCACCCTCGGGGCGGCAGTCTGCGCGGGGCTCCTCAGCGCGATGTTGCCCAGCGAGCGCCGCTTCGGGCTGGAGGCGCGGCCGGCCGAGGCGTGAGCGGCGGACCGGGCGCGCGCTCGGTCGAGTCGTTCGGGCCAATGCGGCGCGGCAGGTGTGCCCCCGAGTTGCGCAAGGGCATAGAGGCGTTGCCAGAGGGTGCGCGCAAGCGTCGGCTTCTCGACTGGCTGGAAGTCGACCTGCCGGGGTTCTTCGTCGGTCGGGTGTCGCCCATCGACGTGCGCGTCGCGGATCGTTGGGGGCACCCGGTGGCCCAGGCGGACCGGCCCTTGCCGGCCATCGACGGCTTGCTGGCAGCCACCGCGCCGACCCACCGCCTGACGCTGGTCACGCGCAACCTGCGCGACTTCCAGCTACCGGGGCTTGCGGTGATCGATCCGTGGTCGGAGAACGATGCATGAGCCAGAGCCGGTGGGTTATCGCAAGGACGAAAGACGGCAGTGGCTCGAGCCCGACCAGTTGGAGGCGGAAGTATTCCCGTGCGAACGAAGTTGGGAACGAACCATAAACATCGGGCAGGCCGAAACGAACCTTCCGGCCATGACCAGCCAGTCGCCTGTTCTCCGAAGCAGCCATTCGAGCGGCTACTCCAAGAGTGGAGCGGGCGCTCAGGACGTCTGCCTGCTGACAGCAGGCCGGCCTCTTTGGGCGCTGGCAATACTCACACGCTTCGCCAGCAACCCGTACATGGGAATTCGGTCGCAGGGTTGAATGCGGTTCAACGCCATCGCTGGAAGTTGGGATGCCCCTTTCCTGGACGTCCGCGCGCCCATCGACCATTCGCCACCCCCTTGCAAAAACAGATCGATCACCGCGCAAGGCGAATAGCGCCAAGCATGACGGATTACCGTAGACGGGCAGATGGGTTCGCCGGGGGCTTACTCAGCTTCGTCCTTGAAATGCTCGATGATCCCGACAACCTGTCGATCGTCGATGGTGCTATCGGCCTCGCCAAGGCGTCTTGCCGCCAGGTCCTTGCCGGACGGGTCGAAACGATTGCCCACGGCGACGATGCTCTTGTCGCTAGGCTGCAATTTGGCACAGGAAACAAGGGCCGGGGGCGCAGCCGGTCGCGAACAAGTACCCGGGAAAGGCTGCGGTGTCGGACACTCAGGTCCGCTGGCGCTTGAAGATCCAGTTGCGGTTGGTGGCGATGTCGGGTGCCTTGACCAATTCCCAGCCCTCGGCGCCCAGCTTGTTCAGCTCGCGCGCCACGACCTGGGTGTAGGCGTTCAGGCGCTCGCGCTCCTTGCTGCCGAACGGACGTGCAACGTCTTCGGCCATATCGTGCAGGTCGCTGCGGACGAGATATTCAAAGTGTTGCATCGGATGTGGGGGCGTGTGCGTATGCAAGCATCGGTTTGCCTGTAGGGGTGCGTTGCCGAGCCGGAACGCCGTCTTAGCGGAGAATCATCGGCACGTAATCGTTCGCGTGCTTCTTGGCGTGCTTTGCTTCCTTCTTTTCCTTCGGCGTCATGAGGGGCTTCTTCTTTTCTTCCTTGTTGCCTTGTCGCTGTTTGCCCATGATGGTGCTCCTGATGAGCACCTGCGAATGCAGGTGCGGTTTCAGTATAGGCCGATGCGGGCCATGAAACCGGTGTGGAAAAAATATTCTTTCGACGTCGGCGCCAGACGGCAAAAAGCCCCTTGCGAGGCTTCGCTTCACTGGCTGGGGGTCGAGCCGTCAGGCGACCTTTTTCCCTGCGGCGTGCATGCTGTCGGCCAGTCTTGCGCCCGCGTTGGTCGCGGCTGCAAGGTTGTCGGTCGTCATCGTCGAGAGTTCGCGAACGCCACGTGTGAACATGTCGACTCCGGCATGCCAGTCCTGCGCGACCGGGATGCGGAACTCGGGCATGCCGAACCTGTTCGCCACCACCTGCTGCGCTTCACTTTGCGCCTCGACGCAAATTTCCATCACGGTGCGTGAATAGGCGAGACTTCGTTCGAGCAGCGGTTTCCCCAGCGTTGTGATCAATGCGCCCGCATCGCGACCGCCGGTCATGGAGCTGGCGGCTTGTGTAGCTGCAGCGCAATCGTCAAAACATGTGCGGGCGGTGTTCGACGCAAGCGCGGAGAGGCGCTCGGTACTGGTCAGGTAGATCCTCGCGAGCGCAATGAAGGTGTCCACCGTTGCGGCTTGCAGTGTGGTCATATTGACCTGCGGCTTGGTGCTCATGGTGTTCCTCTTGGGAATTCACGCGTGTGGCGACACAGATCTCTGAATGGAGCTGATCGCGGCACGAGTCCGCTTCTGGCGGTTGGCTGCTGCGGCGCAGCAGCACAGGTCCGAGTATCCGCCCTTTGGCCAGAAGTTCAATGGATTACTTGTAAGCGGAAGAATGCTGCGAACTTTTGCCACGCTGCGCTTGTTCGACCGGCGGAACGATCCCGGGCATCACAATGCGCTCACGGTTCGCGTCGACCATGAGCCGAGCGTTCGTTTCCACGATCGTCACCACGCAGCCCTGGGCGTGCTTCTGTTGCCGGGCGCCGAAGCCGTCATCGGGGCGCTGTTCACGCCAACGACCCGCAAGCGCCCGAACCTCGACCGGCTGGTGATTGAAAAGCCGGTGCCGTCTGCGGGCGAGGTGAGCGGACTTTCCGGCCAAGGCGGCGCCAGTGAGCAAGTGCTTGGTGACAGCGTCGATCCGCTACCTGCGTTCAACCGTCGCGAAGTCCAATGACAGGACCGGGTCGGGTCCGGGTGTAGGCTGAGGCGACAAGCGGTCGTTGACCGCGACAACCAGACGAACGGCAGGTGACCAGCGCATGGCCGACCGACGCGCACCGCAGGCTCAACGGGCCCTCCGGCCGACGAGCTCCCATCCAGCCATCGCTTTGGGTGACCGCTTCGCTCAGAAACCTGCCACCGGACGACCGAAACGACGAATGTCTCTTGTGCGTCGCAACCGGCCGGCGGTCGGTCGAGAACGCCGCATGAGACACCCCGTGTCAGCGCCGGGCGGTCTTTCAGCGCCGTCGCGTGGCCCGAGTGGAGTGCAACGGAACCCGGGAGCGGCCGTGGTCGTTCCGCCGTGATTCCCGGATTCTGCTGCGGCTCCGTCCAGGCTACGAGGTCTCTCGGAGCCCGACGCGGCCCGGCTGCCGCGGCGCCTTACCGATTCCGAACCGGCCCACCGATCCGCGCCGCGCAGTACTTGAACTCCGGGATCTTGCCGAAGGGGTCCAGCGCGGGCTGGGTGAGCAGGTTCGCGGCCGCCTCCACGTAGCAGAAGGGCATGAAGATGGAGCCCTTCTGCATGCCGCGGTCGGCGCGCGCGGCGAGCGTGATCGCGCCGCGGCGGGTCTCCAGCGTGACCTCGGCGCCGGAGGCGATGCCCAGCGCGGCCAGGTCGTCCGGATGCACGGTGCACCAGGGTTGCGGTTCCAGCGCATCGAGGACGTTGGCGCGGCGGGTCATGGAGCCGGTGTGCCAGTGCTCGAGCACGCGCCCGGTGGTCAGGACGAAGGGGTAGGACTCGTCCGGCAGCTCTGCGGCCGGCAGCGGTGCGACGGCAACGAAGCGGGCGCGGCCGTTCCCGGTGGGGAAGTCCTCCTCGAACAGCACCGGGTAGGAGGGACCGTCCACGGTGAACTTCGGTGCGACGACGGCCCGCTCGGCTTCGAGCTCGGTCCAGGTGATGCCGGCGTAGCTGGGCATCGCGCGGCACAGCTCCTCGAAGATGTCGGCGGGGCCGGCGTAGTTCCAGGCGAGCCCCAGCCGCCTCGCGATCTCCTGGATGATCCACCAGTCGGGGCGGGCGTCGCCGGGCAGCGGCAGCACGGGCTGTGCGAGCTGCACCAGGCGGTCGGTGTTGGTGAAGCTGCCGGCCTTCTCCATCAGGCTGGAGGCGGGCAGCACGACGTCGGCGAGCATCGCGGTCTCGGTGAGGAAGAGGTCCTGCACGACGAGGTGCTCCAGGCCGCCGAGCGCGGCCCGGGCGTGGGCGAGGTCGGGGTCGGACATCGCGGGGTTCTCGCCCTCGA
Organism: Azoarcus sp.; assembly: GCA_020725025.1. Taxonomy (GTDB): domain Bacteria; phylum Pseudomonadota; class Gammaproteobacteria; order Burkholderiales; family Rhodocyclaceae; genus Aromatoleum. The sequence continues at coordinate 37,033 of DYFV01000043.1, forward strand.
TGTACATGCCGCGGATCTCGCCTTCGAGCGCCGCGTCCATGATCTCGACCACCGTCAGGCCCGGCTTGTCGGCGAGCGGCGTGCCCCACAGCGCTTCGAACTTCGCCCGCACGGCCGGATCGGCGACGCGCTGGTAGTCGGGGAACATCATCGGGATCAGGCCCGCGTCCGAGGCCCCCTGCACGTTGTTCTGCCCGCGCAGGGGGTGCAGGCCGGTGCCGCGCCGCCCGATCTGGCCGGTCATCAGCGCGAGGGCGATGAGGCAGCGGGAGTTGTCGGTGCCGTGGGTGTGCTGGGACACGCCCATGCCCCAGAAGATCATGCTGGCGGGGCCCCGCGCGTAGAGGCGGGCGACTTCCCGCGCAGTGGCGGCGGGGATGCCGGTGATCGCCTCGACCCGCTCGGGCGGGAAGGCGAGGGCGGCGGCGCGGAATGCTTCGAAGCCTTCGGTGCGCGCGGCGATGAAGGCCTCGTCGGTGAGCCCCTCCTCGATGATCACGCAGGCCAGCGACAGGAGCAGGGTGACGTCCGCGCCGGGGCGGAACTGCAGGAAGCGGTGGGCGTGGCGCGCGAGGGGCGTCTCGCGCGGATCCATCAGGATCAGCTTCGCGCCGCGCTCGGCCGCATTCTTCATGAAGGACGCGGCGACCGGATGGTTCGCGGCCGGGTTGGCCCCGATCACGACGATCACGTCGGCGAACGCCACGTCGCGCACCGGGTTGGACACTGCGCCGGAGCCGATGCCTTCGAGCAGCGCGGCGACCGAGGACGCGTGGCACAGGCGCGTGCAGTGATCCACGTTATGGGTGCCGAAACCCGCCCGAACGAGCTTCTGGAAGAGATAGGCCTCCTCGTTGCTGCCCTTGGCCGAGCCGAAGCCCGCGAGGGCATGGGGGCCGTGCTCGGCCTTGATGCGGGCGAGACCGCCGGCGGCGGCGTCCAGCGCTTCCTCCCAGCTCGCCTCGCGGAAGGCGGCGAGCGGGTTCGCCGGGTCGAGCTCGACGGACTTCGGGATGCCGGGCTTGCGGATCAACGGCTTGGTGAGGCGATGGGAATGGCGCGGGTAGCCGAAGCCGTAGCGGCCCTTCACGCACAGCCGGCCGGCGTTCGCCGGACCGTCGCGGCCGACCACATGGACGATCTTCGCCGCCGGGCCTTCGCCGGCCACGTGGTAGGTCGTCTGGCAGCCGACGCCGCAGTAGGGGCACAGGGAGTCGATCGCCCTGGTTTCGGCTACCGGCACCGGTGCGGGGATGGGCTCGGCGAAGGCGCCCAGCACCGGCGCGGGTTCGGGGGCGGCCGTCGCGAGCGGCGCGGGCAGGAGCGCGCCGGTCGGGCAGGCCTGCACGCATTCGCCGCAGCCCACGCAGGTCGAGGTGCCCATCGGCTCGTCCAGGTCGAACACGATGGCCGTCTCGGCGCCGCGCCGGGCGAGGCCGATCACGTCGTTCACCTGTTCCTCGCGGCAGGCGCGCAGGCAGCGCGTGCACTGGATGCAGGCGGCGAGATTCACGGCGATGCCGGGGTGGCTGCGGTCGGGGGCGGGATTGTCGCGGCGGGCGAAGCGGGAAGACGCCACGCCGAGCTCCTCGCACCAGTGGGCGAGCTCGGAATCGGGTTTCTCGGCCTCGGCGGGCACGTCGGCGCGCAAGAGCTCCAGCACCATGCGCTGCGACGCGCGGGCGCGCTCGCTCTCGGCCCTCACCTTCATGCCGGGCTTGGGCGCGCGGCAGCACGAGGGGGCGAGCACGCGCTCGCCGTCGATCTCCACCACGCAGGCGCGGCAGTTGCCGTCGGCACGCAGGCCGTCGGTGTAGCACAGGTGCGGGATCTCCACCCCGGCGCGCTGCGCGGCCTGGAGGATGGATTCGCCCGGGGCGGCGTCGACGGCGCGGCCGTCGAGCTCGAAGCGGATCAGGTCGACGGCGTTCATGCTGCGCCCTCCATTTCGGTCGCATCCTGCGTTTTCGCGCCGACCTCCTGGGGGAAGAAGCGCAGCACCGATTGCATCGGGTTCGGCGCGGCCTGCCCGAGGCCGCAGATCGAGGCATCCATCATCGTCCTGCCGAGCTCGGCGAGGAGCGCGGCGTCCCACTCCGGCGCCTTCATCAGCTCGGCCGCCTTGGCGGTGCCGACCCGACAGGGCGTGCATTGCCCGCAGGACTCGTGGGCGAAGAACTCCATCGCGTTCCCGGCCAGGAGGCGTGCCTTGTCATGCTGCGAGAACACGACGATCGCCGCCGAGCCGATGAAGCAGCCGTAGGGCGCGAGGGTGTCGAAGTCGAGCGGCACATCGGCCAGCCGCGCGGGCAGGATGCCGCCCGAGGCGCCGCCCGGGAAGTAGCCGTAGAGCTCGTGGCCGGGGAGCATGCCGCCGCAGTGCTCGTCGACGAGCTCGCGCAAGGTGATGCCCGCGTCGGTCACCACGACGCCCGGCTTCGCGACGCGGCCGCTCACCGAGAAGCTGCGAAGGCCCTTGCGGCCGTTGCGGCCGTGGCCCGCGAACCAGTCGGCGCCGCGCTCGACGATGTCGCGTACCCACCACAAGGTTTCCAGGTTGTGCTCCAGGGTCGGGCGGCCGAAGAGCCCGACCTCGGCGACGTAGGGCGGGCGCAGGCGCGGCATGCCGCGCTTGCCTTCGATGGATTCGATCATGGCCGATTCCTCGCCGCACACGTAGGCGCCGGCGCCCCGGCGCAGCTCGATGGGCGGCAGGTCGGGCCAGGCGGCGCGCACCCGCGCGAGCTCCTCGTCGAGCAGGCGCCGCAGCGCGGGGTACTCGTCGCGGATGTAGATCCAGATGCCGGCTATGCCCACGACTCGCGCGGCGATCAGCATGCCTTCGATGAAGCGGTGCGGGTCGGTGGCGAGGTAGTGGCGGTCCTTGAAGGTGCCCGGCTCGCCCTCGTCGATGTTCACCGCCATGTTGCGCGGGGCGGGCTGGGCGGCGACGGTGCGCCACTTGCGCGCAGCCGGGAAGCCGGCCCCGCCGAGGCCGCGCAGTCCCGCGTGGTCGAGGGCGGCAACGATGGATTCGGGGGCGCGCTCGCCGCTCGCCACCGCCTCCCACAGCGCGTAGCCGCCTGCCGCGCGGTAGGCGTCGAAGCGGATGGCGTCCGGCAGGGCCTCCTCGCGCTCGCCGCCCGCCACGACCGCTGCGACCTGGTCGGCATCCGCGTGCACCACCGGCTTCTGCCCGACGACCGCGACCGGCGCGCTGTCGCAGCGGCCGACGCAGGGCACGCGCTGCACGCGCACGTCCGCGCCCAACCGGGTTGCGAGCGCGGCGGCGAGTTCCGACCCGCCCGCCATGGCGCAGCCGAGCGAATCGCACACGCGTACGGTGAGTTTCGGCGGCGCTTCGCCCCCCGTGGGGACGAAGTCGAAATGGTGATAGAAGCTGGCGACCTCGAACACCTCGGCGCGCGCGAGCTTCAGCGCCTGGGCGAGCGCCGCGAGATGCTCGGCGTGGAGCGCGCCATGGGTGTCCTGCAGGCGGTGCAGGTACTCGATCAGGCGGTCGGCGCGCGGCGCGATTCCGGCGTCGAGGTCGGGGGCCAGGGCCGCCTCGGCGGCCTGACGCGCGGATTCTGGGAGCGGTTCGCGCCGGCGACCGCGGTCCGGGTTCTTGGGCATCGACAACTATCCGTAAGAGTCTTCGGGCGGCGCCGGCGCCGGTCAGCTGTTGGCGTCCGGGAAGGAATCCTTGCGCCGGCGCATGTAGGCCTGCAGCGCCTCGTCGACGCCAGGGTCGAGCGCGGGCGCCTGGTACTCGGCGAGCATCTTCTTCCAGCGCGCGTTGGCGCGCTGCGCCATGTCGAGCCGGCCTTCGGAATCCCACTGCTCGAAGCTGTTGTTGTCGGCGATCGGCGAGCGGTAGAAGGCCGTCTCGAAGTTCGCCTGGGTGTGGGCGCAGCCGAGGAAGTGCTTGCCGGGGCCGACCTCGCGGATGGCGTCCATCGCTTGGCCGTTCTCCGACAGGTCGACGCCGCCCATCAGGACTTGCATCATGCCGGCCTGGTCGGCGTCCATGATGAACTTCTCGTAGCCCATGGCGAGCCCGCCCTCCAGCCAGCCGGCGGTGTGCAGCGCGAAGTTCACGCCCGCCAGGGCGGTCGGCAGCAGGGTGTTGGCGCTCTCGCTCGCGGCCTGCGCATCGGGGATCTTGGCAGCGGTCAGCGAGCCGCCGGAACGGAAGGGTACGCCCAGCCGCCGCGCGAGGTGGGCCATCACGAAGAGGACCAGCGCGGGCTCGGGCGTGCCGAAGGTCGGCGCGCCGGACTGCATGGACATGGAGCTCGCGAAGCTGCCGAACACCACCGGCGCGCCGGGATTGACGAGCTGCACGAAGGCCATGCCGGCCATCGCCTCGGCGAGCGTCTGGGCGGCGGTGCCGGCGACCGTCACCGGAGACATCGCGCCGGCGAGGATGAAGGGGGTGACGATGCAGGCCTGGTTGTTGCGCGCATATACCTTCGCGGCGCCGAGCATGGTGTCGTCGAAGGTCATCGGCGAGTTGGCGTTGATCAGGTTGATCACCGCGGTGCGGGGCTTGCCCGTTTCCGGGTCGATCCATTGGTCGCCGAACAGGATCTTGGCCATCTCGACCGTGTCCTGGGCGCGCTCGGGGTGGGTGACCGAGCCCATGAAGCACTTGTCCGAGTACTTCATGTGGCTGTAGACCATGTCGAAGTGGCGCTTGTTGACCGGCAGGTCCACCGGCTCGCAGATGGTGCCGCCGGAGTGGTGCATGCTGGGCGACAGGTAGGCGAGCTTGACGAAGTTGCGGAAGTCCTCGATGTTGCCGTAGCGGCGGCCGTCGTCCAGGTTGTGGATGAACGGGCTGCCATAGGCGGGCACGAAGACCGTGTTGGCGCCGCCGATGCGTACGTTGCGCTCGGGATTGCGCGCGACCTGGGTGAACTCGCGCGGCGCGCTGTCCTGGATCAGCTTGCGGCACATCCCGCGCGGCATGCGCACCCGCTCGCCCTGCACGTCGGCGCCCGCGTCGCGCCAGATCTGCAGCGCTTCCGCGTCATCGCGAAAATCGATGCCGACTTCCTCGAGGATGGTGTCGGCATTGTGCTCGATGATCGCGAGCCCCTCCTCTGTGAGCACCTCGAAGTAGGGGATCTTGCGGCTGACGTAGGGGGCTTGCACGGCCTGTTCGCGCGAACGCGCCGCGCGCCGTGCCTCGCTTCCTCCGCGCCCGGCGCGCCGGCGGGTTTCGGTAGTACTCATGGTCTCGCTCTCCCTAGCTAGGTGGGTTCGGGGCTGGTGGTTCCCGGCAGTATGTGGATTGCCAGGGCGCGACTGCGTGCAGGTTGCGACGCCCAGTTAGCGATTCGCGTCATTGCCGGGCGGGCCGGGATTGCCTGATGGGCGGGGGAGGGGGCGGCGCCGGAGGTCGAAGCGTGCCGCCCCGTGTCGGAAAGGGATTCGCGGCGCCCGCCTGCGGGCGCCGCGAATCTTCAGGCGTAGTGAGACTGGTGAAGGGCCTTGTAGAGGCCGACCATCATCACGAGCAATACGACGGTGAAGGGCAGGCCGGTGGCCACCGCGCCGGCTTGCAAGGCATTGAGCGCGTCCTTGCCGCCCGCCGAAAGCAGGATCGCCGCGATGACGCCGACCAGGGAGGCCCACAGCACCTTCTGGCAGCGGGGTGCATCGACCTTGCCGCCAGCGGTGATGGAGTCGATGACCAGGGCGCCTGAGTCGGCCGAGGTCACGAAGAAGATCAGCACGAGCATGATCGCCAGGGTCGAAGTCAGGGCGCTCAGCGGCATGTTCTGAAGCATGTGGAACATCGCCAGGGACACGTCGCCGATGCCGTTGGCCAGCTCTCCGATCCCGCCGGCCGACTGGGCCAGCGCGTTGCCGCCGAAGGCAGTCATCCACGCCAAGGTCACGAGGGTCGGCACGATCAGCACCGCGGTCAGCAGCTCGCGCACCGTGCGTCCCTTGGAAACGCGGGCGATGAACACGCCGACGAAGGGCGACCACGAGATCCACCAGGCCCAGTAGAACACCGTCCAGCCGTGGAACCACGACTGGTCGTCGCGTCCGATCCAGTTGGACAGCGGCAGCAGGTGCTCGGCATAGGCGGCCGTGGTCGTGCCCAGGCCGTTCACGAAGGCGACGATGCCTCCGGCAAAGGCGACGAACAGCATCAACGCGGTCGCGAGCAGCATGTTGATGTTGCTGAGCAGCTTGATCCCACCGTCGATCCCGCGCCAGACGGAGAGCAGCGTCACGGCGGTCACGGTCACGATGATCGCCATCTGGAGCTCGATGGTGTTGGCGATGCCGGTCAGGTAGTGGAGCCCGCTGGCAGCCTGCGACGCGCCGAGACCGAGGGAGGTGGCGAGACCGAACACCGTCGCCAGCACCGCGGTGATGTCCACGGTGTGGCCCACCCAGCCGCGCACGCGGGTGCCGAGCAGGGGGTAGAAGGCAGCGCGCAGCGACAGCGGCAAGCGCAGGTTGAAGGTGAAGAAGCCGATCGCGACGGCCACCACGCCGTAGATCGCCCACGGATGCAGCCCCCAGTGGAACATCGTGGCGCCCATCGCGGCGCTCGCGCCCTCCGGCGTCCTCGCAGCCACGTTCAGCGGGGTCCCGTACCAGTCGGTGTAGTACGCAACCGGTTCCGCGACGCTCCAGAACATCAATCCGATTCCCATGCCGGCCGCGAACAGCATCGCGAACCAGGACATCGTCGAATACTCGGGGCGCGCGGTCGCGCCACCGAGCCGGACCTTGCCGACCGGCAGCAGGATCAGAGCGACGCAGAACACCACGAAGGCGTTGCCCGCGAACATGAACAGCCAGTCGAAATGGTCGATGGCCCAAGTGCGCGCGGCGACCATCTGCGCACTGGCTTGCGCCGGATCCAACAGGGCGTAAAGGATGAAAAGTACGATCAGGGTCGCCGTGACCGGAAAGACGGGATTATGGAAATCCAGACCCCAGAACTGCTTGTTGTCTATACCTGGCTCTAGCGCAATGCTTTCATTGACGCTCATCGAGGTGTCTCCTCTTTTATTCCATATAGGCCGTTCGCGGGTGAATCGCAGTCCGCGAACAGGAGTGCTGCATTGGTGCGCGGGAACTATTGTTCCCGCAGCCGGCGTTGCGGACCCGACCACATGCGACGTCATGCATGCCAATTTCGCCATCCGCGGCGCGGCGTTCCGACGGCCGCGCCGAGGCGTGCATGAAACTCAGGATCGGGCCGGCCGCCCAGTTCTCAGAAGTAGTAGCCGAAGTTGATGTTGAAGCGCTTCTGCCACTTGTCGTCGGCG
>DYFV01000044.1 GCA_020725025.1 Azoarcus sp.
GGATCGGAAAAAACGTTCGTAATAAACGAGTTAGCGACCGGGTGCTGTTCCCTTCGCCCGCTCCACATCGAATACAGGCAGGTCATTGATCTGCAGGCAAAAAAGCCAACCTTCGCGGGTTGGCTTTTTTGTTGTCTGGTCGATGTCTGGTCACTGGTGGATCCAGTCGGATCACGCTCCGCCGAGGCGGGAGCTCCCATCGCCTTCCACCTGCCGATCTCCGGCTTGCCGGGAGGTCGCGTCAGGCGAAGGCATCCGGGTCTTGCATCCAGGCGGGAATGTCGCGCCGGCCGTGCAGTACGCGCCAAACATCGATGTGGTCTGGTCGTTCGACGTAGAAGACGAGGCAGGGGTAGACCGACAGCGACCGGGAGCGCAGACCGGGAAGGTCCAAGTCATGCCCAAAGCGAGGCGAACCCGTGCCAGGATGGCGGGCTATTTGGGTATAGGCCTGTTCCAGCACCTCGATGAAGCCGAGCGCAACCGAGGGGGAAGGCTCTTCGAGGTAGTAGGCTATCGCGTCCTCGACGTCCTGGTTGGCTTGCTCACGCGGAACGACAGGTACGACCTTCACCCGCGAGAAGCCGGCTTGGCAGCTCTGCGTGCCCGATCACGCAGACCTTCGAAGTACGCGGCATCAGCCGGAGACGCCGGCGCAGTGGCTGCGCCGGCCAGCAGCAGTCCACGCAATCGCTGACGGTCCTGATCATTGCGGATCAGCTCGCGCACGAACTCGCTACTTGTGCCGTATCCCCGCTCCTTCACCTGTTCGTCCACGAAGGATTTCAGGCTGTCGGGCAAGGAAATGTTCATCGTGCTCATGGCGTCAGGCTAGTCGGCTTGGCAAAAAATTGGCAAGGCCGCAGGTCCGTCTCGCCATTCACGATCGAACTCGTCCAGGTCGTCGATCAGGAAGCGGAAAGGCCAACCCATAGAGATTGGTTTCCTGTTGTCGGGTGGCTGGCGTACCAGTCAGCCGCGCGCTTCCGCCCCCGGCGGACCATCCATGATCGCCTGGGCGATGCGCTCGAGGGGCAGCACGGTGCGCGCCGCGCCGAGCCGGATCGCCTCGCGGGGCATGCCGAAGACGACGCAGCTCGACTCGTCCTCGGCCACGGTGTAGGCCCCGGCTTCGGACATTTCGAGCAGGCCCCGCGCGCCGTCGTCGCCCATGCCGGTCATGATGACGCCGATGGCGTTGCGGCCGGCGAGCTTGGCGCAGGAGCGGAACAGCACGTCCACCGAGGGGCGGTGGCGGTTCACCAGGGGGCCGTCGATCACCCGCACCGTGTATTGCGCCCCGCTGCGGGAGAGCATCATGTGCTTGCCGCCGGGGGCGATCAGCGCGCGGCCGGGCAGCACCCGGTCGCCGTCGCGCGCCTCGCGCACCTCGATGCGGCAGATGCCGTTCAGCCGCTCGGCGAACATGGCGGTGAAACGCTCGGGCATGTGCTGGACCACCACCAGTCCGGGGCACACGGCCGGCAGCCGCGTGAGCACCGCCTCCAGCGCCTGGGTGCCGCCGGTGGAGGTGCCGATCGCCACGATACGCTCGGTGGTGCGCAGCGTGCCCGCCCCCGTGCCGAGGCCGGGCGCGGGCAGCACCGCATCGGCGCTGAGCTTGGGCTCGACCGCCCGCGCGGCCAAGCTTCCGGCGGAGAGCCGGCGCGTGTTGGCGCGCGCCGCGGCTTTCACCGCGCCGACCAGGTCCTGGGAGGCGTCTTCCAGAAACTGCTTCACCCCGACCTTGGGCTTGGCGATGACGGCGACCGCGCCGGCCGCGAGGGCGTTCACCGAGGCCTGGGCGCCGTTTTCCGCGAGCGAGGAGCAGATCACCACCGGCGTGGGGTGCTCGGACATGATGCGGCGCAGGAAGGTGAGGCCGTCCATGCGCGGCATCTCGATGTCCAGCACGATCACGTCCGGCCAGGCGCGCTCCATCTGCGCCATGGCGAAGAGGGGGTCGGAGGCGACGCCGATCACCTGGATGGCGGGATCGGCTTCGAGGGTCTGCCGGACGACCTGCCGCACCACCGCCGAGTCGTCGACGATCATGACCCTGATCGGTTGGGCGGTCGCGATTTTCCCCGGTCTCCGCGTCAGGAACGGTGATCGTTCAGAACGGCACGAGGCGGCGATAGGCGCCGCCCTGGAACACCAGCGGCGGGCGGTCCTCCCGGTCGAAGCGCACCACCTCGGAGATGAACATCAGGTGGTCGCCGCCGTCGTGGCGCACCGTGTTGCGGCACTCGAAGCGGGCGCAACAGCCGCGCAGCAGCGGCACGCCGTAGAGGCCGTCGTCGATCTCCAGACCGGCGAACTTCTCGTCCGAGCGGCTGGCGAAGAGCTGCGAGAGCGCCTGCTGGTCGTCGGCGAGCACGTTCACCGCGTAGTATTCGCAGGCTTCGAAGACCGGCAGGCTCGGCAGGTGGCGCGCCAGGCTCCATACGATGAGCGGCGGGTCGAGGGAGACCGAGTTGAAGGAATTGACCGTCAGCCCGATCGCTTCCCCGTTGGGGGCACGCGTGGTGACCACGGTGACGCCGGTGGCGAACATGCCGAGCGCGTCGCGGAAGGCCCGCGTGAAATCCTGGTGGGAGAGAGGGGGCTGGGACATGATCGTTGCGATGGCGGGACGGGAACGGCGCTAACGCCCGCTGGACGGTTGAAAACGGCGCATTATCGCCGCGAACGCGCCTGCCGTCGACCGGGGGCCCCTGCCCCAGGTGCGGCACGACAGTGAAGGAGCATGCAGCACCCGATGAGTGACTTCGCCCGCCGTCTCGCCGAATGGCATCGCAGCCACGGCCGCCACGACCTGCCCTGGCAGGCGAGCCGCGACCCGTACCGCATCTGGCTCTCGGAGATCATGCTGCAGCAGACCCAGGTCGAGACGGTGATCCCGTACTACGCCCGCTTCCTGGCCCGCTTTCCAGACCTCGCCGCCCTCGCCGCGGCGCCGGTGGACGACGTGCTCGCCCTGTGGAGCGGCCTCGGCTACTACGCCCGCGCCCGAAACCTGCATCGCGCCGCGCAGATGGTGATGTTGGAGCACGGCGGCGCGTTTCCGCGCCGCGCCGAGGAGATCGCCCGACTCCCGGGCATCGGACGCTCGACCGCCGCCGCGATCGCCGCCTTCGCCTGGGGCGAGCGCGCCGCCATCCTCGACGGCAACGTCAAGCGCGTGCTGTGCCGCGCCTATGGCATCGACGGCTTTCCCGGCGCGCGGGCGGTGGAGACGCGCCTGTGGGCGCTCGCCGAGGAGCTGCTGCCGGCTGCCGAGGTGGGAACCTACATCCAGGCCCAGATGGACCTGGGGGCCACGGTGTGCACCCGCGGCCGGCCGGCCTGCGCGCGCTGCCCGCTGGAAGACGTGTGCGTCGCGCGCCGCGAGGGGCGCGTCGAATCGCTGCCCGCCCCGCGGCCGCGCAAGGCGGTGCCCCAGCGCCACGCGCGGCTGGCGGTGATCGCGCACGAGGGCCGCGTGCTGCTCGAGCGCCGCCCGCCGACGGGCATCTGGGGGGGATTGCTCAGCCTGCCGGAGATCCCCGAGGCGGAGCGCGAGCCGGCGCGTTGGGTGGCGGCCCGTTTCGGCATCGAGGCCGAAAGCGGCGAGGCCCTCGCGCCGCTGCGCCACGCCTTCACCCATTTCCGCCTGGACATCACGCCGCTGCGCTTCGACGCCGTCGGCGTGCCGCACGCGGTCGCGGAGGACGAGCACGTGTGGCTGGCGCTGGCCGAGCGGGAGGGAGCGGGGCTGCCGACGCCGGTGCGGCGCATCCTGGACGCGCTCGCGCGCGGATGAGCGTCGTGACAGCCCGGATGGAACTCACTCGCGCGGAATCCGGGAACGGCGTCGGTCAATGCGCGGGCGTTTTCATCCGGCGATGAGCCCGTGCTGCGCGAGAAACTGCCGGATGATCTCCAGGCGGCTTGCCGCGTCGTCGAGCTCCAGCAGGCGCTGACGCGCGAGCTGGGGGATGGGCAGGACCTCCGCGTAGCGTGCGCTCACCCACTCCGCATCGTCGTAGCGGTGCGGTTCCGGAAAACGCTCGGCGCCCGAGTCGGCCACGATCGCCTTGAGGAGCTCGACGAGCTTGGCGCAGTCGTCCGGCACTGGCGCCGGCGCAAGCTCCGGGAGCCAGTCCACCTCCGCCAGCAGCAGGCCGTTCTCGCCCACCTCGGCACGCCGGATGCGGTAGCGCCGCTCGCCGCGCACCACGATGTCGAGCACGCCCTGCCGGGGCATGTCCCAACTCGCGATGCGCGCGCTCACGCCCACCGCGTGAGGCCGGGCCGGCGCGCCGACCTCCTTGCCCTCGGCGATGAGATTGATCCCGAAGGTTTCGTCGTCCCGCAGGCAGCGCGTGGCCAGGTCCATGTAGCGGGCCTCGAAGACGTGCAGCGGCAGCACCCCGCCGGGAAACAGCACGGTCTGCAGGGGGAAAAGCGCCAGGCGCTCGCTCATGCCGTGTCTCCCGGTCCATCGTCGGCCTCGCCCCAGCGCGCCATGAGGGCGTGCGGCACGCGCAGCTGATCGAGCACGCGGGCCACCACGAAATCGACCAGGTCTTCCACCCGCTGAGGGCGGTGGTAGAACCCGGGGCTGGGCGGCAGGATCACCACGCCCAGGCGCGCGAGCTTGAGCATGTTCTCCAGATGGATGGCGGAGAAGGGCGTCTCGCGCGGCACCAGCACCAGGCGGCGGCCCTCCTTGATGGCCACGTCGGCGGCGCGCTCGATCAGGTTGCGCGAGAGCCCGGCGGCGATGGAGGCGAGGGTGCCCATGGTGCACGGGCACACCACCATCGCGTCGGGCGGGTTCGAGCCCGAGGCGAGGGGGGCGAACCACTCCTCGCGCCCGAACACCCGGAGCTGCCCGGGCGCCGCATCGAAGCGCTCCGCGAGCTGGCGTTCCACCTCCGCCGGGCGGGAGGGCAGGGCGAGATCCATCTCCTGCTTGGCCACCACCTGGGCGACCTGGGAGTAGAGCAGCCACACCCGGCAGCCGGCGGCGAGCAGGCACTCGACGAGACGCAGCCCGTAGGGCATGCCCGAGGCGCCGGTGAGGGCGACGGCAATGGTGGGGGGCGCGTCGATCGGGGTGGAGGTCCAGGCTGGCATGGGGCAAGCTTAGCCGAACTGGCCTGGACGGGCCATCCGCGCCCGACGCTCAGGCGCTCTTGCTTGCGATGCCTCGAGGCAGCGCCGGGCTCGGCGGCATCGCGCAGGCGGCGAGGTATTCCTGCGCCAGGCGATCCACCAGCTCCGCCACCGGCGGCACGTCGTGGATCGTGGCCACGCCGTGGCCGGCGCTCCACACGTCGCGCCAGGCGCGCGCCTCGTCCGAGATGCCGTGGAGCTTGCCCTTGCCGTGGCCGGCGGCGAGCTCGGCGCGGTCGAAGCCGGCCTGCTGCAGGCTCGGCCACATGAAGTTGGCGTTGGTGCCGGAGATCGCGTCGGTATAGACGATGTCGCCGGCACTGCAGTCGACGAGCATCTGCTTGTACTCGTCTTGGGCCATCGATTCGCGGGTCGCGATGAAGCGCGTGCCCATGTAGGCGAGGTCCGCGCCCATGAGCTCGGCGGCGCGGATGCTGGCTCCGTCGGAGATGGCGCCGCCGAGGACCAGCGCGCCGTCCCAGAACTCGCGGATCTCCCGGATGAGGCTGAACGGGCTCTGGGTGCCGGCGTGCCCGCCCGCGCCCGCGGCCACCGCGATCACCCCGTCGACGCCCGCCTCGGCCGCCTTGCGCGCGTGGTGGGCGTGGATGACGTCGGAGAACACCAGGCCGCCGTATTCATGTACCACGCGGGCGACTTGGCCCGGGTGGCCCAGGCTGGTGATGACGAAGGGCACGCGGTGCTTCACCAGCAGCGCCAGGTCCTCCTGGAGGCGGGCGTTGCTGGGGTGCAGGATGAGGTTCACGCCATAGGGCGCGCAGGGTGCGTCGGGGTGCGCCTCACGATGCTCGGCGAGCGCCGCGTCGATGCGGCCGAGCCAGTCGTCGAGCTGGCGCGCCGGGCGCGCGTTGAGCGAGGGCAGCGACCCGGCCACGCCCGCCTTGCAGGTGGCGATGACGAGCTCGGGGCCGGATACGAGAAACATCGGCGCGGCAATGGCCGGCACCCGCAGGTTGCCGCGGAAGGCGCTGGGAAGGGTCATGCTGTCTCCGTTCGTGTTGGTATGGTGGTCGGAAGGCGCGGGATGCGATGGACGAACTGTAGCACGCTTCCCGAAGAATTCAAACGAACGTTTGATTCAGGTAGCCCGGCCGCCGGCTGCCCGGTAGCGCCGAAGCGCGCCGATGCTATCCTCGCGCTCCATGATGACGATCGATCCCCTCCTGCACGGTATTGCGCTCGCGGGCGTGGCGGTGAACGCCGCAGCCGGCGTGCTGGAAGCCGGCCGAAAACCCTTCGACCTGTTCGGCATGGTGGTGGTCGCCCTGGCCGCGGCACTGGGCGGCGGTTCGCTCCGCGACGTCCTGCTCGACCGCACCGTGTTCTGGATCGCCGACCAGGCCTATCTCGCGGCGGCGGTGGCGGCGGGCCTGGCGACCTTCGCCCTGGTGCGCTTCGTGCGCCTGCCGGGCCAACTCTTCCTGCTGCCCGACGCGATGGGGCTCGCGCTGTTCACCGTGAGCGGCACCCAGGTCGCGCTGGCATTGGGCGTGCCCTGGCTGGTGGCGAGCCTGATGGGGGTGGTGACCGGCGTCTTCGGCGGCATCTTGCGCGACGTGCTGTGCAACGAGGTGCCGCTGGTGTTCAGCGGCCAGCTCTACGCGACCGCGTCGTGGGCGGGGGCGCTGCTGCTGGTCACGCTCACGATGATGGGCGTGTCCGCCGGCTGGGCGGCGCTCGCCGGCGGCTCCCTGGTGCTTGTGCTGCGCCTCGCGGCGATCCGCTTCGACTGGCGCCTGCCGGTGTTCAGCGCCCGGCTTTGAGGCTGCCGGCGCCTTCGAGGCGCAGGCGAGCGTTCCTGCTGGTCAATCCTCCCACCTCCAGTCGGCCCACCGCGAGCTCGGCGGCCACCGGCCAGTCGCGCCATGCGCCGAGGTCGGCCGCCTCCCGCTCCTCGGCAGGCGGCGGGCGGTAGCGGTCGAGGTCGAGGCGGTCGACTTTCAAGGCGAGGGTGAGCGGCGGTGCCGCAGCGGGATCGAAGCGGGCCGTGCCGTCGAAGCGGCTGTCGTCGAATCGGCCGGCGATGTCGGCCCGGGCGGTGCGTGCTTGCGGCTCCAGCAGGGCCCTGCCGCTGAAATCGACCTCGAGGGGATCCGCGTGGCCGGTGGGGTGGGGCAGGCGGAGCTGGCCTCGATCGATGGCGAGCCGCAGCGGCGCACCGGCGCCGGCCCCGGCGAGCGCGCCGGTCAGGCCGAGCGCGAGCGGCTGCGCCGGGTCTGCGCGGGTGACCGCCAGGTCCAGTCCGGCGAGCGTCCAGCCGTCCGCGTCGATCCTCGGCATGGCGGCGAGCTCGGCTCGCCATTGCCCGGCGGCGCCTTTTGCCCGCAGCGCCGCCTGCAGGGCCTCCCCGGTCCAGCGGCTGCCATCCCCCGCGAGCTGCGCCAGGGTGGCGTCGAGCGCGATCGTCCCGTCTTCCGCCGCCGCTTCGAGCCGGAGCGCCAGCCCTTCCAGTTCCGGACCCGCAGCCGGCGACCATTGTGCCGAGGCGGCAGCGGCTTCGCCGCGCGTCACCCGCCACCGGTCGAGCTCGCCTTGCGCGTCGAGACGGGGCGCGTCGAGGCGCACGGCGCCGTCGGCGAGCGCGAAGCCGGAGACGAACTCCAGGTCGAACGCCGCCGCGAACGGCGTCCGCGCCCGGGCCTGCGCGGAGAGCTCGACGCGGCCTTGCCGGCCGGGGACGAAGGGGCCGGCGGCGAGCCGCAGGTCCGCAAACTCGACCGCGACCTCGCCCTCCACGCGGACCCGTGCGTCCTCGACGGTGACGCGCTCAACCGGCGGCGGCGCCACGGCTTCGTCCGTCCCGTCGCCGGGCCGCAGCCAGCGGGTCAGGTTCCAGCCGTCCGCGCCGCGCCGTAGCACGAGCTCCACCCCGGACACGCTCACCGCCGCCACCTCGACCTCGCCGCGCCACAGGGGTGCAGGCTCCAGCCGAAGCTGAAGCTCGTCCACCCTCAGATCAGGGGTGTCGTCGCCGAGGGTGATTCCGCGCAGCGTCGCCGCCGGCTGCGGAAACAGGGAGAGCTCGACGGCCTCGGCGATCCGCAGCGTGGGTACAAGCTGCGCCTGCAGCCGGCTCTCCACCGCGGCGCGCGCCCATTCGCCGGCCTGGCGCAGCGCGAGCGCGCCCGCCACCAGCACCAGGAGCAGGCTCGCTGCCGCGAAGACCGCGACGCGCCGAAGCCGGCGGGTGGCGGCGGCGCTCATGATGCCGGCGCGGCCCTCGCCGCCCGGGACTCAGGCGTAGTCGCCGACGTAGGGATTGCTCTCGCGCTCCTCGCCGAAGGTGGAGGTCGGCCCGTGGCCGGGGAAGAAGGTGACGTCGTCGCCCAGCGGGAAGAGCTTCTCGCGGATCGAGCGCACCAGGGTGGCGTGGTCGCCCCGCGGGAAATCGCTGCGGCCGATGGAGCCGGCGAAGAGCACGTCGCCCACGATCGCCACCCGCGCCTCGGGGTGGAAGAACACCACGTGGCCGGGGGTATGGCCGGGGGTGTGGATGACCTGCAGGGTCTCCTCCCCCACGGTCACCGTGTCGCCGTCGTGCAGCCAGCGGTCGGGCTCGAAGGACTCCACGTCCGGAAAGCCGAACATGCGGCTCTGCTGGGGCATGCCGGCGATCCAGAAGCGGTCCTCCTCCTGGGGGCCTTCCACCGGCACGCCCAGCTCGCGCGCGAGCGGCGCGGTGGCGCCTGCGTGATCGATGTGGCCGTGGGTGATGAGGATCTTCTCCACCGTGACGCCGAGCTGGGCGATGGCGGCGCGGATCTTCCCGATGTCGCCGCCCGGGTCCACCACCGCCGCCTTGCGGGTCTTGTCGCACCAGACGATGCTGCAGTTCTGCTCGAAGGGGGTGACGGGGACTACGCGCAGCTGGATCATGATGGGGACGCCCGGTTCGGAGTTGCCGCAATGATAGCGCGCGGCGGGCGCCGGGGCGTCACCCGAGCAGCGCCACCGCCTTGATCTGCGCCCACATCGGCTTGCCCGGCGCCAGCGCCAGCTGATCGGCCGAGCGCCGCGTGATGCGCGCGAGCAGCGGCGTGCCGCCGGCGTCGAGCCGCACCAGCACGTGGGCGGGGGTGTCCGCGTCCGCCAGTTCCCGGACCGTGGCGGGCAGCAGGTTGGTGATGCTGGTGCCCTCGGCCCGCTCGGTGGCGAGGCTCACGTCGCGCGCATGCACCCGGAAGCGCAGGCGGTGGCCGATCGCCTCCGGGCGGCGGGCGACCAGCACGTGGCCGCCGGGGAAGTCCAGGCGGGTGAGGTGGTAGTGCTCGTCGTGCCCGGCGACCACCGAATCGATCACCACCCCGGCGTCCTCGCCGAAGGCGGTGGGCAGGTCCAGCCGCGCCATCGTCTCGATGAGGCCGCCCTGGGCCACCACCCGGCCCTGATCGAGCAGCACGACGTGGTCGGCGAGCCGCGCCACCTCGTCGGGCGAGTGGCTCACGTAGAGCACCGGGATGTCGAGCTCGTCGTGCAGGCGCTCCAGGTAGGGCAGGATCTCGTTCTTGCGCTTCAGATCCAGCGCGGCGAGCGGCTCGTCCATGAGGAGCAGGCGCGGGCTGGTCGCCAGGGCGCGCGCGATGGCCACCCGCTGACGCTCGCCGCCGGAGAGGCGTTCCGGCATGCGCTCGAGCAGGGGGGCGATGCCGAGAAGCTCCACCGCCGCCTCCAGGGACACGCGCCGCTCGCCGGCGGGCACCCGCTTCTGGCCGTAGGCGAGGTTCTTCGCCACCGTAAGGTGGGGGAAGAGGCTGGCCTCCTGGAAGACGTAGCCGAGGGGGCGGCGGTGGGTCGGCACGAAGACACCGCTCCGGCTGTCCTCCCACACCTCGTCGCCGAAGGCGAGCCGCGCCTCGTCGCCGCGCTGCAGGCCGGCGATGCAGCGCAGGAGCGTGGTCTTGCCCGAGCCGGAATGGCCGAAGAGCGCGGTGACGCCGCGCCCCGGCAGGTCGAGATCGACGTCGAGAGCGAAGCCCGGCCAGGCGAGCTTGAAGCGCATCGCGATGCGCCGGGTGGCGGCGTCGGCGGGCGGGCCGGGGCGCTTCATTTCCACGGACGGGTCCCCTTGCGGGAGTAAAGGGCGAGCAGCACCAGGAAGCTGAAGAGAAGCATGCCGGCCGCGAGGACGTGGGCCTGGCCGTACTCCATCGCCTCCACGTGGTCGTAGATCTGCACCGACACCACCCGGGTGCGTTCCGGGATGTTGCCGCCGATCATCAGGACGACGCCGAACTCCCCCACGGTATGGGCGAAGCCCAGGATGCTCGCGGTGAGGAAGCCGGGACGGGCGAGGGGCACGACCACGGTGAAGAAGCTGTCCCACGGCGAGGCGCGCAGGGTGGCGGCGGCCTCGAGCATGCGCTCGCCGACCGCCTCGAAGGCGTTCTGCAGCGGCTGGACCACGAAGGGCATCGAGTAGAAGACGGACCCCACCACGAGGCCGGCGAAGGTGAAGGGCAACGTCCCGAGGCCCAGGCTCTGGGTGAGCTGGCCGACGAAGCCGTTGGGGCCCATCGCCACCAGCAGGTAGAAGCCGAGCACGGTGGGCGGCAGCACCAGCGGCAGCGCCACCACGGCGCCGATCGGACCCTTGAGCCGCGAGCGCGTGCGCGCCAGCCACCAGGCGATGGGCGTGCCGATGAGAAGCAGCAGCACCGTGGTGGTCGTGGCGAGCTCGAGCGTGAGCCAGATCGCCGCGAGATCGACCCTGTCGAGCTCGACCATTCCTTTCCTCCGATCAGAGCGCGTAGCCGTAGGCGCGGATGATAGCCGCGGCCTTGGCGCCCTTGAGATAGTCGACGAAAGCCCTGGCCGCCGGATTGTCCTTGCCGCGGGAGAGTATCGCGGCATCCTGGCGGATCGGCGCGTACATCCCGGCCGGCACCACCCACGCCGAGCCCGAGGTGATCCTGCCGTCCTTGAAGACCTGCGACAGCGCCACGAAGCCGAGCTCGGCGTTCCCGGTGGAGACGAACTGGTGGGCCTGGCTGATGTTCTCGCCCTGGACGATGCGGCCCCGCAGCCTGTCGGCGAGGCCCAGCTTGGCCAGCGTATCCATCGCCGCGGCGCCGTAGGGCGCGGTCTTGGGGTTGGCCAGCGAAAGGTGCCTGAAGTCGGACGTGAGCACCTCGCCCTTCGCATCCACGTAGCCCTCCTTCGCCGACCACAGGACCAGCCTGCCGATCGCGTAGGTGAAGCGGGTGCCCGTCACGGCGTCGCCTTCGGCCTCCAGCCTCGCCGGCGTCGTGTCGTCGGCGGCGAGGAAGACCTCGAAGGGGGCGCCGTTCTTGATCTGCGCGTAGAACTTGCCGGTGGCGCCGAAGGCGGTGACCGCCCGGTGTCCGGTGTCCTTCTCGAACTCGGCGGCGATCGCCTGCATCGGCGCGGTGAAGTTGGCGGCCACCGCCACCTGGACGTCGCCGGCCCGGGCGGCGAGCGCCGGAAGGGCGAGCCCGAGAGCGACGAGGAGGCGGGGGAGCAGGGATCGGACGAGCATGGAAGGACTCCTGGACGGGAAGCGAGTCAGTCGTAGGTCGCGAGGATCACGCTGGAGGACTTGAACAGGGCGCAGGCCGGGCTGCCCTTGGCGAGCCCCAGCGCCTCCCGGCTGCCGTGGGTGACCACCGCGGTCACGCTCTTGCCCGAAGGCAGCGCGATCGTGACTTCATCGTTCACCGAGCCCTCGTGGATGGCGGAAACCTCACCCCAGAACTGGTTGCGCGCGGTGAGCCGGATGTCGCGGTCGGTCGAGATCAGCACCGAGGACGACTTCACGAAGGCGAACACCTCCTTGCCGATGGCGAGCCCCAGGTTCTCGGCGCTAGCCTTGGTGATCACCGCCACCAGCTCGGTACTCCGATCGAGGCGCAGGCGCACCTCGTAATCCACCTCCCCGTCGCGCAGTGCGACGATGGGGCCGGAGAACTGGTTGCGGGCGCTGGTTTTCATCGACATGCGGTGCATGAGCCTGCGAAAGTCCTGGATGTCGGCCGGCCCGTCGGCGGCGAGGCGTTCGGCCACCCGTTCGAGCGCCAGCTGGGTTTCGATCTCCAGCGCGCGATACATGGCGATCACGCGCCGGCCGTAGTCGGTCAGCCTCGTTCCACCGCCCTGCCGCCCGCCCGTGACCCGCTCGACCAGCGGCTCGGGAGCGAGGTTGTTCATCGTGTCGATCGCGTCCCAGGCCGCCTTGTACGAGAGCGGCACGGCCTTGGCGGCCCGGCTGATCGACCCGACCCGCCCGATCGCCTCCAGCAGGCGGATGCGGGTGTCGGAGAACGCCGGCCCCAGGGCGGCATCGATCGACAGGCGGCCGAGGAAGCGGTCCGGGCATTGTGCTGCCATGGCAGCTCCTTTATCGGTTGTCAGCTATATAGCGAGTTCCGTGCCATCTCCGGGGCGCCATGCTTGTGCCCGCACGGACGGTGCCGCTACAGTGGGATCCGGCAAACGGCGCTTCGTCGGTGTCGCTTTTATATGTAGCGAACAATACAACGTGTCTCGAAGCCGACACAACGGAAAAGGAGCCGGAACATGAAGGTGAGCGCACGCAACGTCTTTCGCGGCACGGTGACCGCGTGCACCCGCGGCGACGTCAACGCCGAAGTCCAGGTCGATCTTCCCGGCGGCGACCGCCTGGTGGCCGTCGTCACCCTGGCGAGCCTGGAGGACCTGGGCCTTGCGCCCGGCCGCGAAGTCGTCGCGCTGGTGAAGGCGCCCTGGGTCATGGTGCTCACCGACGACGCCGACGTGAAGCTCTCCGCGCGCAACCGCCTCGCCGGCAAGGTCAAGGCGGTGGAGCCGGGGGCGGTGAACGCCGAGGTGGCCATCGAGCTCGCCGGCGGCGACGTGGTGTCGGCCATCGTCACCCGCGAGGCGGTGGCCGAGCTCGGCCTCAGGCCCGGCGTGGCGGCCACCGCGGTGATCAAGGCTTCGCACATCGTCCTGGGCGTGCCCAAGGGCTGAGCCCGGCCGCAACGTCCTCGGCGGCAGTTCGCGCGCGGGCGAGAGCGCCTTCGCCGAGAGAGGCGGCCAGCCGGACGAGCCTAGTGCTGGTACCGGTATTCCTGGGTCAGGCCGCCATAGCCATAAGCTGCCGCGCGCACGTCTTCGACGTGGATGTAGCTGACTTCATGGACGTTTCCCAGAAGCCTGGCGAACATGGCGTGGGCTTCGCGGATGTACTGCGCCTTCTCGGCCTTCGTGTTCGTCTCGTCCGTGATCTTGATGTCGAAGTAGAAGCTGCTCTTTCCCTGCTCGGAGAGTGGCAGGCCGCCGACGATCCAGTGCTCCGGGGCGACGTAGGCAACGACCACCGATGTGACCTCCGGCTTCTTCTTCAGGATGCGGGCCGTAAGTTCGATGAGTCCGGACGACACGGCGGTGGTGAGTTCGCGGGATTCCCGGGCAGCGATCTTGACGTTGAGGATGGGCATGGAAGTCTCCTTTTGATTAGCAATGCAACTATCTGAGCGAAGAAATTTCGGGGTTCATCTGAGGGCGGACCGAACTTCGCGGACATTGGCGACAAGGTCGCCGAACGCTGCCTCGCCGATGACCTCCTTGATGCGTGCGGTGATGGCCGCGCTCGCTTCGTCGAGCGGAACCCGAAGGGCGAGGGCGCCCGGCGTCGGATGGATCTCGATCTCCCGGCCATCCGAACTCGAGGGCTGGCGCGCGACAAGGTCCTTGGCGACGAGTCCATCCAGCGCTCGCGTAGCCGTGGGGCGAGAGATCGCCAGTGCATCCGCCAGTTGGCCCTGGAGCATCCCAGGTCGGCGCAGCACGGCGCGCAGCAGGAATCCCTGTGGCGCGGTCAGGCCGAAAGGCTTGTAGGCCTCCGTCCAGTGGCGCTCCAGCAGGCGCGCCAAGGCGGCGGTATTGAAGTACAGGCATTGATCGAACATGGAGGCAGGATAGAGGAGTATGGTTAGCTATGCAACTATATGCCGACAGGTGATCCGGTCGCGCGTCTCCGTTTCGGATGGCCCCAGCGGCGCATCTTCCTGAACGGCGCCTTCCGCCTGTTCGCCGGCGCGGCCGGATGTCGACCGGCCAATGCGACGAAGCGCCCGGAGCATTAAACTGTCGGCCCGAACGCGGGCACTCGCAAGGCCATGAAGATCGACCAGCTCCCCATCGGCTCCCGCTTCCAGCTGAAAGGCCGCACCTACACCAAGGTCGGCCCCATGACAGGCTCCGACGAGTCCGGAAGCGTGGTGTTCGTCCCCAAGCACGCCGCCCTCCAGCCGGTCCCCGGAGAGACTCCGCCGCCGCCACCGCCGGACGCCGCGGCTGCCTCGCTCGACGGGGCGAAGGTGACGGCGGCCTTCGAGATCTATCACCAGACGGCGCTCGGCCTCGCCGACGTGACCGGACGGGCGATCCTCGAGGCGGCGCGCAAGCGCTTTCTTTCGGAGATCCGCTGACGCCGTATCCTGCGGCCGGGGCGTCTCCGGGCAATACGCGAGCCGCGCACGCGCTCATGCCCGGCCACATCGTCACGTTCGACTCGGCCACGGCGATGCTTCGCGCGTTGGCGAGACTTCTTCACGGGCAGGGCTTTCCGATGCTCAGCCGAGCCCCGAGCGGGGCAAAGTCCCCGCCATGCGGACGGCGGCCGACCGCATGGCAACCATCCTGATCTGCAGCACCGGCCAATGGCGATGCCGCAGTCGGACGACCTTCTGCCGGGTCCGGTCCTTGCTGCTTTGCTTCGCATCGCGGGCCCTTCGTTCATGCCGGAGCGGGTCACAGGGCATATCGGCGCGCCGAGCGGCAGCCTCATCATGGTGAATCGCATCCTGACCTTCCTGGAAGAGCGCTCACGACCCTTCCTGCTCGTTCTGGCGCTGCTGCTGGTCGCCGCCTTTGGGCTGGTCGATTTGGCGAGCGGACCGGAAATCTCCGTGTACATCGTCTACCTCGTGCCGATTGCCCTCGCGGCCTGGTACGTCGGTCAGCGTGCCGGCACCTTCGTTGCCATTAGCGCGGCCTTGGCCTGGCTGTGGGCAGACTGGGGAAGTGGTCACCTTTACAGTCATCCGGCCATCCCGTTCTGGAACGATGCGATGCACCTGCTCGCGTTCCTCGCGTTCGGGTATCTGGTGCGCTCCTTTCGGGACGCTTTGCACGTAGTACAGATGCAAGCAACGCGTGATCCCTTGACCGGCCTGCTCAACAAGCGGGCCTTCTCGGAGGCGGCGGAGCGTGAACGCCAACGCTCACGGCGCTATCAGCATCCGCTCGCACTGCTGTTCTTCGACCTGGACCACTTCAAGACCGTCAACGACACCCTCGGCCATGCGGCGGGTGACGCGGTGCTTCGGCGCGTCGCATCGGTGATGAAGGCGTCTTTGCGAGAAACCGATTTGTCGGCGCGAGTAGGGGGTGATGAATTCGCCGCCCTTCTGGTGGAGAGCGGACCGGACACGACGGGGCAGGCGGCCGCCGACCTGGGGAAGCGCCTGCTTGCCGCCATGGCCGAGATGGACAGCCCCGTGACCTTCAGCATCGGCGTGGTGAGCTTCCCGCGCGCGCCGGACAGCATCGATGCGATGGTGTCGGCGGCTGACCAACTGATGTATCAGGTGAAGAGCGAGGGGCGTAACGCGGTGCGCCACGTGGTGGCAGCGGACGCGTCCTAGAAGATGAGGCTGAATACCCCGGTGACGACGAGCAGACCGATGACGAAGATGATCAGAAGGATCCATAGGAGCGCTTTCATCATGTCGATTTCCTCCGATTGACGACGTCGCAAAGAAGACATGGCGTACCGCAGCGCCGTGTGCGGCGAGCCGGCCTCCTTCAAGAGCCCATCTGCACCACGAACGCCACAGAAGGTCGGTGCCGAGAAGCAGCCCCCTCCCGCTGCTCGTGGTGCCGCGAGCAATCGGTGCGCCCGAGCGCCATCGGCAAGCATCGCCCCGGCTGGGCCTTCGCTCGGGCCGAGCGCGTTCCCCGGCTCCACCCATCCGGGGCGCCGTACCGGGGTTGGGGGCCGGCGCCGCGATCAGCCGGTCTCGGGCAGGAAGCTCGGCAGGTTCACGCCGGAGAAGGGCTGGAATTCGCCCCGCACCTGGAAGAGGTGGGTTTCCACGTTGCGCCCGCCCCAGGTGTAGAGCGTCTCCAGGAGCACGCGCTTGTCCATCGGCACGACCAGCAGCGGCGCGCCGCCGCGGAAGCGTTCGAGGGCGACGGCGAGCAGGGCGATCGCGTCCGCCTCGGTTCTCGCCACGAGGGGGCCGATCATGGCCAGGGCGGGGTGCTCGACCGAGATCGCGAAACCGGCGATCCCGCCGGAGTCGTCTTCGACCACCAAGGCCCCGAGCACGCCCCGGGGATTGCGGATGGCGTAGCGGTAGTCCAACTCCCGGACGATGCCGCTCACCGCGAGCTCGAGCCCGCTCATGGCCGCCACGTCGGCCTCGCGGGCCGGCCGCACCCGGTCCAGGCCGCCGGGCCGGTTCGCGAGCCCCCGCTCGGGCACGGCGATCACCATGTCGTGATAGCACTGGCGGGCGACGAAGCCCGAGCGGCTGTACAGGGACAGGGAGTCCATGTTCATGGCGCTGCCTACCAGCCGGACGGCGGGCGCGCCGGCCTCCGCGGCCCGCCGGACGATGTGCCCGACGAGGCCGCGCGCCACGCCCCGGCCGAAGAACTCCGGGGCCACGCTCATGATCCCGAGGCTGAAATGGCGCTCCCGCGGATGGTAGAAGCAGGCCCCGGCCAGGCGCCCCGTGCGGTTTTCGAAGGCGGCCACGCTGCAGCCCGGGGTGAGATCGTCGTAGATGTCGAAGAAGATGCCGGCCTCGCGAGGCGGGCAGCGGAAGTAGTCTCCGGACCACCCTCTGCGTGCATACCAGGTGTTGAAGGAGCGGTAGAGCATCTGCGCGTACGCCTCCCGGTCGTCGTGGGTGAGTGGGCGCAGGTCGAAGTCGGGCTGTAGCGGCCTGTCGGTCATGGTGTCCCCGGAGTGGTTCTCGGCGGTAGCCTCCGCCTCGGGCGGAGGGGCTCTCGCGGCAAGACGGTGCGGGTACAGCGGCTTTGCCGGCGGGGGAAAACTAGCCCGCGATTATGCCCATGTCAAATGTGCGCTCTCTGGGCTCTTGCTGTCCCGGTCGATGACAACGGCTTGCCATGCGGAGATCAGAACCCCGTGCTACGCACCACCGGCACGCGACGCCCCGGATGACTCCGCGTCAAAACGCAGGGTGGAACGCCGGTTTCGCCGGAACGGGTCTTCCAGCGGACCGGTGCGCGGAGCTTGGGCACTTGCAGGGCGTCGAAGGGGGCGGTGAGCACTGCGATCTGCGGACTGTCCGGGGGCGGGTTGCAGAGCAGCACCGTGACCTCGGTCCCGGTCATCGACCCGTCGACCTCGACGATGCGAACGAAATAGCCACCGGTGGGCTTGGTAGCCATGAGATACACCAGCACGTCGTACTTCTCGAAGTCCACGGGCGGTGGAGCGGGGCCATCGAATCGTCGCCAGAACTGCCGCCATGGGTCGGCGGAGCGCAGGTGAAGCGCTTCGTCCGTGGAGATCGCCGATACGAATCGATCGTGCATCGGAGTGAGGTCCACCCGCGCCGGCTCGACGGGATCGGCCGTGGCGGGGTCCGCAATCGAGGGAGGGCTGGCCAAGGCCAGCATTGCCGCCACGGAGCCCGTCGCGTTCAACGCCGATCGGGCCGAAAACGGCCACCCTGAAGGCGAACCCGTCCGTGGTGGGGACGAGCACCGAGGTGAGGCCGGGATGGCTGGCATGGCGAATATCCGGCGCTGTTTCCGATGCGATGACGCTAGGATAGACTCTGCCCGTTCGCAATGTGCACCATGGGTGCCGTACCTGACCCGCTCGAGAACGCAAGCCTATGCACACGAGTCCTTCGACCTGGCGCCCCGCGGCGCGACGATTCGCCCTGGCCTGTATCGCGTCCGCCCTGTGCACCGTGGGGGCGGCGGCAGGAGCGGCCGAGCCGGGCGGCGCGCCCGGCGGGGATCCCCTGCTCGACGGTGTCGACTGCCGGCGCCATCTCGCCGAGCACCACGCCGGCGCGACGATCGAGGCGCGCGAGGCGGCCCTGCAGCGGGAGCTGGAAGCCTACCTGCGCCTGTCGGAGGAGGCCCTCGCGATGCGGGCGAGCGCCATCCAGATGTTCACCGTGCTCCGGGCGCGCACGGCGCGCGGCGAGGCGCTCACCGGCCGGGATCTCCTGCTGCTCAACGAGGGGGCCGCGGCGCTGCTGCGCCAGCGCGCCGCCCTGTTCGAAGTCGCGCTGTCCCACGAGTGCTGGCTCGACCAGCCCGACCCGCCCGATCCCCGGGAGGCGGCCCTGCACGCCACCGGCATCCTGATGTCGCTCTCGGCCGCGCTCACGCTCTACGACAACTACGTGTCGGCGATCTCGCTCTACCGGGACGAGCCGGCCCTGCGTCAGCACTTCAACCGCCCCGACAGCGGCTTCGCCCTCGGCCCGGGCGAGCTCAACAAGGTCACCGCGATGTTCGCCTCGGCGGCCAACCGCCACCGGGTCCGGCGCGCCATCCACTGGTACGAGGACCGCCGGGACAAGCTCGCCACGCCGTCCTTCGAGGCCTGGCCCTACCTCGTCCAGTCGGTCGAGCAGAGCCCCGCCTACCACCTGGTGCGCCGGGTGCGGCCGCTCTACGTGCTCGGGCAGCACGTGGATTTCGTGGGCGCGCTCGCCATCGACACGGTGTTCGGTCTCAAGGACGAGGGCACCTACCTGTCCAGCCTCATCTTCGGCAACGCCCTCGGGCTGGTGGAGACGCGGCGCGGCAAGCTCGACCGGCGCCCCGAGGTCGTCGCGCGGGTCGGCCGCGCGCTGCGGGCCGGAGACATCCTGCTGGAGAAGACGCCCTTCCGCCTCACCGACACCTTCATCCCGGGCCACTGGGGGCATGCCGCGATCTGGGTCGGCACCGAAGCCGAGCTGCGCGAGTTGGGCATCTGGGACCATCCCGCGGTGCGTCCCCACCAGGCGGACATCCGGGCCGGCCGCGGGGTGGTGGAGGCGCTGCGCAGCGGCGTCGAGATGAACCGGCTGGAGCGCTTCCTGAACATCGACGACCTCGCCGTCCTGCGTGGCAGGGGCCTGCCGGCCGAGCGTCGGGCGGAGGCGATCCTGCAGACCCTGCGCCAGGTGGGCAAGGCCTACGACTTCAACTTCGACGCCGAGACCACCGACCGGGTGTTCTGCTCCAAGCTGGTCTACCTCGCCTACGGCGACCTGGGCTGGCCGACCTCGCGCATTCTCGGGCGGGTGACCGTCAGCCCGGATAACATCGCCGAGCGCGCGGTGGGCAACGGCCCGCTCGATGTGGCGCTGCTTTATCACGACGGCGAGGAGATCGTCGACTCGCCCCGAATGTTCATGGAAGACCTGACCCGCCGGCAGGTGATCGGGCAACTGCCTTCCGTGAGCGGGCCCTGACGGACGGCAAGCGCCGTCGCCACGCAGCGGCTCGGGCCTGACACGAAGGTGACCGCGATACCGCGGGCGTGACCCGGGCCGGCCTCAGCGCCAGTCGCCGCGCAGCGTGGCCACCTGACCCTGGAGCCCCTCTGGCGTCACGTCGGCGGCCGGCACGGGCGCACCCGCCACCAGCTCGATGCGGTTGAAGATGCCGCGCCGGAACGGCTTCGTCATGGCCGGGCCGCCCTTGCGCGAGAAGAAGCTCCCCCACAGCCCGCGCAGCGCCATCGGCACCACCGGCACCGGCGTGCGCTCCACGATGCGCCGGATGCCGGAGCGGAAGGGCTGGAACTCGCCCGTCTCGGTGATGCGGCCTTCCGGGAAGATCCCCACCAGTTCGCCCGCCTCCAGGGCGCGGGCCACCTCGTCGAAGGCGCGCTCCATCATGGCCGGATCCTCCCTGGCCGGGGCGATGGGGATGGCGCGGCTCTCGCGGAACACGAAGGAGAGCACCGGGATGCGGAAGATGCGGTGGTCCATCACGAAGCGGATCGGGCGCGGGCTCGCCGCCATGATGACCAGGGCGTCCACGAAGCTCACGTGGTTCGCCGCCAGCACCGCCGGTCCCTCGTGGGGGATGTGCTCGATCCCCGACACGCGCAGCCGATAGACCGAATGCACCAGCAGCCAGGCGAGGAAGCGCAGCAGGAATTCCGGCACCAGGCTGTAGATGTAGATCGCCACCGCGGCGTTGAGGACCGCCGTCGCGAGGAAGATCTGGCCGATGGAGAAGCCGGCCGCGAGCATGCCCGCCCCCATCCCGGCCGCCACCACCATGAAGAGGGCGTTGAGGATGTTGTTGCCGGCGATGATGCGCGAGCGGCGGTGCGGCTCGCTGCGGGTCTGGATCAGGGCGTAGAGCGGCACGATGAAGAAGCCGCCGAAGACGCCGATCATCACCAGATCGAAGAGCACCCGCCAGGTGGCGGGTTCGGCGAGCAGGGCGCCGATGGGAAGCGGCGCGCCGGCCGCCGCCGCGGGGCTCGCCCACCACAGGTCGAGCCCGAAGAGGGTGAGCCCGATGGAGCCGAAGGGCACCAGCCCGATCTCCACGTGGCGGCCGGAGAGCCGCTCGCACAGGAGCGAGCCCACCCCGATGCCGACCGAGAACACCGCCAGGAGCAGCGTCACCGCGTGCTCGTTCCCGCCCAGCACCTCCCGTGCGTAGCCGGGAAACTGCGACAGGAAGACCGCCCCGTAGAACCAGAACCAGGAGATGCCGAGGATGGAGAGGAAGACGGTGCGGTTCTCCCGCGTCTCGCCGATGTTGCGCCAGGTCTCGGTGAGCGGGTTCCAGTCCACCTTCAGCCCGGGATCGGCGGGAGGCGCGGAGGGAATCGAGCGGCTGGCGAGCCAGCCCAGCACGGCGATGGTGATCGCACCCGCCGACACCCAGCCCGCGCCGCCCGGCAGGGCGATGACGAGGCCGCCGGCGATGGTACCCAGCAGGATGGAGACGAAGGTGCCGGATTCCACCAGGGCGTTGCCGCCCACGAGCTCTTCCTCGCGCAGGTGCACCGGCAGGATCGCGTACTTCACCGGGCCGAAGATGGCCGACTGGGTGCCCATAAGGAAGAGCGTCGTGAGCATCAGCGCGAGCGACTCCAGCGCGAAGGCCACCGTCGCGAGCCCCATGACGACGATCTCGAGGAGCTTGGTGAAGCGGATCAAGCGGCTCTTCTCGTACTTGTCGGCGAGCTGGCCCGAGGTCGCCGAGAACAGGAAGAAGGGCAGGATGAAGAGCCCCGCTGCGAGATTCACCAGCACGCCCGGCGAGAGGGTCGTGAACCGCGCCGCCTGGAAGGTGATCAGCACCACCAGCGCGTTCTTGTAGAAGTTGTCGTTGAACGCGCCCAGGAACTGGGTGAGGAAGAAGGGCAGGAAGCGGCGCTGGGCGAGGAGCTGGAACTGGGAGCTCATGTGGCACTCCGGTCGAAGAAGCGGCGGGTCTCGAAGACGGCCGGGGCGAAGCGGGCGCCGCGGCTCACGAGATGGCGCTTGAGCACGAAGTCGAAAAGAATCGGATTGTGCTCCTGGATGGCATTCAGCACCGATACCGCCTCGTCCGGGAGCATGCCCTCGGCGGCGAGCTGCGCCGGCGAGATCAGCGGCAGGATGCCCGGCAGCGGGTAGTCGGTGCCGAACAGCAGGCGCGGATGCCAGTGCTCGCGCTCGACGATGCTGCGGATCACCGACAAGTCCCGGTTGATCAGCGTGACCGCCGAAATGTCGGCGAAGAGCCGCCCGTCGAAGGCCGACTCGCCCATGAGCCGGGCGAAGAGCTCGAAGCTCGGCACCCGCGGGCCGTCCTCGCCCCGGTCGAGGTCCACGTCCTCGCCGATGCTCGCGCAATGGGCCATCACCACCCGCACGCCGCGCTCCATGGCGCGGCGCAGGCGCAGCGGGTTGCCCCACTCGGGGCGGCCGGCGCCGTGTACCGCCTTCTCCTCGCCCACGTGGGTGATGAGCGGGATGTCCAGGCGCGCGGCGGCGTCGTAGAAGCGGTCGCAGGCGGGCGAGGCCGGATCGATCCCCATCGCCGGCGGCAGCCACTTGATGGCCCGGGCGCCGCCCGCGACCGCCGCCTCCAGCGCCTCGACGCAGTCGGGGCGGTAGGGATGGATGGAGCAGACCCACTCGAAGCGGTGCGGGACGGCCGCGGCCACGCGCCGGGCGTAGGCGTCGGGCACCGAGAAGGCGGTGAGGTCCGGACGCGGGCGGCCGTCCTCGTCGTGGGCGCGGTCGAAGGCGAAGAGCATCAGCTTCACGCCCGCCGGCATGGCGTCCATGAGGTTCTCGAGGCGCGCCACGTAGCTCTCGTCGACCTCGCCGGGCGCGTCGTGGGCGCAGCCGGCGTTGAGGTAGAAGAGGCGCTGGACGTACTCGATGGGGTTGAGCGGGCTGAGCATGCTCTCGCTCATGGTGATGCCGCTGTCCGAGTCGCCGGTGCCCGCGAGATGCACGTGGCAGTCCCACACCATGGCGGGGTCGAGGCCCTCCCAGGCGGCAAGAACCAGGTCGTGGTCGGCCAGTCCGGGCGGGAGCGTCGCACGGCAGGGGTTCATCAGCCACGCGGCACCGAAGCTGGCGGCGCCCCAGCCGGCGGCGGCCAGAGCCCCGAGTCCGAGACCGCCGGCGAGCAGGCGCCGGCGCGAGGGAGAGAACGTCGTTTTCATCAGGCCACCTCCGCCCATTGGCGCAGCGTCACGTAGTCGATCTTGCCCGTGCCCAGCAGCGGCAGCGCGGCGATCGGCACGATCTTGCGCGGCACCGCGAGCTCGGCCACCCCTTGTGCCCTTGCGGCCGTGACGAGCCGCTCGCGGGTGAGCGACTGGTCGCTGGTGAAGAGCACCAGCGCCTCGCCCTTGGCGACGTCGGGCTGGGTGGCCGCCGCGTGCTGGGCGGCGGGGGCCGCGGCTGCGGCGAGCTTCTCGACCACCTCCAGGCTCACCATCTCGCCGGCGACCTTGGCGAAGCGCTTCACCCGCCCCACGATGCGCACGAAGCCGTCGTCGTCCACTTCCACCACGTCGCCGGTCTCGTACCAGCCCTCGCCGGCTTCCGAGGCGGGCGCCTCGATCACGCCCGGCCGCTCGGCGCGGAGATAGCCGCTCATCAGGTTGGGGCCGGACACGTGGAGCATGCCGCGCCGGCCGCCGGCGTAGTCGATGCCCGGCACCGGCACCAGCCGGGCCTGCAGGCCGGGCAGGAACTGGCCCACCGTGCCGCGCCGGAAGGCCATGGGGGTGTTCACCGCCATCACCGGTGCCGTCTCGGTGGCGCCGTAGCCTTCGAAGATGCGGATGCCGAACTTCTCGAACCACAGCTCGCGCACCGGCTCGGCGAGCTTCTTGGCCCCGGCGATGGCGTAGCGCAGGCGGTGGAAGTCGTAGGGGTGGGCGTGCCTGGCGTAATTGGCGAGGAAGGTCGAGGTCCCCAACAGCACCGTGCAGCCGCGGTCGTAGGCGAGCTCGGGGATCACCCGGTAGTGGAGCGGGCTTGGGTAGAGGAAGACGTGGCAGCCCGCGAGCACCGGCAGCAGCCCGCCGGCGGTGAGTCCGAAGGAGTGGAAGAGCGGCAGCGCGTTGAGGATCTTGTCGTCCACCGAGAAATCGACCACCGCGCGGATCTGCGCGATGTTGGCGAGCAGCGCCCGGTGCGACAGCACCACGCCCTTGGGCTTGCCCTCCGAGCCGGAGGTGAACAGGATCACCGCCGGATCCTCGGCCGAGCCGATGCGGGTGGCGGCGCGGGGAAAACGCATCGCCCACAGCACGAGCCACAGCTTGTCGGCGAACGTCATCGACTCGCGCACATCCTCGAGGTAGAGGAGGCGCACGCCCTCGAGCGCGGCGAGCTTGTCCGCGAGCTTGGCCTGAGCGACGAAGGCGCGCGAAGTGAGCACGGTGCGGATCTGCGCCGCGGTGCAGGCGGCCTGCATCGCATCCGTGCCGGCGGTGTAGTTGAGCATCGCGGGCACCCGCTCCCGGGCGGTGAGGCCCAGCACCAGCGCCAGGGTAGGCGCGAGGTTGGGCAGCAGCACGCCCAAGTTCTCGCCCGGCGCGGTCTCCCGTGCCACCAGCCGGCCCAACGCGAGCGCCATCTTGAGGAGGTCGCCGTAGGAATATTCCTCCTGCTTGAGATCCTCGACCAGGCGGCGGCCGCGGCCGTGGATGGCGCTGGCATCCAGCAGCGCCTCGAACAGCGTCTGGTGCGGACGGCTGGCGAAGATCATCTCCTGCATCACGCGGCGCATCGCCTCGCCCGCCTTGCGGCGGCGCTCGCGGGCGCTGGGCGCGGCCGGCATTTCGATGCGCGTCGTCGGCTGGATGGAAAGGCCGATCTGCGGCAGCAGCCGGCGCGGGAAGTTGCCCGACAGGCGCGAGAAGTAGGTGCGCGCCGCGCCGTCGATGCGCACCGGCAGCAGCGTCGCACCGGTGCGTGCGGCCACGAAGGCGGGGCCGTCGTAGGTCTTCATCAGGCTGCCGGTGGTGGTGACGCGCCCCTCGGGGAAGATCACCACCGGCCGGCCGGATTCGATCAGGCGCACCACGCGCTTCATCGCCATCGGGCTGGTGGGATCGACCGCGAGGTAGTCCACCAGTGCGAGCACCACGCGGAAAAAGGGGTTCTTCGCCACCGCGGTGTGCACCACGAACACCGGATCGAGGGGCAGGAACAGGCCCAGCAGCAGGCCGTCGAGCAGGGATTCGTGGTTGGCGATGACGAGAAGGCGTTCGGTGGGCGCCGGCATGCGGCCGCGCACCTGGACGCGGAAGAGGATGCGCGCGAGGGTTTGCAGGACGCGCTTCAGCAGCTTGCGGAACATGATCGGCTCCGTTCTCTTCGTTCTATGGCGGAAAGGGCGGGAATTCAGCGGCCGGACGCGTCGGGCCAGGCGGCCTCGGGCCGCTTCAGGTCGCGGAAGGCGGCGAGCAGCCACGAGCGCATGCCGATCACGAGCGTGTAGGGGCGGCGCGCGCCGTCCGGGAGCTTCTGGTCGGCGATGTGCTGGTTGGAGAAGTCCTGGCCGATGCGCGCGAGCCGCTCGCGGAAGGAGCTCGCCAGCCCGCGGCCGATCTGGCCGTGCACCACCATCAGGAGCTCGGACTCCCCGTCGAAGCCGCCGGCGAAGTAGTCGTCCAGCACCTCCTTGCGGAAGTATTCCATCACCGGCCCGTGGGGGCGCCAGCGGAAGGTCTTGGCCACGCGCAGGCGGTAGCGATTGAGGGGACGCAGGTCGATGATGCCGAGCCGGTCGAGCCGCACGAGCTGCCGCACGCACTCGGCCTCGCCGATGTCGTAGGTCGCGACGATCTGCTCGAAGCTCCATTGCGACAGGCAGCAGATCGCGACCAGCAGCAGCTTGCGGTCGGCCACCACGCTCTTCTCCTGCTCGAGGCTGAGCTCGGCGAGCAGCGGCTGTGTGTCGGCCACGCGCCGGGCGAGCTCGGCGAAGTCGAGATTCATGGCGCGGCAGATGGCGTCGACGCGGGAAAGCGACATGCCGCCGGCGGCGGAGAACATGCGCTTGACGCTCGATTCGGCCATGCCCAGGCGCTCGGCGAGGGCGGCGTAGGTGAGGCCGGCGGCCTTCAGCTCGGCTTTCAGCGCGGTAACGAGGTCGGCGGTGGTGCTCACGGGTCAAGTCCTCGATTGCTTCATGACAGGTTCGGACCATTCGGGGGTATGCGGCCCGGGTCAGGATTGGCGCCAGCGTAATGGCAGGGGCCGGTCCAGGCCAGCAGATGTCATAAGGTATCGTAAAACAATACCAACTGTTCATTGTGAAGACACAATGCATCCATTGGTTGTACCGGCGCCAGATTGTCCGGACGGGCCGCTCGACATGCCCGCCATCCCCCGGTCGCTCCCCGGGCGATTGAGCTCTCAGCGGGTGGCACGCTCATTGCAGTCCCGAGTTCGACCAAATTCCCCAGTATGGGGAGGGATTTGCCGAAGTGGCTGCATTTCATACGACTTTCGGCGTAGATTGGCGACGCCGCGCGATTGACTATTCCTCGCGGAAGCCGTGATACTCCGGGCCGCGACGCGCCGTTCCGGCAGTCGTCCCGCCAATAAGAAAATGGGAATACGGTGCCATGAAGCGCGCTGCCGGTCCGGTCGATAGCCTGCGTCCAGATGCCGGACGGTCGAGCAGCCTCCGGGTCCTGTCGCACCGCCGACCTCCTGCCACCCGGCGCGGCGCGCTCGGCCTTCTCGGGGCGGCACTTGCCTCGATCAGCGTGTCGGCGATGGGCGTCGAGATCGGCGCACCCGACGAGGATCCGTACTTCACGGACTTGCCGGTGGTCGCCTCGGTGAGCCGGCTGCCGCAGCAGCTGGCGGACGCCTCCGCCTCGGTGACGGTGATCGAGCGCGACATGATCCGCGCGAGCGGCGCGCGCGATCTCAACGACCTCTTCCGGCTGGTGCCGGGCTTCCAGACCTACCCGAACAACACCGACGCGGCGCGGGTGACCTACCACGGGCTCACCGACGAGGACTTCTCGCCGCGGGTGCAGGTGCTGGTCGACGGCCGCTCGCAGTACTCGCCGCTGTTTCGCAACGGGGTGAACTGGGCCACCGTGCCGGTGGCGCTGGAAGACATCGAGCGCATCGAGGTGGTGCGCGGCTCGAACGCGGTCTCTTACGGCTCGAACGCCTTCATGGGCGTGATCAACATCGTCACGGTGTCGCCGGCGCTGGTGCGGGGGGTGTCGGTCGGCGTCAACCGCGGCAACCAGGGCGTGCGCGACGTGACGCTGCGCGGCGGCGGGCGGCTGGGCGAGGCGGGGGGCTTCCGCGTCACCTACCAGGCAAAGGACGACGACGGCCTCGAAGACCGGTTCGACTGGAAGGACAGCTTCGAGTCGCGGCTGGTGAACGTTCGCACCGACCTCTGGCTCTCCGATGAGGACCAGCTGCAGCTCGACCTGGGCCACATCGATGCCGTCACCGAACGGGGCCGGCTGCGGCGGGTCGGCGACGTGCTGACGGGAGGCGAGGACCCCGCGAACCCCTTCAGGGACTTCACCCAGTCCCACAGCTACTTCCAGACGCTCTGGCGCCGCGCGCTGGATCCCGACTCCGATCTGCAGCTGCGCTATTCCTATCTCGAGGATCGTGCTTCCGAGGAGCACATCGTGCGCTTCAATCCCCTGCTCATCCGGGTGGACAGCGTCGGCGACGTGGGCACGCGGCACGAGCTGGAGGGCCAGCACACGACCGCTCCGATGCCGGGGACACGCCTGGTTTGGGGGGGCGGGTATCGGCTGGACAGTCTCCGTTCCGACGACCTGCTGTACGACCAGGGCACCGTATTCCGCCGGGTGGGGCGCGTGTTCGGCAACCTGGAGTGGAAGCCGACCGAGTGGTTCACCGGTAACCTCGGGGCGGCGGCGGAGCGCGATTCCCTGGCGGGACGCAACTTCTCGCCCCGGGCGAGCGCAGCCTTCCACCTCACGCCCGAGCACACCATCCGCCTCGGGGCCTCGCGCGCCTATCGCACGGGCAGCATCGTCGACCATCGCGGCGACCGCCGACTGGAGGCCTTCGCCTTCACCAACGGCACGCCGATTCCGAAGGGGACCTTCTTCCGGCGGGAGTTCTACGCCGATCCCGACACGCCGCAGGAGCGCGTCAACACCGTCGAGCTCGCCTATCTCGGCGAGTGGCAGGCGCTGCGCAGCAGCCTGGACGTGCGGGTCTTCCGCGAGCGGATCCCCAACCGGCTGCTCGCCGTCGACCGCGAGCTCTTCGATCCCGCGCTGTGCGACACCGTGCCGCCCCCGGGGGTCTCGTGCACCGCTCCCGAGCGCACCGAGGCGGTCCAGCGGGTCAAGATCTCCGGCGTCGAGTACCAGTGGCGGTGGCAGCCCTTCGAAGCGACCCGGCTGCTGCTCGGCCAGGCCTTCGTCCGCATCGAGTCGTCCTTCCTGCCCGGCGCGACCGACGGTTCCGCAGCCGACAGCCTGGTCGATCCCTCCACCCGGAACAGGGTCGAGCAGCACACCGAGCGCTCCGCGCCGCGTCGCTCGACCTCGCTGCTGCTCATGCAGAAGCTGCCCGGCGACCTCGACCTCTCGATCGCCGGCTACTGGGTCGACAGCATGAAGTGGACCCGAAACAGCTCGGTGGACTTCTACCGGCGCTTCGATCTGCGCCTGGGCTACCCCTTCCGGATAGGCGGCCAGCGCGGCGAGGTCGCGTACACCGCGCAATCGATCAACGGCGAGCACGGCGAATTCAGGGCGGGCGGCGACCCGGCCGACCGTGTCGTCGACACCCGTCAGTGGGTGTCGCTGCGACTTGATTTCTGATTCCTTTTCCCATTCAACGACCGCCCGGGAGGCGTGCGCGCCCGTCAGCCATTGACGCGGGGGGCGGCGTCCGCCGATACTGCGGCGCGGCCCGGTCATCCAAACCTCATGAGATCAACCGAAGGACATATGCCGACGAGCCTGCCGGCGCACCCCGCGTGTTTCCCGAAGTCATGCTCCGGCTTGCCGAAGCGTGATGCCGCGCGCCGTCGGCGTGCCGCTCGTCTCGCGCTCGCCGTCTGGGGCGCGCTGCCTGCGCTCGCCGGTGCGGCACTCGACGAGGATCCGTACTTCACCGACCTGCCGGTGGTCGCCTCGGTGAGCCGGCTGCCGCAGCAGCTGGCGGACGCCTCCGCCTCGGTGACGGTGATCGAGCGCGACATGATCCGCGCGAGCGGCGCGCGCGATCTCAACGACCTCTTCCGGCTGGTGCCGGGCTTCCAGACCTACCCGAACAACACCGACGCGGCGCGGGTGACCTACCACGGGCTCACCGACGAGGACTTCTCGCCGCGGGTGCAGGTGCTGGTCGACGGCCGCTCGCAGTACTCGCCGCTGTTTCGCAACGGGGTGAACTGGGCCACCGTGCCGGTGGCGCTGGAAGACATCGAGCGCATCGAGGTGGTGCGCGGCTCGAACGCGGTCTCTTACGGCTCGAACGCCTTCATGGGCGTGATCAACATCGTCACGGTGTCGCCGGCGCTGGTGCGGGGGGTGTCGGTCGGCGTCAACCGCGGCAACCAGGGCGTGCGCGACGTGACGCTGCGCGGCGGCGGGCGGCTGGGCGAGGCGGGCGACTTCCGCGTCACCTACCAGGCAAAGAACGACGACGGCTTCGAAGACCAGTTCGACTGGAAGGACAGCTTCGAGTCGCGGCTGGTGAACGTGCGGACCGACCTCTGGCTCTCCGACGAGGACCAGCTGCAGGTCGATCTCGGGCACATCGATGCCGTCACCCTGCGCGGGCGGCTGAACAACGAGAAGGTCGTCATCAACGGTGTGCGGACCAAGGTGCTCACCGGCGGCGAGGATCCGGAAAACCCGTTCCGGGACTTCACCCAGTCCAACAGCTATTTCCAGCTCGGCTGGCGCCGCGCGCTGGACCCGGGCTCGGATTTCCAGCTGCGCTATGCCTACATCGACGACCGCGGCTCGGAAGCGCACGTGGAGCGCGACGAGGATGGAAACCTGTTCTATGTCGACGCCTTCGGCGACCGCGGCACGCGGCACGAGCTCGAGGGGCAGCACACCCTGACGCCGAGCGACGCGACCCGCGTCGTATGGGGTGCCGGCTACCGGCTGGACAGCCTGCGTTCGGACACCTATCTGCAGGGACAGGGAGCAGTCTATCGTCGTGTCGCCCGCGTCTTCGGCAATCTGGAGTGGAAGCCGACCGAGTGGTTCACCGGCAACCTGGGCGCCGCGAAGGAATACGACTCGCTCGCCGGTCGCAATTTCTCGCCGCGCGCGAGCGCCAGCCTGCACCTCGGGCCCGAGCACACCCTGCGCGTTGCTGCCTCGCGCGCCTACCGCACGGGCGGCACGGTGGACTATCGGGGCGAGTGGCGCATGTCGCCCATCTCGAGCACGAACACGCCCCAGCCCTTCGCGCTCGAGTTCCTCGGCGATCCCGACATGGAGCAGGAGGAGATCACCACCGTCGAGCTGGGCTATCTCGGCGAGTGGCAGTCGCTGCGCAGCAGCCTGGACGTGCGGGTGTTCCGCGAGCGGATCCCGAACCGTATCCTCGGCGCGACGCGCGACCTCACCGGCTCGCCCGTCTGCGACGATCCCCTGCTCGTGGGCCGCTGTCGGGCGGATTTCTCGACCCCCATCCAGCGGGTGAAGATCGAAGGCGTGGAGTACCAATGGCGCTGGCAGCCGCTGCGCAATACGCGGCTCATGCTCAGTCAGGCCTTCATCACGATCGATTCGGAGTACCTGCCTGAGGTCCTGAGCGCCCCGGTCACGACCTTCGCCAGCGCCAGCCGGCGGGAGGATATCCACGAGCATACCGAACGCTCGGCGCCGCGGCGCTCCACCTCGCTGCTCCTCATCCAGAAGCTGCCCTACGGGCTGGACCTGTCGGTGGCGGGCTACTGGGTGGACGACATGAAGTGGACCCGCAACACTTCGGTGGACTTCTACCGGCGCTTCGATGCGCGCCTGGGCTATCCCTTCGAGATCGGCGGGCAGCGGGGCGAGATCGCCTACACGGCTCAGTCCCTCAACGGCGCGCACGGCGAGTTCAAGGCCGACGGCGATCCGGCCGACCGCGTGGTCGACACCCGTCATTGGGTGACGCTGCGGCTCGATTTCTAGAACGCGCCCGGCGGCTGCGCGCTCCTACGGGCAGTGCAGTTTCAATAGTGCAGCTCGATGATCTGGGCGTTGTCTCCGGGATGGAGCTCGAACGCACAGTCGGCGAACGCCGGTGCGCCGGACACTTCCGGATTGTTGGACAGTCCCCAGCCCTCGCTGGGGAACAGGCCCAGCAGGCGGTCGAGCCGTCCGTCGTCGTCCTCGTCGTGCCAGGCGAGCACGGCGTAGCGGCCGGGCTCGAGGCCTGCCATGTGAACGCTGCGCTGGCCCAGCGCGGCCGGCGTGTCGGCGAGC
Source organism: Azoarcus sp. (assembly GCA_020725025.1). Taxonomy (GTDB): domain Bacteria; phylum Pseudomonadota; class Gammaproteobacteria; order Burkholderiales; family Rhodocyclaceae; genus Aromatoleum. The sequence goes on from DYFV01000044.1 coordinate 31,127, forward strand.
AGCACCGCCTCGCCGTCCTTGCAGAAGGTCGCGGTGTCGCGGTACAGGGCCACGCGCAGCGTGCCCTGGCCATGGCGGACGCCGGCCAGTTTCACCTCCAGGCGGGCGTCCCCGGCGTGCGCGAGGCTCGCGGCAACGAGCACGAGCCCCGCCGCGGCCGCGCGCCGACGTGTCACCGGGCGCGCTCCTCGCCTTCCTCGTGCAACTCCTCCCAGCCGGTGATCATGGACTTGATGTGGGCGAACACCGTGTGGCCGGTCGTGGTGAGATAGACGTGCACGATGAAGAAGATGAGCATCATGAAGGCGCCCGCGGTGTGCGCCGTGGCCACCCACTCCAGCGAAAGCCAGCCGTCGACGCCCATGTCCTTCCAGTAGGCGAAGAACAGGTAGAGCAGGCCGGAGATCCAGATCACCGGCGAGACGACCGCGAGCAGCGCGAGATAGGCGAGGCGCTGCAGCGGGTTGTGCTTCTTCTGCACCGTCTTGCGGTAGGGATGGGGCGCGTTGCGGAAGATGCCCCAGGCGTAGTAGCGCACCATGGCGTCCACCTTCTTCAGGGTGGGCAGGTACTGCTTCCACTCGCCGGTGGTGAATTGCCAGAAGATGGTGAAGGCCCACAGCACCAGCAGGGACCACGCCGCCAGGGTGTGCAGCTCCACCGCGCGCTGGAAGCCGAAGTTCTCGTAGGCGCCGTGGATCTCGAAGCCGGTGATCAGCATGAAGATGATGAGGGCGGCCTGCGACCAGTGCCAGAAGCGCTCGTAGCGCTTGAAAACGTAGATGCGTTGCGGGTTGTGCTCGGCCATGTCAGTTCCCCTTCCGTTTCATCACGATGCGCAGGACGGCGTGGACCAGCACGCCGAAGAGGGCTGCTGCGGCGGCGAGCCAGCCGATGCGGTCGAGCCAGGGATTGGCGCTTGCGCCGGGCAGCCATACGCCGGGGACACCGGCGAGGCGTCCCTGCGCGCTGTGGCACTCCTGGCAGGTCACCGCCTGATCCTTCGGCGCGACCATGTGGGTGATGGGCCACAGCATGCGGGTACGGACGAAGTCGAACTTGCCGCTGTAGGGCAGGCCGCTGCCTTCGGCGCCGGCGGCGAGTGCCTTGTCCCAGTCGAAGTTGAACCAGAACGCGGTGTCGTCGGGGATGGCGGTGTGGGGCACGAGCAGGTGCAGGTGCTCGGTGTCGTAGGGCTGCCGGCCGTGGAAGACCTTCACCGGCCAGATGCGGGCGTTCGGATCGTCCGGGCTGCCGTGGAAGGTGTTGATGGGCACTTCGGCGGTGGGGTCGATCTTCGTGTCGGGCTGGGTGTAGCTCACGGTCCCGTTGAACCAGAGGTATTGGGGAACGACGTTGGCGCCGAGGGTGAAATCGCCCTTCTTGCTGTCGTAGATCACGTGCCCGTGCTCGTCCTTCTTCTGGATCGGCTTGCCCTCGGGCGTAAGGCGCCCGGCGGTCGACCAGTCCCAGGCCATCTTGGTCGACACGCCGCCGCGGGCGAATTCGGGGATGTGGCAGGTCTGGCAGGCGAGCTTGTCGGTGTGCGCGTTGAGCCGCTCGGCGTGGAGGAGGCCTTCCTTGTGCGGCTTGTCGCCATGGCAGTTCTGACAGGTGGCGGGGCTGCGGTCGGTCTTCTTGCCGCGCAGGGCCGGCGGATGCGGATCGGACGCGGTCATCTCGATGCGACTGCCGGCGACCTTGTGCTCGTGGGTCTGGTGACAGTCGCTGCAGCTCATGTTCGCCCCGTCCTCCGCCATGTGGACGTCGAGCTCGCGGGGAGGCTTGTTGAGCGAGGAGTCGAGGTCGCCGTGCTTCACGCCGTCGCCGCCGCCGCCGTTGTAGTGGCAGGCGCCGCAGGTCTCGCGGCTGGTGGCGCCCACGTTCTGCGCGACCTTGGCGAGATCGGTCGGCCCGAAGAACTTGCCGGACCCGGGCGGGTACTCGGTGCGCTCGTAGGCCGGGTGGCCTGCGAGTCCCAACACCTTCTTGTAGCCGCCGGTGTTGTGACAGGCGAGGCAATCGACCTTGTCCTCGGCCTTGAAATCGAAGCTCGCGTCCTTCCAGCCGTAGCCCACATGGCAGGACTGGCAGAAGGCCTCGTTGCTGCGGTCGCCGATGCAGAAGGCGTTCAGCATGGTCTTCTTGCCGAGCTTCTGGCCGGTGGCGGGGTTCTCGTACTCCCAGGTCCAGTGGCGCGTCGCCATGACCTGCCTGGATGCTTCGGTATGGCACTTGAGGCAGGCGCGGGTGACCTCCTCGCCGCTCGCGAACGGTCCCTCGAGTTCCTCGAACTTGCTGTGGTCGGCGGTGGCGCCTGCCGCCGGCCCGGCGAACAGGGCCAGACAGGCGAGCAGTAAGCCGCCTAACCGGATGATGGGTCGCATGGGTCTCCTCCTGTGGATGTGGAAGGGGCGAGCCGCCGGATCGAGCCGTCCGGCTGTCGCGCGCCCCTATGCCTGGGTGCTGTCGTCCTCGCCGATCAGGAGCGTGCCGGCAGAGAGCCACTTGTGCGGCGGGATTTCGAGATTGACCGGTGCCGGCTGGCTCAGGAACACGCGCCCGGACAGGTCGAAAATGGAGCCGTGGCAGGGACAGAGGAAGCCGCCGGGCCAGTCTGCCGACATGCCGCTCGCCTCGCCCGCCTTGAACTTCTCCGACGGGGAACAGCCGAGGTGAGTGCAGATCCCGATCACCACCAGGTATTCGGGATTGATGGAGCGGTGCCGGTTCCTGGCGTAGTCGGGCTGCATCGGCTCGTTCGATTCTGGGTCCGCGAGCCGCGACTCGTGTCCGGACAGCGCATCGAGCATCCCGGGGGTGCGGCGCAGGATCCATACGGGCTTGCCGCGCCATTCCACCGTCTTCATCTCGCCGGGAAGCAGTGCGCTGACATCGGCCTCCACCGGAGCGCCTGCCGCGCGCGCGCGTTCGGAAGGGGTGAGGCTGGCGACGAAGGGTACGGCAGTGGCCGCAGTGGCGACCACACCCGCGCCGGAGGTGGCGATCAACAGTCGCCGGCGATCCTGGGCAATGTCGGACACGATCTGCTCTCCCTCGCATGGACGAAAAAAAGGGGCATCAGGGATGCCCGCTAAAAAAGAAGCGGGGGCTGGAGGAGACGCATCGTTTCGTCCGCTGCCGGGGGGTCGGGGGCGTCGAGGTGACGTGGCAGCGTCCGTCGGGGCACGGGGCCCCCGCTTCACACTTCCTATATCAAGGAGCGTGCCAGGCGGCGTCAAGTGCGATAATGTATCGCGTAATCAATGGCTTAAATATGCTGGCGGAGCTGCGCTGCGCGCGTCGGGGTTCTGCCACGCTGCCACTCGCGGCCGAATTGGCAGGAAGTACGGCGGCAGTTGGCAGTCCTGAACTCTTGCCCGCAGGCGGTCTCTGAACGGCAACGGAAGCCCGATCCGGCAAGGGGCATCCGGGTCCCGTGCAAGGAGTCCGCCCATGAGCGATCTGACGCTGCAGTCCCAACCTTCCGATTCCGCCGACGATCCCGGGGTGGCGCACCGGCCGGCGCACGAGCTCGTCGACACCCGCGATGCCGTGCTCGGCGAAGGGCTGACGATCCGGCGCGCGCTGCCTCACCAGGCGCGGCGCATGATCGGCGCCTGGTGCTTTCTCGATCACTTCGGCCCTGTGGACACCCGTGGCGGGGACGGGCTGCGGGTCGGGCCGCATCCGCACACCGCCCTGCAGACCTTCACCTGGCCGCTCGCCGGGGAAATCCTGCACCGCGACAGCCTGGGCAGCGAGCAGCTGATCCGCCCCGGACAGGTGAACCTGATGACCGCCGGACGGGGCATCAGCCATTCGGAAGAGTCGCCCGGGCAACGCACGCCCCTGCTGCACGGCGCTCAGCTGTGGATCGCGCTTCCGGAGGCCCATCGCCACTGCGAGCCGATGTTCGAGCACTATCCGGAGGTGCCGGTGGTCGAGCGCGACGGCTTCCGGGTGAGCGTGCTGGCCGGGGAGGCCTTCGGCGAAAAGGCCCCGACGCGGCTCTTCTCTCCCCTGCTGGGCCTCGATCTCGCCAGTGACGGCGCCGCGGCGACCGCGCTGGCCCTGGATCCCGATTTCGAATACGGCGCGCTCGTGCTCGAGGGCGAGGCACGCATCGCCGGACAGACGTTCGGTCCCGGCCGGCTCCTCTACCTCGGCTGCGGACGCACGGCGCTCGAGGTGGCGAGCGCAGCCGCGGTCCGCCTGCTGCTGCTGGGCGGCACGCCCTTCGGCGAGGAGGTGCTGATGTGGTGGAACTTCGTCGGCCGCACGCGGGAGGAGATCGGCCGTTCGGTGGAGGACTGGAACGCCGGGCACCCGCGCTTCGGCGAGGTGCACGGCTATCCGGGCGAGCGCCTGGTCGCGCCGCGTCCGCCGTGGGCGGGCGCCCGGGGGCCGCTCCCGGATTCCGCTTGGGCTCCATCCGGGCTACGAACAGGCGCCCGCAATACCGTGCGACCGACTGTTCCGAATGCTTCCGCGGTGTTCGTGTAGCCCGGATGGAGCCCCGGCGGAGTCCGGGTCAAGCGCCCCCGAGCTCGCGCAGCTTGCGATAAAGGGTGCGCTCGCTGATGCCCAGGGTGCGGGCGAGCTCGCGGCGGCTGCCGCGGTGGGCGGCCACCGCCTGGCGCAGGGCCTCGCGCTCGAGCGCATGCCAGTCGCGCCCGGGTTCCGGGGCCGGGGCGCGCGGCGCGGGGACGGCGGCGGGCCGCAGGATGTCCTCGGCGAGGTGCTCGGGGAGGATGGTCTCGCCGTCGCACATCAGGCTCGCCCGCTCCAGCACGTTGCGCAGCTCGCGCACGTTGCCGGGGTAGGGGTAGGCGACGAGGTAGCGCATCGCCTCGGGCGAGACCTTCAGCGTGCGGTTGCCCGCCACCCGACCGAGCAGTGACTCCACCAGCAGCGGGATGTCGGAGGCGCGCTCGCGCAGCGCCGGCACCGTGATCGGGAAGGTGTTGAGGCGGAAGTACAGATCCTGGCGGAAGCTGCCCTCCGCCACCATCTCGCGCAGCGGCCGGTGGGTGGCGGACACCAGGCGGATGTCGGCGCGGCGCAGCTCGGTGGAGCCCACCCGGCGGTAGGTGCCGGTCTCGAGCAGGCGCAGCAGCTTCACCTGCATGCCCAGCGGAATGTCGCCCACCTCGTCGAGGAAGAGCGTGCCGCCGCTGGCCGCCTCCACCAGCCCGGGCTTGCGGCTGGTGGCGCCGGTGAAGGCGCCGCGCTCGTGGCCGAACACCTCGCTCTCGAAGAGGGTCTCGGGCAGTCCCGAGCAGTCGACCGCGACGAAGGGGCCCTGCGCCCGCAGGCTCGCCTCGTGCACCGCGTTGGCCACGAGCTCCTTGCCGGTACCCGACTCGCCCTGCAGCAGCACGCTGGCATCCGACGGCGCCACTCGGGCGATGAGCTCCAGCATGCGCTGGAAGGCCGGCGCGCGGCCCACCAGGCCGTGGTGGTCGGTCGCGCCGCGGGCCACGTTCATCGGCTCCATCTTCTCGATGAACCAGCCGATCTCGCCCGAGCCGTCGCGGATGGGCGAGAGCTCGATGTTCACGTATTCCTCGCCGCGCGGCGTGTGGTGCAGGTGCAGCACGCGCTCGCGCTGACCCGAGTTCAGGCCGCGCGCGAGCGGGCAGGCCTCGCCGGCCTGGTCGCAGGGCACGCTGTAATGGTGGGAGACCTCGTAGCAGGTGCGTCCGACCACGGAGCGCCCGGCCGGGTAGGTGCGCCGATAGGCCGCGTTGGCGGCGAGGATGCGGTACTGGCGGTCGCACAGGATGTGGGGCTCGGGGAGTGTCTCGAGGAAGGAGACGAGCTCGGGGAGCGGGCGGGTGTCGGCGGACATGGGCGGTCATCCGTGGCAGTGATGTGACAGATGGTGCTGCCATGGCAGTGCCGGCGTCAAGGGCAGCTCTCCGCGTGCCGTCTCCATCCGTCTGAAAATTCGAGAAAAGCCGCGATTCTCCGGTTTGGCACGGGTCTTGATATCGGGGTGGTGACAGTCCGCCTGTCACGCGCTGCCGAGTCGGTGCGCGGCAGGCGGCAGCCTTCAACCCGAACGAGGACCCCGCCATGCAGCCCGTATCGTGTTCGACGCCCTACGCGCGCCTCGGTGGCGCGGCAGCGGTCGAGCGCCTGGTCGATCGCCTTTACCACTGGATGGAAGTGCTGCCCGAGGCCCGCACGGTGCACGCGATGCACCGCAGCGACATGGCCGAGGTCAAGGCCCGCGTGGGCGCCTTCCTTGTGAGCTTCCTCGGCGGCCCCGACCTGTATCGCCCCACCTACGGGGAGCCGATGATGTGCCGCCGGCATGCCTCCTTCGCCATCGGGCCCGCCGAGCGCGAGGAATGGATGCGCTGCTTCGACCGCGCGCTCGACGAGGTGGTGGAGGACCCGGCGCTGCGCGAGCAGGTGCGGCGCGCGGTCGGCGCCATGGCCGAGCGCATCCGCAACCGTGGCACGGCCGCCGCCCCCGCCTGCGGCACCGCGAGCTGCCAGATTTCCCGCTGACGGAGAGATCCATGAACTACCAGCTGTTCGCCAATACCTACCCGATCCAGGTCCTCGAGCTGCCCAAGGCGGAGACGCCGCACGCCGATCTCGACGCCCTGCTGCGCGCCCTCGAGGCGCAAGCCGAGGCCGACCCCGGTGTGGCCATGATCGCGGTGTTCGACCACTACGCGCACACGCGCCTGGTCGGCGGCGAGATCCGGCCCGACATCCTGGCGGCCAAGAACCTCATCTTCTGCTTCGGCCCCAAGCTGCCCGATCCCACCATGCTCGCCCTGCGGCCGCGCTCGATCGGCATCGCCGAGCTGCCCGACCGCTTCGTCATCAGCTTCATGCAGGCGCCGCTGCCGGAGGCGAACCAGAAGATGAGCGCCTGGGTGCGGGCCCTGCGCAATCCTCGATGAGGCGCCCATGACGAACCGGAACCTCCTGCGCGAGCTCGGGTGGGTGGTCGTACTCAAGCTCGTGCTGATCATGCTCCTGTGGTCGGCCTTCGTCCGCGACGCGCGGGTGACGGTCGACGACGCCGCCATGGCCGAGCGCGCCCGCGCCGAGGCCGTAAAAACGACACTTCCAAGAGAGGGGACCGACGATGGTCACTGAGCAACTGGTGGACCTGTCGCGGCTGCAGTTCGCCGCCACGGCCATGTATCACTTCCTGTTCGTGCCGCTAACACTGGGCATGGTGTGGCTGCTGGTCATCATGGAAAGCGCCTGGGTGATGACCGGCAACCGCGTCTATCAGGACATGACCAAGTTCTGGGGCAAGCTCTTCGGCATAAACTTCGCGCTGGGCGTCACCACCGGCATCACCCTCGAGTTCCAGTTCGGCACCAACTGGGCCTACTACTCCCACTACGTGGGCGACATCTTCGGTGCGCCGCTCGCCATCGAGGGCCTGATGGCCTTCTTCCTCGAGTCCACCTTCATCGGGCTGTTCTTCTTCGGCTGGGATCGCCTGTCGCGCCGCCAGCACCTCCTGGTGACCATCCTGATGGCGGTCGGCACCAACCTGTCGGCGCTGTGGATCCTGGTGGCCAACGGCTGGATGCAGGACCCGGTGGGGGCCGAATTCAGCTACGAGACCATGCGCATGGAGATGGTGGACTTCTGGGCGGTGCTCTTCAACCCGACCGCGCAGGCCAAGTTCGTGCATACGGTTTCGGCCGGCTACGTGACGGGCGCCGTGTTCGTGCTGGCGATCTCCTCCTGGTACCTCCTCAAGGGCCGCGACCTCGATTTCGCCAAGAAAAGCTTCCGCATCGCGGCGGCCTTCGGCTTCGCCTCGGTGTGCTCGGTGATCGTGCTCGGCGACGAGTCGGGCTACGTGGTGACCGAGTCGCAGCAGACCAAGCTCGCCGCCATGGAGGCGATGTGGGAGACCGAGCCGGCGCCGGCGGGCTTCAACGTGATCGCCATCCCCAACGAAGCCGAGATGAAGAACGACTTCGCCATCGAGATCCCGTGGGTGATGGGCATCATCGGCACGCGCTCCCTGGACAAGGAGATTCCCGGCCTGAAGGACATCCTCGCGAGAAACCGCGAGCGGGTCGTGTCCGGCATCGAGGCGGTGAAGCTGCTGGAGGTGCTGCGCAAGAACGGCGGCGACGAGGCGACGCGCGCGCGCTTCGAGCAGGTCAAGGAGGACCTCGGCTTCGGGCTGCTGCTCAAGAAGTACGTCACCTCCATGGACCAGGTCACGCCCGATCTCATCGATCGCGCCGCGGCCGACACCATCCCGCGCGTCACGCCGCTATTCTGGAGCTTCCGCCTGATGGTGGCCTTCGGCTTCGCCATGCTGGTGCTCTTCGGCTTCGCGCTGTGGTACTCGGTGAAGGGCAACTTCGCCGACAAGCGCTGGCTGCTGCGATGGGCACTGTGGTTCCTGCCCGTGCCGTGGATCTCGTCCGAGCTCGGCTGGTTCGTCGCGGAGTACGGCCGCCAGCCCTGGACCATCTTCGGCGTGCTGCCCACCCACATGTCGGTCTCGACCCTGTCGGTGGAGAGCCTCTACGGCTCGCTCGCCGGCTTCGTGGGCTTCTACACCCTGCTGCTCGTCGTCGAGATGTACCTCATGGTCCGCTTCGCGCGCCAGGGGCCGGCCAGCCTCGGCACCGGGCGCTACGACTCGGAGCGTCCCGCTCCGACCGGCGAGCCCGAGACCGAGCGGCCCGCGAAGACACCCGTTCCCGAGACTGCCACCGTTTGAGGAGACCGGCATGTTCGACTATGAATCGCTGAAACTGATCTGGTGGCTGCTGGTGGGGGTGCTCCTGGTGGGCTTCGCCATCATGGACGGCCACGACATGGGGGTGGGGACGCTGCTCCCCTTCGTCGGCCGCGACGACGTGGAGCGCCGCGTGGTGATCAATACCGTCGGCCCGCACTGGGACGGCAATCAGGTGTGGTTCATCACCGGCGGCGGCGCCATCTTCGCCGCCTGGCCGCTGGTGTACGCCACCGCCTTCTCCGGCTTCTACTGGGCGATGCTGGCGGTGCTGTGGGCGCTCTTCTTCCGCCCGGTGGGCTTCGACTACCGCAGCAAGATCCACGACGCGCGCTGGCGCAAGACCTGGGACTGGGGCCTGTTCGTGGGCGGGGCGGTGCCGCCGCTGATCTTCGGCGTGGCCTTCGGCAACCTGCTGCAGGGGGTGCCCTTCCACTTCGACGACACCCTGGTGCCCTACTACACCGGGTCGTTCTGGGCGCTGCTCAACCCGTTCGCGCTGCTGTGCGGCGTGGTGTCCACCGCCATGATCACCTTCCACGGCGCGATCTACCTGATGCACCGCACCGAGGGCGACGTCTACCGGCGTGCGCGCACTGCCGCGGTGGTGTTCGGAGTGCTCCTGGTGGCGGGTTTCAGCGCGGCGGGGCTTTGGCTGCAGTCGATTCCCGGCTACGTCATCACCTCGGCGGTCGATACCGGGGCGCTGCCCAATCCGCTCGCCAAGGAGGTCGCACGGGAAGCCGGTGCGTGGATGGCCAACTACCGGAAGGCGCCGCTCACCATGCTGGTCCCCGCGCTCGGCTATCTCGGTGCGATCGCGGCGCTGCTGCTCGCGCTCGCCGGGCGCACCCTGGCCGCCTTCGTCGCCTCTTCGGTCGCCCTGGTCGGCGTGATCGGCACCGCCGGGGTCTCGATGTTCCCCTTCGTGATGCCGTCCTCCACCGTGCCGGCCGCGAGCCTTACCGTGTGGGACAGCGTGTCGAGCCACCTCACGCTGACGATCATGCTGTGGGCGACCGTCATCTTCATGCCGATCATCGTGCTCTACACCGGCTGGGCCTACAAGGTGATGGCGGGCAAGGTCACCGCGGCCTACATCCGCGAGAACGAGCATTCGGCCTACTGACGGCGGATCGAGCGCCGGCCCCGGCCTTCGTGCCGGGCCGGCGAGACGGATGCGAGCGGAGTCGACGGCTCCATTGAATCGTGGCGCAGGAACGCCGGTCAGCCGGCCGGCGCCACTCATGAAGGAGAAGTGCAATGTGGTATTTCGCATGGGTTCTGGGCATCGGCTTCGCGGTGCTGCTGGCGATCCTCAACGTCCTGTGGGGCGACAACGAGGAGGCGCGCCGTCTTTCGCGCGCGGACGGCGGTGACGAGCGCGCCGGGTGAGGTCGCGGCGGGCGGCGGCGTGCGCCTGCTGCCGCTCCTCACGGCCATCGCCATCACCCTCGGCGTGACCGTCTATCCGCAGTTCCTCGCCGCTGCCGACGGGCAGGCGGATCATGGTGCCGCCCTTGCCGCGTGCTGGGCGATGGCTGCGGGTTACGTGAGCGGCGTGGGCTTTCGCCCGCGTCTTTGGCCGCTGCGGGTGGCCTTCTCCGGCTGGGCGGTCCTGGCCGGACTGCTCGTCGCGCTCGCGCGGCTGGGAGGCTGAGCATGTACTTCCGGACCATCGAGGATCCCGCCGAGCACGCGCTCACCTACCTCCTGGCCGACACCGAGGAGCAGGAGGCGGTGGTGATCGATCCGCTCGCCGGACAGGTGGAGCTCATCCGCGCGTTGCTCGACGAGCGCGACCTGCGCCTGCGCTATGTGCTGCGCACCCACGTCCACACTCCGGATCGGCACCCCTGCGGCGACCTGTGCCGATACACCGGTGCCACGCCGGTGGTCGGGAGCCACGCGCCGCGTGGCAAGGCGGGGCAGCGCGCGGTCGGACACGGCGATCTGGTGGTCGTCGGCAGCCAGGTCCTGCGCGTGCTGTCCACGCCCGGCCATACTCCGGGCTGCGTGAGCTATCTCTGGCGCGACCGTCTCTATTGCGGGGACGCCTTCGACGTCGGCGCGTGCCGCACCGGGCAGGCCGAGGCGGATCCCGGCAAGCTCTTCGATTCGCTTACCCAGCGTCTTTTCCTCCTGCCGGGCGAGACCCTGGTCTTTCCGGCCCATTTCCTCAAGGGCCGCTGCGTCACGACCATCGCCGAGGAGCGGCGGCGGCACGCCCGCTCGGGGGTCGCCTCGCGGGAGGCCTTCGTTACCGAGATGGCGCTCCGGCCTCGCGGGCGCGGCGCCGACGAGGAGCTGCCCATTTCAGGCAGTGCTGCCGAGATACGCACCCGTACTTAGCCTTTTGTCCTAATGCCGCGCCGCGCCTGACGATCGGCGCGGCGAACGCTCGCGAGATCGGCAGGGTACGCGCCTGCTGCCCCGCCCTCCCCACGTCCCGCCTGGTCGGCGGGCCTTGCAATAAATATAGGTAGTGTTCTGAACAGTGTGCAAAAGCCCGGAGGGGCTTGCAGAGAGGGGT
>DYFV01000045.1 GCA_020725025.1 Azoarcus sp.
CCCTCTCTGCAAGCCCCTCCGGGCTTTTGCACACTGTTCAGAACACTACCCTCCGAAGCGAAATTCGCCGTCGGCATCCCGGTCAAATGCGCGAGGAGCCCACCCCCAGAGGCAGGATGCGATGGGAGACGAAAAAGCCAGCCGACTCGAGCGGCGAACGGCACGGGCCCGGTGGACGGAGACGGCGCTGTGCCTGCTGATCGCCTTGGCGTTGGTGGCAGGCTCGCAGTTGGTCGCGAAGCGAGCCGGGGACGGACTCGAGCGTTATCGTACGGACCAGCTTGCGGGACGCGCGGCGATGGCGGCCGAGCCCATGCTCGAGGCGTACTGCCGCGAGATCGGGACACCCCTGGCGGTCGCGGCCTGTCCGCCTCCCGCGGCCGGCTCGCCGCGCAAGAAACCCTCTCCCGCCGTGTTGAACGCTTTCGCCGAGCGCCTGGTCGCGCGCCATCAGGCGCTCGACGGTGCGCTCGCCATGTTGAACCGGGACGGGGTGGACTGGCGCCTGATCTCGGAGGGCTTCGCGGCGAACACCGATGACGAAAGGCTTCAGGGCCGGTTGCGTCAGGCGTGGGCCGAGCTCGAGCGGGACAAGGAGGAGGCGCAGGAGGTCGGCCTGCTCGCCCGCCGCCTCGACCGTGGGAATCTGGAGACTGCGGTGGCGCTGGAGCGAGGCATCTATGCCGCGGCCGTCCAGCGCGGAGACGGATCGGGCGCCGCCGCCTCCTTGCTGCGCCTGACCCGCATCCTCGATGGTGAGGGCCGCTCGCCCGCCGCCCGGACCGTGGCGCAGCTGCTCACCGCCGGCCACATCGCAGAGCGTGCCCGGCAGGCCGAGGCGCTGGTGCGGCACGGCTGGATCCTGTGGGCAGGGTGGGCCGGCTGGCTGTGGCTGGCCACCCGGCTGGGCCGACGGTCCGTGCGGCCGCTGCCGATGCTGGCCTTGCTGCTCACCCTCGCGCTCGCCCTGGCGGGCGCCGCGCAGCACTGGCTGGATGTGAGCTTGCCGGTTGCCGTGTACTGGGGCGCGGGGAGCCTCGCCGCCTTTGTCCTGCTCTTCGACCAATGGGCCGCGGCGCGCGACTGGGCCTGGGCGGAGCGGCTGCCCCGCCGCGTCGCCGCCTCGCCGTGGTTGCTGCCGGGCTGGCTGGCGTTCGTGGGTATCGGCTGGCTGCTGCTCGCCGATCTCTCGCTGAACTTCCATCCGCGTCTGCGTTTCCTGGTGGTCGATCACTTCGTCGGGGTGTGGACGGCGGTGCTGCTGCTTGGCCTGCTGCCACTGCTGGCCGGTCCGGCGCTACGGGTGCTGGCGGGCCTGCTCGGCCGCGCCGGCGCCCCCACGCCCGGCGGGCGCGCGACGGGTTTCGCCCTGTTGGCGCTGGTGCCGGCCGCCGCGTGGGCCGCGGCGAGCGACGGGTTGGCGCTGCCGCAGCACTACACCGGCGAGGCGTTCAAGGCCGTAGCGGTGCTCTACGCCGCCTGGTTCCTGCTGCTGCGCGCGCCGCTCTTGAGGGCCGGCGCGCTGACGGCGGACCTGCGCAGCGCGCTCGCCGCTGGCCTGCCGGCAGGTCTGACGCTGCTCGCCGTCGCGGCCGCCTTCGTCATCACCCGCGACCTCGGGCCGCTCCTGGTCCTGCTCCTTTGCGTGCTGATCTGGTCGGGTGCCTTCGTCGGCTGGCGCATGATGGCGGCCGGCCTGGCGCTGGCGCTGGGCGGCCTGTTCGTCGCGGGCGGCCTGTTCTCGCCGATCGTGGCCGAGCGGGTGCGCAGCGTGGCGGACCCCTTCACCTCGCAGACGGACGATCTCGCGCGCCTGTTGTGGTTCCACCAGGAGGTGCCCGCGACCGGCTTCGGGCTGGGGCAGGTGCCCTGGTGCGGCTACGGTTCCGGGGAGCGCTGCGTCGGCCTGCCGCTGCAGACCCAGAGCGACTACACCTTCACCGCGCTCTTCGGGGTGGCCGGCGACGGCGCGTGGCTGGTCGTCGCTCTCATGGGCCTGTGGGCGGTCGCGCTGATGCGATCGCGCTGGGGGACCGCGGTGCACCCTTCTGCGCTGCTGGCCAGCCCCAAGGCTTACCAGGAGGGGCTGCGGGCCTGGCTGGCCGTCACCTTCGGCACGCTGGTGATCGTGCAGCTCGCCAGCACCGTGGCTGGGAATCTCGCCTGGCTGCCCCTGTCCGGCATCACCGTGCCGTTCGTGAGCTTCGGCAGCGCGGCGCTTCTCACCATGACGGCCTTCCTGGCCCTGCTCGCGGAGAAGACCGTTGCGACCACCGGAGGAAACGGGAATGCCTGAGCCCGATCGCGCGATCCTGGTGCGCATGGTCATCCTGGCCGTCGCGGTGCTGCTCGTGTTCTCCGGCTATGCCGCGTGGCGGCGCGCCACGCTCGGTCCGCCCCAGGCGCAGGTGCACGTCGACGCCGAGCGGATCGGGCATCTGCATGCGCTGCTGCATGCGATCGTGCCCCGGGGCGACACGGAATCGGTGGCGATGTCCAAGAGCGCCTGCGATGCGGGCCCTATGGCCGAACAGCGGCGGGAGGACGAGGCGGAGCTGGCGCGCCGTCTGGACGCGCTGGCTGCGGGGCCTTCGCCCTTCCTGGTGCGTCGTTACCGGCTCGACACGCCGGCCTGGCTGAACCGTGCGGCTCATCTGCCCGGCGGTTGCCTCCGCGCCGCCGACACCCTGGCCGCCCTGCTGTGGGTGGATCGCGACCGCGGCATCGAGCGGCGGCTTCTCACGCGGCTCGACTGGCGCGAGAGGGCCGGGGGCGTGCGCTGGCGTGCCGGCGACGCGGTCTACGTCACCATCGCGCCGCAGCGCTTCGCCCGCGCCAACCCGTGGCGCGATCCGCCCGGCTGCGTGCTGTTCACCGAACGCCGTCCCGGGCCCGACGCACCGGGCGAGGCGCGGCCCAACCGGGTGGTGCAGGGGGGCGGCATGGGCTGGCTCGCGGCCTGCCGTCGGCTGACGGGCAAGCCGGACGACGGAGCGCCTTCCGAGCCCCTGTATGCCGGCTCGCGCGCCGTGCCGCGTGACCTGGGGCTGATCGCGGCCGAACTCGAGGGATGGCGCGACCCGGACAGTGTCGTGTACCGGACCCTGATCGGCGATACGAACCGCCTGCAGCCGCCAGGCGGCCGTCCCAAGCCGATCGGCCTGCACGTCTGGTTCACCTTCGATCCGGGGCTTCAGCGGATCGCCCAAACGATCGCGGAGTGCTATGCCGGCGAGGTCGACGCCTGCCGCGAGATGGGCATCCCGGATCCCGGTGAAGGCATGCGCGAGGGAGCGCGGGTGCGCCAGGTGGGTATCGCGGTCATCGACGTGGCGAGCGGCGAGCTGCGCGCCGCAGCCAGTGCCGAGAGCGCCTGCATGCGTCACGACCTGACCGGCCTCGGGCCGCGTCCCGCCGACTGCCCCGACCTCGGAGCTGCCGCGCGTAGCCACTATCGCCGCGACGTGGACGCGATGCGCAACCACGCGCTGTTCACCGTCGCGCCCCCGGGTTCGACGGTCAAGCCCATCATGGGTACGGGATTTCTCCGGGATCCCGGCTTCAAGCGCAAGCCGGAGGTGTTCGTCGAGCGGCTGAAGCGTTCCGAGTCGCGCATCTTCCTCGACTGGATGTTCTGCCGCTCGGGCGACGGCCGGGGCGGGTTCCCCAAGGAGTGCCCGCGTCCGGCCCTCGTCCAGTCGGCCGCCCATGCGCTGGGATGGAACGAGGGCTGCGACACGGGCACCGCCTGCGGCCGGCTGGACCTGCTCTTCGGACGGCCCCTCCATGCCGCCCCGCCCGGATTTCCGGGAGGCGAGCGGGGCGAGGCGGCCCGGTTCCGGCCGAGCTCCCGCCCCATCCTCCTGGGACGCATGCTCGTCACCGAGGAGGAGGGAAGCATTCGGGACATGTCCGAGGGAGAGCTGTGGCCCGATCCCAAGCGGCTGGACGGCTGTGCCGGGGCGAAATGGAACGGCGGTGCGTGGGCGTGCCGGCGGCCGGGCCTCGCGCCGGTGAGCGAAGGCTACGGCCAAGGCAGCGCCCTGGCGAGTCCCGTGGGGGTGGCGTCGCTGATGGCGCAGCTCGCGGCCAACGCCGATCACGGCGGTCCCGCACCCTATCCCCGCGTGGTACGGGCGCTCCTGGACGCCCAGGGGCGCCCCGATCCGGCCGGCGATCCGGCGCGCTGGGGCACGCCTTCGCGTCCGACCGGCATCGACCCGACGGTCGCGCGCCGCGTGCTCGACGCCATGACCCACAGCCATCGGCCGGGCGGCACGGCCAGCGGGGGCTGCCGGAAGGTCTTCGGAAAGGATTGCGGGGACATCGGCGTGGCGGGCAAGACCGGTACCACCTCCTTCGGTGCCCGCTACACCACGCTCGCCGGCTTCCGCAAGGCATGGCAGGAGCACGCGAGCGGCCTCGAGGGCTATCGCGAATGCATGGCGTCGACGGCGCCGCGGCGCAAGCGCTGCCGCATCCCCGAGCGTCCGCCCCGGCCGTGGCGATGGTACGCGGGGGTGTTCAAGAGCGACCCCGCGCTGGCGCACTACGACAAGGCCTTCGCCGTGCTCGTCGAACGCAACTGGACGAGCGCGGACAGGATCGACCAGATCGGCGGCGAGTCGGTCAACAGCCCGGCAATCGAGATCGGAATGTACCTGATTGCCGGCACGCGAAAGCAGCGTGACTAGTCCAGAATGGGACGAGACGAAATGAATCAGGGCGACACATGCGCGCTTCGGCCTTCCTCCTCGGAACCGTCGCAGACCGGGATCAGGACCGCCGTGCGGCGGTTTGCCGGGCCGTGGCCGCAGACCTGCGCGCGAGTCCAGCTCTATCTGCTCGAGATATTCGCCGCCCGGCCACAGCCGAGCGCGGTGCACATCCGATTCGCCAAGTCCCTGGTCACCCCCGAGGCGTTGCGGCGGGACGCCGCGGGGCTGCGCGATGCCCTGGTCCACCGCCTGGGCGCCGATCGTGTCCGGTGCGAGGCGGTGGACGATGCCGACAGCCACGAGGTGCGACTCGAATGGACGCGCACCCCTGCCGCCTAAGGCAGCCGAACTCCCGGTAGGTTGACAGAGACATGCCACACGACGGATTCGTGACGCGGATCAGCCATGACCTCTACCGCCGACTGGCGGGGGACACGGAGCACGACGCCGAGCTCCTGCCGGTCGGTGCCCACGTGCTCGAGCACAAGCCGGGCATGTCGCGCTGGCACTGGCTGCAGGACGCGATGCGCCGCAGCATCGAGCAGGCCCGGGCCGAGGCGCAGGAACATCGCGAGATCGCCGAGGCGCAACGCTTCGTGCTCGATCGCATCGAGTTCGCCCCGGAGGACGAGGCGTTGCGGCAGCGACTCGAGCGCTTCATGCGGGAGTTCGACAGCGCCTCGCGCGTCGCCTGGGTACGGCGCATCTGGCCCACCGGGGGGCGGGACGGCATCGTCCTCGACGCCTTGCAGGACGTCTGCCTGAGCGCCCGGGAGGCGATCGAGGCGGACGAGGATGCCTACGAGCGGGCGCTGTGGGCGCGGACGGCGCAGGAGGCCGGCGGCACGCTCGCGGTGCGCTTCCTCGGCAGCTGGCGGGAGCGGCCGATGGACACCTCGGCGACACAGCCGGCGGCGGGGGCGGAGCCGTCCGGGCCGGTTCAGGCCACGCTGCTCATCCGTGACGCCCTGGGGCAGCGGGCGGTGGAGATGCGCACCCACGAGCTCACCCTCGGCACGGCGGGGGACGTGCCGGTCCGGGGCAAGTACGTCTCGCGTCGGCACCTGCGGCTCTTCGTCGAGGACGGACGGCTGTGGGTGGTCGACAACGGCTCGACCAACGGGGCCTGGACGGGGGAAGGGCGGCTCGCATCCGGCGAGCCGTGCGAGATCCGCGATCATGCGGAACTGCGCCTGGGTGCAGCCCTGGCGGCCATCGGCCTCGCCGAGGAGGAATGCCCCCGGGTGGTCGTCACCCGCGTGGTCGCCCGCACGGGCGTCTTCGCCGCCACTCCGGTGCTGGAGCGCGCGCCGTCCACCCCGGTACTCGCCGAATCGCTCACCGCCGCACCGGAGCCCTTGCTCACCCTGACGCTGGTCGCCAGCGGCTGGCGGCGCGAGGTGCCCATCCATCGACTGCCGGTGACCGTCGGCCGATCGCACTCCTGCGAGCTGTGCCTGCCCGAGGAGAATGCCGCCGTGTCCGGTTGCCACCTGCGGCTGGTGGAGCTGGAGCTCCCGGAAGGCGTGTGGGTGGAGGATCTGGGCAGCACCCGCGGCTCCTATCTGGGGGGGCGCCGCAGCAGCGGGCGTTTCCTGCTGCCGCTGGGACAGATCCTCACCCTGGGCGGAACCCGGGTGGACGAGCGGCACCGGCCGGTGCAACTGTGCGCCCGGCAGCCGGCGGGAGGCCCCGCATGAGCGCCGCCGCGCGGGCTCTCGGCGTGGCCGTCGTGCTGGCGGCCAGCCATGCGCTCGCGCTCGATCTGCCCTTGCCCAAGCGGCCGGACGAGCCCGGCGAACCTGCGAAGACCCTCGAGCGCGAGGCCGCGGCGAGCCGCAAGGAGGCCGACCGCCTGAAGGCGGAGAACGCCCGGCTGGCGCGCGAGATGCGCCGCGCGAAGGCGCGTGCCACCGAGGCCGAGGCACAGGTGGCGCGAATCAAGGCGCAACTGGTCGAGCTCAAGCGCGAGGCGGAGCGGGCGCGCGCCCAGGCCGGTTCGGCCCGCAGCGAGGCGGCCGGCAAGGGCAAGGCGATGGCCCGTCAGGCCGAGGAGCTGCAGCGCGCGTTGCGGCGTGCCGAGGCGGCCGAGGAGCAGGTGAAGCATCTGCAACTGGAGATCGCCCAGGGCATGGCCGCGCAGCAGGGTGCGGACGACGAGACCGCCGGATTGCGGGCGCGTATCGTCGAGCTCGAACGCGCGCTCGAGCGCAGCCGGGACGAGGCTGCCGCCGGTGCGGACGCGGTGGCGCGCCTGGAAGGCGAGATCGCGCGGCTGGAGCTCGAGCTCCTCGTGGCGGCGGCAGCGCCGGATTCCGGCACGCAGCCGCGTGTGGACGTGCTGCCGGCGGCGGGCGTGCGGAGCGGCGACATGGTCGCCGAGGCGGCGGCCGCGACGCCGAACCCGGCACCGCGGCCGGGCAGCCTGGTGGTTCGGCCCCACGGCGGCCCCCTGCGCGGGCACGACGCCGGCGTCTGGGCGGTGGCCTTCAGCCCGAACGGGCGGGTCATCGCTTCGGGCGGCTGGGACGGGACCGTCCGGCTGTGGGACGCCTCGGCCGGCAAGCCGATGGGGCCGCCGCTGCGCGGCCACAGCACGCCCGTCCTGGTGGTCGCCTTCAGCCCCAATGGACGCATGCTCGTCTCGGGTAGCGTCGACGGCGCGATCCGTCGCTGGGACGCGGCCACCGGGTGGCCCAGCGGGTCGGAGATCAAGGGGCACGGGGACTATCTGGAATCGATCACCTTCAGTCCGGACGGACGTGTGATGGCCTCCTCCAGCCGCGACGGCACCGTTCGCATCTGGGATGCGGCCACGGGCCGCGCCCTCGGTCCCACCATGCGTGCCCGCAGTGCGATCCTGGCGACCGCCTTCGGTGCCAACGGGCGCGCCCTCACCTCGGGCGGCCGCGACGGCACCGTCCACGTGTGGGACGTGGGCAGCGGCACGCCCATGCGCGAAGCCGTCCGGGGACAGAACAGCGTCGTCCATGCCATCGCCTTCAGTCCGGACGGGCGCCTGATCGCTTCCGCCGGGCGGGATCGCGCCATCCGACTGTGGGAGACGGGCTCCGGAAAACCGATGCACGCGCCCCTCGCCGGGCACAGCGACGTGGTGCTGACCGTCGCCTTCAGCCCGGATGGGCGGCTGGTGGCCTCGGGCGGAATGGACAAGACCATACGCATCTGGGAAGTCGCCACCGGAAAGCTCGCCGCGCCGCCGCTGCTGGGGCATACGGGGCTCATTCATCATCTCGCCTTCAGCCCGGACGGGCGCCTGATCGTCTCCGGGAGCGACGACCGGACGATTCGCATGTGGACGCTGGAGCGGGCCCCGCAATGAGTGCCACCCCCCACACCCCGCGCATCGGTCTGACCGAGTCCGCTCCCGAATCGGGCAGCGACGCCACGGCGGGGCTGTCCTGGGCGGCGGTATCGCGCCGCGGTACCCGCGGCGGCGCCAACGAGGACGCCGTACTCGCCTGTGCGCCGCATTTCTTCGGCGTGGCCGACGGGGTCGGCAGCGGCAGCCATGGGGAAGTGGCGAGCCAGGTGGCGCTGCGCCACCTCGCCGCCGCCCAGGACCTGCGTCCGCCGGCCCTGGTGCGCCAGGTGCAGGGGGCGGACGCCGTGGTGGCGGCCGCGCTGGCTTCGGTGTCGGATCGTCCCGGCGCGGCCACCCTGGTGGCGGTCTGGCTGCTGGGCCGCTCGGCCTGCCTGCTGCACGTGGGCGACGCGCGTGCGCTGCTGTTCCGCCGCAGCTGGCTGGGCCGCTGGCATCTCCTGTGGCGTACCGAGGACCAGACCTATGCGGCGCTGGAAAGGACGCCCCCCGAGGGCGGCGATGCGGACGATCCGTGCCGCATGGTGGGCACGGGAGCGGTCGGCGAGCCGGCGGTACGGCGTTTCCGCCTGCGGCGCGACGACCTGCTCCTGCTGTGCAGCGACGGCCTGCACCGGCACGTCGCGGAACCGGTCCTGGCGGGCATGATCGGCGCGGGGCTGCGTGCCGGCCTCGAGCTCGACGTGCTCGCCCGCCAGTTGGTGAGCCAGGCGGTGCACAACGGCAGCACGGACGACGTCACCGTGCTGCTCCTTCGCTCGGCCGTTTCGTCGCGGCCGTGGCTGTGGCCGGCCGTCGGATGCCTGGCGGTCGTGGCGGCTTGGGGGGTGCTGCATCCATGAACATGAACGCGGAGAAGCCGAGCGTTTCCACGGTACGCGACCTTCCTCACGTGTGGGTCGGCTGCGAGTTGCTCGACGGAGGCGACTGTCAGTACATCAAGCGCTGGAAGCGGCAGGGGATGCCCTGGGCGGAGTACTGGCCGGCCCGGGAGCATTCCCTGCTGGTGCGCCTTGCCGAGGCCGAGGCCCGCCACGTGGTGGAGGTGATCGGCATCGACGCGCGGCGGAACGAGGTCCGCACCCGCGACGCCGGCATCTCCCTCGACCGCTTCGATTGCCGGGTCGAGACGCGGGGCGAGGCCGAACCGCATCCGCATCCCTTCTTCGACGTCACCGAGCTCCTCAAGCTCATGCGCTGGACGCTCGTCGCGCTGGAGGAGATCCATACGCTGGGCCTGGTCCACTGCGATCTCAGCCCCGGCAACGTATGCCTGCCGCTCTTGTGCCGCAGCGACGGCTGGCGCTGTCTCGACTACAGCCGCCTGCGCCTGATCGACTTCGCCTTCGCCCTGCACCGGGATCTTCCCCTCAAGCATCCGTTGCCGGTGGATACCGCTGCTCCGGAGCTCTACTGCCTGCCGCCCTTCTTCCGTGCCGCCGTGGTCCGGGACCAGCAGGAGGGCCGTGCCGTCCACGCGCAACGGGCGATCGACCCGGGTATCGACCTCTACAGCCTCGGCATGATCGCCCAGACCTGGTATCGCGCCGGTTTCCGGCCGCACGCGCGCATTCCGGCGACCACGGTCGAGGCGCTTTTCCGGCGCCTGAACCGACATGGCCGGGAACGCGGCTGGTACACCTGGCGGCGCCCCGGCTGCCGGCAGCTGCGCGAGACGATCGACCGCCTGCTCGAGCGGACCAGGACCGATCCTTCGCGATCCGCGGACTTCCGCTTCCTGGCCGCCGAGGCACGGCCGGCCGAAGTCGCGACGGCCGTCACGCCGCTGCTCACCCGGGTGCGCGCGGCGGCCCGGGAAGTCGTCGACCCCGTTCCGGTGGCCGATGCGATCGCCCTGCAGCAGGAGCGACGGCGGGCTGCGGGCGGCGAGGCGATGCATGCCCCCGCTTCGATGCCCCGCGAGCGGCGGCGGGCGTCGCCCCATCGGCCTCCGGTAGCCGCGTCCGAGCCCCGGGGGGGCGGGTGGCGAAGGACCCTGTCGCCGTTGCTCGCGTCGGTGCTGGGGGGCGTCCTCTTCTTCGCCCAGCCGGGCGGGCACCCGCCGCCGTCCGCGCCCGCCTCCGCGGCCCGTCACGTGGTGGAAGTGGAGCGGTGGGTGAACGCCCTCTCCGCGCCCGACGTCCGTCGCCGCGGCGAGGCGGCCGAGGCGCTGGTGCGTCTCGCCGGCACCGGCAGGGAGGCCGGCGTGCTGGCCGAGCAGGTGACCGTGCGTTTCGTCGGGCTGCTGAGCACCAGTGCGTCCAATCCCCACGCCGCGGCACAGCATGCGGCGGCGTGGTTCGCGCTGTCGGCCATCGCCGAGCAGGCCGGCGAGCTGCCGATCGCCGCCGTGGCGCGCCGGGCCATGGAGGACTACGAGCGGTATACCGAGGTGCTGCACGGCCGCTTCGCCAGGCTAATCTACGACCGGCCCGCCCAGGCGCGGGAACCCGAGTGGAACGACTACGTACTGCGGCTGGCGACCCTCGCCAATGCCGGATCGGCCCGCGGTGCCCTGGTGCTCGGCCTGATCGAGAGCAGCCACGGCCGCTATGCCGAAGCCTTCCGCTACATGCGCATGGCCCTGCTGCGCGGGGAGGACCGCAAGGCGGTGAGCGACGAGATCGGGCGCCTGCTGCAGCGGCTGGTCGATTCGGAGCATCGGCAGGCGCTCGCCGCGGTGGTGACCGAGGTGGAAGAGATGGCCGAGCAGCGCTACCCGCGCTGGCAGATCTGGGCGGCGCGGGTCAACGACGTATTGGGCGAGCGCGACAAGGCCGCCGCCTGGTACCGCCGGGTGAGGGACAACTCGGCCGCGGGGCGGGCGGAGAAGGACTACGCGCGGTCGGCGATGGCGAGGTTGTCGCTGGGGACGTGAGGGGGGCTACCGCTCGGCGCTTCGCCAGCCACTCGTGCTTCTCCCGCCGGCCTGTAGCCCGGATGCAGGCCGCAGGCCGGAATCCGGGAACGGCGTGCAGGGAAAGTCGAGTGCCGCGTCCCGGATTCCGCTGCGCTCCATCCGGGCCACGCCCCTATCGCCTCACCCCTCCGCCCGCGCCCCCGCATACCAGTCCAGCTTCTCCCTCAAGCGCACCACCTCGCCCACGATGATGAGCGAAGGCGCCCGCACGCCGGCCGCCTGGGCACGCTCGGGCAGGGTGGAGAGGTCGCCGATCACCGTGCGCTGCGAGCTGGTGGTGCCCTGTTGAACGATGGCCGCGGCAGTTCCGGCGGGCAGGCCGTGGGCGACGAGCTGGCGGCAGATCTCGGCGAGCCCCACCAGGCCCATATAGAAGACGACCGTCTGGCGCGGGCGGGCCAGCGCCGGCCAGTCGAGGTTGCAGGTGCCGTCCTTGAGGTGGCCGGTCACGAAGATGCAGGCCTGGGCGTAGTCCCGGTGGGTCAGCGGGATGCCCGCGTAGGACGAGACCCCAAGGGCCGCGGTGATGCCCGGCACCACCTGGAAGTTCACCCCGTCGGCGGCGAGCGTCTCGATCTCCTCGCCGCCGCGGCCGAACACGAAGGGGTCGCCGCCCTTGAGCCGCACCACCCGCCGGCCGCGCCTGGCCTGCTCGGACAGCAGCGCGTTGATCGATTCCTGCCGCATGGTGTGCTTGGCGCGCTCCTTGCCGACGTAGATGCGTTCCACCTGGGCCGGCACCAGCGCCATGATCTCGTCGGAGACGAGGTTGTCGTAGAGCACCACCTCGGCCTGGCGGATGATGCGCAGCGCGCGAAGGGTGAGCAGCTCCGGGTCGCCGGGGCCGGTACCCACCAGGGCCACCTGGCCGGGCTCGAGGGGGGTGCGCACCGGGATGTCGCCCAGGAAGGCATCGGGGGGAATCGTGTAGCGGTCCATGTGTCTTCCTCTCTCCGTTGTGGGGGGCAGCAATTGGGGCGGCTTCAGCCGCAGGCGAATTCGGGCACGCCGGCGCAGCACTCGTTGCGGCAGCGGTCGACGTAGGCGACGAAGCGGGCCGGCCAGTCGGCGCCCAGCACCGAGCGCAGGTGGCAGTAGGCGGCGAGCACGTTGCGGTAGCGGATGCCGTCGCGCGCGCCGTCGATGCCGTGGCCGCGATGCACGGTCCAGGCGTAGGCGAGTCCGGGCGAGACGTTGTCGAGGCCGGAGTGGTGGAACTCGTGGGCGCGCACCCGGGTGCCGGGGGCGAGCCAGGGATGGTCGGCGGTGGCCTCGATCTCCACGTAGCCGCGTCCGACGGCCTTCTTGTGCATCACCGTGTCGGCCGGCAGCGCCCCCACCATCTCGTGGTTGCGCTCCTTCCAGCGGATGGAGCGGGTGAGGTACATCAGGCCGCCGCATTCGGCGTACACCGGCAGGCCGTTCTCGATCGCGCGGCGCAGCCCGGCGCGCAGGCTGGTGTTGGCTTCGAGCTCGGCCGCCATCATCTCGGGGAAGCCGCCGCCGATGAAGAGGGCGTCCACCGCCGGCAGGGCGGCGTCGCGCAGGGTGTCGAAGGGCACCAGCTCGGCGCCCGCGGCGGCGAGCGCCTCCAGGTCCTCGGCGTAGTAGAAGCCGAAGGCCTCGTCCCGGGCGATGCCGATGCGCACCCGGGGACGCACCGGCGGGCGGCGCAGGGGTGTGGCGGGCAGCGTACCCTGGGGCGGGGCGTCGGCCGTCTCGGTGAGCGCCAGCAGCCGGTCGAGGTCCACATGGGCCGCCACCGCCGCGGCGAGCCGCGCCACGTGTGCCGCGACCTGGCCGGCCTCGTTGCTCGGCACCAGCCCGAGGTGACGCTCGTCGATGGCCAGCTCCGGCAGGTCGGGGATCGCGCCCAGCACCGGCACCCGGGTGAAGTGCTCCAGGGCCGCGCGCAGCTTCGCCTCGTGGCGCTTGCCGCCGACGCGGTTGAGGATCACGCCCGCGATGCGGATGGTCGGGTCGAAGGCCTGGTAGCCCAGCACCAGCGGGGCGATGCCGCGGGTCATGCCGCGGGCGTCGATCACCAGCACCACCGGAAGATCGAGCATGCGGGCCACCGCCGCGTTGCTGTCGCTGCCGTCCAGCGAGACGCCGTCGTGCAGCCCCGTGTTGCCTTCCACCAGGCACACCTCGGCGCCGCGAGCGCGCCGGCCGAAGGCGGCGCGGATCTCGTCGGCGCCGGACAGCCAGGGGTCGAGGTTGTAGCAGGCACGGCCGGCCGCCTCGCCCAGCCACATGGGATCGATGTAGTCGGGGCCCTTCTTGAAGGGCTGCACCTCGATCCCGCGCGCGGCCAGCGCGGCGGCGAGTCCGATGGAGACCGTGGTCTTGCCCGAGGACCGATGGGTGGCCGAGATGAAGAAGCGATGCATCGTCGTCTCCGGGCAAGGGGGGCTATTTCGCCGGGGCATCCACCGGCACGAAGGGCAGCAGGCGCACGCCCACCAGGGTGATGAGGAAGGCCGCCGCCACGCCCCCCAGGCCCAGCAGCACCTCGGGCAGGCTGGGGCTGTAGTCCGCCACCTCCCCGTCGCCGAAGCCGCTCGCCACCTCGTATCCGGGGAAGAGCTCCATCGGGTAGGCCTGGCCGCCGATGATGAAGGCGTAGAGCAGAGCGAAGGCGCCGGCGATGACCGCCACCGCGGCGAACACGTTGGCGCGCTGGGACATGCCGAGGGTCGGGTGGTAGAGCAGCACCAGGGGCAGCACGGTGCCGACCAGCCCGTAGCCCACCCACAGCATCACCGAGTGGATGCCGCCTTCGACCAGGATGAAGCGCTCGAAGCCCGTCTGGCGGGCGAAGTAGAGGTTGGTCACGTGGTACATCACCACGAAGTAGAGCGTCGCCGCCACGAACACCCCCAGCAGGTTCTTCATGCGGCGCTGGATGGCGGGATCGAGCTCGGCGCCGAGGACGCGGAAGAGCACGGCCTGCACCAGGAGGAAGAGGGCCAGCCCCCAGGCGAAGGACATCACGATGAACATGGGCGCGAGCATCGCCGAGCCGTAGCCGGGGCGCGCCACGATGAAGGCGAAGATGGAGCCGGTACCGGTGGTGAGCACCAGCCGCCACACGAAGGCCGCCAGGCCGGCGTGTTTCGACCAGCGGTTCATGCGCCGCTCCGTCAGCGTCCACAGATAGACGGCGACGATGGCGAACATGCCCGAGTAGAGGAACACGTTCCAGGCGAACACCGAGGTGAAGTTGTAGTAGGTGGCGGCCACGATGATGCGGTCGGGCCGGCCCAGGTCCAGCATCAGCACCATCAGGCCGCCGCCCAGCAGCGCCAGGCAGAGCAGCGCGGACAGGGGTGCGCGTACCTTGTACACCGCCTGGCCGAACACCGAGCCGATGGAGGCGACGTTGAGCACGCCCGAGGCGGCCACGATCATGAAGATCGCGAACACGTGGGGCATGCCCCACACGATGTGGTTGTTCATCCCGGTCACGACGTGGCCGTGATGCTCCATGTAGAAAAAGGCGCCGAGCCCGGCGGCGAGTACCGCGAGGCCGGCGGCCAAGAGCGCCCAATAGCGCGGGGCAGGGAGTCTTTCGAGCGTGGTGGCGGCGGCCATGGTTCAGATCCCGTGGTAGCGGATGCCGGTGTCGATGCCGAGCTCGGCGCGCACCTGGGTGGTGGGGATGCTGCGGATGCGCTGCGAGATGAGGCTCTCGGGGTCGTTGAGATCGCCGAAGACGATCGCGCCGGTGGGGCAGGCCTCGACGCAGGCGGGCAGTTGCCCCTTGTCCACCCGGTGCACGCACATCGTGCAGCCCTCCACGCAACCTTTGCCGCGCGGAATCTCCGGGTTCTGCTCTGCGAGCGGCTCGTGCACGAAACTGCGCGCCTTGTAGGGGCAGGCCATCATGCAGTAGCGGCAGCCGATGCAGATGTGGCGGTCCACCAGCACGATGCCGTCGGCGCGCTTGAAGGAGGCGCCGGTGGGGCAGACGTCCACGCACGGGGGCTTGGCGCAGTGCTGGCACATCATCGGCAGGCTCATTTCCTTGCCCGTGCGCACTTCCTTGATCTCGATCTTGCGCACCCACTGGGAGTCGGTGGGGGCGCTGGGCCGGGTGAGGCCGACCTCGCGGTTGCACGCACCGACGCAGGCGTCGCAGTCGCTGCGGCACAGGGTGGCGTCGATCAGCATGCCCCAGCGCACCGCCGAGGAGGCCGTAGTCCCCGCCGCACGGGCCGTCACGCCCTCGGCGGCATTGGCCCGACCGATCTCGATCAGGCGGATGCCGGGCGCGAGCAGCACGCCGAGTGCCGCTGCGGCACCGCCCGCCAGCAGTGCTCGCCGACCCGGCGACGGGGTTCGGTCCTGGTTCTGTTCGCTCATCGCTTCGCTCCTGCAGCGTCGGCCGACTGCCGGGCCGGCGCCTTGGACTGGTGGCACTCGAAACAGTCGAGCTTCACGGCCGCGTAGGCGTGGCAGGTTTCGCAGAAGTCCTGCCGGGTGGCATTCACCGATCCGGTCGTGCGGCTCGCATGGCAGGAGATGCAGCCGTTCAGGCTCACCTTGGCGCCGCGCTCGCCCAGGCGCAGGGTGCGATCGCGCTGGTGGCTGAGGAGGTCCATGTGAGTGCGGCGCATCTCCTCGGGCGGTGCGACGCAGGACTCGGTGCCCGGCTCGATCTCGATCACCGGCTTGGGCACCTCCGCGTGCGCACCGGCGACCGCGAGCGCGGCGAGCCACGGCAGCGCGAGGCGGGCGAGGGATGTGCGGGTCATGCTGCGGCTCCTTACTCGCCCAGGCCCATCTGGATGTAGCCGGTCGGGCACACGTCGTGGCAGATGTGGCAGCCGATGCAGCGGTCGTAGTCGGTGTAGACGTAGCGCCCGGTGGTGGCCTCCTTCTTGGGCAC
Organism: Azoarcus sp.; assembly: GCA_020725025.1. Classification (GTDB taxonomy): domain Bacteria; phylum Pseudomonadota; class Gammaproteobacteria; order Burkholderiales; family Rhodocyclaceae; genus Aromatoleum. The sequence goes on from DYFV01000045.1 coordinate 15,876, forward strand.
CCGCTTCACGGCGGTCTGCGGGCAATACACCACGCAGTTGTCGCACTCGAAGCACAGACCGCAGCTCATGCAGCGCTTGGCCTCGGCGATCGCCTCGGCTTCGGTGAGCGCTTCCAGGCGCTCCTCGAAGTTGCCAAGGGCCGACTCCTTGTCCAGGGTGACCACCTTGCGCTTGTTGCGCGCGGTGTACATGAAGTGGCCGAGGAAGAGATCCTCGTGGGGGATCACGTAGCGGTCGGAGCGGTTGTCGTAGTTGTGCACCGCGACCTTGCTGCCGTCGGTTCCCCGCAGGGGCTCGTGGGCCGGCTCGATGGCGATGCCCTTCTCGGCGAGCTTGCGCATCAGGTCGAAGGCATGCACGTCGATCTTCGGACGCTTCGCGGCCTCCTCGCCGGCGAGGAAGCGGTCGATACCGTCGGCGGCGATCGCGCCGTGGCCCACCGCGGTGGTCAGCAGATGCGGTCGCAGCGCGTCGCCGCCGGCGAACACGCCCGGCTGGCCCACCACCTGGTAGTTGCGGTCCGCGGAGATGCCGCCTTTGCCGTTGTCGAACACCTCGAGGCCCGAGAGATCGATGGCCTGGCCGATGGCGGACACGAAGAGGTCGCCCGGGATGTCTTCCTCGGTGCCCTCCAGGATCTTCACGTCGAGCTTGCCGCCGACGATCTTCGCCTCGCATTGGGCCACGCGCAGGGCGGTGGCGCGTCCTTCGGCGTTCTTCACCACGCCCACCGGCACCAGGCCGCCGCGGATGTGGATGCCTTCGGCGAGCGCCTGCTCGATCTCGTGGCGGTTGGCCTGCATCTTGTCGATGGGGAAGAGGGAGGTCAGCGTGACTTCCGCTCCCTGCTTGGCCGAGGCCTCGGCCACGTCCTGGGCCAGCCGCCCGGCGATGGCGCCTTCGAAGTCGGTCGGATGGGCGTGCTCGATGTGGCCGAGGCGACGCGCCACCGTGGCCACGTCGATCGAGGTGTCGCCGCCGCCCACCACCACCACGCGCTTGCCCACGTGCTGCAGGCGCCCGTCGTTGAAGGCGCGCAGGAAGGAGGTGGCGGTGACGACGTTGGGAAGATCCTGGGCGTCCGGCACGGGCAGCGCGCGGCCGGCCTGGGCGCCCAGGCCCAGGAAGATGGCGTCGAAGTCGCGGCGCAGCTCCTCCATGCTCACGTCGCGGCCCACGCGGCAGTTCGTGCGGGTCTTCACGCCGAGATCGAGGATTCGCTGGATCTCCGCGTCGAGCACGTGGCGCGGGGTGCGGAAGCCGGGGATGCCGTAGCGCATCATGCCGCCCAGCAGCTCGTGGTCGTCGAAGATCGTGACCTCATGGCCCTTCAGCGCGAGCTGGTAGGCGCACGACAGGCCCGCCGGGCCGGAACCGATGACCGCGACCTTCTTGCCGGTCGAGTGCTCGGGCTTCACGAACTGGAGATTGTTGGCGATGGCGTACTCGCCGAGGAAATGCTCCACCGAGTTGATGCCGACGTGATCCTCCACCTCGTTGCGGTTGCAGCCGCTCTCGCAGGGCGCCGGGCAGACCCGGCCCATCACCGCCGGCAGCGGGTTGGCCTGGGTGAGCCGGCGCCAGGCGTACTCCTGCCACGGCATGGTCGGCTTGCCGTCCGGGCCCATCGGCGGCTTCTCGATGCCGCGCACGATGTTGAGGTAGCCGCGGATGTCCTCGCCGGACGGGCAGCTACCCTGGCAGGGCGGCGTCGACTGGATGTAGGTCGGGCACTTGTGCGACCAGCTGGCGCTGAAGATCTTGTCGTGGTTGTCGCGGTAGGTCGCGTCGCCTTCCTTGTAGCGGCGGAAGGAGAGGGCGGTGTTTTCCGTCTCGGCAGCGGGTTGTCCCGTGATCGACATGGCGTGGCGTCTCCGTATCAGGGTTGTTCGTTCGGCGCGGGTGTCAGGACTTCGCGCCGAGTCGGATGGCGGTGCTGACGAGCTGGTGGACTCCGCCGACCATGCTCATCTTGAAACCGTAATAGGGCAGGACCTTTGTGAACTGGGCCTTGCAGATCGCGCAGATCGTGGCCATGAAGTTCACCTCGTGTTCGTCCACCGTGTGCTGCAGCGCTTCCATGCGCGGCAGGGCGCCCTTGACGCGCACGTCCATGAGCTCGTCGGTGAGGAGCCCCCCGCCGCCGCCGCAGCAGAAGGTGCGCTCGTGGGTGGTGTCGCGGTCCATCTCGACGAAGTGGTTGGCGACGCTCTTGATGATGTTGCGCGGGATGTCGAACTGGCCGCCGGGGGTGTCGCCCATGCGCGAGCCGCGCGCGACGTTGCACGAGTCGTGGAAGGTGATGATCCGGTGATCGTTGGCTTCCTTGTCGAACTCGAGGGCGCCGCGCTGGATCAGGTCCCAGGTGAGCTCGCAGATGTGCGTCGGCTGCTTGTAGCGGTGGTCGAGCTGCTTCTGCAGCATGGCGGCGAAGGGATCGTCGCCGCCGGTGCCGATTCCGGTGAGGGTGTTCCAGAAGCTGTAGGCGACGCGCCAGGCGTGGCCGCACTCGCCCACCACGATGCGTTTCACGCCCAGTTCGAGGGCCGCTTCGCGGATGCGCAGCGCGATCTTGCGCAGTTGCTCGTAGTTGCCGATGAACATGCCGAAGTTGCCGGCTTCCGAGGCTTTCGAGGAGAGCGTCCAGGAGATGCCCGCCTGGTGGAAGACCTTGGCGTAGCCGATCAGGCTGTCCACGTGCGGCTCGGCGAAGAAGTCGGCCGACGGGGTGATCAGGAGCACCTCGGCGCCCTTCTGGTCCATCGGGAAGCGCACGTCGATGCCGGTGTCTTCCTTGACGTCTTCCTCCAGCCCGACCAGCGTGTCCTCCAGCGCCGGTCCGGGCAGGCCCAGGTTGTTGCCGATGCGGTGGACCTTGCCGATGATCTCGTTCGAGTACTTCTGGCCGTAGCCCACCGAGTCGAGGATCTCGCGCGCGGCCATGGTCACTTCCGCGGTGTCGATGCCGTAGGGGCAGAACACCGAGCAGCGGCGGCACTCGGAGCACTGGTTGAAGTAGGTGTGCCACTCGTCGAGCACTTCCTTGGTCAGATCGCGGGCGCCCACGAGCTTGGGGAAGAGCTTGCCGGCCACCGAGAAGTAGCGGCGGTAGACGCTGCGCATCAGCTCCTGGCGCGCCACCGGCATGTTCTTCGGATCCTGCGTGCCGATGAAGTAATGGCACTTGTCGGTACAGGCGCCGCAATGCACGCAGGCGTCCATGTACACCTGCAGCGAGCGGAAGTTCTGCAGCAACTCGCCCATGCGCCCGATGGCGCGGTCGTGCCAGTCCTCCACCAGGCCACCGGGGAAACCGATCTCCTGCTGGATCTTGTCCGAGGCGACATAGGCCTTGGTCTCGGCCATTGCGCCCGGCTGGAGCTCGGGGACGACGGGGAATTCGCGCAGCTTGGGCGCTTCGATCTTGGCCGCCATGGGGTTCAGTTCCTCTCCAGGCGCGCCGCCCAGTCGGCGAGATGGCGCGCTTCACGCGGGTTGTCCACCTGGTTGCGGGTGGGCGAGAAGAAGATGCCCGGGGCGTGGAGCAGCTTCGAGTACGGGAACACGATCGCCAGCGCCGCCACCAGGGCGAGATGCACGTAGAGCGGCCCGTCGGCCGGCAGCGGCTGCAGGTCGAAGCGCATCAGCCCGAGGAAGAAGACCTTCACCGCGACGATGTCGGTGTGGGAGACGAACTTCATCATCAGCCCGGAGATCCCGATCATCACCAGCAGGGCGAGCATCAGGTGGTCCGACGGGGTCGAGATATAGCGGATGCGCTCGACGGCGATCCGGCGCAGCCACAGGCCGGCGAGCGCCGCGACCATCGCGAGCCCGGCGTAGATGCCGAAGGGCTGCAGGAAGACGATGACGGCCGGCACCGGCTCCAGGAAGTAGCGCAGGTGGCGCAGGAGCACGACGGCAAGGCTCACGTGAAAGAGCCAGCCCATCGCCCAGGTCCACAAATTGGCCTTGAACAGGCTCTCGAAGAAGGCCACCTCGCGGACCATGCGCAGCACCACGCCGCTCGTCGTGGTCGGCGCCGGCGTGGTGGGAATCTTGAGCGGCGCAGGCGTTCTCGCGTAGCGCACGATCCGCGCGGCCAGCCCGGCCGCGAAAAGGATCGCGGCAAGGTAGAAGAGCAGCGCGAAGACGACGGAGGCGGCGGTCATGGGGATCTCTCGTTCGGGTTGGGAGCTTCGGGGACTCGCACAGGCCTGTTAGCAGGTTCCTCCCCCTTCAAGAGGGTGAGGGCGGGGTTTCGCCGAGCACCGCTCGGCGCCGCCCGAACGGGCTGGCTGTGCAAAGCCAGCCCTCCGGACAGGATCGGGACGATCCTCGGATCAGACGCACCCGGTCGGCTTCGGCAGGCCGCCGATCTTGCAGGCCTGCTTGGCCGGCCCGTAGGGGAACAGTTCGTACAGATAGGTGCTGGTGCCCTTCTCGGGTCCGAGCTTCTTGCCGATCGCCTTGGTCAGCACGCGCACCGCGGGGGCGATCTGGAACTCCTCGTAGTACTCGCGCAGGAAGTTCACCACCTCCCAGTGGTTCTCGTTCATATCGAGCCCTTCGGTCTGGGCGATGTGGTTGGCGACCTCTTCGCTCCAGTCGCCCAGGTTGACGAGGTAGCCTTCCTCGTCCACTTCGATGCTCTTCCCGCCGACGTCGATGTTAGGCATGTATGTCTCCTTGGTATGGTTGGGTGCGGCGGTGCCGCTCAAAGCCAGGACTGGCAGTTGCTGTGTTCGGCGACGAGATCGACGAAGCCGCCGTAGTCGACACCGTTGACGCCGGGGATCAGCCGGTCGGCGAGCCCACGCGCCTCGACGTCGGGCATCAGCACGTGCACCGGCATGCGCGCCATCAGCTCGGTCAGCTTCGTCGCGGCGGCGTTGCCGCGGGTAGCCGCATACACCGCGTCCTCGATCAGCAGCACGGCGCCGCTTTGGGCAATGCGCTGCACCGAGTCGAGGCTCGGGCGATCCATCGGCGATTTGTTGATGATGTGCAGCATCTCGCTCTCCTTCAGAAGCTCAGCACCACGTCCTGCTCTTCCATCAGCGCGCCCATTTCGGCGGCGCCGAGCACGGTGACGGGCACCAGCAGGTCGTCTTCGGTCAGGCCGCGGGCCTCGAGAGACTCGCGCTCCACGTAGAGCTTCTCGATGTCGTAGCCCTCCAGCGCCCGGTAGGTGGGCGAGAAGTTCTTGATCTCGATGCCCTGGGTGCGGGTGTTGCGCTTGAGCTGGTACACCCCGTCGTCCACGAAGACGAGCGACACGTCCTGGTCGAAGGCGGCGGTGATCAGCACCACCTCCAGGGACTCCAGGGCATAGATCGAGCCGTGGGGTGCCTTGCGGTTGACGAACATGAATTTCTTGGTGGTCATTGCATGCTCCTCAGTCGCCGAAGGTCACCAGGCGGTCGGCCTGGATGCCGCTTTCCACCAGCTGACCGAGCCCCGAGATGCGGAAGTTCGGGGCCAGGTTCTCCTCGCGGATCCCGCGCCGAAGGGCCGCCGCGACGCACACCACGAGGTCGATGTCGTAGGCCTCGGCGAGCTTGCTCCAGCGCGACACGATGTTGCGGTCGTCCTGGGGCGGCTCGGTGAGCCGCGTCGCGTTGTTGACCCCGTCGTGGTAGAAGAACACGCGGTCGATGCTGTGGCCGCGCTCGAGGGCCGCCTTGCAGAACAGGTAAGCGGTGTCGCTCGCCTGGTGCTGGTAGGGGCCTTCGTTGACCAGGATGCCGAACTTCATGGCTGTCCTCCGGATATCAGAAGCGCACGTGGGTCGAGGCGTTGAGGCTGGACCTCGAGCCGCGCCAGTCGTCGATCAGGTACTTGGTGAAGGGCAGGCCCGTCTTCTCGAAGAAGCGCGGCCAGCCGATGCGCTCGATCCAGTCCGCGAGGCGCTCCCAGGGGCGTGCGTCTTCCTTGTAGGTGCGAAGGATCCGACCCACCACCTCGTTCACCTCCGGCCAGCGCGGCGGGTTGTTGGGCAGGCCCGAGGCGACCATCTTCATGAAGGTCGGTTTGCCGCGGGCGTTGGAGTTCTTGCCGCCCACCCAGATGGCGAGCTTGGAGTGCTCCGGGTCGTTGATCTGCATGGGCGGGCACGGGGGGTAGCAGGCGCCGCAGCACACGCACTTCTTCTCGTCCACTTCGAGGGAGGGCTTGCCGTTGACCAGGGCCGGACGGATCGCCGCGACCGGGCAGCGGGCGACCACCGCGGGGCGCTCGCACACGTTGGCCACCAGGTCGTGGTTGATCTTGGGCGGCTTGGTGTGCTGCACGATCACCGCAATGTCGGCCTGGCCGCCGCAGTTGATCTCGCAGCAGGAGGTGGAGAGGTGCACCCGGTGGGGCATCTCCTCGCGCTTGAACTCCTCGTAGAGCGCATCCATCATCGACTTCACCACGCCCGAGGCGTCGGTGCCCGGGATGTCGCAGTGCAGCCATCCCTGGGTGTGGGCGACCATGGAGATGGAGTTGCCGGTACCTCCCACCGGGAAACCGTTCTTCTCGAGCTCGGCGATCAGCGGGGCGACCTTGGCCTCGTCGGCCACGATGAACTCGATGTTCGAGCGGATGGTGAAGCGCACGTGGCCTTCGGCGTAAGCGTCGGCGATGTCGGCGAGCTTGCGGATGGTGCCGACGTCCATCTGGCGCTGGGTGCCGGCGCGCACGGACCACACTTCCTCCCCGTCCCACGAGACGTGGTGCAGCACGCCTGGGCGGGGCCGGTCGTGATACTTCCAGTTGCCCATGTTCTTGAGCAGGGTGGGGTGCATGTACTGGCGCGCATCGGGCACGCCGCACTCGATCGGGCGGCGCGGCATGGCGGCGGCTTGGGCTTGACTCATCTGTCTTTTCTCCCGGATCTCAAGCGAGCTGTTCTTTCTTCGCGTTGATGCGCGCGACTTCCTCGTCCCATCCGTCGGTGCGCACGTAGGGGTTGGTGCGCGGCTGCGACACCATGTTGGGATCGACCTCGACGCCGATGCCCTCCAGGAAGGCGACCAGGCCGATGCGCTCGATCATCTCGCCGGTGCGCTCGTGCTCGAGGGCGTTCTCGGCGAAGAAATCGACGATGCGCTTGGCCAGGTCGACCAGCGCCTCGCGGTCCTCGTCGGTGTCGAGCTTCATGAAGGGCACGATCAGCGTGCCCATCAGGTCGCCGATCTTGAGGGTGCGCTTGCCGCCGACCAGGATGGCGGCGCCGCGGTCCTTGCCCGGCGAGAGGGCGCCGGTCATGACGTTCACGCAGTGCATGCAGCGCACGCAGTCGCGGTTGTCGATCTCGAGGCCGTGGGTTTCGGAGAGGGCGACGGTGGAGATCGCGTCGCCGCTCTTCAGATCCTTGATCTCCTTGAGCTGGATCGCCTTGGTCGGGCAGCGGGCCACCACGTCGTTCACCAGCTCGTTCATGCCGTGCTTGTCGAACCACTTGCGGGCCAGCGCCTCGTCGGTGCGGATGTTGTCGCGCCAGGTTCCGATGATCGCCATGTCCGACCGCTGGATGGAGTTCATGCAGTCGTTGGGGCAGCCCGAGAACTTGAACTTGAACTTGTAGGGCAGGGCCGGACGGTGGATGTCGTCCAGGAAGTTGTTGATGACGGCGCGGTGGGCGTCGGCCTCGTTGTAGCAGGACTGCTCGCAGCGCGCGGCGCCGACACAGGACATGGAGGTGCGCACCGCGGGGCCGGCGCCGCCCAGGTCGAAGCCCAGCACGTTGATCTCGTCCCACGCCTTCTGCACGTTCTCGCTGGTGCAGCCCTGGAACATGATGTCGCCCGACTGGCCGTGGAGCGCGATCAGGCCCGAGCCGTGACGCTCCCAGATGTCGCAGAACTTGCGCAGGATGTCGGTGTTGTAGTGCATCCCCGGCGGCGGCATCACGCGCAGGGTGTGGAACTCGGCCGCGTTCTCGAAGGTGGGCTTGCCCTCGGCGTCCTTGAGCTCGGTGAAGCGGGGGATGACGCCGCCGCCGTAGCCGAACACGCTCACGGTGCCGCCCTTCCAATAGCCTTTGCGGGTCTTGTAGGACGTTTCCAACTGGCCGAGCACATCGACCACGTAGTCCTTCTCGTTCGCGAGACGCTTAAGTCCGGTGACGAAGCTGGGCCAGGGCCCGCTCTCCAGTTCGTCGAGATTCGGCGTGTCGTGCATCTTCTTTGCCATGTTGGGTTCTCCTCGCTCGTCGTTTGTGCCGGCCATGCCGTCGTCCAGCGTTGGATGGATCGTACGGATCGGGCCCTTTCGCAACCATTCCTCCGGTCGGTAAGCGGGCCAGACCGGATAGGGGGGAGCGGTACTACCCGGAGGGGTTAGGCGGCGTGCCACCCCGAGTGGATATGGACGCGCGCACGCGCTTTGCGCCCCAATAGGGAGCATCGAATCGCCAAGCGGACGGGCCCTTTCATGCTCCAAGACCAACCCGCGCACGCCCTCCCGGGCGCCGACGCTGCGGACAAGTACACGCTCACGCCGCGGGAGAGCCTTCGCGTGCCCCTGGGCGGCCAGGAGATCGGCCTGCAGCAGCTCGATTTCGCGCACGGCGGGATGAGCCTGCTGCGGGTACGTATCCGCGAGGGCAAGCGCTTCACCATCTTCGACGTCGATCCGGTCACCGCCCGCGCCTGGGGCGAGGCGCTGGTGCGCTGGGCCGAGGAACAGGAGGCGTAAGGCATGTCACTTCTCAACACGCTTTCCTCGATGCGCACCGGGGGCGCAGGGGCCGAGCCGATGGTGGACGTCGCCTTCGCCCTGTCCGGCCAGCACCTGCCGCACGACTACGCCTTCCCGCTCGAGGCCGCTCTCATGAAGCGCCTGCCCTGGCTCGCCGACGAGCCGTCCGCGGGGGTGCATCCGCTGCGGGCGCCGGCGACGGCCTACGGCATCGTGCTCTCGAGGCGCACGCGGCTCGTGCTGCGGCTGCCCGAATCGCGGCTGGACGGGGCGGAAGCCTTGTGCGGGGCGCGGCTCGAGGTCGGCGACGCGGCCCTGCAGGTGGGCGGCGCCACGGTACGGCCGGTCGAGCCCTTCGCGACGCTTTCTGCCTGGAACGTGGCGAGCGCGGCCGACGACGAGGCGGCTTTCCTGGAGGACGTCGCCTTCCAGCTGGAGGTGCTGGGCGTGCGGGCGAAGCTCATCTGCGGCCGCCCCGAGACGATGGGCGAGGGCGGGCGGCGCCTGTCCGGTTTCGGGCTCGCCCTCCACGAGCTCTCGCCTTCCCATTCGCTGCTGGTGCAGACGCACGGGCTGGGGCCCGCGCGGCGGCTGGGCTGCGGGGTGTTCGTGCACCACAAGATCATCGAAGGCCTGGGGGACGAGCCGGATTGACCCGGGCTCGCACGCGGCCGCAACGCAAGGAGCGAGATGAGATGACGGAAGAGAACGCGATCGAGCCGGACGTGACGCTGAACCTGGTCGGCGTCACCTGCCCGGGGCCCATCGTCAGCGCCAAGAAGATGATCGACGAGCTGGGGCGGGGGAAGGTGCTGCTGCTCGTCTCGGACTGCCACGGCACCGAGGACGACCTCTACGCCTGGGCGCACAACACCGGCAACGCGGTGATCAAGGTCGAGCGCTACGCCGACGGCTCGAACGGCTTCTTCATCCAGCACGGCGCCCCGGAGCACCGCAGCGCCCAGGTGGTGCTCGACATGCGCGGCTCGGTGTGCCCCGGCCCGATCCTGGAGGCGCGCAAGCTCCTCCACGGCATGGCGCCCGGCGAGGTGCTGTGCCTGGTGAGCAATTGCCCCGGCTCGCGGGACGATGTGGAGGACTGGACCCGCGAGACCGGCCTGGAACTGGTCGAGACGGTCCAGACCGGCGTCCACGAGTACGAGTTCTTCATCCGGAAGCCGGCATGAAACGCCCCACGGAGCATCTGCTACCCATCGCCCGGGTGTCGTCATGAGCCTGCGCATCAAGCGCCACTGGTTCCGCGACGAGTCCGAGCGCGACGTCGCGGCGAGCGCCAGCGTGGTCGCCGCCACCGTGTGGAAGGCCTCGGTCCATGGGCTGCAGAACCTGCGCAAGGCGCGCTTCACCGTCGACATCGGCGGACCCTACATCGCGCTCCTCGACGAGTTCCTGGCCTTCCTCGTGACCGCAGCCGACCGCATCGCCTATCGCCACCAGGAGGGCGAGTGGCGCGAGGCGTTTACCGTGGCGCTGGCCACCCGGCTCGCCGACATCTACCAGGAAAACATGGACTACCTGGTTGGACCGGATCCGGCGCACCGGCAGCGCTTCATCGACCTCCTCAATTCACGGATGGCCGAGTACGCGGAGTCGATGTACGAGGCCGATGCCCCCAATGCCGGCTTCCTGCGCCAGTTCGGTTACCGCGTCACCGAGGTGCTGGTGGACGAGGCGGACTGGCGCTGGGCGCTCGACCAGGTCATGTCGGTGCAGGCGCCCGAGGCGCTCGAATCGGTGGAGTCGGCGATGCGCGGCGTGCTCGGTATCGATCCCAAGCCACGGCGGCGCGCGCCCGCCGCGGGCGAGTAGGCGAGGGCGCGCCCATGACGGCGAGGCTTCCTGCCGCGGCCGCCCCCGATACGGCAGGCTCGCCCTTCGACCCGCGCGCCCGGGACGCCTATCGCCGCTGGCGCGACTGGAAGCTCGCCCATGCCCCCGAGCGGGCCGAGGCGCTCATCGTCGAGCTCGGCGATCCCCGCGCGCCCACCGACGCGGAAGCGGCCGCCCTGACCGCACGCTGCCGCACGGCGAACATGGCGATCTACGCCAGCGCCATGAGAGACGAGGACAAGGAGATCCCCCGCCGCCTGGGCGCGCGGCTGGGCCTCCTGCGGCTGGACGCCAACTGGCTCGCCGACGAGGACGGGGTGAGCAGCATCACGCCCCGCGGCAGCGACGGTGGCGCCCGCGCGGACTTCATCCCGTACACCGACCGGCCGATCCGCTGGCATACCGACGGCTACTACAACCCGCCCGAACGTCAGGTGCGCGGCATGGTGCTCCATTGCGTGCGGCCGGCCGCCTCGGGGGGCGAGAACGCGCTCATGGACCACGAGCTCGCCTACATCCTGCTCCGGGAGGAGGACCCGGAGCTGGTGCGCGCCCTGATGGCGCCCGATGCGATGACGATTCCGGCCCGAACCGACGAGTCCGGCGTCGCGCGCCCCGCCCAGGGCGGACCGGTCTTCTCGGTGGATCCGGCGAGCGGGGCGCTCCACATGCGATACACCGCCCGCACCCGCAGCATCGAATGGCGCGACGACCCCCTCACCCGGGCCGCCGCGGCGCGGCTGCAGGCGATCCTCGACGGCGGCGGGCCGCACATCCACAGGCTGCGGCTCGAGGCCGGGATGGGGCTCGTGTGCAACAACGTGCTCCACGACCGTTCCGGCTTCACCGACTCCGAACGGGCGCGGCGCCTGCTCTACCGGGCCCGCTATTACGACCGCATCCGCGGCACTGCTCCCCGTTCCACCCCCCAATCCTGATCGGCAAGGAGGCGCATGGCTGGACCGCCGCATAACCCATCGAGGTAGTACCCCGCCCGTCATCAGGGTTATGGACACCCCCGGCGGGCATCCCGAAACTAGACGAAAGGCCCCCGACGAGGGCACCGCCTTTCTTTCGCGGCACGCACGGCCGCGGAAGGCGCGCACACCGGCTTGCTGCGCGCGGCGAGGACGAGGAGGAGCGAGACGATGAATCACCAACAGACGAGGGGCGACGGCCAGGGCGGCCGCCCCGGCGGCAAGACGCGCGGGAGCGTGCTCCTGCTGGTGCTGTTCGGTCTGGTGTCCGGCGTGGCGGTGTGGGGCGCGCTCAACACCGGCATGGAGTGGACCAACCGCACCGAGTTCTGCATCTCCTGCCACGAGATGACGATCCCCTACGAGGAATACAAGAAGACCGCCCACTACAACAACCGCACCGGCACCGTGGTGAGTTGCGCCGACTGCCACGTGGCGAGCAGCAAGACGCCGGTGGACTACGCCCGCAAGCTCACCCGCAAGGTGGTGGCCGCGCGCGACATCTACGGCCACCTGACCGGCTCGGTCGACACCCCCGAGAAGTTCGAGGCCAAGCGCCTGGAGATGGCCAAGCGCGAGTGGGCGCGGATGGAGGCGGCCGACTCCAAGGAGTGCCGCAACTGCCACCAGTTCGATCGCATGGAGCTCGACAAGCAGAAGAAGCGCGCCCGTGTGAAGCACGAGGAGGCCATCGAGGACAAGATCACCTGCATCGAATGCCACAAGGGCATCGCTCACAAGCCGGTGCACGGCGAGCTGGAACAGGAAGCGCGCAGGGCCGAGGGCGCCGGGCGCGGCTGACAAGGCGGCGTCGGGCCCGGCTCGGCTTGCCCGGCGCACGAGGTACACACCAGAAGAGGAGACGACGAATGACGAACAAGATCGGTGTGCCGCTGCTCGTGCTCGGCATGATGAGTGCGGTTCCCGCGTTGGCCGGGCCCGACTGGAGCAAGGTGCCGGCCAAGGAACTGCCCGCCTTCTTCCCCGGCCCCTCTGGCCTGCAATGGATTCTGGAAAAGCCGGATCACTCCGCCGCCAACCAGATCCTGGAGAAGAACCGCGGTTGCGCGTACTGCCACGACGAGGACGCGCCCGACATCGGCGCCCTGATGGTGGCGGGCAAGCCCGTGGGGCAGGGCAAGGTGGTGCTCGAGACCCACCCGCCCAAGGGCAAGCGCGGCGCCATGCCGGTGACGGTGCAGGCGACCCACGACGGGCAGAACCTCTACCTGCGCTTCGAATGGGAGGCGGCGTCCGGCGCGGCCGAGAAGAAGCTCGATCCCAAGAACGAAGTGAAGCTCGCGGTGATGTTCGACGACGCCAAGGTGGCCGACGCCAAGCTCACCGGCTGCTGGGCGACCTGCCACATGGACATGCGCGGCATGCCGGACGTGGCCGCTGCGGCCAAGCAGCATCCGAAGGCCAAGGCGCTCGGCTGGGAAGAGGGGCCGACCAAGTACATCCGCGAATCGCGCACCGCGCTCGATTCCAAGAACAAGCCGCGCGGCGGTTGGGACAAGCTCAAGTCGGACGCCGAACTCGAGGCGGCACTGAAGGAGGGCAAGTTCATGGACCTCATACAGTTCCGCAGCGGCAAGGGCGAGAAGCCGGTGGACGGCTACGTGCTCGAATCCCGGCATATGGACGGCGGCACGAGCCTGGTCAAGGCCGAAGGCGGCAAGCAGGGCAACAAGTGGGTGGTGACCTTCGAGCGCAAGCTCGCGGGCAGCGGCCGCGGCGATCACACCCTCGCACCGGGCAAGCTCTACAACGTGGGCTTCGCGATTCACGAGAACCACGCCAACGCGCGCTTCCACCACGTCTCGCTCGGCTATTCGCTCGCACTGGACAACCCCAAGGCAGACATCAACGCCGTGAAGCAATAACAACAAGCACGGGCTGCAAGCCGCGGCCGGCCGGGGCCGGCCATAACCAGAAGGAGGAGACCGATGATGAGATGCAGAAGCAAGTGGGGCGTGGCCCTCGGGGCGCTGGCCCTGTCGGCGGTCGCGCACGCCGGCGGGCCCACGCCGGCGATGCTGTCCAACGCCTGTGGCGGTTGCCACGGCACCAATGGCGCGAGCGCGGGCCTTTCCATGCCGTCGCTGGCGGGCCAGAACAAGGTGGCCACCGTCGAGGCGATGAAGGCCTTCAAGAGCGGCGAGCGTCCGTCCACCGTGATGGGGCGGATCGCCAAGGCCTACAGCGACGAAGAGATCGAGGCCATGGGCGACTTCTTCGCCGCCCAGAAGCCCGTCCCGGCGCAGCAGGCCTTCGACGTCGCACTGGCCGACAAGGGACGCGACCTGCACCAGCGGCACTGCAAGCGCTGCCACCTGGAGGGCGGCAAGGAGTTCGACGAGAACGCCGCGGTGGTGTCGGGCCAGTGGCTCAAGTACCTCCAGATCCAGATGGACGACTATGCGTCGGGTCGGCGCACGATGTCCGAGAAGAAGGCCGAGAAGATGAAGCCGCTCACGCGCGCCGACTTCGAAGCCATTGCCCACTATTACGCCAGCGCCGGGCGGGGGGAGTGAGACGATGAGCGTGGATCGCAGGAATTTCTTCAGGCTGCTGGGTGCCGGCGCCGGTGCGGCCGCCATGCCGCTCGCGGCACGCGCCGCCGAGATCATGCCCAAGTCCGGGCGCCGCGTGGTGGTGGTCGGCGGCGGCTATGGCGGCAGCATCGCCGCCAAGTACATCCGGATGATGGATCCCTCCATCGAGGTGGTCCTGATCGAGCGCAACCGCCAGTTCGTGTCCTGCCCGTTCAGCAACCTGGTAATCGGCGGCGAGCGCCAGCTCGCGGACATCACCATGGGCTACGACAAGCTCGCCTCGAACTACAACATCCGCATGGTGTTCGACGAGGTGACCGCGATCGATGCGGGCAGGCAGGAGGTGGTGACCGGTGGTGGCACGATCCGCTACGACCGCCTGATCCTCTCGCCCGGCATCGACTTCCGCTTCGAGGAAATCGAGGGCTACGATCCGGCGAGCACGCCGAAGATCATGCCCCACGCCTGGAAGGCCGGCGAGCAGACCATGATCCTGCGGCGCCAGCTCGAGGCGATGAAGGACGGCGGCACCGTGGTGCTGACCGTGCCGCTCACGCCCTACCGCTGCCCGCCCGGACCCTACGAGCGCACCAGCATGATCGCCTGGTACCTCAAGCAGACGAAGCCCAGGTCGAAGATCGTCGTGCTCGACTCGAACCCCAACATCGTCTCCAAGGGCGCGTTGTTCAAGAAGGGCTGGGAGAAGCACTACGCCGGGATGATCGAGTACCGCGGGGCCCAGAAGGTCACCGCGGCGAACCCCAAGGGCATGGGCGTGCTGGTGGACGGCATCGAGGAGGTGAAGGGCGACGTGGTGAACCTCATCCCGCCGCAGCGTGCCGGTGCGATCGCCGTGAAAGCGGGCCTGGTGGGGCCGGACAAGAACTGGTGCCCGGTGGACGCCACGACCTTCGAATCGACCATCGCGCCCAAGGTCCACGTGATCGGGGACGCCTCCATCGCCGGCGCGATGCCGAAATCCGGCTACTCGGCCAACGCCGAGGCCAAGGTGTGCGCGACCAATGTGGTGGCGCTCATGAACGGCCGCGAGCCGGTGGAGATGTCGGGCATCAACACCTGCTACAGCTTCATCACCGGCAGCGAAGCGGTGAGCGTGGCGGCGGTCTACCGGGTGAAGGAGGGCAAGATCGCTTCGGTGCCCAATTCCGGCGGGGTTTCGCCCGACCTGTCCGAGCTGGAGGCGATCTACGCCGACAGCTGGCTGCGCAACATCATGGCCGAGATGTCGACCTGACCGGCCGGGGGGAGCCTTCGGGCTCCCCCCCCAGCTCCTACGTGAGACGCTATTGACTCTTGCGGATATCGGCCGCGCGCAGCCGCGCTTCGATCTCGGCCTTGGGCTTGAGGCCGACCATGCGGGTGCCGTCCGAGAAGAAGACGGTCGGGGTGAAGTTGATGCCCAGCATCTCCGCGAGCTGCATGGTCTTCGCGTGCGGGGCGGCGCAGCCCTCTCGCGCTGCGGGCACGTACTGCCGCAGCATGACGCGCTGCCAGGCGGAGGCCCGTTCCGGGGCGCACCAGGCGCGGTCTGCGAGACCGCGCGATTCCTCCCCCAGCAGCGCCACCACGAAGGTGTGCACCTTCACGTTGCCGATGGCCGCCAACCGCCGGGCGAGCTCCCGGCAATAGCCGCATTGGGGGTCTTCGAAGGTGTAGAGCACACGCTCGCCCCGCCCGTGCATGACCGTGATGGCGTGCTGCAGCGGCAGCCGCGCCACGTTGATCGGCTGGCGGAGATAGTCCGGATCGAGGAGGTCGACGATCCCGTCCAGCTCGGCATCGGCGCTGGCCACGGATGCGCTCCCTGCAAGAAGCAGCGCACAGGCCAGGCGCCGCAGCCCGGAAGGAGCCGAAGGCGGAATCCGGGGCGCCGGGCTGGACATGGCGTCAGTACCCGCCCTTGCCGAACGGCTTGGTCAGCCCGGCGATCCGAGCCGCCTGGCGCGCCGGCTGCTGGGGGAAGAGGTCGTAGAGCGTCTTCTTCCAGTCGTGACCCGGGTGCTCCTCGTCGAGCTCCTTGGTCATGTTGCGGAAGTTGGGCGTGTGACCGTCGTCGCGGTACTTGTCGCGCAGGTAGTTGATGACGAGCCAGTGGTCGTCGGTCAGCGCCACGCCTTCGGCGGCGGCGATGACCGCGACGGCTTCTTCGCTGAAGTCGGGCTCGATGAGGAAGTTCTCGTCGTCGACTTCCCGCTCGACGCCGTTGATGAGGTAGGCCATGTTCGCTCCTTCACCATGTTGGGGGTGCTCGGATCCTAGCGAGAAGGGCGGGGCCGGGCCTATTGCCCGGTTGGGTTATGCCTGAAGGTGTTATTCCGGTGCCCATGCGCGCGCGCCTAGAATCAGATCGGGGCGCCACGCGTGGGCGGGGCCGGACGAGGAAAAGACATGGAATTCACGATCCACAATCAGGTGCTGCTGCTGGTCTTCGCGATCGCGATGCTGATGGGGGCGGTGGCGAACAAGACGAACTTCTGCACCATGGGCGCCGTCTCCGACTGGGTGAACATGGGCGACACCGGGCGTCTGCGTGCCTGGCTCCTGGCGATGGCGATGGCGCTGGGCGGCGTGCTGGTGCTCGAGGCGAGCGGGCTTGCCGACGTGGACAGCGAAGTGTTCCCCCCCTACCGCACCGCCAACTTCGCCTGGCTGCGCTACGTGCTGGGCGGGCTCATGTTCGGC
The DNA here is from genome assembly GCA_020725025.1 of Azoarcus sp. Taxonomy (GTDB): domain Bacteria; phylum Pseudomonadota; class Gammaproteobacteria; order Burkholderiales; family Rhodocyclaceae; genus Aromatoleum. Next base: position 32,654 of record DYFV01000045.1, read on the forward strand.
GTCGGGATGACGCTGGCGAGCGGCTGCGGGAACAAGACCCTGGTGCGGATCGGCGGCGGCAACCTCAAGTCCCTGGTCGTGCTGATCGTGGCGGCCGGCTTCGCCTATCTCATGCTGTGGGGCGATCTCTACGCGGTAGCCTTCGACGGCTGGATCGCGCCGACCACCATCGCGCTGTCCGAGCGCGGCATCGCGAGCCAGGAGCTCTCCGCCGTGCTGGCCGGGCTCTTCGGGGCCGAGGCCGGCCGCGGCCTGCACCTGGCGGTAGGGGGCGCGGTGACCCTGGGCATGCTCGCGTTCATCTTCGCCAACCGCGAGTTCCGCTCGAGCCGCGACAACATCCTCGCCGGCGTGGTGATCGGGCTCGCCGTGGTGGCCGGCTGGTACATCACCGGCGGCAGCCTCGGCGCGGCCTGGAAGGAGTACGCCGAGTTCGCGCCGGAGGTGCCCAGCCGGGTCCAGACCCAGTCCTACACCTTCATCAGCCCCATGGGCGATTCGGTGCGCTACCTGATGTCGCCGGGACAGCTCTCGTTCGTGAACTTCGGCATCATGGCGCTCACGGGCGTCGTCGCCGGCTCGCTCGCCTATGCGCTCCTCACCCGGAGCTTCCGCTTCGAGTGGTTCTACAACCGCGAGGACGTGGTGAACCACGTCGTCGGCGCCGTGCTGATGGGCGTGGGCGGAGTGCTCGCCATGGGCTGCACCATCGGCCAGGCGGTGACCGGCTTCTCCACGCTGGCGCTGGGCTCCATCCTCGTGTTCGTCTCCATCGTGGCGGGCTCGGCGGCCACCATGAAGTACCTCTACTGGCGGGCGATGCGGGAGGACGAGGCGAGCGAAGCGGTCCCTACGCAAAATGTTTGACACGGGTCGGGAGGCTTGTAATAATGCGCGGCTCTTAGCAGGCGCGTAGCTCAGTTGGTTAGAGCACCACCTTGACATGGTGGGGGTCGTTGGTTCGAATCCAATCGCGCCTACCAACACCTGGAGCCGGATTGCCATGTTCCGAACTACTACCGAAATCGGAAACTGAACGTCGGGCTCCACTGCAGTGCTAAAAAGAAAAGTGCGGCTCGACCGCACTTTTTTTTCGTCCGGATTTTGCCGAACCCCCAGCATCGAGGCTTCCAGTCATGCCCAACATCACGCTCCCTGACGGTTCCGTACGCAGCTTCGAGCACCCGGTGACGGTTGCCGAAGTGGCCGCGTCGATCGGCGCCGGGCTTGCCAAGGCGGCCCTCGCCGGCAAGGTGGACGGCCGCCTGGTCGATCTCTCGCATCGCATCGAGAGCGACACGCCGCTCGCCATCGTGACCGACAAGAGCGCCGAAGGCCTCGACGTCATCCGCCACTCCACGGCGCACCTGCTGGCGCATGCGGTGAAGGAGCTCTTCCCGGACGCCCAGGTCACCATCGGCCCGGTGATCGAGAACGGGTTCTACTACGACTTCTCCTACAAGCGGCCCTTTACGCCCGAAGACCTGGAGAAGATCGAGAAGCGCATGGCCGAGCTCGCCAAGCGCGAGATCCCGGTCGCCCGCGAGGTCTGGGCCCGCGACGAGGCGGTGGCCTTCTTCAAGAACCAGGGTGAGCACTACAAGGCCGAGATCATCGCCTCCATCCCCCAGGCGGAGGACGTGTCGCTCTATCGCCAGGGCGATTTCGTGGATCTCTGCCGCGGCCCCCACGTGCCGACGACCGGCAAGCTCAAGGTCTTCAAGCTGACCAAGGTCGCGGGCGCCTACTGGCGGGGCGACTCGAAGAACGAGATGCTCCAGCGCATCTACGGCACCGCCTGGGCGAAGAAGGAAGAGCTCGACGCCTACCTGCACATGCTGGAGGAGGCCGAGAAGCGCGATCACCGCAAGCTCGGCCAGCTCCTCGACCTCTTCCACTTCCAGGAGGAGGCGCCCGGCGCCGTGTTCTGGCATCCCAAGGGCTGGCGGCTGTTCCAGACGCTCATCAACTACATGCGCGAGCGCCAGGAGGAGGCGGGCTACGTCGAGGTGAACACCCCCGACGTGATGGATCGCGCCCTGTGGGAGACATCCGGCCACTGGCAGAACTACCGCCAGAACATGTTCACCACTCAGACCGAGGACGAGCGCGTCTTCGCGCTGAAGCCGATGAACTGTCCGGGTGCGGTCTCCATGTTCGCCCAGGGGCTCAAGAGCTACCGCGACCTGCCGCTGCGCATGGCCGAGTTCGGCAAGGTGCACCGCTACGAGCCTTCGGGTGCGCTGCACGGCCTGCTGCGGGTGCGCCACTTCACCCAGGACGATGCCCACGTCTTCTGCACCGAGGAGCAGATGGAGCAGGAGTGCAAGGACGTCGTGGCGCTGATCCTCGACATCTACAAGGACTTCGGCTTCGACAACGTCCGCATCAAGCTGTCCACGCGGCCGGAGAACCGTATCGGCAGCGACGAGACCTGGGACAAGCTGGAAGGCGCGCTCGCCGCGGCGCTGGACCACATGGGGATGGCCTACGAGCTCTTCCCGGGCGAGGGCGCGTTCTACGGGCCCAAGCTCGAGTTCGTGCTGCGCGACGCGATCGGTCGCGACTGGCAGTGCGGCACGCTGCAGGTGGACATGAACCTGCCCGAGCGCTTCGACATCCACTACGTGGCCGAGGACAACTCCCGCCGCCGTCCGGTCATGCTGCACCGCGCGCTGTTCGGCTCCCTCGAGCGCTTCACCGGGATCCTCATCGAGCATCACGCCGGCAACCTGCCGCTGTGGCTCTCGCCGGTGCACGCGGTGGTGATGAACATCTCCGACGGGCAGGCCGAGTATGCCCAGGATGTGGCCAAGCGCTTGAAACGGGCGGGTTTCCGGGTCGAAGCGGATTTGCGTAACGAGAAGATCACCTATAAAATTCGCGAACATAGCGTGCATAAACTGCCCTACCAGCTCGTGGTCGGCGAGAAGGAAAAGGCCGCGGGGGTGGTGGCGGTGCGCGTACGGGGTGGCCAGGATCTTGGCCAAATGTCCCTCGAAGAGCTGATCGAGCGCTGGCGGCGCGAAATGGACGCGCGGGCCGGCTCGGTCTGATTTTTTGTTTTCGTGGAGAATTAAGCCATCGCTCAAGAGAAGAAGCAGCGCGTCAACGGAGAGATCAACGCGCCTGAAGTCCGCCTGGTCGGCGAAGACGGCGAGCAGCTCGGAATCGTATCCCTGCACACTGCCCTGAACATGGCCGAGGAGGCCGGGCTGGATCTGGTGGAAATCGCGCCCATGGCGCAGCCGCCGGTCTGTCGGGTGATGGACTACGGCAAGTTCAAGTACCAGGAGCAGAAGAAGGCTCACGAGGCGCGGCTGAAGCAGAAGCAGGTGCAGGTCAAGGAGGTCAAGCTCCGGCCCGCGACCGACGAGAACGACTACCAGATCAAGCTGCGGAATCTCAAGCGCTTCCTGGAAGAGGGCGACAAGTGCAAGGTCACCTTGCGTTTCCGCGGGCGCGAGATGGCGCACCAGGAGTTCGGTCTGCGTCAGCTCGAACGCGTCAAGGCCGACCTCGAGGAGCTCGGCCAGGTCGAGCAGATGCCCAAGATGGAAGGGCGTCAGATGATCATGGTGATCGCGCCGCTGAAGAAGAATCGCTGAGCGAGCGGAAGGAATTCTGCGGCCGGCCCTGGTGGGCGGGCCGCGAATACCGGCGAACGGAGGTTCGCCGGAATACAAGTGGTGTCAGGTCGGAAAACGCGCCGCACGGCGACGCTACCTGACGGCATTCATAAACTGGAGTCAGCAATGCCCAAGATGAAGACCAAGAGCGGAGCCGCCAAGCGGTTCAAGGTCCGCTCGAGCGGCGGGATCAAGCGGTCCCAGGCGTTCAAGCGCCACATCCTTACCAAGAAAACCACCAAGGCGAAGCGGCACCTTCGCGGCATGACGGAAGTCCATGCTGCGGACGAGAAGCTGATCCGCGCCATGCTGCCGTACGCTTGATAGGAGACCGCCATGCCCCGAGTCAAACGTGGTGTAACCGCCCGCGCCCGTCACAAGAAGGTCCTCGACCAGGCCAAGGGTTACCGCGGCCGTCGCAAGAACGTATATCGCATCGCCAAGCAGGCGGTGATGAAGGCGGGTCAGTACGCCTATCGTGACCGTCGTCAGCGCAAGCGTCAGTTCCGCTCCCTTTGGATCGCCCGTATCAACGCCGCCGCGCGCGAGCTGGGCCTGACCTACAGCACCTTCATGAACGGCCTGAAGAAGGCTGCGGTCGAAGTGGACCGCAAGGTGCTGGCCGACCTGGCCGTGTTCGACAAGCCCGCTTTTGCGGCGCTCGCCGAACAAGCCCGGGCCAAACTCGCCGCGTAAGCCACCGCGGCACGAAAAAAGGAGGCCTGGCCTCCTTTTTTTTTCCTGATTTTTCCACGGCAAGCACATGGATACGCTGGATCAACTGGTTCAACAGGCCACCGCGGAGTTCGCCGCGGCGGCCGACGGCGCCCAGCTCGAACAGGCCAAGGCGCGCTATCTCGGGAAGGCCGGATCGCTCACCGAGCGGCTCAAGGCCCTCGGCAAGCTTGCTCCCGAAGAGCGCCGCGCCGCTGGCGCAGAGATCAACCGCGCCAAGGACGCGATCGAGTCCGCCCTCGAGGCGCGCCGCCAGGCGCTGCGCGAGGCCCAGCTCGCCGCCCAGCTCGCCGCCGAGGCGCTCGACGTGACGCTGCCCGGCCGTGGCACGGGGCAGGGCGGTCTGCACCCGGTGAGCCGCACCCTGGAGCGCATCGAGGCGCTTTTCCGCTCGATCGGCTTCGTGGTCGCCGACGGCCCCGAGATCGAGACGGACTGGCACAACTTCACCGCGCTCAACACGCCGGAGAACCACCCGGCGCGCTCCATGCACGACACCTTCTACCTTGAAGGGCGTGAGGACGTGCTGCTGCGCACCCACACCAGTCCGGTGCAGATCCGCAGCATGCTGGCCCACGTGGCGCGCCACGGCGGGCTCGAGAACATGCCCGAGATCCGCGTGATCTGCCCGGGGCGCGTCTATCGGGTCGACTCCGATGCGACCCATTCGCCCATGTTCCACCAGGTCGAAGGCCTGTGGGTGGGCGAGTCGGTGAGCTTCGCCGATCTCAAGGGTGTCGTCGCCGACTTCCTGCGCAAGTTCTTCGAGACGGACAACCTGCAGGTGCGCTTCCGCCCGTCCTTCTTCCCGTTCACCGAGCCGAGCGCCGAGATCGACGTCGCCTTCATGAGCGGTCCGCTGGAGGGGCGCTGGCTGGAGATCGCCGGCTGCGGCATGGTCCATCCCAACGTGCTGCGCTTCGGCGGCATCGACCCGGAACGCTACACCGGCTTCGCCTTCGGCATGGGGCCCGACCGGCTCACCATGCTGCGCTACGGCGTGAACGATCTGCGCCTGTTCTTCGAAGGCGACCTGCGCTTCTTGAGCCAATTCAGGTAATCGAACATGCAATTCTCGGAACAGTGGCTGCGTAGCCTCGTGAATCCGCCGCTTGCGAGCGAGGCCCTCGGGCATCTGCTCACCATGGCGGGGCTCGAGGTCGAGGAGTCCGCGCCCGTGGCCCCGCCGTTCTCCGGCGTGGTGGTGGCGCGCATCGTGGAAGCGGAGAAGCATCCGAACGCGGACAAGCTGCGGGTGTGCAAGGTGGACGCCGGCCAGGGCGAGCTCCTGCAGATCGTGTGCGGGGCGCCCAATGCGGCCGCCGGCATGAACGTGCCGTGCGCCCTCGTCGGCGCGAAGCTCCCCGGCTTCGACATCAAGGCCGCCAAGCTGCGCGGCGTCGAGTCCTTCGGCATGCTGTGCTCCGCCCGCGAGCTCGGGCTCTCGGAGGACCACGCGGGCCTGCTGGAGCTGCCCGCCGATGCGCCCATCGGGCGCGACGTGCGCGACTTCCTGGCACTCGACGACACCCTCTTCACCATCAAGCTCACCCCCAATCGCCCGGACTGCCTGAGCCTTACCGGCATCGCGCGCGAGGTGGCGGCCCTCACCAAGACCCCGTTTGCGCCGGTGGCGGTCGAAGCGGTCGCCCCGACCATCGACGACCGTCGCGCCATCGTGCTCGACGCGCCGCAGGCCTGCCCGCGCTACTGCGGTCGCATCCTGCGTGGGGTGAACGCCAAGGCGCCCACGCCCGACTGGATGAAGGAGCGCCTGCGCCGCTGCGGCATCCGCGCCATCAGCGCGCTGGTGGACGTCACCAACTACGTGATGCTCGAGCTCGGTCAGCCGCTGCACGCCTTCGACGACCGGAAACTCTCCGGCGCGATCCACGTGCGCTACCCGCGCGAGGGCGAATCGGTCCAGCTCCTGAACGAACAGACGGTGACCCCGGCCGCCGACACCCTGCTCATCGCCGACGAGGCGCGCGCCCTTGCGCTCGCCGGCATCATGGGCGGCGAGGAGAGTGGGATCACCCTGGACACGACCGACGTCTTCCTCGAAAGCGCCTTTTTCGCCCCCGACGCGATCGCCGGCCGCGCGCGCAGCTACGGCTTCGTGTCCGACGCCTCGCATCGCTTCGAGCGCGGCGTGGACTTCGCGCTCGCCGGACAGGCCATCGAGCGCGCCACCCGGCTGATTCTCGACATCTGCGGCGGCCAGGCCGGCCCGGTGGAGGAAGCGGTCGCTCCCGAGCAACTGCCGGTGCGCAAGGCGGTGGCTCTGCGCCCGGCGCGGGTGAGGAAGCTCCTGGGCGTCGACCTGGACGACGCCGCTATGACCGCGCTCCTCGCGGGCGTTCACCTGGAGGTGCGGCGCGAAGGCGACGGCTACGCCGTGGTGCCCCCCTCGTTCCGCTTCGACATCGAGATCGAGGAGGACCTGGTCGAGGAGATCGCCCGCCTGTACGGCTACGACTCGATTCCCGCGGTGCCGCCGCAGGGCACGCTCGCCATGCTGGATCGAACAGAGTCGGGCCGTACCCAGTGGGACGTGCGCCATCGCCTGGCCGATCGCGACTACCAGGAGGTCGTCACCTACGCCTTCGTGGAGGAGGCCTGGGAGCACGACTTCTGCGCCAACGAAGACCCGATCCGGCTCGCCAACCCGATTGCGAGCCAGATGAGCGTGATGCGCTCTAGCCTCCTTCCCGGCCTGGCGGCGACCCTCGCGGCCAACCGCAAGCGCCAGCTCGACCGCGTACGCGTGTTCGAGATCGGCCGCTGTTTCGAGCGCAAGGCGGACGGGGACCCGGTCCCCGGCTTCCATCAGCCGCTGCGGCTCGCGGCCCTCGCGGCCGGCGACGCGCTCCCCGAGCAGTGGGGTGCGCCCGCCCGCGGCGTGGATTTCTACGACGTGAAGGGCGACCTGGAGGCGCTGTTCGCGCCCGCCAGGCTCGGCTTCGAGCCCGTGTCGCATCCGGCGCTGCACCCGGGCCGCGCCGCCTCGGTGCTGCTCGGTGCCCGGCACATCGGCGTGATCGGCGAGCTCCACCCCATCTGGGTCCAGCGCTACGAGCTCGGCAGCGCGCCGGTGGTGTTCGAGGTGGAGCTCGACGCCGCGCTCGCCGCCGAGCTGCCCGCCTATCGCGAGATCTCGCGCCAACCGGCGGTCATCCGCGACCTCGCCTTGGTGGTCGAGCAGGATCTCACGACGGCGCGCGTGCTGGAGGTGCTCCACGAGGTGGCGCCGCCGATCGTGAAGGCGATCACGCTCTTCGACGTATACCATGGCAAGGGGATCGATCCGGACAAAAAGAGCCTTGCTTTCAGAGTGTTGATGCAAGATACTCAGCGGACGCTTGAGGACGCCGAAGTGGAGGCCGCGGTCGCCGCCATCGTTCGTCATGCGGAGTCCTCCCTGGGTGCGCGCTTGCGTGGATAGTGAGAAATGAACGTGACCCTGACCAAAGCGGAACTGGCCGACCTGCTTTTCGAACGCGTCGGCCTCAACAAGCGTGAAGCCAAGGACATGGTGGAAGGCTTCTTCGAAGAAATCCGGCAGGCCCTCGAGCGCGGCGAGAGCGTCAAGCTGTCGGGTTTCGGCAACTTCCAGCTTCGTGACAAGCCCCAGCGTCCGGGGCGCAATCCCAAGACCGGCGAGGAGATCCCGATCACCGCGCGCCGCGTCGTGACCTTTCATGCCAGCCAGAAGCTCAAGGCCGCGGTGGAGCAACTGAGCGATGCAAACAAGCAGCCATAGCGAGCCGGCGGCACAACTGCCGCCGATTCCGGCCAAGCGCTACTTCACCATCGGCGAAGTGAGCGAGCTGTGCGCCGTCAAGCCGCATGTGCTGCGCTACTGGGAGCAGGAGTTCACCCAGCTGAAGCCGGTGAAGCGGCGGGGCAACCGTCGCTACTACCAGCATCACGAGGTGCTGCTCATCCGTCGCATCCGCGAGCTCCTCTACGAGGAGGGCTTCACCATCTCCGGCGCGCGCAACAAGCTCGGCGAATCGGTGATCCGCCAGCACGAGGAGGCCGAGGAGAGCGATCGGCTGCGCACGCTCCTGGCCGAGATCCGGGCCGAGATCCTCGATACGCTGGCGCAGCTGAAATCATGACGGGGGCTATGGCAAAGCCGCGGGAACTTGCTATAATTGCGGCTTGTGTCGGGGCGTAGCGCAGCCTGGTAGCGCACTTGCATGGGGTGCAAGGGGTCG
>DYFV01000046.1 GCA_020725025.1 Azoarcus sp.
GAATACGGCTGACTTGGGTGAGCGAGCTCAGAACGTCAATTAATCAGGGGTTCCTGAGGTCGAGGAGCAGCAGGCCGTTGTCGTCGGCGATCTTGAACACCAGCTGCAGCACGCCCGACTGGGTCTCGTTGAGGTTCAGGAGCCGCGCGAGCAGCAGCGGCCCCATGTCCGAGACGGTGGCCCGCACCGGATGGCCGTTCTCCCCGAAGACGTCCCACAGCACCACGCTGTTCGCGCGCGGTGTGAAGCCCTCGACGCCCAGCATCGCGAGCCGCTCCTTGAGGCGCTCGGACGGCACGCCGGCCGCACCGATCCCCGACAGGTCGCCCTTTACGTCGGCCAGGAACACCGGCACGCCGATCCCCGCGAAGGACTCGGCGAGCTTCTGCAGGGTCACCGTCTTGCCGGTGCCGGTGGCGCCCGTCACCAGCCCGTGCCGGTTCGCCAGGCGCGGCAGCAGACTGAGTTCCTTGTCGGCGGTCCTGGCGATGACGAGCGGCGGGATCATGGGGAGCCTCCGGTGGGTCGGGTCGAAGCGGGGTCAGAGCGGGAAGCGGAAATCGCACATGGAGGAGCACTGCTCGTAGCGCGACTGGCAGTCGTCGCAGGCGGCGCCGCTGCAGGTGCGCTTGCACGCGCGCAGCGGCTCGCCGCAGGCACGCACGCAGGAATTCCAGTCGGGCTGCGCTTTCACCGGATGGGCGAGCGAGGGGCGAGCGGCCAGCTCCTCCAGGCAGGCGTCGAGCGCGAGGGTGCGCGCCGGACCGGGCAGCAGTGCCCAGGCATCCGGCGTGAGCGCTGCGTCGTGCTCGATCGCCGCCACGTCGCGCGGCACCAGCAGATCCGAGCGCAGCAGCGTGGCGAGACCCGCGCAGTCGGCGCGCCTGGCGTCCTCCAGGGTACGCGCCTCGCCCGCCGGCAGCCCCAGCTCGTGGCGCGCGCACTCGTGAGCGTACATGAAGAGCCGCGTGTCGGAACGCAGCTCGGGCAGCACGTCCGGGTTGTAGCGGATCGTGGGGCGCCCCCCCACGTAGGCCGTGTCCACCGCCCGGACAAGCGAGCGATCGAGTTGCGACGGCACCGCCCGGCCGTCCGCGTCGACGCAGCCCTGGAAGGTCAGGTACTCCTCGCCACGCGCCGCACCGAGCGTGAGCATGAGCGCCACGGCGAGCAGCCACCTCATTGCGCTTGTCATTGCAGCAACCTCCAATCGCTTGCCGCGACGATCGTTCCGGCGATCGAACCGGCGTATGGAAAATGACGTCAATCTACCAGAAGGCCCCGGCGGGCGGGACGGGCGGCGACGAGCGGGAACGGTATAATGCCGGCTTTTTCAATCGCCGAGCGGCAGCATCGAGGTTAGTCATGGCGGGTCATTCCAAGTGGGCCAACATCCAGCATCGCAAGGGTCGTCAGGACGCCAAGCGAGGCAAGGTTTTCACCAAACTGATCAAGGAAATCACCGTCGCCGCGCGCATGGGCGGCGGTGACCCCAACTTCAATCCGCGCCTGCGTCTCGCGGTGGACAAGGCCAAGGCCGAGAACATGCCGGGCGACAACATCGACCGCGCCATCAAGCGCGGCACCGGCGAGCTCGAGGGCGTGAGCTACGAGGAGGCGCGCTACGAGGGCTACGGCATCGGCGGCGCGGCGGTGATGGTGGACTGCCTCACCGACAACAAGACGCGCACCGTGGCCGACGTGCGCCACGCCTTCTCCAAGTACGGCGGCAACATGGGCACCGACGGCTGCGTGGCCTTCCAGTTCAAGCACTGCGGCCAACTGGTGTTCGCGCCCGGCACGAACGAGGATGCGCTGATGGAAGCGGCGCTCGAAGCCGGTGCCGAGGACGTGGCGGCCAACGACGACGGCTCCATCGAGGTGATCACCGCTCCGTACGAGTTCACCACCGTCAAGGAGAACCTCGAGAAGGCCGGCTTCAAGGCCGAGTTCGGCGAGGTCACCATGAAGCCGCTGAACGAGACCGAGCTTGCCGGCGAGGACGCCGAGCGCATGCGGAAGCTCCTGGACGCGCTGGAGTCCCTCGACGACGTGCAGGAGGTCTACACCTCCGCGGTGATGGACGAGGAGTAAGTCCGGCGCCGGGCGTCACGCTGTGCGGATTTCCGCACACGCCGCCCGGCCCCCGTTCCGGGAATCCGCAAAGGACTCCCGGCAGCGCGCCCGACCGCGGCACGCAAGCCGTTGAATCGGAAAAAGATATTTCTCCTCCTCGCGACCGGCCGGAGTGGCCCGGCGCTTGCGAATGGACTCCCGTCGGCCGGCACCCCGCCGCCCGATCCATCCGCAAACAAGACGAGGAGGAGACCTCATGCACATTACCCGCATCCTGGCCGGGCTTACGCTCGCCACCGCCGCGCTCACCGCCAGCGCCGATCAGCAGTTCGTGAACATCGTGACCGGCGGCACCAGCGGGGTGTACTACCCCCTGGGCGTGGCCCTGTCCCAGGTCATCGGAAAGGAGCTGCCCGAGGCCAAGGTGAGCGTGCAGTCCACCAAGGGCTCGGCGGAGAACGCCAACCTGCTGCAGGCGGGCCGCGGCGAGCTGGGCTTCGGCCTGGCCGACGCGATCGCCGACGCCTGGGCCGGCGACGCCGAGGCGGGCTTCAAGAAGAAGCTCGACAAGCTGCGCGGCGTGGCGGCGATCTACCCCAACTACATCCAGCTGGTGGCGAGCGCCGACTCCGGCATCAAGACCCTGGCCGACCTCAAGGGCAAGCGCATCTCGGTGGGCGCACCGAAGTCGGGCACCGAGCTCAACGCCCGCGCCATCTTCAAGGCTGCCGGCTACACCTACGGCGACTTCGGCAAGGTCGAGTACCTGCCCTTCGGGGAGTCGGTCGAGCTCATCAAGAACCGCCAGCTCGACGCCACCCTGCTCTCGGCCGGCCTGGGCGTGGCCGCCATCCGCGACCTGAGCACCAGCATCAAGGTGGTGTTCGTGCCGATTCCCGCCGACGTGGTGGCGAAGATCGGCAACGCCGCCTACCAGGCCGGCGCCATCCCGGCCAACACCTACGACGGCCAGGGCGCCGACATCCCGACGGTGCAGATCCGAAACGTGCTGGTGACCCACGCCGACGTGCCGGCGGACACCGTCTACGCGATGACCAAGGCGCTCTTCGGCAACCTGGATCACCTGAAGAGCGCCCACAGCGCGGCCAAGGCGATCTCCCTCGAGACCGCCGCCTACGGCGTGCCGGTACCGCTGCATCCGGGCGCCGCGCGCTTCTACGCGGAGACCAACGCCCAGGCCAAGGCCGGGCGCTGAGATTCGCTCCGCGTCCGTAACCCGGATGGCGTGAAACGAGGTTCGGAACGGGCGGAGGTCGTTTCACCGTCCGTCCCGGATTCCGTTGGGGCTCCATCCGGGCTACGAGCTGCCGCGCTTCCGACAACGACAACGCACCGACCGGTGCGAGGAGACTCCGCCATGTCCGACCACGCCGCCCAGGCGCCCCTGCCCTACGGCTGGGCGCTCGGTCCGCAGGCCCGCCTGCTGTTCCTGATCGGCATCCTGTTCGCCGCCTTCCAGATCCTCACCGCCGCCTTCAGCCCGCTGTCCTCCCAGATCGTGCGCGCGGTGCACGTCGGCTTCCTGCTGCTGCTCGTCTTCGGCCTGGGCGCGGCCGCGCAGCCGCGCCCCGTCCTGCGGGTGCCGCTGTGGCTGCTCGGCGTGGCGGGCTTCGGGCTCGCCTTCTACCACTGGGTGTACGAGGCGGATCTCATCCAGCGCGCCGGCGACCCGAGCACGAGCGATCTCGTGGTCGGCACCGTCACCCTGGTGCTGGTATTCGAGGCGGCGCGGCGCGTGCTGGGGCCCGCCCTGCCGCTGATCTGCCTCGCCTTCCTCGGCTATGCGCTGTTCGGCGAGTACCTGCCGGGCGACCTCGCCCACCGCGGCTACGACTTCTCCCAGGTGGTGGAGCAGCTCGCCTTCGGCACCGAGGGCATCTACGGCGTGCCCACCTACGTGAGCTCGACCTACATCTTCCTGTTCATCCTGTTCGGCTCCTTCCTGGAGCAGGCGGGGATGATCCGCCTCTTCACGGATTTCGCCCTGGGCACGGTGGGCCACACCCGCGGCGGGCCGGCCAAGGTGGCGGTGATGTCATCCGGCCTGATGGGCACCATCAGCGGCTCGGGCGTGGCCAACGTGGTCACCACCGGCCAGTTCACCATCCCGCTGATGAAGAAGTTCGGCTACCGGGCGGATTTCGCCGGCGGCGTCGAGGCCACGGCCAGCATGGGCGGGCAGATCATGCCGCCGGTGATGGGGGCGGTGGCCTTCATCATGGCCGAGACCATCGGCGTGCCCTACCTGGAGATCTGCCTGGCCGCCGCGATCCCCGCCGCGCTCTACTTCTTCACCGCCTTCTGGATGGTGCATCTGGAAGCGGGCCGCGCGGACCTCCTCGGGATGCCCAAGTCCGAGTGCCCCAATCCATGGACGGCGGTGCGGCGCGACTGGTACCTGCTGCTGCCGCTGGCGGTGCTGGTGTGGCTGCTCTTCTCCGGCTTCACCCCGCTCTTCTCGGGCACCGTGGGGCTCGCCCTCACGGCGGTGCTGATCTTCGGCGGCGCCATCGCACTGCGGCTGAAGGGCACCGCCCTGCGGGTGGCGTTTTGGGTGGCGCTGGCGCTCGCCTGCTCGGCCTTCTTCAAGTGGGGCATCGGTGTCTTCTTCGTGGTGATCGCGGTGCTGGCCGTGCTGTGCGCGGGACGCCGCGACGGGCGCGGCACCCTCGCCGTGGCGGTGCACGCGCTCGCCGACGGCGCGCGCCATGCGCTGCCGGTGGGCGTCGCCTGCGCGCTGGTGGGCGTTATCATCGGCTCGCTCACGCTCACCGGCGGCGCCACCAGCTTCGCCAACGCCATCCTCGAGGTGGGCCGCGACAATCTCTTCCTGTCGCTGCTGCTGACCATGCTCACCTGCCTCGTGCTGGGCATGGGCATCCCCACCATCCCCAACTACATCATCACCTCCTCGCTGGCCGCACCCGCGCTGCTGGAGCTGGGCGTGCCGCTGGTGGTGAGCCACATGTTCGTCTTCTACTTCGGGATCATGGCCGACCTCACCCCGCCGGTGGCGCTCGCCGCCTTCGCCGCGGCGCCGATCGCGCGCACCTCGGGCATGAAGATCGGCCTGCAGGCGGTGCGCATCGCCATCGCCGGCTTCATCGTGCCCTACATGGCGGTGTACTCGCCCGAGCTGATGCTGCAGGGCGACTGGACGGTGGGCGCGGTGCTCTACATCGTGGCAAAGGCGGTGCTCGCGGTGGTGCTGTGGGGCGCAGCCACCATCGGCTACCTGCGCGGCGCGATGTCGGTGCCCGAGCGGCTGTTCGCCATCGCTGCGGCCGCCGCGCTGGTCGCCGCGCTGCCGATCACCGACGAGATCGGCTTCGGGCTGGCGGCGCTGGTGCTCGCGTGGCACTTCCTGCGCCTGCGCCGCGCCACGCCCGCCGCCGCAGCGGAGGGCGTGCGCGGTTGAGCGGGCCACGCACTTGCGGCGGCGCGGCGAGGGCACCATCATGGCCGCCATGATCACGCCCTCGGACGTCACCCTGCACGCCGCTCGGGGACGGGCCGCCGCCCCCTGGCTGCGGCCCGCGCTGCGGGTCGGCGTGGCGGTGGCCCTGTGCGTGCTCGCCGGGGCGCTGGCGTGGCAGGCGAGCTTCGCCTGGCGGGTGGGCGAGCTCGCCGCGGCCGACCGCCCGCGCCTCGACTTCTACGGCCTGGTGCTTTCCCAGAAGCTCGAGGAGTTCCGCTACCTGCCGGCGCTGGTCGGCATGGACCTGCGCATCGCCGCGGTCCTGGACGAGCCCGACGCGCCGGCGCGGGTGGACGCCGCCAACCGCTATCTCGCCTCGCTGCAGCGCGATCCGACGGTGAGCGCGGTGTACGTGCTCGACCGCCACGGCCGCACCCTGGCGTCCAGCAACTGGGCCGACGAGACCTCCTACGTGGGCCACAACTACGCCTTCCGCCCCTACTTCCAGGAGGCGATGGAGGGCAAGGCGGGGCGCTTCTACGGCATCGGCGTCACCACCCTGACCCCGGGCTACTTCCTCTCCTCGCCCATCCTGCGCGACGGCGAGGTGATCGGCGTGGCGGCGATCAAGGTGCTCCTCGGCGCCATCGAGCGCGACTGGCAGCGAAGCGGCGACACACTGCTGCTCGCCGACGACACCGGCGTGCTCCTCATCGCCTCGCCTGCCCACTGGCGCTACCGCACGCTGCGCCCGCTGCCGGAGACGGTGGCACGTCGCCTGCGCAACACCCGCCAGTATGCCGACGCCGACCTCACCCCGCTCACGGACGCCACCGGCGCGCCGCTGCCGGTGTTCGACCAGCCCCGGGTGGTGCGCTTCACGCCCGACGACGGGCCCGAGGCGGGCAAGAGGCAATACGCCCGCTATCTGGTGCAGTCGTTGCCGATCGACCCGCCGGGATGGCGGCTGCTGATGCTCACCGACCTGGAGCCCGCGCGGGACAGCGCCCTCTCCAACGCCGTGGCGGCCGGCTTCGCCACCGCCTTCCTGCTCTCGCTCGGCGTGTATGCCCACCTGCGCCGCCGCCGGCGCCAGGAGCGCCTCGCCTCCCAGCGCGCCCTGCAGCGCGCCAACGACGCGCTGGAGCAGCGCATCGCCGAGCGCACCGCCGATCTGCTCGAGGCCAACCAGGAACTGCAGGACAAGGTGGCCGCCCTGAAGGAAGCCGAGCGCATCCTCACCGAGACCCGCGACGCGGCCATCCAGGGTGGCAAGCTCGCGGCCCTGGGGCAGATGGCGGCCGGCATCACCCACGAGATCAACCAGCCGCTGGCCGCCCTCACCACCCTCGCCGACAACGCGGTGCGCTTCCTCGACAAGGGCCGCGAGCCCGACGCGCGCGCCAACCTCGACCACATCAGCCAGCTCGCGGAGCGCATGGGGCGCATCGTCGCCCAGCTCAAGACCTTCTCCCGCCGCGAGAGGGTGCAGGTGCACCCGGTGCCGGTGGCCGACGCGGTGGACAACGCGGCGCTGCTGGTGGAGTCGCGGCGGCGCGCCGCCGAGGTGGCGATCGAGGTCCGCCACGAGGAGCCGGGCCTCGCGGTGATGGCCGACCCCACGCGGCTCGAGCAGGTGCTGGTGAACCTGGCGCTCAACGCCTGCGACGCGGTGGAGGGGCGCGCCGAGCGCCGCCTCCTGATCGCCAGCCGGCGCGACGGGAAGGAGGCGGTGATCGTGCTCGCCGACTCCGGCCCCGGCATCGACCCCGAAGTGATGCCCCACCTCTTCGAGGCCTTCTTCACCACCAAACCTGCCGGCAAGGGGCTGGGCCTGGGGCTCGCGCTGTCCAGGCTCATCATCGACAGCCTGGGCGGGCGGCTCGCCGCGGCCAACGACCCCGCGGGCGGCGCCCGCTTCGAGATCCGCCTCCCCTGTGCATGAGACGAACATGAGCATCATCCGACCCTGCGTGCTGCTGATCGAAGACGACGCCTCGGTGCGGCTGGGCATCGAGCAGGCGCTCTCGCTCGCCGACATCCCGGTGCGCGCCTTCGAGCGCGCCGAACCGGCTTTGGAGCGCATCGCGGCCGGCTTCGGCGGCGTCGTCGTCACCGACGTGCGCCTGCCCGGCATGGACGGCCTCGCCTGCCTCGCCCGGGTGACGGCCATCGACCCCGACATCCCGGTGGTGCTCATCACCGGGCACGGTGGCGTGGCCATGGCGGTGCAGGCGATGCGCGAGGGCGCCTACGACTTCATCGAAAAGCCGTTCAAGTCCGACCGCCTGGTGGAGGTGGTGCAGCGCGCCCTCGACCGCCGCCGCCTGGTGCTGGAGAACCGCCAGCTCAAGGAGGCGCTGGCGGAGCGGCGTGCGGTGCGCCTCATCGGCGAGGTACCGGCGATCCAGAACATCCGCCGGGTGGTGGGGACGATCGCGCCCACCGAGGTGGACGTGCTGATCTACGGCGAGACCGGCACCGGCAAGGAGGTGCTCGCCCGCGCCATCCACGCCGCGAGCGAGCGGCGCGGCGAGTTCGTTGCGATCAACTGCGCGGCCATGCCCGAGAGCGTGTTCGAGAGCGAGGTCTTCGGCCACGAAGCGGGCGCCTTCACCGGCGCCATCAAGCGGCGCATCGGCAAGATCGAGCACGCGGCCGGCGGCACCCTCTTCCTGGACGAGATCGAGTCCATGCCGCTCGCGCTGCAGGTGAAGCTGCTGCGGGTGCTGCAGGAGAGGAAGCTGGAGCGGCTGGGCAGCAACCAGTCGATCGACGTGGACTGCCGGGTGATCGCAGCGAGCAAGTCCGACCTCAAGGCGCTCGCCGACGAGGGACGCTTTCGCAGCGACCTCTTCTACCGCCTCAACGTGATCTGCCTGCAGCTGCCGGCCTTGCGCGAGCGCAAGGAGGATATCCCGCTGCTCGTCACCCACTTCCTCCAGGAGGCCGCCCGGCGCTACCGCTGCCCCATCCCGCCGCTGCCCGAGCATCAGATCGACGATTGGGTGGCCCAGGACTGGCCGGGCAACGTGCGCGAGCTCCGGAACGCGGTGGACCGCTTCTGCCTGGGGGTGGCGGTCGCCGAGGAGCGCGACGCGGACACGGGGGCATCGCTCTCCGAGCGCATGGACCGCTTCGAGCGCCAGCTCATCGAGGACGCCCTGCGCCGCAGCGGCGGCAGCGTCGGGGCCGCCGCCGAGCGGCTGCAGATGCCGCGCAAGACGCTCTACGACAAGCTGCAGCGGCACCGGCTGATCCCGGACGACTACCGGGAGCGGGCTTCGTAGCGGCGCGCCAGGCAAATTGCCGCGGGCGATTCGGGGGTTTTGCCGTGTTCGGCGCCCCGGGGGCCGCGCAATCATGGAGACCCACCCCCCGGGGCCACGACAGGAGATCGCCATGCCGGATCATTCCCTCCCCCTCGCCGCCGACCTGATGCTGCGCGCGGGACGCTCGACAGGATCTTCGCCGCGCACGGCGTGAAACGGCCGCGGCCCTGACGCCCTCCAGCTCCTCAGCCTCGGCGGGCGATCATCTCCACCGGCGCCACCACGCCGCGCTCCAGCGCGGCGATCATGTTCGCGAGCTTGCGCTTCGCCTCGGCACCCATGAGCAGGTGCAGGCCCAGCGGCGGCGGGCCGCCGTCCGCCAGGCGGGCACGCAGGCGGTCGAAGAATTCCAGGGCCGCGCCGCGGCGGTCGCGCTCCGCCGTCACCTCGAAGCCGGCCGCCTCCAGGGCGTGCCGGTACGCCGCCGGCTCGGCGAGGAAGGACATGTCCGCCGTCGTCGCCCAGGGCACCGGGAAGTCCGGCTCTCCGTCGCCGGTGCGCATGGCGTCGTAGATCGCCATTACTCCGCCCGGCTTCAGCACCCGCGCCGCCTCGGCGCACAAGGCCGCCTTGTCGGCGATGTTCATGCCGACGTGGAGCAGGCTCACCGCGTCGAACGCGCCGGCCTCGAACGGCAGATCGGTGGCGCTGCCGACCCGGAATGCCACGCCCTCGGCGGAGCCCACCAACCGGTTGAGCATCTCGGCGACAGACACGTACTCCGGCGTCAGGTCGATCCCGACCACCGCACAGCCATATGTCCGCGCGAAATGGCGTGCCGGCCCGCCGATGCCGCAGCCGAGGTCGAGCAGCGCCATCCCCGGCGCGAGCCCCATCTGCTCCGCGAGCGCCACCGTCGCGCCGTGGCCGCCCATGTGGAACTCGTCCACCGGGGCGAGATCCTCCGGACGCACGGTCTCCGGGCCGCAGCCGGCGGCGGCCAGCCCGGCGCGGATCGCCTGCTCCAGCGTGCCGTGGGTGTAGTGGCGCACGATCTCGTCTTCCATGCTCCTTGTCATGTCCGTCCTCCTTGCGCCCTGTTCCGGCCGGTCAGCGTTCGGCGAAGCCGTCCCGCGACCAGAGGATGTTCTGCCGGGAGCGATCGAACCAGGGCGCGAAGATCGACAGGACCGCGACACGGCCGCTGTCGACGATCGGCCCGTGAATGGTGTCGCGCGGAATGAAGATGAGGTCGCCCGCCTTCACCCGCCGCGTCTCCTCGCCGACGCGAAAGCCGCACTCGCCCTCGAGGATGAGCACCAGCTCGTCGTGACGGGGCTGGATGTGGATGGCGTCCTCGATGTCCTCGAGGACGTTCAGGTTGGCAGAGACGTGCTCGCCGTCGAACAGGAACATGCGCTTGATGGGATCCCGCGCGGTCGCCGGATCGGTCGACAGGCTGCGCAGGGCGTCTTCCAGATGTACGAAACGGTTCGTGGCCATGGCTTCCACCTCTCGTGCTGCGACTCGGATCTCTCCTTGTCAGTCTGGCTGCCGGCCGTGACCGCCGATAGTTCCAAAAAAGGACTTTCGAGGCCGGACACAGCGGCTAACCTCGATAACAGAGGAGGTCGGTCATGAAGGGCTACGGCCAGTTCTGCCCCATCGCCAAGGCGGCGCAGGTCTTCTGCGAGCGTTGGACCGCGCTCATCATCCGCGACCTCGGCGTGGGGATGACGCGGTTCTCGGAGCTGCATCGCGGGGTGCCGCTGATGTCGCGCTCGATGCTGTCGCGGCGGCTGCAGGCGCTGGAAAGCGAGGGGGTCGTCGAGCGACGTCCGAAGGCGGCCGGGCGTGGCTCGACCTACCACCTGACCCCGGCGGGCCGGGAGTTTCTGCCGATCGTGGAGGCGCTCGGCGTGTGGGGGCAGCGCTGGGGCCGGCGGGAGCTCGCCGATGGGGAAGTCGACATCCATCTCCTGCTGTGGGCGATGGAGCACGGCGTACGGGCCGAGGCCTTCGGCAAGGGGCGCACGGTGGTGCTGGTCGAGTTCTGCGACCAGCCGTCGCACAAGCGGCGCTGGTGGTTCGTCAACGAAGCCGGCGAAGCCGAGCTGTGCGTCAAGGATCCGGGCTTCGAAGTGGATCTGCACCTCGTCGTCGGCCTGCGCGACATGATCTACATCTGGCGCGGCGACCTGCCGCTCGCCCACGCGCTCGATACCGGTCGGCTGCGGGCGGACGGCCCGTTTCGCCTCCGACGCGCCCTCGCGACCTGGCTGACCCTGTATCCGCTGGCGCACGTCCGGCCGGCGCACGAGGAAGCGCCGCCCGGCCAAGACACCGCCCGAGGCTCGACCTAGCATCCGGGCCAACGGCGTCCCACGGCTGTACCGGTGCGACTGCCGAATTCTGTCCTTGTCCCGGCCCCCCGCTGCCTTGCATCATCATGGGATGCCCACGACCCTCGCTTCCGCCGCTCCGCTGCTCTTCGTGCTCCTGTGGAGCACCGGCTTCATCGGTGCCAAGTTCGGCCTCCCGTATGCCGAACCGCTCACCTTCCTCTCCACCCGTTACGTGCTGGTCATCGGTCTGATGGGCACGGTGGCCCTCGCCATGCGCGCGCCGTGGCCCAAGGACTGGCGGCAGGCCGGACACATCGGCGTCACCGGCCTGCTGGTGCATGCGGTGTATCTCGGCGGCGTCTTCATGGCGATCCACCGCGGCCTGCCGGCCGGCGTGACCGCCCTGGTGGTCGGTATGCAGCCGCTGCTCACCGCCCTCGGCGCCGGCTGGCTCCTGGGCGAGCGCGTCACCGCGCGCCAATGGATCGGCCTCGCGCTGGGGCTCGCCGGCGTGGGCCTGGTGGTGAGCGACAAGCTCGCCCCCGCCAGCATCGCCGGCGACCCCATCGTAATGCTCGCCCCCGCGCTCGCCGCGCTCGCGGGCATCACGCTCGGCACGCTCTACCAGAAGCGCTTCTGCCCCAGCTTCGACCTGCGCACCGGCTCCGTCGTCCAGTTCGTCCCGACGCTCCTCGTCACCGCCTGGTTCGCGAGCGGCACCGAGACGATGCAGATCCAGTGGAGCGGCGAGTTCGTCTTCGCCCTGATGTGGCTGGTGCTGGTCCTCTCGCTGGGCGCCATCAGCCTGCTCAACCTCCTCATCCGCAGCGGCAGCGCGGTGAACGTCGCGAGCCTCTTCTACCTCACCCCGCCGACAACGGCGCTGATGGCGTGGGCGCTCTTCGGCGAAACTCTGCGCGGCGCGGCGCTGGCGGGGATGGCGATCGCGGTGACGGGGGTGTGGTTGGCGCGGCGGGCTTGAGAGCCCGATTCGGCACCAACCCTTCCCCGCACTGTATTTTTGAAGGGGACATATTTCTAAAGGGGACAGATTTATTTTTCCTCTAATCCCAGAGCCCCTTCAGGACTGTCACGCGCTCTTTGCCGGGCGCCCACGGGGGCGGTGCTCGATCCGTCTGCCAAAGATTTCTTCCACCTTGTCCACAAAGCTCTTGCCGCCAGTCAGTTGTCCGCGCTGGACTGCTTCGCCGATCACCTCCCATTCGCCCGCTGGAACGGCCGCACTTAGGAAGATCTGATAGCGCGCTCGACGCTCGTTTTCCGTGCTGCCCAAGCCAGCAAGACATGGATCTTCATCGAGCCACTCGCACGACGCCAGGCCCAAACGGTAGCGGCAGCTCGACCACTGATACTCCTCGGGCGTCGCCACCATTCTCGCCCGTACCGGATTGAGGTCGATATACCGCGCGCAGGCCAAGAGATACGCGTCGGAATCAACCGGGCTCGACTTGTAGCGGCTTTCCCAAAGAGTACCGCTTCGTCCTCGGAGGACATTGTGATAACGCGTCTGACGTCCGGCCAGGCGTTTCATCAAACCTCCGAGCGCGGCGGCGCTCTCGGGCGCGACCAGCAAGTGCACGTGATTGGTCATCAGGCAGTACGCGTAGACCTTCACGCCATACGCATCCTTGAATTCGGCCAATGTCCCGAGATAGCGCTCGTAATCGCGCGAATGCGCAAACACAACTTGCCGGTTGTGCCCACGCTGCACGACGTGATGCGGGTAATCCGGCAAGACCAGCCGTCCTACTCTTGGCACATCGACTCTCCCATAGACCGCGTCAGCCCCACTTGCATTGCTGCGCGATGCTTCAATGACGTCAGGCGTCATCAGGGGAAAATAAATCTGTCCCCATTTCGCGCAGTCCCCATTTCGCGCATTTCGATCGCTGATGGCCCCCTCCACGGCAGATGCAGAAGTCCGGAACTCAGGAGCCGCATCTTGTGCCGTGAGAAATACGCGCCATCGAAGGCGCAGTTGGAATAGCAATCTGGATTGCACTCCTCGACGCCACGGGCGATCCGGGCGCGCAGCGATGCAATTCCCGCTCGCGTCAACTCCACGAACCTCATTTCGATCCGATTCATCTTTTTGGTGCAGTCGCGCAGATACCCGTAAGGATCGACGTTGATCCAGCCCCTGTTCGTCGCATAGTTGCAGGTCCAGAACCGTTCCCCGGCGAGGAATCGACGATACCCCTGGAAGTACGCCACGGGATCGATGATCTGCGTTCCCGCCGACCGGGCTGCCTCCACCTGCGCACAGAACGCGTCGAGTTCGGCTCCTGCGTCTTCCGAGAAGTGAATGTCCGGATCGAACTCTCTGCGGGATCTCGGCACGGCATAGCCGATCGACATCGGAAGTCCGATCGCCCCTGCAATGGACATTAGAGCGGTGACGTCCTCGACGTTGTACCTGGACACCACGGCATTGCACCGGATTCGCAACCTGCCCTCCCGGTTCAGCGCCTGGATCGCGGCAATCAGACCTGGCTTGCCTAGCGCCGCCTTCCGGTTGCGCGCGTTGCTTCGCGGCCCGTCGACCGAGATGTTCAACATGTCGAGCCCTGCATCGCGCAGCCGCTGGAGACGACGCGGTGACAAGGTGCTACCGTTGGTGGTCAGGTCCGTTGCGACGCCGCGGCTCGTGCAGAGTTCGACCGCCTCATCGAGGTGCGGCCAGATGGTCGGCTCGCCGCCAAGAAAGCTCACCAACCCGACGTCCAAACTCAGGGCCGTCTCCAGACATGCGGCGAAATCGCCCATCGACATGTAATGGCGATCAGCGCTGTGCTGCCAACAGTACGCGCAGTCGAGATTGCAATGGTCGGTCGGCACGGTTCGCAGAAACGGCACTGAAGGCCGAATTCTGTTGATCGCAATTGCGCGCGCAAGACGGAGCGCCTTTCGCGTTATCACGGGTAAACACGCCTTGCTGCGGCAGAAGGGTCTATGTCGAGGAGTGCATCGCACGCTGGCGCCGTAGACGCCGTCATATGTGGCAGTCCGACCAGAAGTGGCGGGGAGCTCAAAGGATAACCAGGTTGCATTGCACGCTCACCCGCCGACGGCTAGGTTGACACCGGACTAATGATCCGTTTCGATCCTCCGTCCGTGCCTGTCGATGTACCACCCCGGCTCGACGACCTGGCCGTTGAAGATGCGGGCCTCTTTGAAATCGCCCCCGGGCATCTTGTGCGTGATCGCAGTGGTGTATTTGGTCCTGATTCTTTCTTCGACGTCCCACCCGATCAGCACCCCGCCATCGGTGAGCCGGATCTTGAGTCTCAGGGCACGGCCGATCGGTGTAGCGTAGACGTCGCTGCCATCAACCGCGCTCTTACCGATCCAGTATGGCTCCTGCTTCTCGGAGCGGATATAGTCGAGCACGTCATCAGGGATACGGTCGGCGACCGGGACGGTATAGTCGCCGACGATGGTGCCTCCGACCCAGGTTCTTCCCACATTACTCTGTTCGAACTCACCTTCCCTCCATGTCGCTCGTATCGCTTGGGGTACGCTACGTTCCCCACCTGGGTAGGCAGAAATACTTCCGGCCGCGGGACCGACCGACGCAAGTGCCGCAATTATTGTTCCATCCTCGTTCCACACTGTGACTCCCCTGACGCGAGTAAGCGCGTCAATCCACAGAACGCTAACACCTCCCGTCCCTTCGAAGCGATCCACTTGAGTGTCATTCTGCCCCGAAATGCCGGACGGGCCGGCATTCATTGTTCGACACGCGAACAAGGCAGGCATGATGGCCATGAAACCGAGCAGGGAGCGCCTCGTGCGCACCGGTCGTAATTCGCTCATGGCGCCACGCTCAGGCCGATCCCGTACCCGTTGGCGTCGAGCCAGGCCAAGTAAGCGGTCATGTTCACCGTTCCTGTGACAAAGTCTCCGCGGGGCGTTCGCACTGGCGTTCCGAATTCGTCGACCTCGTCCGTAGGCAGGTAGCTGACCAGCCGGGCGTCCTGGGTGTCAATAAAGCTCATGCCCGCGCCGGTCGCGGCCTTCTGGGCCACTGAACTTCCATCGAGGTATCTCACTTGCCGATCCTCGCCGTAGGGCACGGAGCACCGCGCCGGACTACCGCAGTAGAGGTTGTCGCTCTTGTCATGGAGGACCGGGTTGGCAATGATCGTGCGCGGCGGCTCGTGCATGTCGACGCCTGCGCGCCCGGCCTGCTCGACCATCCATACCAGGGCGACCCGTGCGAGTTGGCTTTCGTTCTCCCCGAATCCACCACCGATGTCCGCGTGCGATCCGAGAAAACCCATCTCGACCCGACTCTGTCCGGCGGGAATGTCGCCACCTAGTATGGATTCGACCGGAAACGCGCCGATCGAGCCGGGCAGGCGGCGCAATGTTCGGCCGCGGTGCTCGTTGAGCGCGATGGCCTGAGCGATGTAAGCGAATCCAGCGGGAACGTGGAGGTTGTAGGCATTCCCCGAGAGATTGGTGGATAGTACCGTGTCCCACAATCCAAGGAAGCGCAGGTTGACCTGCTGGCAGCGCTGCTCTCCCAACGCGCCGGAATATCGATACCAGCCATCGACCGTATCCGCTGCGATTCGGTTCGCGAAATCCCGCGCCTGGGCCGCGCCACGGCTGAAACCGACAATATCCACGTCGAGCGGAGTCCGGTCGTCCCGATTGTCCGCTTCCTCACGGAAGTACTCCACCATGCGCTCGATACGGGCGGGGCCGGAGTAGTTGCCGCCCATATCTGCTATGGAAGAGCTTCCGGGAATATACCAAGGCTTGTAATCCGCTGGGTCGATGGGGCGTGCCGGGTCGCTGCGATCGAGGGTGCCTACGCCCGAAATGTACCGGCGCCGTCCATCGTCATACAGATCTCGAAACAGCACTACGTTCGACGGCGAACTGCTATGCGCCCACAACCAGCTGACGTCGTCCGTGTTACCTGTCCCGTCGAACGCAAACAGGACGAGCCCGTTGGGATCGACGAAGCGCAGCGGGTTGAACGCGACGTAGGCATAGGGGTTGGGGCCGTCCGGGGTGCCGAGCGGGTCGGGGCTGAGGTACTGGCCGTGTCCGGGGTGGTAGTAGCGCTGTCGGTTGTAGTGCAGGCCGGTCTCCGGGTCGAAGTACTGGCCGGGCAGGCGTAGGTGCAGGGTGAAATCGGTCGCTTCGACGCGGGCTGCGCCGAACGGCGCGTAGTCGGCGCGCCAGAGGACGTTGCCGGCCGCGTCCGTGGCGGCCTCGGGGGCGCCCAGGTGATTGGCGTGGAGCCATACCAGGCGTTCGTCGTCGCCGAACCAGCTTTGCGCGATGCGCACCAGGTCGGCGGCGATGCTCTCGAGCGGCTCTTCTTTCAGCGGCGCCAGGGGGCGGCCGTCCGGGGTGTCGATCACCGCCAGGGGCAGATCGGCCAGGTAGAGATACTGGCGCGTGAGCCTGCCGTGCGCGTCGAGCTCGGCAAGCAGGCGGCGCTGGGCGTCGTGGAGATAGCGGGTGGCTTTAGCGCCGACGGTCTTCGCGTTGCGCAGGCCCCGATGATCATAGTCGTAGCGGGCAATCGTACCGGACAGGCTTCGAACTTCGCGCAGCCGGCCGAGGGCGTCCCAGGCGTAGGTGTGCGCGCCCGTTTCCAGGGGCTGCCCACTTGGGGTGTAGGGAAGATCGGCGCGGTGGTGCGTGCCAGCGGCAAAGCGCGTGCGAACCGTGCCGGTTTCGAGATCGGCCTGCGAGGGCGCCCCCTCCTGGGCGAGCACGCGCCGTGCGTACGCGTCGTAGGCATAGCGCCATACGCGCTGGTCGTCCCCCGATCGGTTCGTGGCGACGGTCGAAATGAGCCGGTCACGCCCATCGTAGGCATGGCTGAAATGCTCCGCGCGCGTGCCGTCGCGGCGCTGCTGGTAGAGCAGGTTGCCCAGGGGGTCCCACAGGTAGCGGAAGTCCAGTACTGAGCCCGAATCGGGTGGGAGGGCAAGTGCCCCCGGCAGGCGCGGTGGATCGGCGACGCGCGCAGCGGGGGTCGCCCGCGCCCCCCCAGCCGGCGATGCTTGCGCGGCAGCGATGCCCAGGATCCGCTCGGCGATCTCGCGCGGGGGGTCGCCTAACCGGGCGAGCGGGGCATGGCCGCCGGCGAGCATCGGGCGAGCCGGCTCCAGGTGCCGATGTACCACGCGAGCGAGGATGCCTTCGGCGCTGCGCTGATAGCGCGACTCGACGCCGTTGCCGGCGACGTAGGCGCGCAGCCCGACGAGGTCGCGCTCGATGTCGCGCACCAGCGTCTGCGACGGCGCGAGCCAGCGCAGCCAGGGCGTTCGGATGATGGTACGCACGATCTCCACGACCTGCCCCTGTCCGTTGCGCCGGTACTCGATACGGCTTCCGTCGGGGAGGATGGTGGCGACGAGGCGCCCGTCCGCGTCGTGCTCGTAGCGGGTCGTCGCGGTGATCTCACCGCCGGCCGTGGGCAGCGTTACGATCCTCGCCGTGCGCAGGCCGCGCTCGTCGTATCGGTAGCGTTCGCCCTGGGTCGGATGCCGGAGCGCGAAGAGCCGAGCGCCGTCGTAGTGCCACCGGGTGACCGTCTGCTCGCCGCTCTGTCCGTCGGTGATCACCTGCCTCAGTATGCGGCCGCGCCCGTCATAGGCGTACTGCGCGCGATGACCGCGCGCGTCCAGCATCGCGACGAGGCGGTCGGCCTCGTCGAAGACGCGGTGCTCTTCGCCTGCGTTTGGGCTGCGAATGCGGAGCGCGCGGCCAAAGTCGTCGCGAAGCGTGCGTGCCGCCGACGTGTCTGTCCGAGTGTCGGGGGATGGAGCCGGCACGGCCCGGAGGGGGAATTCGCGCCCGAGCGCATCGGTGTAAATCGCGGCACCCCTTGGTCCGTCGTAGCGAACCCGGCGGCTTCGACCGGCGTTGTCCGACACCTCGGCGAGCCGGCCCGCTTCGTCGTAGCGGTAGCGCTCGACGCGCATCATGGTCGCGCTCGCCTGGCGGGCCTCGACCAAGCGGTTCTCGGTGTCATGACGGTACGCCGAGAGAAAGCCCAGGGCACTGGCCTGCCATTGGGGACGCCCGGCGACATCGAACGCCTGCCGCAGCAGCGGCTCGTAGACTTCGCCGGCACCTCGTCCGCTTTCGATGCGCCGGCCCAGTGCATCGTAGCGGTAGCTACGGACCAGAGGGTGCGTCCAACCCGGGCCGCCACTGCGTAGCTCGGTGAGCTGTCGAAGGGCGTTGAAGTCGAAGGCCGTGTAAGACCCATTTTCGCCTTCCACGCGGCTCAATTGTCCGGTCTGCCGATCATGCACGACCCGCGTGACAATGCCGCCGGGAGCCGTGAGCCGTACCGGAAAATCGCCGCCCCCATCCCACTCGAAGCGCGTGATGTCCGAGTCCGACGGCGCGCCCGTGGGGCCGTTCGGGAGCGGCCCGTCGACCTCGGCGAGGAGGCTGCGGCCGTTGACCGTGGTGTAGCGGAAGGTGGTGGTCCGGGTGAGCGGGGTGGGCTCGGCGCCGGGCGCGAGCGCCGGGGCGTAGCCCGTCTCGGTCACCGACAGCAGCTGCCCCGCGTCGTTGTAGCCGAGCTGCCAGCGATGTTCGCGCCCGGGCACCACGCTGGGGCGGGCGACGAGGACGGGGCGCGGGGCGGGCAGCGCGAAGGTGGCCGGGTCGGCGTGCCGCCCGGCGGGCAGGGGCGCGGGGGTCGGGGCGTATTCGTAGCGCACCCAGTCGATCAGGCGGGGCTGCTTGCCCGAGAGGTCGAGGCGGGCGACCTTCACCGGGCGGCTCGCGGCGTCGAACTCGGTCTGCTGCGACACGAGCGGGCGGCCCGCGGCGTCGAGCGTGGTGGTGGCGGTGAGCCGGCCGGCGGCGTCGTAGCGGTAGCGCACGTTGGTCGGGCCGCAGCGCGCGCAGCCGGGCCCGCGCGCTTCCAGGAGGCGCCGCTCGCTCGCGACGAGCTGGGTGAGGTAGCGGGTCTGCTGGCCGAGGCTGTTGGTGAGGCGGGTCTCGCCCGCGAGGGAGAAATCGAGGGTGACGTCGTCGATGCCCCGCTCGCCCTCGGGCGGCAGGGCCCCGCCCACCGCGCGGATCGCGCGGCCCGCCTCGTCATAGACCCAGGTGGCGAGGCGCTGATGGGTGAGCACGCCGTCCGAGCCCGCGCCCGACACGGTGATGCCGGTGAGGGCACCCGGGTGACGGGCGTCCTCGTAGTGGTACGCGCGGGCGAGCGTGCTGGTGGTGGTGCCGCGGTTGGCGAACGGGTGAGGCTTGGTGTCCGGGTCGTAGTGGGTGGGGAGCGTCACCTTGACGAGCCGCTCGGCGCCGTCGGCGTCGTAGTGGTAGCTGAAGCGCCCGACCGGGCTGTCGAGGTGGGCGATGCGCCCGAGCCCGCCGCCCTCGGGGCCGTGGTAGGCGACGACGAGCGAGCGCCCCTGCGGGTCGGTGACCTTGACCAGCGCGCCGTCGGGGGCGCGCTGCAGGGCGACGAACTCGCCCGTGGGGGCGCTGATCTGCACGAGCCGGCCGGCGGCATCGAAATACAGGCGCCGCCCCTCGGGCCACACCCACACGTACTCGTCGCCGCCGCGCTTGGGGAGGATCAACACCTCGCCGCGGGCCGGATCCGCGCTCGCGCAGCGGTGGGGATGGGCCGGGTCGCGCGAGAAGATCACGCGGGTGCCGTCGGCCTGCACGATCTGCAGGCTGCCCGGCAGGGCGAAGAGCGCCGTGTCGTAAGAGAGGCGCCAGCCGCGCCCGAGGGGGCCCGCGCCACGCCCGCGCGCGGCGAGGCTGTTGTAGTGGCGCACGATCTCGAGCCCGAGCACCCCGGGCAGCGCCGGCAGGTCCACTTCCTTCTGGTGCTTATTGCCCGAGACGAGGCTCAGGGGGTTGCCCGCGCCCACGTTCTGACCGGCCGGGGCCGCTTGGCTCGCCGGGCCGCTGTCGACGCCGCAGGGGTTGCCGATGTCGTTGTTCACGCAGCCGAGAGGCACCGGGTCGGGCTGGGGGCAGCTCATGCCGACGCCGCAGCCGCTGCTCGCGGTGCCGCCGAGGAGGTCGTCCTGCCCGGCCTGGGCGGGGGCGAGCATGAAGACAGCGAGCAGGGCGAGCATGAAGACAGCGAGCAGGGCGAGCAGCGGGCGGGCGTAGTGCATCGGGGGAGTCCTCCCGGAGGCGAGACGGGAAATGACAAATGCAAACATGCGCGCGATTATACATGCCATAAGCATTGACGCCAGAAGGTAATGTGCGCGAGACAAGGGATGCGATCAGGGGCGACTTGCGGACATGGGAATGACCGGATGCGGTGGTAACGCGCCTGGGCGATCGCTCGCGGCTTCCGCCGCTCCTACAGGGGCGGCGCGGGTGGGGCGGCGTGGTGAGCTAGAATGCGCCCATGAAAGCCGCCTCCACCGCCGTCGCCACGCGCATCCTGGGTCTCGATCCGGGGCTGCGCATTACCGGCTTCGGGGTGATCGATCAGTTGGGGAGCGAGATGCGCTACGTGGCGAGCGGGTGCATCCGCACGCGGGACGGGGAGCTTCCCGGTCGGCTGAAGACGCTGCTGGAAGGCGTGCGCGAGGTGATCGCGAGCTATTCGCCCGACTCGGTGGCGGTGGAGAAGGTGTTCGTGAACGTGAACCCGCAGTCCACGCTGCTCCTGGGGCAGGCGCGCGGGGCGGTGATCTGCGGGGCGGTGGCCTCGGATCTGCCGGTGCACGAGTACACCGCGCTGCAGGTCAAGCAGGCGGTGGTGGGCTACGGCAAGGCGGGCAAGGAGCAGGTGCAGCACATGGTGCAGCGGCTCCTGTCGCTGGAAGGCAGCCCCAGCGCGGATGCGGCCGACGCGCTCGCCTGCGCGATCTGCCATGCCCACGGGGCGGCGGGGGTTCTCGGCCGCATGGGCGCGCGCCGCCGGGCCGGGCGCATCCTCACCCTGCCCGGCTGAGCCCGGATCAGCTCTTGGGCACCCGCCCCATCAGGTAGAACTCGTCGTTCGGGCGCATGCTGGCGAGGTTCGCCAGCCGGTTGCTCATGGCGAAGAAGGCGGCGATCGCGCCGATGTCCCAGATGGCCTGCTCGTCGAAGCCGTGGGCGCGCAGCGCCTCGAAGTCCGGCTCCTCGACGGATTGGGCGTCGAGCGCCACCTTCATCGCGAAGTCCAGCATCGCCCGCTGGCGCGGGGTGATCTCGGCCTTGCGGTAGTTGGTCGCGAGCTGGTCGGCCACCCGCGGGTTCTTGGCCCGGATGCGCAGGATGGCGCCGTGGGCCACCACGCAGTAGAGGCAGTCGTTGGCGCCGGAGGTGGCGACCACGATCATCTCGCGCTCGGCCTTGGTGAGCCCGACGTCCTTTTCCATGAGGGCGTCGTGATAGGCGAAGAAGGCGCGGAACTCGTCGGGGCGATGGGCCAGGGTGAGGAAGACGTTGGGGACGAAGCCCGCTTTCTCCTGCACGGCGAGGATCTTCGCGCGCACGTCCTCGGGCAGGTCCTTCAGCTCGGGCACCGGGAAGCGGCTGATGGGTCGGTCGGTCATGCTTGAACTCCCTTGAAAGACGGAAAAGACATCAGCGATTCACGTCGACCACGATGCGGCCGCGCACCTTGCCGGCGAGCAGGTCCGCGGCGACCGGAATCGCCTCGGCGAGGCCGATCTCGTGGGCGATGCGCTCGAGCTGGGTCGGGTCCAGGGTGGCGGCCAGGCGCTCCCAGGCCTCGAGACGCTCGGGGCGGGGGCAGTAGACGCTGTCGACGCCGGCCAGGGTCACGCCGCGGAGGATGAAGGGGGCGACAGTCGCCGGGAGGTCCATGCCCTGGGCGAGGCCGCAGGCGGCCACCACGCCGCGGTACTTGGTACTCGCGCACACGTTGGCCAGCGTATGGCTGCCGACGGTGTCCACCGCGCCCGCCCAGCGCTCCTTCGCGAGGGGCTTGCCGGGGTTGGAGAACTGGGCCCGGTCGACGATGTCCGCCGCGCCCAGGGCGCGCAGGTAGTCGGCCTCCTCGGGCCGGCCGGTGGAGGCGACCACCGTATAGCCCAGCTTCGCAAGCAGGGTCACCGCCACGCTCCCCACGCCGCCGGCCGCACCGGTGACGAGGATCTCGCCCTTGTCCGGGGTCACGCCGTGGCGCTCCAGCGCCATCACGCACAGCATCGCGGTGTAGCCGGCGGTGCCGATGGCCATCGCCTGTCGCGGGGTGAAAGCGGCCGGCAGCGGCACCAGCCAGTCGCCCTTCAGGCGCGCCCGCTGGGCGAGCCCGCCCCAGTGGGTCTCGCCCACGCCCCAGCCGTTGAGCACCACGGTGTCGCCGGCCTTCACGCCGGCGTGCGTGCTCTCCTCCACCGTGCCGACGAGGTCTATCCCCGGCACCATGGGGAAGCTGCGCACCACCGGGCCCTTGCCGGTGATGGCGAGCCCGTCCTTGTAGTTCAGCGTCGAGTACGCCACCCGCACGGTGACGTCGCCCTCGGGCAGCCGGGCGTCGTCGAGCTCGGTCACGCCGGCGCGGTAGCCCGCTTCGTCCTTCTCGATCAGTATGGCTTTGAACATGCGTCTCTCTCCCGTGAAAAAGAATTAGACCGATCGTCTAGAAACAGTCAAAAAAACTCAGCGCGGCAATCCTGCGAAGAAACTCTCCGCGAAGAGGTCGATGGGCGCGGTGCCGCGCACGAGCTTGGCCCGCAGCACGGCCCCTTCCCAGCCGATCCAGAAAAAGGCCGCGAGCCGCTCGCAGTCGGCGTCCGCGGCGATCTCGCCCGCGTTGCGGGCCGCCACGAGGCAGCGCGCGAGCCGCGTCTGCCAGTCGCGGAAGACGGCCTCCAGCCTTTCGCGGTAGGCCTCGTTCAAGGCCCCCAGTTCCTGACCGAGGTTGCCGATGAGGCAGCCGCGGCGGAACTCGAAGCGGGCCATGCCGGCGCGCGCGTCGGCCACGAAGTCGGCGATGCGCGCGAGCGGCGGGCGATCCTCGGCGAGCAGCCAGCGGTCGAGCTTGCGGGCGAAATAGGCGGCGTAGTTGTCGATCACCGCCAGACCGAAGTCGTCCTTGCTCTCGAAGTAGTGATAGAAGGAGCCCTTGGGCACGCCCACGCGCTTGAGGACCTCCTCGATCCCGGTGCTCGCGAAACCTTTCTCGGTGAGGATCTCGGTGCCGCAGCGGATCAGCGCCTCGCGGGTATCGAAACGCGAGTCGACGAGCTTGGGCGGGCGTCCGGGGCGGCGCGGAGCGGTGGCGGCTGGCTGCATGACCGTATTTTTAGACCGACCGGTCTAAACCGTCAAGGGCGGATTCGATGCGCCGGTGCTCGTAGCCCGGATGGAGCCCCAGCGCAATCCGGG
Organism: Azoarcus sp.; assembly: GCA_020725025.1. Lineage (GTDB taxonomy): Bacteria > Pseudomonadota > Gammaproteobacteria > Burkholderiales > Rhodocyclaceae > Aromatoleum. The sequence goes on from DYFV01000046.1 coordinate 23,478, forward strand.
AAAGACGGCGAGACGATCACGACCTGCCCCGGATTCCGTTGCACTCCGTCCGGGCTACAGGCTCGCGCAGACAGAGGTCGGCGTCCTCCTCCGCTCGTGCGACGCCCGCCCCCGCCCACAGACCGAATACCAGTCCGAACAGCGCGGCAAGCACGCAGGCGATGCGCCACAGTGCGTCGCGCATGGCGGAGTCTCCTTCCACTATAGGGAATCCCCAGTTGGACGATGCGTGCGCCGCACCGTTCCGGGCTTCGGCTCGACCGCGCGGCCGATATGATCAGGACACCGAGTCGCGCAGCTCGGGGTCCGCCACGGCGGGCGTGGAGACGGGCCAGTCGCGCAGCAGGCGTGCGGCGATCAGGCCGTTGATCAAGCCGAACAGGGTCGCCGCACCGGCGAAGACCGGCACGAGGTAGAACACCCCGTCGTGGGGCACCAGCCAAAGCCGGGCGAGCACGAGCTGCCCGCCGATGTGGGCGAAGGCCGCACAGAGCGAAAGGCTCACCGGGCCGAACCAGCGGCGCGGCAGGTGCATGGCGAGCCCCAGCACGGCGAGGCTGGTGACCGAGCCGGCGAGGCTCAGGAAGAAGGCCGGCGCGAAGAACTGGCCGATGAGGAGGCTCCCGGCGAACACCCTGAGCAGCGCCACCCACACGGCGTCGCGCCAGCCCCAGCGCAGCAGCACGATGAGGATGACGATGTTGGCGAGCCCCGGCTTGACCCCCGGCAGCGGCATCGGGATGGCCGCCTCGGCCACGGTGAGGGCGATCGCCGCCGCCGCGAGGCGCGCGATGCGGCGGTCGTCGGCCGTCGGGTGGATCTCAATAATTGAGGGAGTCATAGTCGCCGGAGCCACCCGCCAGGGTGAGGCTCACCTCGTTCGGGGCGCAGATCGCCACCGCGCCGGAGCGGGTGAGCCAGCCCTGGCGCACGCAGTACTGCCGCGGCCCGGGGTCGGAGGCCACGCGGGCACGGCCGGGCTCGACTTCGATGCGGGTCTGCCCGAGCGGCCCGGGCACCTCGATCACCTGGGGGCGGGAGAGGGCGACCTCCGCGAACACCTTGCCGCCGGCGCGCACCACCGCCTTGTCGGGGGCGCCGCCGCGCCACAGGGCGAGAGCCGAGAGCACGCATACCGCGCCAGCGGCGAGAAGCATCACGAAATCGCCCGGCCGCAGCAGGGCATACCACTCGGCGAAACGCGCCCTCACCGCTGGACGACCACTCCGTCGTGGTCCCGCGCGCGCCGCGCCGCGGAGCGGTGGCGCACCAGCACCCGCACGCTGTCGCTGAAGCGGCGCGCCAGCCACTCCGCGATGTAGACCGAGCGGTGCTGGCCGCCGGTGCAGCCGATCGCCACGGTGAGGTAGCTGCGGTTGTCGCGCATGTAGCTCGGCAGCCAGTTGGCGACGAAGCGGCGGATGTCCTCGGCCATGCGGCCGACTTCCGGCACGTTGGCGAGGAAGTCGATCACCGCCTGGTCGCGGCCGGTGAGCGGACGCAGGAGCGGGTCGTAGTGGGGGTTGGGCAGGCAGCGCACGTCGAACACCAGGTCCGCGTCGAGGGGGATGCCGTACTTGAAGCCGAAGGACTGGAACATCAGCGTGAGCCCCTCGGTGGGCTCCAGCGCAAGAAAATCCTTGATCCAGGCCCGCAGCGTGTTGGCGTGCAGCTCGCTGGTATCGATGCGGTGGCCGAGCTCGGCAATGGTGGCGAGCGCGTCCCGCTCCTTGTGGATCGCCTCGGCGAGGGACACGTCGTCGGCGGCCAGGGGATGCCGCCTGCGGGTTTCGGAGAAGCGCGCGATGAGCGCATCGTCGGCCGCGTCGAGGAAGAGCACCCGCAGGTCGTGGACGATGTCGCGCAGGTTCTCGACCTGCTGCGGCAGCGCCGCGATGCTCGCGCCCGAGCGCACATCCACCGCCACCGCCGCGCGCTGGTAGCCGCTGCCCCGCAGGTGGGTGACGAGCTGCAGCAGGAGGGTCGCGGGCAGGTTGTCGACCGCGAAATAGCCGGCATCCTCCAGCAGCTTGAGCGCGATGCTCTTGCCGGAACCGGACAGCCCACTGATCAGGACGATTTGCATGCCGAGACGCTCCGCATATGCGGGGGATTATCTCGAAAGATGTAGGCGGAGACTAGCACCGCGTGGTGACACGGGGTCCGCCGCACTTCAGCGCGGCACGCTGCACCGACGTGCATCCTTTCGCCACCGATCCCGGATTCCGCTGGGGCTTCGCCCGGGCTACGAAGCCGCGGCGCAGATCACTACGCTGCGACGAGCAGATCCCCCTCTCGCCGCACCACCCGCGCGCGCAGGAGCTCGCCCACCAGCCAGTCGGCCAGCGCCGTGGGGGTGAGGCCCAGGAAGCGGGCGTTGGCTTCGCGGTAGAGGGGCACCTGGGCGAGATGCTCGGGCAGGGCCTCGATGGGCATGCTGCGCGTCTCAAGCAGGGAGAAGGTCATGCAGGCGCGCAGGGCGTTGCGGGCCATGCGGGCGCCGTCGTCCTCGAAGGCGGCGAGGCGGGCGAAGGCGCGCTCGAGGGCGTCGTCGAACTCCACGAAGGGGGCGCCGTGGCCGGGGATTACCAGGTCCACCGGCAGGCGGGCGATCGCCTCAAGGGTGCGGCGCGCCGCGCCCACGCCGTCGCCGGTGCCCAGCACGTCGGCGAAGAGGATGCCGAAGCCGTCGCGCCACAGGGCGTCGCCCGAGATCAGGATGCGCCGGTCCGGGTTGTGGAAGACCAGCGCGTCCATGTCGTGGCCGGGGGCCGCGACGGCGTTCCAGACGAGCTCGCCCGCCTCCAGGACGTCGCCGGGGGCGAGGGTCGCGTCGGCGGCGAAGCGCTCGGCGCGCTGGGCGGCGGTGGTGAGCAGCAGCGCGTCCTCGTCCCACTTCGCCACGGTCTCCGCCATGCCGGACGGCACGGTGATGGTGCAGCCGAAGGCGCGCTGCACGGCGGCGTTGCCGCCGATGTGGTCGGAGTGGGAGTGGGTGTTAACCAGGCGCGCGAGCCGCCGGCCGCCGATGGTCTCGCGGACCAGGGCGACGGTCTGCGGCGCGTGGGTGCAGTAGCCGCTGTCGATCAGCGTGGCCTCGCCGCCGTCGAAGAGCAGGATGTTGTTCGACGACAGCCAGCCGCGCTCGAGCACCCGCAGGGAGGCGGGGAGCGGCGCGCTCATTCGGTGCCCTCGCCCACCTGGTCGGCGACGTTGGCCGGGAGCGGCGCGGTGCGCTCGGGCTCGGGGGCGGCCGGCGCGACGGGCACGCCCTCGATCTCCTCCGGGGTGCGGCCGCAACCCAGGCACACGCCCGAGTCCCAGTCGATCATGCACACGCCTACGCAGAGGGGGTCGCTCATGGCGCCTCCACCGGTTTGCGCTCGGCTGCGGCCGCGCGGCGGGCCGCGACGGCTTCGAGGATGCGCAGGCGCTCGGCTTCGGCGGCGGCGCTCCAGCCGGCGATTTCGTTCAGGCTGCGGTAGCAGCCCACGCACAGGCCGCTCGCGGCGTCCATGCGGCAGACGTTGATGCAGGGGGAAGCAACACTCATATGGGGGGGGCGAGGATCGTTGGTATCGTTGTGGTCGTTTGTCCGCGGCCGCGGCGTTCAGTTCGCCGCGGCGCGCTTCGCGATGATCGCACGCGCCACTCGCGAGGCGGGAGTGCGGCCGAGCTCGGCGCTGATCCAGGCGGCGCAGTCGACGAGCTTCTCGAGATCGATACCGGTCTCGATGCCCAGCCCGTTCAGCAGCCACACCACGTCCTCGGTGGCGACGTTGCCCGAGGCGCCGGCGGCGTAGGGACAGCCGCCCAGCCCGCCCACCGAGGCGTCGAACACCGCCACGCCCATCTCCAGCGAGGCCCAGATGTTGGCCGCCGCCATGCCGTAGGTGTCGTGGTAATGCCCGGCGAGCCGCTCCACCGGCAGCTTCCTCGCCACCGCCTCTATCATGCGCTGCACCGCGAGGGGCGTGCCGGTGCCGATGGTGTCGCCCAGGCTCACCTCGTAGCAGCCCATCCCGGCGAGCCGGGCGGCGACCTCGGCCACCGCCTCGGGGCGGATCGCGCCCTCGTAGGGGCAGCCCACCACGCAGGAGACGTAGCCGCGCACCTTCACCCCAGCCTCGCGCGCGGCGGCGGCCACCGGCTCGAAGCGCTCCAGGGACTCGGCGATGGAGCAGTTGATGTTCTTGCGGCTGAAGGATTCGGAGGCCGCGGCGAAGACCGCCACCTCCTGCGCCCCGGCGGCGAGCGCCGCCTCGAAGCCCTTCAGGTTGGGGGTGAGCACCGGGTAGGCGACGCCCGGCAAGCGCTCGATCCGCGCCATCACCTCGGCGTTGTCGCCCATCTGCGGCACCCACCTGGGCGAGACGAAGGAGGTGGCCTCGATGGCCTTCAGCCCCGCCGCCCCCAGGCGCGCGATGAGCTCGACCTTGGTGTCGGTCGCCACCACCTGCTTCTCGTTCTGCAGCCCGTCGCGCGGGCCCACCTCGACGATCCTGACCTTGTTCGGCACCTTCATCGGCACTTCTCCCTATGCGGTTTGCGCCTCGTCGAGCCCCAGGCGGCGCTTCATCGCGTCGCGGATATGGAATTTCTGGATCTTGCCCGTCACGGTCATCGGGAAGCTGTCCACGAACTCGATGTAGCGCGGGATCTTGTAGTGGGCGATCTGGCCCTGGCAGAAGGCGCGCAGCTCGTCGGCGGAGAGCGTCTCGCCCTCGCGCACGATGACCCAGGCGCACAGCTCCTCGCCGTACTTCCGGTCGGGCACGCCCACCACCTGCACGTCGAGCACCTTGGGGTGACGATAGAGGAATTCCTCGATCTCGCGCGGATAGATGTTCTCGCCGCCGCGGATCACCATGTCCTTGATGCGGCCGACGATGTTGCAGTAGCCCTCCTCGTCGATCGTGGCGAGGTCGCCGGTGTGCATCCAGCCGGCGCGGTCGATGGCCTCCGCGGTGCGTGCCGCGTCGTCCCAGTAGCCCAGCATCACCGAGTAGCCGCGGGTGCACAGCTCGCCGGGCGTGCCGCGGGGCACGATACGGCCGTCGGCATCGACGATCTTCACCTCGCAGTGGGGCTGTACCCGGCCGACGGTGGAGACGCGCCGCTCGATCGGGTCGTCGGTGCCGCTCTGGAAGGACACCGGCGAGGTCTCGGTCATGCCGTAGGCGATGGTCACCTCGCGCATGTTCATCTTGTCGATGACGCGCTTCATCACCTCGATGGGGCATGGGCTGCCGGCCATGATGCCGGTGCGCAACGTCGAAATGTCGAATTCGGCGAAGCGCGGATGGTCGAGCGCCGCGATGAACATGGTGGGCACGCCGTACATGGCGGTGCACTTTTCCTCGGCGAGGGTCTGCAGCGCGGCCAGCGGCTCGAAGGCTTCCGAGGGGTAGATCATCGTCGCGCCGTGGGTGAGGCAGCCGAGGTTGCCCATCACCATGCCGAAGCAGTGGTAGAGCGGCACCGGGATGCACAGCCGGTCGCCTTCCGCGAGCCGGATCGCCTCGCCCACGAAATAGCCGTTGTTGAGGATGTTGTGGTGGGAGAGGGTCGCGCCCTTGGGGTTGCCGGTGGTGCCGGAGGTGAACTGGATGTTGATCGGGTCGTCGAACTGCAGCGTGTCGCCGCGGGCTTCCAGCGCGAAGAACTCCTCGCGCGTGGGGGATGCGAGCAGGTCGTCGAAGTTCAGCATGCCCGCCGTGCGCTCGGCGCCCAGGCGGATCACCATCTCCAGGGACGGGAGCTTGTGGCTGCGCAGGCGGCCGGGCTCGCAGTGGGCGAGCTCCGGCGCCAGGTCGGCGAGCATCTCCAGGTAGTTGCTGCTCTTGAAGGCGGGCGAGAGCACCAGCGCGCGGCAGCCCACCTTGTTCAAGGCGTATTCGAGCTCGGATCGGCGGTAGGCGGGGTTGATGTTCACCAGCACCAGGCCCGCCTTGGCGGTGGCGAACTGGGTGAGCGCCCACTCCAGGTTGTTCTGGGACCAGATGCCGATGCGCTCGCCCGGGGCGAGGCCGAGGCGGATGAAGGACGCGGCCAGGGCGTCCACCTTCTGTTTGAGTGCGGCGTAGGTGAGGCGCACGTTCTGGTGGCGCACCACCAGGGCCTCCCGCTCGGCGTAGCGGGCGCAGGCCGCGTCGAAGAAGCGGCCGATGGTCTCGCCGATGAGCGGTTTGGCGGATGCGCCGTGGACGTAGCTGGGTTGGGTCATGTGTCTCTCTCCAATGTGCCTACGGATGTCCGCGAAGGTCGGGGGCCTTCGTCGCTTCTTCTGGGCGCCGCCCCGTAGCCCGGATGGAGCGAAGCGGAATCCGGGAACGGCGTCGATTTCTCCACCGCCGCCCCCGGATTCCGGCCTGCGGCCTGCATCCGGGCTACGAGGCGGCCTCGAACTCGACGAGCTCCGCGCCGTCGCCCACCTGGTCGCCCACCGCGAAGCGGAAGGCCTTCACCACGCCGTCGGCCGGAGCGGCGATGGTGTGTTCCATCTTCATGGCTTCCAGGATCAGCAGCGGCGCCCCCTTGGCGACCTTGGCCCCCTCGGCGGCGATGAGCGCGATGACCTTGCCCGGCATCGGCGCGAGCAGGCCGCCTTCCGCGCCGCCGCCTTCGCCCGAGTGGTGAAGCGGATCGACGCTGGCGAGCTGCCAGGCGCGGCCGTGCAGGAAGACGTGGCGTTTCTCGCCCGCCACCACCACGGTGGCGTCCATGCGCCGGCCGTCGAGCTCCACGCGGAGCTGACCGCGGGCGTCGCGCTCGCCGCGGGCCTGGGCGCTGCGGCCGGCGACCTTCAGGGTGTAGCCGTCGCCGCGGTATGCGACCTGGACGGTGTGCTGGGTCTCGCCCAAGCGGTAGATCAGCGCCCGGTGGGCGGTGGCGTTCAGGCGCCAGCCGCCGCGGTCGTGCCAGGGCGAGCGGGGATCGGTGTCGCGGCGGGCCGCGTCGCGGGCCCAGTCGGCCTCGCGCAGCAGCTCGGCGAGCGCGGCGACCAGGAAGACTTCGGCGGGGATCTCCTCGCCCTCGGGGAAGAGGTAGGCCTTCTCCCGCTCGATCAGCCCCGTGTCCAGGTCGGCCGAGGCGAAGGCCGGGCAGGCGGTGAGCCGCGACAGGAACTCGATGTTGTTCGCCACCCCCACCACCCGGTAGTCGGCGAGCGCCTGCAGCAGGCGCGCGCGCGCCTGGTCGCGGTTCTCGTCCCACACGATGAGCTTGGCGATCATCGGGTCGTAGTGGGGGCTGATCTCGTCGCCCTCCTCCACGCCGGTGTCCACCCGCACGTGCAGGTTCTCGGCGGGCGGGGCGAGGTGCACCAGCTTGCCGGTGGAGGGCAGGAAGCCCTTGGCCGGGTCCTCGGCGTAGATCCGCGCCTCCAGGGCGTGGCCGCGGATCTCGAGCTGCTCCTGGGCCAGCGGCAGCGGCTCGCCGGAGGCCACCCGCAGCTGCCACTCCACCAGGTCGAGCCCGGTGATCATCTCGGTGACCGGGTGCTCCACCTGCAGGCGGGTGTTCATCTCCATGAAGTAGAAGGAGCCGTCCTGGTTGGCGATGAACTCCACCGTGCCGGCGCCCACGTAGCCCACCGCCTTGGCCGCCTCCACCGCCGCGCGGCCCATCGCCGCGCGCCGCTCGGGCGTCATGCCGGGCGCGGGTGCCTCTTCCAGCACCTTCTGGTGGCGGCGCTGCACCGAGCAGTCGCGCTCGAAGAGGTAGACGCAGTTGCCGAACGTGTCGCCGAAGACCTGGATCTCGATGTGGCGCGGGCGGGTGATGTACTTCTCGACGAGCACGTGGTCGTCGCCGAAGGAGGACGCCGCCTCGCGCTTGCAGGAGGCGAGCGCCGCTTCGAAGTCCTCGGACTTCTCCACCAGCCGCATCCCCTTGCCCCCGCCGCCCGCGGCGGCCTTGATGAGCACCGGGTAGCCGATGGCGTCGGCCTCGCGCCTCAGATGCGCCGGGTCCTGGTCGTCGCCGTGGTAGCCGGGGGTGAGGGGCACCTTGGCGGCTTCCATCAGCTTCTTCGCCTCGGACTTGGAGCCCATGGCGCGGATCGCCGAGACCGGCGGCCCGATGAAGACGATGCCCGCCTCGTCGCAGGCGTGGCAGAAGTCCTCGTTCTCGGAGAGGAAGCCGTAGCCCGGGTGGATCGCCTGAGCGCCGGTCGCCTTGGCGGCGGCGATGATGCGCTCGATCACCAGGTAGCTCTCGCGCGCGGCTGCCGGGCCGATGAGGACGGCCTCGTCGGCGAGGCGCACGTGGCGCGCGTTGGCGTCGGCCTCGGAGTAGACCGCGACGGTCTTGATGCCCATGCGGCGGGCGGTCTTGATGACGCGGCACGCAATCTCGCCACGATTGGCGATGAGGATTTTGTCGAACATCGTGATTGTCCTTTCCGGCTTACTGTTGCGGCACCCAGGCCGCCGGGCGCTTGGCGAGGAAGGCGTCGAGCCCCTCCTTTGCCTCGGGCGTTGCGCGCAGTTCGGCGATGCGCCGTGCGGTGTCCTCCACCACCTCATCCCCCACCGGCCGATTGGCCACGCCGCGGATCAAGTCCTTCGCCGCCGCCTGCGCCTTCGGCCCGCCCTGCAGCAGCGCGGTCACGATCTCGCCCACCTTGGCGTCCAGCGCCTCCTCGGCCACCACCTCGTGCGCCAGCCCGATCTCCCCGGCACGCGCGGCCGAAATCCGCTCCGCCGTCTGGAAGTAGCGATAGGCCTGCCGCTCGCCGATGGCCCGCAGCACGTAGGGGCTGATCGCCGACGGGATGATCCCGAACTTCACCTCGGAGGTCGCGAAGCTCGCCTTCTCGCTCGCCACGCAGATGTCGCAGGCCGAAGCCAACCCCATCCCGCCGCCCAGCGCCGCGCCATGCACCCGGGCGATGGTGGGCTTCTCCAGCTCGGCCAGCGCCCGCAGCATCCCCGCCAGGCGCCGCGCGTCCTCGCGGTTCTCTTCCACGCTCGCGGCCGCCGCGGCCTTCATCCAGTTCAGATCCGCCCCGGCGGAGAAGCTCTTGCCCCGCCCGGCGAGCACCACCACGCGCACGGTCTCGTCCCCGTCCAGCTCGCGGCACACCGCGGTGAGCTCGGCGATCAGCTCGGCGTTGAAGGCGTTGTGCACCTCGGGGCGGTTCATCCACACCGTGGCCACGCCGCCGGCGCGTTCGATTTCCAGCGTCTTGTACATGCTCTCGTCTCCTCCGGCGCCCATCACATCCGGAACACGCCGAACTTGGTCTGGGGAATCGGGGCGTTCAGCGCCGCCGAGAGGGACAGCCCCAGCACGCGCCGGCTCTGGGCCGGGTCGACCACGCCGTCGTCCCACATCCGCGCGGTGGCGTAGTAGGGGTGGCCCTGGTGCTCGTACTGCTCGCGGATGGGGGCCTTGAAGGCCTCCTCGTCTTCCTTGCTCCAGGCGCCGCCCTTGGCCTCGATGCCGTCGCGGCGCACGGTGGCGAGCACGCTCGCGGCCTGCTCGCCGCCCATCACCGAGATGCGCGCGTTGGGCCACATCCACAGGAAGCGGGGCGAGTAGGCGCGGCCGCACATGCCGTAGTTGCCGGCGCCGAAGGAGCCGCCGATGAGCATGGTGATCTTGGGCACCTGGGCGGTGGCCACCGCGGTGACCATCTTGGCGCCGTCCTTGGCGATGCCGCCGTTCTCGTACTTGCGCCCCACCATGAAGCCGGTGATGTTCTGCAGGAACACCAGCGGGATGCCGCGCTGGGCGCAGAGCTCGATGAAGTGGGCGCCCTTCTGGGCCGACTCGCCGAAGAGGATGCCGTTGTTGGCGATGATCCCCACCGGGTAGCCGTGCAGGTGCGCGAAGCCGGTCACCAGCGTGGTGCCGTAGCGCGCCTTGAATTCGTCGAAGCGCGAGCCGTCCACCACCCGCGCGATCACCTCGCGCACGTCGTAGGGCTTGCGGGTGTCGCTGGGGATGATCCCGTAGAGCTCCTCGGGGTCGTAGAGCGGCTCCTCGCCCCCGCCCAGCGCCATGCCTACGTTCTTGACGCGGTTGAGGTTGGCCACCACCCGGCGCGCCAGATACAGCGCGTGGGTGTCGCTCTCGGCCAGGTGGTCCGCCACGCCCGAGATGCGGGTATGCACGTCGCCGCCGCCCAGGTCCTCGGCCGAGACGACCTCGCCGGTCGCGGCCTTCACCAGCGGCGGCCCGCCCAGGAAGATCGTGCCCTGGTTCTTGACGATGATGGTCTCGTCGCTCATCGCCGGCACGTAGGCGCCGCCCGCGGTGCACGAGCCCATCACCACCGCGATCTGCGGGATGCCGCGCGCGGAGAGGTTGGCCTGGTTGTAGAAGATGCGGCCGAAGTGGTCCCGGTCGGGGAAGACCTCGTCCTGCTTGGGCAGGAAGGCGCCGCCCGAATCCACCAGGTAGATGCAGGGCAGGTTGTTCTCGCCCGCGATCTCCTGCGCCCGCAGGTGCTTCTTGACCGTCATCGGGTAGTAGGTGCCGCCCTTCACCGTGGCGTCGTTGGCCACGATCATGCACTCGACGCCCTTCACCCGCCCGATGCCGGTGATGATGCCGGCCGAGGGGGCGTCGTTGTCGTACATGCCGAGGGCGGCGAGTTGGCCCACCTCGAGGAAGGGCGTGCCCGGGTCGAGCAGATGGTTCACCCGGTCGCGCGGCAGCAGCTTGCCGCGGGCGGTGTGCTTGTCACGGGCGGATTCACCGCCGCCCAGGGCGACCTCGGCGGCCTTGGCGCGCAGGTCCTCGACCTGGGCGCGCAGCGCGGCGGCGTTGGCCTGGAATTCCTCGCTGCGGGGGTTGATTGCGGATTTGATGGTGCTCATGTCTCCGTCCTTCTTGTGAACTTGCTGAGACGCTCGTTAGCAGGTCCCTTCCCCTTGAAGGGGAGGGAGAGAACCAACCTCACTCCGTCTCCGAGAACAACTCCCGCCCGATCAACATCCGCCGAATCTCGCTCGTCCCCGCCCCGATCTCGTACAGCTTGGCATCCCGCCACAGCCGCCCCACCGGGTACTCGTTGGTGTAGCCCACCCCGCCCAGCGCCTGGATCGCCTCGCCGGCCATCCACGTCGCCTTCTCGGCGGTATACAAAATCACCCCCGCCGCATCCTTCCGCAGCGTCCGCGCGTGATCCGTCCGGTCGCAGGCCTGCCCCACCGCATACGCATACGCCCGGCACGCGCTCCAGGTGGAGTACATATCCGCCACCTTCCCCTGCATCAGCTGGAACTCGCCGATCGCCTGGCCGAACTGCTTGCGCTCGTGCAGGAAGGGCACCACCGCGTCCATGCACGCCGCCATGATCCCCAACGGCCCGCCGGCGAGCACGGCGCGCTCGTAGTCCAGGCCGCTCATCAGCACCTGCACCCCGCGGCCGATGTTGGCCTCGCCGCCGAGCACGTTCTCCACCGGCACCTCGACGTCGTCGAAGAACAGCGGGAAGGTGTTCGAGCCGCGCATGCCGAGCTTGTCGAGGTGGGTGCCGTGGGAGAAGCCCTTCATCCCCTTCTCGATCACGAAGGCGGTGATGCCGCGCGGGCCGGCCTCGGGATCGGTCTTGGCGTACACCACCAGGGTGTCAGCGTCGCCGCCGTTGGTGATCCACATCTTGCTGCCGTTCAGGATGAAGCGGTCGCCCTTGCGCTCGGCGCGCAGCTTCATGGAGACCACGTCGGAGCCGGCGTTGGGCTCGCTCATGGCCAGCGCGCCCACGTGATCGCCCGAGATCAGCTTGGGCAGGTACTTCTGCTTCTGCGCCTCGGTGCCGTTGCGGCGGATCTGGTTGATGCACAGGTTGGAGTGCGCGCCGTAGGAGAGGCCCACCGAGGCCGAGGCGCGGGAGATCTCCTCCATCGCGACGATGTGGGCGAGGTAGCCCATGTCGGTGCCGCCGTACTCCTCGCTCACCGTCATGCCGTGCACGCCCAGGTCGCCCAGCTTCTTCCACAGGTCGGCGGGGAACTCGTTCACGCGGTCGATCTCGGCCGCGCGCGGCGCGATCTCGGCGGCGCAGAAGTCGCGCAGGGTGTCGCGCAGGGCTTCGATGGTCTCGCCGAGGTGGAAGTCGAGGCTCGGGATGTGCATGGATGTCTCCTTCTCCGTGTATGCGTGGCGGGAAACGGCAGCCTCGGACGATTATCCGCCCACCGCTCCCATATGGCCCAAAGGCTAACGCGATCCGGTGCGCGACAACTGCCAAGAGGGTTGCAAATCCTGCCACGCAAAGCGAGGATTCCAGCCCATGAAGATCCTCGCCCCCTCCCCCGCCGAGCTCACCCGCGGCCGCGCGGCCACTCCGATCGCGTTCATCCGCGCGATCGCACTGGGCTACCGGCGCCGGGGTATGGATCCGGCCAACGCCTTGCGGCAGGCGCAGATCCCGGAGGCCCTCCTTTCCGACCCCGACGCCCGCGTCACCGCGGCGCAGATGGAGCTGCTGTCGGGCATCGCCATGCAGGAGCTCGACGACGAGGCCCTGGGGTGGTTCCAGCGCCGGCTCCCCTGGGGCAGCTACGGCATGCTGTGCCGGGCGTCGCTCACCTCGCCCACCCTGGAAGTGGCCCTCAAGCGCTGGTGCCGCCACCACCGGCTGCTCACCGACGACCTCACCCTCGGCTTCAGCCAGACTCGCAGCACCGCCACCATCCGCATCGAGGAAGCCAGGGAGCTCGGCGAGCTGCGCGAGTTCTGCCTCGTCAGCACGCTGCGCTACCTCCTCGGCTACGCCTGCTGGCTGATCGACTCGCGCATCGCGCTCACCGAAACCACCATGCCCTTCCCCGCGCCGCGCCACGCCGACGCCTACCCCTACCTCTTCCCCGGCCCCCTGCGCTTCGAAGCCGACGCCGCCGCCTTCAGCTTCGACGCCCGCTACCTCGGCCTGCCGCTGCGCCGCGACGAACGCGCCCTGCAGACCATGCTCCAGCGCGCCCTGCCGCTCACCGTCCTCCAATACCGCCGCGACCGCCTGCTGGTGCACAGCGTGAGCCAGATCCTCACCACCGACCCGGCCGCGGCGCACACGGCCGAGGACGTGGCCGCACAAATGAACATGTCAGTACGCACGCTGCACCGGCAGTTGAAGGAGGAAGGGGTGTCGCTGCAGCGGTTGAAGAACCACGCGCGGCGGGAACGGGCGATCAAGTTGCTGCTGCAGACGCGGAAGCCGGTGAAGCAGGTGGCGGCGGCGGTGGGGTTTGATAGCGAGAAGAGCTTTGCGCGGGCGTTTCGGGAGTGGACGGGGGTGGCGCCCGGGCGGTTTAGGCAAGACCCGCAGGCTCCCGACACGAAATTTGACGTCGGGGGACGCTAGGCTCCTTGATCGAGCGAAATCGGACACGAGAAGCGCAGGGGCGACGCCAGGAACAAGACCGGCGGCACCGATTAGGAACTCTGAACTAGCGGAGGAACAGCACGTTGAGATCGATGCCATTGAACACCACCGTAAATCTTGAGGTGTCCGACTCGGAGACTCCAGCTGACGATTTCCGAGCTGGTGCGGGAAATGACAAGCACTCCCGCCTGCGGAAATCCAACCGTGATTATGCGTTCTCTGTCAAAATACTGTCTACGATTCAACATCCACCAATCGTCCATGAATCAACGGATCGGCTACGCGAGGGCTTCGACCGACGTTCAGAGCCTGGAACTCCAGCGCGAAGCACTTGAGAAGGCTGGTTGTTCAACCGTTTTTGCGGAAATCGCGAGCGGCAAGTTGACAGAACGCCCGGAGCTTGAGCGTTGCGGGCAGTCGCTCCGTCCCGGCGATACACTCGTAGTGTGGCGGCTAGACCGGCTTGGCCGCAGTCTTTCTGACCTTATCCAGATGGTCGTAGCCCTCGAACGGCGGGGAGTCGCCGTTGAAAGTCTGGATGAAAGGATTCAAACAGGCGGCGCAGCCGGCAGGCGAGCATTTCATGTGTTCGCGGCTCTAGCCGAGTTCGAGCGGAACCTACTCCGCGAGCGCAGCCAGGCAGGAGTTGCTGCGGCACGTGCTCGCGGTCGCTCCGGCGGGCGTAAGCCAAAGCTCGATGCGCAGCAAGTACTGGAAATCCAGCGACTCATGTCGGATCCCACAATTCCCGTTCGCACGATAGCGGAGAAGTACAACGTATCCCGAGCCACCGTCTACAAAGTTGCGCCCGCGCGCAAGATTTCGCGAACATGACGTCAAGGAATAACTTGGACTTGTCGGAAGGTGCCGCGCTCACAACGAAGAAAAGCGCGTCGGGTCATTTTGGAGACAGCGACTTCCAAACAATCGAGCCAATTCGAGAATGCGCGCGCTCCGCACCTCCTAATCGAGCCCCCAAGAAGGGGCTTGGCCTGATCGCAAATTCACAATAGATTCCCCTATGCTACTGGATAGCGATTCGTTGGCCTGCGATCAAGTCCGGCCGACCGGCGCGGAGACAACCGCCCCCCCCCGCCTCGTCGGTGCAAACATCGCCTCCGTTCCGCACTATAGTCCCTTCCGTTATCCGGGGGGGAAGACCTGGCTCGCGAACATCGTTAGACGGTGGCTTGATGAGTCCGACGCGCCCGTTCTGTACGAACCGTTCGCAGGAGGCGGCTCAATGTCGTTGCTCGCAGTCATCGAAGGGCACGTCCAACGGGCGGTACTTCTCGAACTAGATCACTCAGTGGCATCGGTATGGCAAACCATGCTTTCCGACGACGCCGAATGGCTTATTGACCGGATTACTAGCTTCCGGGTGACTCCAGAACGCGTAGCCGACGTATTGGCCGAAAGGCCGAGAAAAATCCGGACGTTGGCTTTCCAGACCCTCATCAAGAATCGATGCAGGCGCGGAGGCGTACTAGCGGGTGGCGCGGGCTTGTTGATAAAGGGAGAGCGAGGAAACGGTATAACGTCCCGATGGTATCCGGACACGCTGGCGCGCAGGATTCGCTTGATTCATCAACACCGAGAGAGAATCCAGTTCATCGAAGGCGATTCAATGAAGCTTCTTCCCGAACTCCTAAGAGTGCGTTCCGCTGCCTTCTTTGTTGATCCACCGTATCCAAAATTGATGCAACCTCGGGTTAAGCCGCTCTATTCGCATTTTCGACTCAATCATGAGTGTCTTTTTCGCGAGCTAGCCAGTTCTGACGCCAACTTTCTCCTGACCTACGATGACTCGGATTACGTACGACGGCTCGCCTTGATGCATAGCCTGCATTACCGTGAGATCCACATGCGAAACTCAAATGCGGCAATGAAAATGGAGCTGATAATCTCAAAGAAGCGTGGATTATCAGTCGTCGAATAGGCGGAGTTGTCTACTGGGTGAGAACACCGAGATCTCCAGTTTCAGATTCCCCCCCTCACGCTGCCCGTGAATCGTTGCCCGCAAAATACCACGGCCTGAGTTGTCAATATTGATATCTGGAGACTCGGCGGACCAATGATCACCCATTAATGAGACGACCAAATTGAGAATTCTCTCATTGGCGGAACCGTGCTCGCGCCGATCGCTCCATCGTGCAATAAGAGGCGACGGAGCCCGATAGTGGGCTTGCTCGGCGGCGGCGCTGTCTGATGCATTCGGCCTACCTAGCTCAAGATCCAGGGTGTCGCTTGCCTCTAACGGGCGTGTAGGGGACGGGTTATGTGTTTCAAGTAGTACAAAACCCTGATCGAAGCCGCCCGCCTTCGCTTTCTTTCCTCTTTGCCTCTCCGTCAGCTCGCGCCGCTTCACCTTAAGCTGTTTCAGGATTCCTTCGATAACCTCTTCCACATCCGCCAGTTCGTCGATGATGGCGTTGTGATCGGATGCATCAAGCGCCTCATACGCTTCTTCAACCAACTTCTCCCGCAGAACCCGGAGCAGTTGATCGCCGGCAAGGCGCGCAAACCGGACCGATTCTCCCCCTAACTGGATCTTTTGCGGGATATTGTCCCTAACTAACTTATTGAACTCGCGCTTTTCCTCCGACGCATCGAAAGGATAGGCAACTTCGACTATCGCCTGAGTTTGCATCAGCTGGTAATAAGCGTGGGACAGGGTTCCCCCTTCAAGAAGAATCACGGCGCCGATCGCCTTTGTGAGCTCCCCTATTGATTTGAGAAGCTCCTTGTCTCGGATTAGCTCGTTTTCCTTCGGCTGAATCCGAACCTGGCAAACCAAGCTATCGCCGATGCTCGCCTCATGTCGTAGCGCGTCGACATCAGCCTTGGTTCGTATCGTTAGCGAGCGGTCGAAGGGAGTCTTCTGCCTGCTTGGCGAAGACTTGCTAATTAGTCCAAAGTCGAATGGTTCATGATACCAAGGGAAGATGGGCGTCGTAGACGCCCAGCTTGGCACCTCCACGAACCACATTACGCTAAGCGCTCGACTCTCCTTCTCCGCTATTCGCTTTGATGCAAACGCAATTTGCCTTATCCATTGTTCCTTCCTTATGGACGGGCGCCAATCCCAGGGTTCAGAAACCCACTTGGGGATCCAGTTTCCCGCATCGTCAGGAGCTACGTAGTTTCGCTTGAAACGAGGCTTTACCGTGATCTTAAATCGATCCATCACTGCCTCAGATTCAGATCCCAGATGCGACAGTCCGGTATCGACCTCGATCTTATCGTGCGCGTTGTAGTAGAGGCCCTCCGGTAGACCCCACAATGCCTCAATCAGCACTTTTCTTTGGCCAGGCGCAGCATATGCAAAGGCCGATGATACGGCGGGAATGAAATTGTGAAAAATGAACGCGACCTGTGGAGTCACGCCGTCGGCAGCGAGCTTTTCGAGAGTCGACTGCAAGAAGGCAATGGCCGCCGTGACTGTTCGAACCTCGTTGGTTCTCGGCAGTAGTTGCCGAAGGGTTTGATCATCAGTGGCTAGATCGGTCCGAATGACGAGGGAACTTGGAACGAGGGCCTCCAGATCCTCGACAAGCGTAGATGGAGGCATTCCAGCTCTGACCGCGTCAAGAACAATCGGGTCATCGAGAACGTAAAGATTTGTGATGGGGAGTTGGAGAGCAAGATAAGTCTGAACATTTCTTATTTTATTGTAGCGGTCAGCGTGCGCGGATTGTATGCTAGCTAAACATTTCGGCTGGTATGTTGCCGTAGAAATGCCATTAGTTCGAGGGATAACGGTAGGATCGGCCCCTTGCAGATTTTTTGCTTGATCAGCCTGAACTAAATAGATTCGCTTGCCGTCCCATACCCATTCAAAATGAACTCTGAGATTCCTTTTCTTAGCCCACCACGCAGGGACCCTAAGGATCTTTGATACAAGTGCCTCTAGATTGCAGGCGAGAGGCTGATGCTCTGAGTATTCTCCGGTTTGGCTCCTCCACTTGCGGAGATTCACCGAGAATGTCGGAGACTTGTTAGTTGTGGGCACCTCAAATTCGCCCAGCCAATCACGGGCCTCCTCGTAACATCGCCGCTCGTTTGACAGGTGACCCTTGGCAGATACGGGGTTGACGGCTTGCTGAATAACTAGGTGTACGTCCTCAGATTGGAGGTCGGGGTCTTTCGCGAGTGCCGATAGGCACTGCGTAAGGACAGTCTCAAGTGCGTGAAATGACCCCAAGAACGAGTGATATCGGCCTCGGTCTTCCAGTGGTTCCGACACAGCAGACGATCTGACGTATACGTCCCCGGTCGAAGAAAGGCCAGCCCGCGGAAGCGCTTCAAGTACGGCTTTCGAAATGCTCTGGACAATACCTTGACGCGCGGATGGTGTCGCGGCATTTCTATAGGCTGAAAGATGCTCACTTGAGACGACTA
>DYFV01000047.1 GCA_020725025.1 Azoarcus sp.
AATCAACCGAATACCTGATCAACCCTTTTGCACAACTTGACGCACACAACTGCCGTTCGCGACGCGCCGGCGCTTGCCGGGGGCCGAGCGTTCCCGCCCACCAGAGGCACAGGCGGGCGGAGCGTCAATGCAGCCGGTGGTCCTGAGCACTGAAGAGGAGTGGGCAACACGTCCCGAGCCGCAGCTTTGCGGATGAAGGCGCCGCTCCATTCGCCCTGATCGATCCGGGTGATCCCTTCGGGAAAAGGTGCCACACCGGGCACAGGCGTTCCAAACGAAAAAGGCCCGGGCGTTGTCCACGTCCGGGCCTTCGTCCTTTCTCGTATTCGCGCGCGCTCGGCGCGCCGGCCTCACACCGGCATGTTCATGATGTCCTGGTAGGCGGTGACCAGGCGGTTGCGCACCTGGACCATCTGCTGGAAGGAGAGGTTGGCCTTCTGCAGGTTCACCATGACGTCCTGGAGGTTCACGTTCGGGTCGCCGGCGACGAACTCCTTGGCCATGCCCCGCGCTTCCTGCTGGGCGGCGCTCACGTCCTTGAGGGCGCTCTGCAGCACCTCGGCGAAATCGACGCCGCCCGCGGCCTGCGCGCCTTGCGCGGCCGGCTTGCTCCCGGCGGCCTGGGCCGTCGAGCGCAGCTCGCCCAACATCTGTTCGATTCCGCGTGTGTCCATGATCCCGATCCCTGCGAGCCTTTGGTCTCGCACTTAGTCTAGCAGAGCAATCGGCATGCCAAAAGTTCTCTGCTCACACCTCGTAGCCTTCGTCACGGTACTGCTGGAGCTTGTAACGCAAGGTCCGTTCCGAGATGCCGAGCTTCTCCACCGCTTTCTTGCGGGATCCGCCCATCTCGCGCAGGGTCGCGAGGATGTGCTCGCGCTCCAGATCCTTCATGTTGGCTGGCCGCGCGACCTCGGCGGGGGCGGTGAAGGCGGCGGCGGGGGCGGCAAGGCTTGCCGCGGGAGCGGCAGGAATTGCCGCTGCGGCAGAGATCGGCCCCTGCCCCGCCGTCGCCGTTGCCGGTGCGGGCGCCCAGTGGGGCAGGCACATGCGCACGGTGTCGGCGCCGATCGTCTCGCCCGTGGCGAGGATCAGGGCGCGCTGCATGGCGTTCTCGAGCTCGCGCACGTTGCCGGGCCAGGAATGGGCGAGGAGCAGGCGCTCGGCCTCGGCGTCCAGGCGCGCGCTGCGCTTGAGCCGCTCGCCGTGGCGGGAGAGGAAGTGACGCGCCAGCGGCAGGATGTCGCCGGGGCGCTCGCGCAGCGCGGGAATCGCGAGCGGGAACACGTTGAGCCGGTAGTAGAGGTCCTCGCGGAAGCGGCCGAGGGCGACCTCGTGGGCCATGTCGCGGTTGCTGGTGGCGACCACGCGGATGTCGAGGGCGACCGGCTTCTTGCCGCCCACCCGCTCCACCTCGCGCTCCTGCAGCACGCGCAGCAGCTTGACCTGCAGGCCGAGGGGCATTTCGGAGATCTCGTCGAGCAGGATGGTGCCGTCCTGGGCCTGCTCGAACTTGCCGGCCTGGGCGTTCTGCGCGCCGGTGAAGGCGCCCTTCTCGTAGCCGAAGAGGGTCGCCTCCAGGAGGTTCTCAGGGATCGCCGCGCAGTTGATCGCGACGAAGGGGCCGGCGCGCCGCGCCGAGTGGGTGTGGATGTAGTGGGCGAACACCTCCTTGCCGGTGCCCGACTCGCCGGTGAGCAGCACGGTCGCGTCGGTGTCCGCCACCCGCGCGGCCAGCGCGAGGAGGTTCCTGGTGTGGGGATCCTCGGCGATGGTGTCCTCGGCCGAGGGGGGCTGGGCCGCGTAGCGGCGCACCTGCTCCAGGAGCATCTCCGGCTCGAAGGGCTTCATCAGGAAGTCGCAGGCGCCGCCGCGCATGGCGGCGACGGCCTTGTGCACGTCGCCGTAGGCGGTCATGAGCATCACCGGCAGCTGGGGCAGGCGCTTGCGCAGCTCCCCGAGGAGCTCCAGGCCGTCCATGGGCTGCATGCGCAGGTCGCTCACCACCAGGTTGAAG
Organism: Azoarcus sp.; assembly: GCA_020725025.1. Lineage (GTDB taxonomy): Bacteria > Pseudomonadota > Gammaproteobacteria > Burkholderiales > Rhodocyclaceae > Aromatoleum. The sequence goes on from DYFV01000047.1 coordinate 2,018, forward strand.
GCCTGGCGCTCCACTTCCGCGAGCGCGGCCGGGCCGCCGTCGACACCGGTGACGCGGTGGCCGCCCATCTCCAGGGTGAGGCAGACCGCGTCGCGCAGGGCCGCGTCGTCCTCGACCACCAGGATGTTGAGCTGTTCGATCATGTCGCTTCCTTCCCTGCCTGCTGTGTGTCGCCCTGCTCCGGCCCCGCCAGGGGCAGGACCAGGACGAAGGTGGAACCCGCGCCCGGCGCCGATTCCACGGTGATCTCGCCGCCATGGCCGCGGGCGACCCCGCGCGCGATGGCGAGCCCCAGGCCCGTGCCTTCGGCGCGGGTGGTGAAGAAGGGCTCGAAGAGCCGCGCCTGCTGCGCCGGGTCGATGCCGCGGCCGCTGTCGCTCACGCGGAAGACCACGGACTCGCCGTCCTGCACCGCGGTGAGCGCGACGCGGCCGCCCGCGTCGCAGGCCTGGATGGCGTTCTCCAGGAGATTGGTGATCGCGCCGCCCAGGGCCTTGCGGTCGCCCATGAGGGCGAGCTCGCCGCAGCCGCAGTCGGAGCTGAACTCGATCTGGCGCGCCCGCGCGAGCGGATCGAGGGTGTGCACCAGCTCGGCCACCAGCTCGCAGATGCCGAAGCGTTCGCGCCCCAGGCTGTCGCCGCGGGCGAAGAGCAGCATGTCGCGGATGAGCCGCTCCAGGTAGCGCAGGCGCTCGATGGCGCGGTCGGCCACCCGCGCCCGGTCGGCCGGCGCCAGCTCGGGCTGGCGCAGGTTGCCGGTATAGAGCAGCGCCGCGGCCAGCGGCGTGCGCAGCTGGTGCGCGAGGCCGGCCACCATCTCGCCCATGGCCGCGAGCCGCTCGTGGCGCTCGGCCTGCAGGCGCATGCGGTGGGTGTCGGTGATGTCGTGCAGCAGCACGATCCGCCCTTCGCCCGATTCCAGCGCGGCGTCGGTGAGCGAGACGCGGCGCGCGCCGGGCTCGGCACCCAGCGTCGCCTCGCCCGGGGTCTCGGTCGCCGCAAGGCTGCGCGCGACCTCGCTCCATGTGCGCCCTTCGAGGGCGGCGCCGAGCAGTTCCTCGGCGGCCCGATTGACCTGGAGGATGCGCCCGAGCTGATCCAGCACCACCACCCCGGCGGGCAGCGCCCCCATCAATACGGAGAGCCGCTCGGTGAGCTGGGAGACCTGGCCCTGCAGCGCGTTGTAGGCGGTCGACAGCTCCTCCGAGGCGCGCGAGAAGAGCGCGAACGCCTCGGCGAGCTGGGCGGCGTCCATGCGCGGCGCGGCGTCGGCGCTCGGCGCGGGCGGGGCGGTTTCGGCAGGCATGGTGTGCGGATCCGATTTCACGGCTGGCAGATTACCGGCCGCCGCGCCACGGGCATGCGGCAAATAGGCGGCAAAAACTGCCGCTATTCCGTGCCCGGAGCGCGGCGCACCGGGCACACAATGCCGTCATCCGAAATAGCGACGTGATTCAAGGAATCGATCATGGCCAGCGCCGACATCGTAGCCGCCCGGGGATCGGCACCGCCCGCCCTGCAGGTGTTCCAGCGCATCAACCAGCTGAGCCAGCGCCAGAAGCTCGCTGCGGCAGCGGCCATTGCGGTCGCCGTGGCGATGGTGGTCGGCGCCCTCCTTTGGAGCCGCACCCCCGATTACGCGGTGCTCTTCTCCAATCTGGAGGAGCGCGACGGCGGCGCCATCGTCACGGCGCTCCAGCAGCAGAACGTGCCCTACCGGTTCTCGCCCGGCGGCGGTGCGATCCTCGTACCCTCCGACAAGGTGCACGACGTTCGCCTGAAGCTCGCCGCTCAGGGCCTGCCCAAGGGCGGTCTGGTGGGCTTCGAGCTGATGGAGAACCAGAAGCTCGGCGTGTCCCAGTTCCTGGAGCAGGTGAACTACCAGCGCGCCCTCGAAGGCGAGCTCGCCCGCACCATCATGTCTGTCGCCTCGGTGGCGGGTGCGCGCGTGCATCTGGCAATCCCCCGCCAGACGGGCTTCCTGCGGGACGAGCAGAAGCCCACCGCCTCGGTGATGGTAAACCTCCATCCCGGACGCGCCATGGAGCCCGCGCAGGTGGCCGGCATCGTGCACCTGGTGGCCTCCAGCGTGCCGCAGCTCGCCAACGACAACGTGAGCGTGATCGACCAGAACGGCAACCTGCTCACCAACCGTTCCGATCCGCTGCGCAATGCGGGGCTGGACGCAACGCAGCTGTCCTATGTGCGCGAGCTCGAGAGGGGCTACATCCGCCGCATCGAGGCGATCCTCGCCCCCATGGTCGGAGAGGGCAACTACAGGGCCCAGGTCACCGCCGACGTGGACTTCAACCAGGTCGAGCAGACGGCGGAGACCTACAAGCCCAACCCGACGCCCAACCAGGCCATCCGCAGCCAGCAGACGAACGAGCAGCTCACCCGCGAGCCCGGCGCCACCGGCGTGCCCGGTGCGCTCACCAACCAGCCGCCGGTGCCGGCCACCGCGCCGATCACCAATCCCGCGGTGGCCGGCACCCCGGGCCCTGGCGGAACCCCGGTGAACAGCAACACCTCGTCCACCGTCAATTACGAGCTCGACCGCACCATCCAGCACGTGCGCCAGGCCGCGGGGCAGATCAAGCGCCTGTCGGTGGCGGTGGTGGTCAATCACCGCACCACCACGCAGCCCAACGGCACCACCCGCACCACGCCGCTCACCGAGGAGGAGATGGGCCGCATCACCGCCCTCGTGCGCGAGGCGATGGGCTTCAACCAGGGCCGCGGCGACAGCCTCAACGTGGCGAGCGCCCCCTTCGCCGCGACGCCCGAAGCGGAGATTCCGGAGATGCCGATGTGGAAGGATCCCGAGATGCTCGCCCTGGGCAAGGAGCTCGCCAAGTACCTGGCGCTGTTCGCCGCGCTCGGCTTCGTCTATTTCGGCGTGATCCGCCCGCTCATGCGCACCGTGGCAACCCTGCCGCCGGCCGAGGGGCCGGAGCTGCTCGAGGGGGAAGACGAGGACGCGGTGGTTTCCCTCGGCCAGCCCAAGGCCGACAGCTACGAAGACAAGCTCGCGCGGGCGAAGGAGCTCGCCAAGAACGATCCCAAGCTGCTCGCCAACCTGATACGCGAGTGGATGGGCACCGGTGAGGAGGCCAAGAAGTGACGACGCCGGAAGAAGGACTCGAAAAAGGGGCCCTGCTGCTGCTCACCCTGGGCTCGGACGAGGCCGCCGAGGTCTTGAAGCACCTCTCGCCCAAGGAGGTGCAGAAGCTCGGCATGAAGATGGCCGGCATGCCGGCCCAGGGACGCAGCCGCGTGGAGTCGCTGCTCGACGAGCTCGACAGCCACCGCAGCAAGGGTGCGCCCATCGAGGCGGACGAGGAGCACATCCGCGCGATGCTGACCAAGGCGCTCGGCGACGAGCGCGCCGGCCACCTCATCGCGCGCATGCTGCAGGGCTCGGACACCGCCGGCATCGAGAGCCTGAAGTGGATGGATGCGGCCACCGCCGCCGACCTCATCAAGAACGAGCATCCCCAGATCATCGCCACCATCCTGGTGCACCTGGAGTACGACCAGGCGGGCGAGATCATCAAGCAGTTCCCCGACCGGCTGCGCAACGACGTGCTGCTGCGCATCGCCACCCTGGACGGCGTACAGCCGACCGCCCTCAAGGAGCTCAACGAGGCGCTGACCCGCATGCTCTCCGGCGCCAACACGGTAAAGAAGGCGGCCATGGGCGGCGTGCGCCATGCGGCCGAGATCCTCAACTTCGTGGGCGCGGCGGCCGAGACGGCGGTGCTCGACAACGTGCGCGAGTACGATCCGGACCTCGCCCAGAAGATCCTCGACGAGATGTTCGTGTTCGAGAACATCATGGACATCGACGACCGCGGCATCCAGACCCTGCTGCGCGAGGTGCAGTCCGACTCGCTGGTGGTGGCCCTCAAGGGCGCGGCGCCCGAACTGCGCGAGAAGATCTTCAAGAACATGTCCCAGCGCGCGGCCGAGATGCTGCGCGAGGACCTGGAGGCGAAGGGCCCGGTGCGCCTGTCCGAGGTCGAGGCCGAGCAGAAGGAGATCCTCAAGATCGTGCGCCGCCTCGCCGAGGAAGGCCAGATCATGCTGGGCGGCAAGGGAGGCGACGATGCCTTCGTCTGATCGCCATAGCGCGGTGCGCCGACTGCGTAGCCCGGATGGAGCGAAGCGGAATCCGGGGCCTGCGGTGCAGCGCCCGGCCGGGTTCCCGGAGGTCCCGCGATGAGCATCTCCCACCAGGCCGTAGGCGCCTACCGGCGCTGGGAGCCGGCCGACTTCGATGCTCCCCCCGAGCCCGAGGCGGCGCCCGAACCGCCGCCCGCGCCGGAGCCGGCCGCCGAGCCGGAGCAGCCGGCGATCCAGCTGCCCACCGCCGACGAGATCGAGGCGATGTTCGAGCAGGCGCGCAGCGAAGGCCAGGCGGCCGGTTACGCCGAGGGCGCGGCCCGGGCGGGCGCGGAGGCCGAGCGGCTGGCCGGACTGGCCGGCGAAGTCGACCGGGCGCTCATGAAGCTCGACGAGGATGTGGCCGAGGAGCTCGTCGGGCTCGCGGTCGAAATCGCGCGCCAGATGGTGCGGCACAGCCTCGCGGTGCAGCCGGACTCGGTGGTCGACACCGTGCGCGAGGCACTCCAGCAGCTCCCGCAAGGCCAGGCCCGGATCCACCTCCACCCCGAGGATCTCGCGCTCATGCGCGCGCACCTGCCCGAAGGCATCGAGCAGGGCCACCACCGGCTCGTGGAGGACCGCGGCATCACCCGCGGCGGCTGCCGCATCGAGGGCAGCGCGAGCGAGATCGACGCCACCGTCGAGACCCGCTGGCGCCGCATCCTGGAAGGGCTCGGCCGCAACGGTCCGGCCTGGGAGCCCGACTGATGCTGCGCCACACCGCGGCCTGGAAGACCTATCTCGCCGACCACCGCAAGCTCGTGGGCGGCTTCGCCCCGATGCAGGTCTCCGGCCGCCTCACCCGCATCAACGGGCTGGTGATGGAAGCGGCCGGGCTGAGGCTGCCGCTGGGCTCAGGCTGCCGCGTGCTGGCGCAGGCGGGCGGCTCGGTGGAGGCCGAGGTCGTCGGGTTCAACGGCGACAAGCTCTTCATGATGCCCACCGACGACGTCTACGGCCTCGCGCCGGGCGCGCCGGTGCTGCCGGTCGAGCCGCCCCAGCCGAAGCCTCCCTTCGGCGAGACGATGCGTCCGAGCCGGCGCACCTCCGACCGGGCGAAGCACCTGCCGGTGGGCGACGAGCTGCTCGGCCGCGTGCTCGACGGCGCCGGCCGGCCCCTCGACGGGCTGGGCCCGCTCGAGACGAGCGCCACCCGCTCGCTGCAGAGCCGCCCCTTCAACCCCCTCGCACGCGCCCCGATCGATACCCCGCTCGACGTCGGCATCCGCGCCATCAACGCTCTGCTCACCGTGGGGCGCGGCCAGCGCCTGGGGCTCTTCGCCGGCTCGGGCGTAGGCAAGTCGGTGCTCATCGGCATGATGGCGCGCTACACCTCGGCCGACGTGATCGTGGTCGGGCTGATCGGCGAGCGGGGCCGCGAGGTGAAAGAGTTCATCGAGCAGAACCTGGGCACCGAAGGACTCGCCCGCTCGGTGGTGGTGGCCGCCCCGGCCGACACCAGCCCCCTCATGCGCCTGCAGGGCGCGGCCTACGCCACCACCATCGCCGAGTACTTCCGTGACCAGGGCAAGCAGGTGCTGCTCATCATGGACTCGCTCACCCGCTACGCCATGGCCCAGCGCGAGATCGCGCTCGCCATCGGCGAGCCGCCGGTCACCCGCGGCTATCCGCCTTCGGTGTTCGCGCGGCTGCCGGCGCTGGTGGAGCGGGCCGGCAACGGGCAGCCCGGCGGCGGCTCCATCACCGCCTTCTACACGGTGCTCGCCGAGGGCGACGACCAGCAGGATCCGATCGCCGATTCCGCGCGGGCGATTCTGGACGGTCACTTCGTGCTCTCCCGCGCGCTCGCCGACCAGGGCCACTACCCCGCCATCGACATCGAGCAATCGATCTCGCGCGCCATGCACGGCCTCGTCGAGCCGACGCATTTCGATCTCGTGCGCCGCTTCAAGCAGCTCTTCTCGCGCTACCAGCGCTCCCGCGACCTGATCGCGGTGGGCGCCTACCAGCCCGGCTCCGACCCCCTGCTCGACAAGGCCGTCGGAATGTACCCGCACCTCGAGGCCTTCCTTCAGCAGCGCATCGAGGACTGCGAGCCCTACGAGTCGTCCACCGCGCAGCTCGCGACTTTATTCGCCGGAGGGTGACATGGCGCACATATGTGCGCCCTCACACGAAGGTAATATACCGCCGGTTGTATGACGAGAAAGGCCGCCGCAGGCTCCCCACGCCGCGCGGCAGCACGAGGAAACATGACAAACGCCTTTCCCCTGAAACCGCTGCTCGATCTCAGCGTCACCCGCATGGACGATGCGGCGCGCCGGCTCGGCGAGCTGATCGCCAGCGAACAGGAGGGCGCGCGCAAGCTGGAGCTCCTGCGCAACTACCGCGCCGAGTACCAGGCGCGCTTCGAGGAAGCGGCGCGCAACGGCATCGGCCCGGAAGCCTGGCGCAACTTCAGCGCCTTCCTGGCGCGCATCGACGAGGCCATCGCCGCCCAGCTCGCCAACGTGGACCAGTCGCGCAGGCGTACCGCCGCCGGCCAGCAGGCCTGGCTCGCGCAGCGCAACAAGGTCAAGGCCTTCGACACCCTGCAGAAGCGCCACGAGGCCGGCGAAGCGAAGAAGGAAGCGCGTCAGGAGCAGCGCATGCTGGACGAGCATTCCGCCAAGCGCCACCGCGACCGAAGCGAAAACGAAGAAAGCTGAGCCGTCCGCCAGGCGCCGGCTCTCGCCGATGTCTTGGCACGGACCTTGCGGTAGCGAGAGCGAGCCAGCCGCAACAGGAATTCCGTCATGTCCCAAGCCTTGCTGAACCCCCTGCCCACCTCCGTCGCACCGGGCCTCCCGAACGCCGCCGCACAGGCCGGCGCCTCGGGCCGTGGCGGCGCGTCGGGTCAGGAGCCGGGGTCGGAAGTCAGCTTCGCGCGTACTCTCGAACGCCAGATGAAGGGACGCGAGCGCACACCCTCCGGCGACGCATCGGATGCCGACTCCCGGCCCGAGCCGGCCCGGCAGGCCGCGCCCGGCGAAGCGTCCGCCAAGCCTGCCGAGGGTGACCACGCCTCCCGTCGGGCGGCGGATTCCGACCGCGATGCCGGCGGCCGGCAGGCCGTTGCGACAGCCGCCGACAAGACGTCCGCGCCCGCTCCGGATCACGATGCCGAGGCCAAGGGCCTCCCCACGGTCGCACTCGACGCCGCCGCTGAGGCAGCCACGGCGCAGGCCGAAGCTGCCGGACGACGGCAGGAGGCCCCGGAAACGGCGGCAAGCCTTGCCGCCCTGCTGCCGGACCTTGCCGCCCGCAGCACCCAGGTTGCCGCCGCGAACGGAAGCGATGCCGCTGCATCGGAAGCGGCGAAAGCGGGTACCGCGAAACCGACCGGCACCGAGGCGCGACCGCCTGCCCTGCATACGCTCGAGCAGTTGCTCGCCGACATTCTTCCGCGGATGTCGGCTGCCGCCACCTCCCGGACGGACGTGCCCGCACCGGCCAACGGCCCGGTCCCCGCGGGGCATGCCGCCCCCCAGTCGGCGGCCGTCCTGGCGGCGCTCCGTAGCGCATCCGGCGCTCCCTCCGCCGCACCCGCCGGAGAGAAGGACGCGCCGGCAGCCGCACCGGCCCAGCCCGAGGCTTCCTCGGAGGCCTCACGCACCGCCCGCAATGGGGGCCTGCCCGCGGCGGACCCCACTCCGGGGCGGCAGGGCGGCAGCCCGGCGCAGACTGCTCCGGCCGCCGCCCTGCGCAGCGCCGAAGCGGCGCCGCTCCCTGCCGCCTCCACGACGATGCCGGCGGGACAGGGCGGCATGCCGGAAGGCCTGCCAGCCGCGGCGACGCCGACCCCGACACCCGCGACCGGCCCGATGCCCGACCCAGGCCTGGCCGGCGCCGGCCTCCATGGCAGCACTCCCGGCACGGCTCGCAGCGAGCAGACGGCCCCGCCCCAATTGCCCGTTCCCACCCCGGCCGGTCACAAGGCCTGGGCCGATGATGTGGGCGACCGCGTGATGTGGATGGTCGGCCGCAACGACGCCAAGGCCGAGCTGGTGCTCACGCCGGCCAACCTGGGCAAGATCGAGGTCTCGATCCAGGTGAGCGGCGACCAGACGACCGCGCACTTCGTGGCCGCCAGCGCGGCGGCACGGGACGCGCTGGAGCAGGCGATGCCGAGACTGCGCGAAGTCCTGCAGCAGGCCGGCATCCAGCTCGGACAGGCCAACGTGAGCACTTCGGGTGAGCAGCAGGCCCGCGACGAGGCGGCCGGCCGCAGCGCGCGCCGCGGACGCGGCCTTGCGGACGACGGCGGCGCGACCGAGGCGCTGACCGCCGCGGGCATGGCGCTTCCCCGCTGGAGAGAGGGCACCGGGATGGTCGACACCTTCGCCTGAAGCGATTGAAATGCGGGCGCTCTGTCCCACTTTTCCGCAAATGGCAGGACAATTCCATCCCTCATAATTTCAACATCGATACAGGAGATATTCATGGCCAAGGCGCCAGCCACCCCGCAAGCCGAAGCAGCCGCAGCACCGACGCCCCCGAAGAGCAAGAAGCTCCTCATCATCGTCCTGGCAGTGGTGCTCGTCGTGCTCGTGCTCGTCGCCGGCGTGGTTGGGCTGCTGCTGCTCAAGAAGAGCGGCTCGGCCGACGAGGCCAAGGGCGCGGAGCCGGCCCAGGCCACGGTGGACCTCTCCAAGCCGCCGACCTTCGTGAGCCTCGACCCCTTCGTGGTGAACCTGGCCCCGGCGGAAGGCGAACGCTACCTGCAGGTGGTGCTGGCGCTGCGCGTGGCCGATGCCAAGACCGGCGACAGCCTGAAGGGTTTCATGCCGGCGATCCGCCATCGCATCAACCTGCTGCTCTCGAGCAAGCTGCCTTCGGAGCTCGCCACCCTCGAGGGCCGCGAGGCGCTCGCGGACGAGATCGTCGAGGAGAGCAACATCGCCCTCGGCTTCATGCCGGGCGGGCGCGACACGGGCCCGATCGAGGCGGTCATGTTCAACTCGTTCATCATCCAGTAACGAGGCATCGATCATGTCTTCGGACTTTCTCTCCCAGGAAGAAGTCGACGCCCTGCTCAAGGGCGTCGCGGGGGAGCCCGACGAGCCGGAGCAAGAGGCCGAGGACCAGTCGGGGGTACGCCCCTACAACCTCGCCACCCAGGAACGCATCGTCCGTGGGCGCATGCCCACGATGGAGCTCATCAACGAGCGCTTCGCGCGCTACCTGCGCATCGGGCTCTTCAACTACATGCACCGCAACGCCGAGGTGTCGGTCGGTCCGATCAAGGTCCAGAAGTACGGCGAGTTCGTGCGCAACCTGGTGGTCCCCACCAACCTCAACCTGGTGCTCGCCAAGCCGTTGCGCGGCACCGGCCTGGTGGTGTTCGACCCCAACCTCGTGTTCCTGGTGGTGGACAACATGTTCGGCGGCGACGGGCGCTTCCACTCCCGGGTGGAAGGACGCGACTTCACGCTCACCGAGCAGCGCATCATCCAGGGCATGCTGGGGGTGGTGTTCGCCGAGTACGCCCGCGCCTGGGCGCCGGTCTTCAAGATCGAGATGGAGTACGTCCGCTCGGAGATGAACTCCCAGTTCGCCAACATCGCCACGCCCTCCGAGATCGTGGTGTCGACGAGCTTCTCCCTCGAGTTCGGCGGCTCCCAGGCGGAGATGCACATCTGTTTCCCGTATTCCATGGTGGAGCCGATCCGCGACCTGCTCTACTCCACCATGCAGAGCGACCATCTCACTCAGGACAACCGCTGGATCAAGCTGCTCACCCGCCAGCTCCAGACGGCCGAGGTCGAGCTGGTGTGCAATCTCGGCGCCGCGGAGGTGACCCTGCGCGACATCGTGAACATGCGCGTCGGCGACGTGATCCCGATCGACGTACCGGAGATGCTGCAGGCCGAGGTCGACGGCAGCCCGGTGCTGGACGTGAGCTACGGTACCCGCAACGGCCGCTACGCCCTCAAGGTGGAGCGTTTCACGGCCTTGCAGGACGCCGACCCCTCAAAGAACGGAGGCCAGAATGGCTGACAACGACATCGACAACCAGGTGAGCGAGGACGACTGGGCCGCCGCCATGGCCGAGCAGGCCGCGTCCGAGTCCGGCGGCATGGACGACGAGGCGCGCCGTGTGGCCGCCGACCTCGCCTCGGTCGCCGATTCGCCCTACCAGGCGAAGCCGGCAAGCCATCTCTTCCCGGACTTCGGCGCGGGCGCCGCGCGCCCGAGCGCGCTCAACGACTTCGACATGATCCTGGACATCCCGGTCCAGCTCACGGTCGAGCTCGGCCGCACCAAGCTCTCGATCCGCAACCTCTTGCAACTCGCCCACGGCTCCGTGGTCGAGCTCGACGGCCTGGCGGGCGAACCCATGGACGTGCTGGTGAACGGCACCCTGATCGCCCAGGGCGAGGTGGTGGTGGTGAACGACAAGTTCGGCATCCGCCTCACCGACATCATCACGCCGGCCGAGCGGATGAGGAAGATCAGGGGGTGAGTCGTGCTCTCCGCCGAAGGCGCTGAATGCTCCTCCCCCTTCAAGGGGGAGGGACCTTCTAATACCGCCCTCGCCGACCCACCGCCTCCCAGGGCAGGCTTTGCACAGCCCGCCCGCTCGGCCGGCGCGGAGCGGTGCTCCGCGAAACCCCGGCTTCGCCCCCAATTCCCCGAATAGTCCCCCTTTTGCCCATCTAATCCCGGCCTCTCCCCTTGCCCGCCGGGGATAAGCTTCCTGTCATCGGAAGTCTCGTCGGGCCCATCGTGATCCCTTTCCGCCTCATCCTTCTCCTGCCGGCGCTCGCCGCCGTTCCCGCTCATGCGGCAGACGCCGATCCCGGGCTGGCCGGGAGCCTCACCCAGATGCTGCTGGGGCTGGTCGTCGTCATCGGGCTGCTGCTCGCCACGCTGTGGCTGATCAAGCGCCTGTCCACGCCCCACGGCGCGGCGGCCGGGCTCAAGGTGCTCGGGGCGGTGCCGGTGGGCCAGCGCGAACGGGTGGTGCTGGTGGAAGTCGCCGGCAAGGTGCTGGTGCTGGGCGTGACCGCCTCGAACGTACGCACCCTGCACACCCTCGGCGCCGACGAGATCCAGGGCGCCCTGACGGCGGTACCCGGCACTCGGCCGCCCCCCGATTTCGCCGGCTGGCTGCGCCAGTCGCTGGAGCGCCGCAACGATGGCCGCTGACCGTCTCGCGCCGCTCGCGCGCGCTGCAACCGCCCTCGTGCTGCTCCTTGCACCGCTCGCAGCGAGTGCCCAAGGTCTGCCTGCGGTGACCGGCACCCCGGCCCCCGGGGGCGGCACCACCTACAGCCTGAGCCTGCAGACTCTGCTGCTGCTCACCTCGCTGTCCTTCCTGCCGGCGGTCGTCCTGATGATGACGAGCTTCACCCGCATCATCATCGTCTTCGCCCTGCTGCGCATGGCCATGGGCACCCAGACCACGCCGCCCAACCAGGTGCTGCTGGGGCTCTCGCTCTTCCTCACCTTCTTCATCATGTCGCCGGTGGCCGAGAAGGTATACACCGAGGCCTACCTGCCCCTGTCCGAGGCGCGCATCGGCTTCGACCAGGCGCTCGAGCGCGCCTCGGTGCCGGTCAAGGACTTCATGCTCAAGCAGGTGCGCGAGCCCGACCTCGCCCTCTTCGCCAGGCTCGCCAAGACGCCGCCGGTGGAGAAGGCCGCGGACCTGCCGATGCGGGTCGTGATTCCGGCCTTCGTCACCTCGGAGCTGAAGACCGCCTTCCAGATCGCCTTCGTCGTCTTCATCCCCTTCCTCATCATCGACATGGTCGTCGCCTCGGTGCTGATGGCGATGGGCATGATGATGATGAGCCCGGTCATCGTCGCGCTGCCGTTCAAGATCATGCTCTTCGTGCTGGTCGACGGCTGGACGCTGCTCATCGGCTCGCTCGTGCAGAGCTTCGCCGTGTAACCAGGAGCCTCCTCCATGACACCCAGCTCCGTCATCGACATCGGCCGCCAGGCGCTCGAGATCACGATGATGATGTCCGCCCCGCTCTTCCTCGCGGCGCTCGTCACCGGTCTTCTGGTGAGCGTGTTCCAGGCCGCCACCCAGATCAACGAGATGACGCTCACCTTCGTGCCGAAGCTCCTGGCGGTGTTCGTCACCATGGTGGTGGCCGGGCCGTGGATGATCACGCTGATCACCGACTTCGCGCGCCGCCTCCTCGAGTCGATACCGGCGCTGATCGGCTGACGCGATGCTTTCCGTCACCGCCGCGCAGCTCGACGCATGGGTCAACGGCCTCATGCTGCCGCTGGCGCGGATTCTGGGGCTGATCACGGCCGCGCCGCTGTTCAGCAACCGCGCCATTCCCGTGCGGGCGCGGCTCGTGACCGGGCTGGCCATCGCGCTCGCCGTGCTCCCTGTGCTGCCGCCCATGCCGCCGGTGCCCGCCGATTCGGGCCTGGCGCTGGCGATGCTCGCCTACCAGGCCCTCATCGGGGTCGCCATCGGATTCACGATGCGCCTCATGTTCGCCGCCATCGACGTGGCGGGCGAGATGATCGGGCTGCAGATGGGCCTGTCCTTCGCGGTGTTCTTCAATCCGCAGACGGGCGCGCAGAGCGTGGTGGTGGCGGACTTCCTGGGCCTGCTCACGCTGCTCATCTTCCTCGCCCTCGACGGGCACCTCATGCTGATACAGGCGGTGGTGTCGAGCTTCGAGTGGCTGCCGGTCGCCGAGCCCGCAAGCCGCCCCGGGGCCTGGTCGCTCATCGTGCGCCACGGCTCGGTGATGTTCGCCACCGGCCTGCTCCTCGCGCTGCCCATGGTGGCGGCGCTGCTCATCACCAACATCGCCCTGGGGGTGCTCACCCGCGCGGCGCCCCAGCTCAACCTGTTCGCAGTGGGTTTCCCGGTCACCCTGTCGGTCGGCTTCATCGTGCTGCTGCTGAGCCTCTCCACCTTCGCGCCGATCGCCCAGCGCATCTTCGAGCGGGGTTTCCTCGCCATCGACGAGCTGATGCGGGCGCTGGCTTAGTCCGCAGAAGCGGCTTGCGGGCTCAACAACGTAGCCCGGATGGAGTGCAACGGAATCCGGGACAGGCCGCGGCAACTGTGCGTCCCCCCCCCCGGACTCCGCCCGGGCTCCATCCGGGCTACAGGGGATGCGCGTCGGCGTGGGTGTTCAGAAGGCCGGCAGGGCGCGCGAGCTCACCAGGCGGATCTCGCCCATGGCAGTGCGACGGGCGAACGGGCGGGTCGACTCGATGCCCTCCTCCCAGCTCAGCACGTCGTAGCCGGCGTAGCCGCCCTCCTCCACCAGGCGCCGCGCGTTGCGCAGGAATACCTGGCGCGCCTCGCCGTCACCGCCGGAGTTGAGGCGCTTGTGTGCGAGGCGCATGCTCACCCGGTCCTCGTCCAGCCGCGTCACCTCGATGTCCCAGTTGGGGGCGAAGGGATCGTAGAGGAAGAACGCCGCGGCGGCCGCGGCGGAGAGCTCCGGCGTGAGCAGGCCGGCGGCATTGGCGACGCGGGCGCCGGCGGGGATCGCGAGGGGCGCGAGCGAGACGCCGTCGGAGGACATCCGTTGCAGCGCGGCGCAGCCGCCCGACAGGACGGCTGCGGCGAGAAGGATGGCGGTACGCGGACTCATCGCAGGAAGTCGAAGAGCGACAGGCCGGTCACCTTGACGTAGGTCTGCTGCGCGGCCTGCAGCAGGGTCTGCTGCATCGAGAAGCGCGAGACCGCTTCCGAGTAATCGAGATCCTGCAGCCGCGACAGCGTCTCGGCGTACTGTACGTCGTAGTCGGAAGCGAGGTTCCCGAGCGCCTCGATTTCGCCGAGCCGCGAGCCCACCGAGGCGCGCTCGGTGAGCACCTGCTCCAGTGCGGCGTCCATCGCGGTGATCGCGTTGCCCACATCGGTGGTATCGAAGTCGGGCTGGCCGAGCCGATCGATGAAGGTGCGCAGATCGTCGAATGCGCTGCCGAAGATTCGGTCGCCCGGCGCCGAGACCTCGATCTGCCGGCTTGCGGAAACCTGGATGCGCCGCTCCCCGGCGTCACCGGCATAGGTCGTGGCGCCCGATGCGAAGTCGCCCTGGAACGGCTCCGTGTCGAGGTCGTAGCCGGAGAACAGATAGTTGCCCTCGCCGTCGCGGGTGTTGGCGAGCCCGCGCAGCTGCTCGTACTGGGCGCGCAGGTCGCTCGCGATGGCGTTGCGCTCGGACGGGCCCAGCGTGGCGTTTCCGGCCTCGACGGCGCGGGTGCGCACGTAGGTGAGCAGGTCGGACACCGACGAGAGCGTACCCTCGACCATCTGCAGCGAGTCCTTGGCGTAGCCCTGGTTCTCGACCCGCTGGGTGTTGATGCTCTGGCTCTGCCCGAGCTCGAGGGCCCGAGCGGAAGCCACGGGATCGTCCGAAGGCTTGAGCACGCGCCGGCCGGTGGCGAGCTGCTGCTGGGTGTGGAGGAAGTCGGTCGTCTGCCGCTGCATCGTCTGGCGGCCGACGTCGTAGAGCATGCCGGTGGAGACTCTCATGGTCGGTCACCTCCTCAGCGCGTGATCCCGAGGATCTCTTCGAAGAGCGTGCCGGCGAGCGACATGACGCGCGCCGACGCCTGGTAGGCCTGCTGGAAGCGGATCAGGTTGGCCGCCTCCTCGTCGAGGTTGACGCCCGACAGCGCCTGCTGCGCCTCGGTGGCCTGCTGCAGCTGGGATTCCTGGGCCTTCTCCGCCACCTGCACCTCGCGCGACTTGTTGCCCACGAAGCTCACCGTCTGCGAGTAGGCCGACTGGAAGGTGGCGGTGTTGCCGTTCATGAGCTTCGTGGTCTGCAGGGCGGCGAGCGCGAGCGCGTTCTCGTTGTTGCCGCTCGCGGGGTTGGTGGTGGACGAGGCGGCGATCAGGGCCGGATCGGTGACGGCCACCGCGAACACCCCCGCCGCTTCGCGCGCAGACACGGCGCCGAGATCGGTGAAGAAGTCGCCGCCGGCGGCGCCGTTGAGATCGACACCGTTGTCATGGACATCGTTCACCGCGGCGGCGATGCCTTTGGCGAGGGTGCCCAGCTCGTCCTGGACCCGGTCGAGGGTCTCGCTGCGGAAGGCGAGCAGCCCGGCAAGCTGCCCGCTGCCGAACTGGGATTCGGCCAGGGCCACCGTGCCGCCGCCGTTGGGCGGGGCCAGGGTCACTTCGCCGCGCAGCGGGTCGGTCGCGCTCGGCGTCACCGCGAGCGCACCGGCCGAGCCGCCGAACACCAGGGTCTGGCCGTTGCCGATGAAGACGTTGAGCGCCCCGTTCGAGTCGGTGAAGGTGCTCACCTTGACGAGCTTGTTCAGCTCGCCGAGCAGCGCGTCGCGCTGGTCGTGGAGGTCGTTGGCGGGCTTCTCCGCGCCGCCGAGCTCGACCTGGGCGATGCGCACGTTGAGCGCCGAGATGTCCTTGGCGTAGCTGTTGATCTGCTCGACGGTGGTGCGGATCTGGCCTTCGGTGAGGTCGCGGATCTCGTCCAGGCGGGAATCGATGGCGGTGAAGCGGCCGGCCAGCGTCTGGGCGAGGGAAAGCATGGACTGGCGCGCCGGGATGCTCGACGGGTTGTTGGCCACGTCGTTCACGCCGCGGAAGAAGTCCGAGATGGCCGGCGACAGTCCGGCGCTCTCGTCGGCGAGCAGGTTGTCCACCTGGCCGATCAGCGCGCCGTAGGCGGAATACTCTTCCTTGCGGGCGGAGGCGTTGAGCACCTGCTGGTTCAGGAACTGATCGTACTGGCGGCGCACCCCGTCGACGTTCACCCCGCGGCCGAGGAAACCGGAGCCGGAGAACTGCGGGTCGTTGCTCGTCAGCACCACCTGCTGCCGGGTGTAGCCCGGCGTGTTGGCATTGGTGATGTTGTGGCTGGCGGTGTAGAGGTTCGCCTGCGACGCGTTGATGCCTGTCAGACCGATGCTGAGCAATCCGGCCATGATGGTTTCCTCGATTCCTTGTGCTCTTACGGCAGATCAGAGCAATTCTTTTGCCAGTTTCTATGCGCGGGTCGTGTCGAGGTTCGCCAGGGCCACCCGCATGGTCTTGCCGTCGATGACGCGCACCAGCTTGTCGGCGTACATCGGGTCGGTCGCGTAGCCCGACCGCTGCAGGCCGCGGGCGAATCCGACCGCGTCGCGCTGGCCGACCACGTGGGCGTAGCGCGGACTCTCGGTGAGCAGCCGCGCGTAGTCCTTGAAGGCCTCGGCGTAGGAGTCGTAGCTGCGGAAGCGCGCCTGCTCGCGATAGGCGCGGCCCTGGGCGTACTCCGTGGTCCCGCGGGTGACCGTCTCGCCGTCCCAGGCCTTGCCGGCCTTGATGTTGAAGAGGTTGTAGCTCGGCCGGCCGTCGGCGTGGCGGATCTCGGCGCGGCCCCAGCCGGTCTCGAGCGCCGCGTGGGCGATGAGGAAGCGTGCGGGAATGCCGGTCGCGCGGCTCGCCTCCACGGCGTGCGGCCACATGCGGTCGACGAACTCGCGGGAGCTCGCCGGCACGCTCGCCAGGGCCGCGGCGCGTTCGGCACGCTCGGCGGCCGGGGCGCGCGTCGCGTTCCGTGCCGCCGGCTTCTCGTCCACCGGCAGGGCGGCGGGTGCCGCGGCGCGCTCGGCCTGGGCCTGCTCGCGCGCTTCGACGAGCCGTGCCGCTGCACGCCGGGCGGCAAGACCTTCGGCCAGCGCCGGCAAGGATTGTCGCAGCTCGGCAGACATTGCCGGTTGGCGGATCACGGTGGAGAGGTCGGTCACCGGTTTGCCGTCGCGCCCGCCCGCTTCGGGTCCCATCGGGCCGCCGAGCTGGCGCACCAGCGCGTCCGCGAGCCCCGTGCTGCGCGATTGGGCCATGTTCATCGCCAGCTGCTGGTCGAGCATGGACTGGTACATGCGGCCTTGCTCGCTGTCGAACATGCCCTCCGCGGGCGTGGCATCGCGCATGGACTTCAGGACCATCTGCAGGAACAGCCCCTCGAACTGCTGGGCGGCGGCGCGCAGCGCCTCGGGCGAGTTGTCGCGGGCGAGCCGCTTCAGGTTCGCCAGCGAGTTCGGATCCAGGGTGTTGATCTGGCCCGCGGTCGTCATCTCAGATCACCTCGAGCTCGGCCCGCAGCGCGCCGGCGGCCTTCATCGCCTGCAGGATGCTGACCAGATCCATGGGGGTGGCGCCGATGGCGTTGAGCGCCTTCACCACGTCCTGCAGGCTCGCGCCCGCCGGCACGTTGATGAGGCTGCCGGGGCTCTGCTCGATGCCTACCTCGCCGCGCTGGGTGATCACCGTCTCGCCGCGGGAGAAGGGCAGCGGCTGGCTCACGTCGGCTTCGACGTTCACCGACACCGACAGGTTGCCGTGGGCCACCGCCACGTTCTGCAAGGTGACCATGCGGTTCATCACCACCGATCCGGTACGCGAGTTGACGATCACCTTGGCCGCCAGGTCGGCAGGCGTGACGTCCAGGTTCTCGAGGTGGCCGAGGAAGGCGACCCGTGCGGACGGATCGAGGGGCGCGCGGACCTGCACGGTGCGGCCGTCGAGCGCCTGCGCGGTCCCCGGCGCGGTGGCGAGGTTGATCGCGTCCACCACCCTGCGCGCGGTGCCGAAGTCGGTGTCGTTCAGCTCGAACACCACGTACTCGCCCTGCCCCAGGCTGGTGGGGACGGCGCGCTCCACCGTGGCACCGCCGGGAATGCGGCCGGCCGACAGGTGGTTGATGGTGAGCGAGGCCCCGCCGCCCTGGGCGCCGGCGCCACCCACCAGCATATTGCCCTGGGCGACCGCATAGACCTGGCCGTCGGCGCCCTTCAGCGGCGTCATCACGAGCGTGCCGCCGCGCAGGCTCTTGGCGTTTCCGATCGAGGAGACGGTGACGTCGATCTGCTGGCCCGGCCGCGCGAAGGGCGGCAGGTTGGCGGTGACCATCACCGCGGCGACGTTCTTCAGCTGCAGGTTGGTGCCCGGCGGCAGGGTCACCCCCATGTTGCCGAGCATGTTGATGATGCTCTGCACGGTGAAAGGCGTCTGGGTGGTCTGGTCGCCGCTGCCGTCCAGGCCCACCACGAGGCCGTAGCCCACCAGCTGGTTGTTGCGCACCCCGGCCACCGAGGTGAGGTCCTTGATGCGCTCGGCAGCCACCGGGGCGGCCAGGGCGAAGGCGAGCGCCGCCAGGAGGATGCGGAGGAGATTCGCGCGTTTCATGACAGCCTCCTCAGAACGGCAGCAGCGCGATGAAGAAGCGCTGCAGCCAGCCCATGGTCTGCACCTCGTCGATGTAGCCGCTGCCCTTGTACTCGATGCGGGCGTCGGCCACCTGGGTCGACTGCACGGTGTTGGAGGTGGTGATGGTGTCCGGGTTGATCACCCCCGAGAAGCGGATGAACTCCTGCCCCTGGTTGATCGCCACCTGCTTCTCCCCGGATACCAGCAGGTTGCCGTTGGGATAGACGTCGATGACCGTGACGGTGATGGTGCCGGTGAAGTTGTTGTTGGCCGCGGCCGCCCCTTCGCCCGAGAAGTCCGTGTCGCTGCCCGCCTCGACCGACAGGTCGGACAAGCCCCGCAGCGGCACCTTGTTCAGTCCGGTGATGCCCGCGCTCATGCTCGAGCCGCGGCTCGCGCTGGCGTTGGAGGCCTTCTGCGCCGAGGTGCGCTCGACGAGGTTGATGGTCAGGATGTCGCCCATCCGGCGCGCGCGCCGGTCCTCGAACATCGGCCGGGCCTGGCTGGCCTGGTAGATCGAGCCGGTGGCGGGCACGGTGGCGGTGCGCGGCTCGGGGCGCACGCTCATCGGCTGGTGGATCGCGGTGGGCGGCACCGGCTGCAGCACCGAGCAGCCGGCAGCGAGCAGCGCGGAAAGGAGAAGGCAGGTACGGGCGAACATCTTCGTCTCCGTCGGCCATCCCCGCCTGCGCGGCCGGGACGGCCGGAACAGGCTTAGAGCTGGGAGAGGCGGGCGAGCATCTGGTCCGAGGTCTGGATCGCCTTGGAGTTGAGCTCGTAGGCGCGCTGGGTGGCGATCATGCTGACGAGCTCCTCGGCGACGTTCACGTTCGAGGTCTCGACGTAGTTCTGGTTGATCACGCCGGCGCCGTTGGTCCCCGGCGCGTTGGGGGTGGCCACCCCGCTCGAGGCGGTCTCGAGGAAGAGGTTCTCGCCCATGGACGAGAGTCCGCCCGGATTGACGAAGGTGGCGAGCTGGATGTTGCCCACCACGGTGGGGGTGGACTGGCCGGCCTGCAGCGCGCTCACCGTGCCGTCCTTGCCGATGGTGACGCTCAGGGCGTCGGCCGGGATGATGATGGCCGGCTGCAGCGGGTAGCCGCTGGCGGTGACCATCTGACCCTGGGCGTCGAGCTGGAATGCGCCGTCGCGGGTATAGCCGGTGGTGCCGTCCGGCAACGTCACCTGGAAGAAGCCGGCGCCCTGGATCCCCATGTCCAGCGCGTTGCCCGTCTGCTGCATGTTGCCCTGGGTGTGGATCTTCTCGGTGGCCACGGTGCGCACGCCGGCACCGAGCTGCAGGCCGCTGCCGATCTGGTTCTGCTGGGTGCTCTGGGCGCCGGGCTGGCGCAGGGTCTGGTAGAGCAGATCCTCGAAGATCGCGCGCGAGCGCTTGTAGCCGTTGGTCCCGACGTTGGCGAGGTTGTTGGCGATGACATCCAGCTGGGTCTGCTGGGCGTCGAGCCCGGTACGGGCGATCCACAGTGAGCGAATCATTTTCCTGACTCCTGGTTCGGGGCGGGCCGGCGGCACGCCTTTCGGCACGACACCAGCTTAAGCGGGGCGGCCTGCGTTCAATCCGGCGAACATCCGCGGAAATCCCCCCCTAATCCGCCGCCCCTCAGCGCACGGAGAGGATCTGGCTCGCCGCCTGGTCGTTCGATTGCGCGGTCTGCAGCATCTTGGTCTGCATTTCGAACTGCCGCGCCAGCGCGATCATGGTCACCATCTGGTCGACCACGTTGACGTTGCTGCCCTCGAGGAAGCCGCCCGCCACCTGCACGGTCTCGTCCACCGGCGCCGCGCCGCCGGCGGCGAGGCGAAAGTAGCCGTCGTCGCCGCGGGTGAGCGTCTCTTCGGGCGGATTCACCAGCTTGAGTTGGCCGACCACGTTCACCACGTTCTGAGCGCCGCTGGCGTTCAGCGCGGAGATCGAGCCGTCCTTGCCGATCAGGATCTCGGTGTCGGGCGGGATGGTGATCGGGCCGCCGTCGCCCAGCACGGGAAGCCCGCCGCGCGTCTGCAGCACACCGTTGGGGGAGAGCTCCAGGCTGCCGTTGCGGGTGTAGCCCTCGGTGCCGTCCGGGAGCTGCACCGCGAGCCAGCCCTTGCCCTGCACCGCCACGTCGAAGGCGCGGCCGGTCTGCTGCATGCTGCCCGGGGTGAAGTCGGTGGCGACGCTCGCGTCGACCACGAAGGCCCGCGTGGCCAGTCCCTCGCCCTGCACCGGCACCGCGCGCAGCTTGTGCATCTCGGCGCGGAAGCCGGTGGAATTGGCGTTGGCGAGGTTGTGCGCCACCGCGGCCTGCTGACCGAGGGTGTGCTTCGCCCCGGTCATCGCGGTATAGATCAGGCGGTCCATGGCCTAGGCCTCAGCGAAGGTTGATCACCGTCTGCAGGATCTGGTCCTGGGTCTGGATGGACTGGGCATTGGCCTGGTAGGCGCGCTGCTGGACGATCATCTGCACCAGCTCGGCCGTGAGGTCGATGTTCGAGTCCTCCACCGCGCCGCCGTTGATGAGGCCGCGCGTGCCCGATCCGGGCGAGCCCGGCGTGGCCTGCCCCGACTCGACGCTGGCCGCCCACAGGTTGTTGCCCATGGACACCAGGCCGTTGGGATTGCGGAAGGTGGCGAGCGCGACGCGGCCCACTTCGCGGATCTCGCCGCTGGTGTAGCTCGCCTGGATCACGCCCTGGCTCGTCACCGAGATGGTCGAGAGCTCGCCGGCGGAACGGCCGTCCTGGGAGATGGCGGCGACCGAAAAGCTGGTGCCGTACTGGGTCGCCTGATCCAGGTCGAGGGCCACGTCGAGCGGCGAGTTGGCGCCGTTGGTGAGCACGTTGCTGCTGGGTACCAGGGTATCCGAGATGTACTGGCCGGCGTCGTTGAAGCGCACCGCGCCCAGGGCCTGCACCGCCCCGCCGTCGAGGCTGGAGTACACCTGCCATTCGGCGGTAGCGCCATCGGCGGCCGGCGGCGAGATGAGCGAGGTCTTGTTGAAGTACAGCGACATGGAGTGCTGCACGCCCAGGCTGTCGTAGACCACCATGGACGTGGCGTGGGTGTAGCTCGCCGGGTCGGTGGGATCGGGCACGCCGGCGATGACGCCCGCGCGGCCGTCCAGGTTCAGGGTCAGCTCCGCCGAGCTCGTCGCCGACGCGCCGGCGGTCTGGAAGCTGATCTGCATCGGCTGCGGATCGCCCGAGGTGGCCCCCGTGGGATATCCCATCAGGCGCTCGCCGGTGGCGCTCACCACGAAGCCGTCCTTGTCGATGTCGAACTGGCCGTTGCGGGTGTAGAACGGGGTGGCGCTGTCGGCGCGGCGCACGATGAAGAAGCCGTCGCCGTTGATCGCCATGTCGAGCGGGTTGCCGGTGGTGGTGATCCCGCCCTGGGTGAAGGACTGCCGCACCCCCGCGAGGTTCGCCCCGCTGCCGATCTGCACGGCCGCGCCGGTACCGAGCGAGACCGAGAAAACGTCGGCGAACTGCGCCGCACCCGCCTTGAAGCCGACGGTGTTGGAGTTGGCGACGTTGTGGCTGATGACGTCGAGCGACCGCGCCGCGTTGTTGATGCCGCTCAGGCCTTGTTGGAATGCCATGATGGTCTCCCTTGCGAATCAGAGAATCTGCTTGATGTCGGACAGTTTGAAGATGCCGAGCTCGCCGACCTGCAGGTCGGTGCTCTTCGCCCCGCGTACCACGCTGGTGACGGCGCCGAGCTCGAGCGCTTCGGTGGTGACCTTGTCCTCGCCCCGCACTGCGGTAAGGCTCACGGTGTAGCGTCCGTTGGCCGCGCGCTCGCCGCTGATGGCGGTGCCGTCCCACTGGAAGTTGTGGGTGCCCGCGGCGAACTCGCCGAGGTCGACCTTGGCGACGTCGAGTCCGTTGGCATCCTTGATGTTGACCGTCACCTTGTCGGCCGGGCCGTCGAGCGTGAAGCCGCCGAGCGCGCCCGCCTCGGTCAGGTTGAGCCCCTTGCCTGGCACCAGCACGCCGCGCCCGACGAGGGCCGCGGCCTGCACCGCGTCGCCCGACTGCTGGCCGTCCAGAAGCGTGGCGAGCTGCTTGTTGAGCTTCTCGATGCCATCGACGGTGCTGATCTGCGCGAGCTGCGAGGTCATCTCCGCGTTTTCCATCGGGTTCATCGGATCCTGGTTCTTGAGCTGCGTGGTGAGCAGCGTCAGGAACTGCATCTGCGAGCCCTGCTCCGCCTTCTCGCTGCTCGTCTTGCGCGAGACGCTCGTGAGGAAGTCCTGGGTGGCGGTACCGGTCACGGTGGTCATGATTCAGCCCTCCCGCTTACTGCTGCCCGATCTGCAGCGTGCGCTGCATCAGGGTCTTGGCGGTGTTCATCACTTCGGCGTTGGTCTGGTAGGCGCGCGAGGCGGAGATCATGTTGGTCATCTCCTCCACCACGTTCACGTTCGACATGGCCACGTAGCCCTCCGCGTCCGCCGCGGGATTGGCCGGGTCGTACACCATGCGGGCGGGCGCGGCGCTTTCCACCACGCCGGTGACCTGCACGCCGACCGAGCCGGGGCCGGCCACCTGCTTGGCGGTGAAGACGACCTGCTTCGCCCGGTAGGCCTGCCCGTCCGGCCCCGCCACGCTGTCGGCGTTGGCGAGGTTGGAGGCGGTTGCATTGAGTCGCGCCGACTGGGCGTGCAGCGCCGAGCCCGCGATGCCGAAGACGTTGAGCATGTTCATGATCGCCACGCCTCCCTTACTGGCCCGAGATGGCGGTGCGCATCGAGCGCAGCAGGCCGTTGATGAAGTTGATGCTGGCTTCGTAGTGGATCGCGTTCTCGGCGAAGGCGCTGCGCTCCACGTCCATGTTCACCGTGTTGCCGTCGACGCTGCCCTGCAGCTGCGCGCGATACTGGAGATGGGGCTTGAGTGGTCCGTCGGCGTCCGACGCGAGGTGGCGCGAGGAGGTGTTCGCCAGGGCGAGCGAGCCGACGCGGCCGTTCAGGGCGCCGGCGAAGGCACTGCGGAAATCGATGTCGCGCGCCTTGTAGTGCGGCGTGTCGGCGTTGGCGATGTTCGAGGCGAGCTGCTGCTGACGTGCCACGCGCAGGTTGAGCGCGGTCTGGTAGAAGCTCAGTTCGTTGTCGAGTCGGGTTTTCATCGCATCACCTCAAGTTTTCCGCCCGGCTGCCGATACCTGGGATCGAGAGCGGTCAGCGGACACAGTGCAGCTTCCATGCCAGGCATCCTATTCCCGTCCAGGCCGGCGTCTTGAGCCGATAAGGGAGGGAAAAACCGGCCAATTTCGCCTCGGGCCTGCCCGCAGACCGGCAAAGCTGCCGCCCCGGGCGGAAATTCTTGCCGCCCGCATCCGCCGCCCGTCGCGTGCCGCCGCCGCGGCTTGCCCCCCGCAGCAGGACGTGTTGCAATCGCCCCCCATGAAGAAAGCGCGCCGCCTGCCGTTCCTGCTCCCTGCCCTGGCTTCGCTCGCGGCCGCCGTGCCGCCGGCGGTATGCGCGCAGCAGGCGGCCGCGCCGGTGCGGGATGCGGTCCTGACCTTCCTGGCCCGCGAGACGGCCGGCCTGCCGGGCCGGGTCGAGCTCGACGTAGGCGAGCTCGACGCCCGCACCCAGCTCCCCGCCTGCGCCGAGCTGCGGCCCTTCCTGCCGGCCGGCACGCGGGCGTGGGGCGCGATCAACGTCGGCGTGCGCTGCGAGTCGCCGGTGACCTGGACGGTGTACCTGCCGGCCCGTGTGTCGGTGCTGACCGAGTACCTGGTGACCGCGCGGGCGCTGATGCCGGGCCAGATCGTGGCCAGCGCCGACCTGGCGCACCGGCGCGGCGACCTCGCCGCGCAACCGGACAACACCCTCACCGATCCTGCCCAGGCGGTGGGGCATCGCACCCGCTACGCGGTGTCGGCCGGCCAGCCCGTGCGCGCCGAGATGCTGAGGATTCCGCCGGCCGTGCGTCAGGGCCAGCAGGTGAAGGTGGTGAGCGGCGGCCCGGGTTTCCAGGTCGCGAGCGAAGGCCGTGCGCTGAACGGCGCTGCGGTGGGCGAGCCGGTCCGCGTGCGGATGCCCAACGGGCAGGTGGTGAGCGGCACCGCCCGCCCCGGCGGAGTGGTGGAAGTCGCCTTCTGAGAACCTCCCGCAGCGGGCGCGTTCGAAAGTGCTGAAATAGGTCTAAAGTTCTCTGTCGGCGTGCCGATATGACCGACGAGAACCCTTGTAGGAAACACTGCCGTGAAAATCGATAACTTAACGAAGTCGCTCGGCGGCGTCGCCCCGTCGGACGCGCGCGGCCGCAGCACCGCCGGAACGGCCAAGCCGGACTCCGCAGCGGCAGCGGGCGAGAAGGTCGAGCTGTCGTCGCTGTCCGCGAGCCTCAAGCAGGCCGAGGCGACCATCGCCTCGACCCCGGTGGTCAACAGCGCCCGCGTCCAGGAGATCCGCCAGGCGATCGCCGAAGGCCGCTTCAAGATCGACCCGGAGCGGATCGCCGACGGATTGATCGAAAGCGTGCGCGAGATGCTCGCCGCCCAGCCGCCGCGCACGTGAACGCCTCGCCCGAGCTGATCCGCATCGCCCGCTACATCGAGGACGAGGCGAGCCTGCTGAAGCGCTTCGTCGCCCTGCTGGGCGAGGAACAGGCCCTGCTCGTCGAAGGCAAGGTCGACGCGCTGATGGCGCTGGCCGAGCAGAAGGGCGAGCTCTATCGCCAGCTGCAGCGGCTGCACGACGACCGCGCGCTGCTGCTCGGGCGCATGGGCAGGCCCAATTCCGAATCCACCATCCGCGAGCTGTGCCGGAATCTGCCCAACAGCCTCGCCCGCTGGGACGAGATCCTCCAACTCGCGCGCACCGCCCAGGAACGCAACCGGGTGAACGGCAAGCTCATCACCGAGCGCCTGCAGAGCAACCAGGCAGCACTCGCCGTGCTGCTCGCCGCCACGGAGCGCCCGCAGCTCTACGGCGCCGACGGCCATGCGCGCCCCACCGGCGGCGGCCGCCACCTGGGCAGCGCCTGACGCCCCCCGCCCCCGCTTCTCCGCGGGGTGCATGAACGCCCCCATGCAGGTATCCTTGTGCGCCCCCGGCATCCGCTGCCGGCCCGCAACGTCGCACCGATACGCCCCATGACTGCCAAGCAATACGACGAATCCTCCTTCCGCGTCCTCAAGGGCCTGGAGCCGGTTCGCGAGCGCCCCGGGATGTACACCCGCACCGACTCGCCCGCGCACATCATCCAGGAAGTGATCGACAACGCCGCCGACGAGGCCCTCGCCGGCTTCGCCAAGAGCATCCACGTCACCCTGCACACCGACGGCTCGGTCACGGTGGCCGACGACGGGCGCGGCATCCCGGTCGGCCTGCACCCCGAGGAAGGGGTGCCGGTGGTGGTGCTCGCCTATACCCGCCTGCATGCCGGCGGCAAGTTCGACAAGCGCGAGGGCAACAGCGCCTATGCCTTCTCGGGCGGCCTGCACGGGGTGGGCGTGGCGGTGACCAACGCGCTGTCCACCCGCGTCGAGGTGGAGGTCAAGCGCGACGGCAAGGTCCATCAGGTGGTCTTCGCCGAAGGCGGCGAGCGCATCGGCCCGATCGAGGTGGTCGGCAGCTGCGGCCGGCAGACCGGTACCCGGGTGCGGGTGTGGCCCGACGGCAAGTACTTCGAGAACCCGCGCGTCCCCCAGCCCGAGATCGAGCGCCTGCTGCGCTCCAAGGCAGTGCTGCTCGCCGGGGTCGGCGTGCGCCTGGACATCGAGCAGCCCGGCGGCCCCGCGCTGACCAAGACCTGGACCTACCCCGAGGGGCTGGCCGGCTACCTGCGCGAGCAGGCGGGCGAGGTCGAACCCGTCGCGCCGCTCTACGCCGGCGAGAAGTACGCCGACAAGGACGACGCGAGCTACGCGCCCGGCGAGGGCGCGGCCTGGGTGATCGGCTGGTTCGAGCAGGCGGTGCCGAGCGAGTCCTTCGTGAACCTCATCCCCACGGTGGCGGGCGGTACCCACGAGAGCGGGCTGCGCGCCGGGGTGTTCGAGGCCACCAAGAGCTTCATCGAGCACCATGCGCTCCTGCCGCGCGGGGTGAAGCTGCAGCAGGAAGACGTGTGCTCGCGCATGAGCTTCGTGCTCTCGGCGCGGCTGCTGGACCCGCAGTTCCAGGGCCAGGTGAAGGAGAAGCTCAACTCCCGCGAGGCGGTGAAGCTCGTCTCCTCCATGATCCGCGACCCCTTCGAGATCTGGCTCAACAACCACGTCGAGGCCGGCCGCGCGATCGCCGAGCTCTCCATCAAGCAGGCGCTGGCGCGCCAGAAGAGCGCCCAGAAGGTCGAGAAGAAGAAGACCTCGGGCGTGGCGGTGCTGCCGGGCAAGCTCTCCGATTGCGAGAGCGAGGACATCGCCGAGAACGAGCTCTTCCTGGTGGAAGGCGACTCGGCCGGCGGCTCGGCCAAGATGGCGCGCGACAAGGAGACCCAGGCCATCCTCCCCCTGCGCGGCAAGGTGCAGAACGCCTGGGAGATCGACCCGGACCGGTTGCTGGCCAACGCCGAGATCCACGACATCGCGGTGGCGCTGGGCGTCGACGCACACACCGCCGACGCGAGCCCGGACCTGTCCGGCCTGCGCTACGGCAAGGTGGTGATCATGTCGGACGCGGACGTGGACGGCGCCCACATCCAGACGCTGCTGCTCACCCTCTTCTTCCGCCACTTTCCGAAACTCATCGAGCGCGGCCACATCTACGTGGCACAGCCGCCGCTCTACCGCGTCGACGTGCCGGCCCAGGGCAAGAAGCGCCCGCCGCGCCGCCTCTACGCGCTGGACGACGGCGAGCTCGCGGCGATCCGCGACCGGCTCCTGCAGGAAGGCTACCGCGCCGAGCAGATCGAGGTGGGCCGCTTCAAGGGCCTGGGCGAGATGAACCCCGACCAGCTGCGCGAGACCACCATGGACCCGGCCACCCGCCGCGTGCTGCCGGTACAGGTGCGCCCGGATGCCCTCGACGACACGCTGAAGATGTTCAACCTGCTGATGGGCAAGGGCGAGGCCTCCGGCCGGCGCGCCTGGATGGAGGAGAAGGGCGATACCGTCGAGGCGGATGTCTGAGCCGCCGCGCGCACCCCCTGCCCTAGCCCCAGCCTCTGCAAGACCGACGCATGAACGACACTTTCGACCTCTTCTCGAACACGGAAGCACCGCCCCCGCCACCGCCGCCCGCCGCTGCCGACTCGCTCGGCGACGGCGCGCTGCCGCTGGACCAGTACGCCGAACGCGCCTACCTCGCCTACGCCATGAGCGTGGTGAAGGCGCGCGCCCTGCCCCAGGTGGAGGACGGCATGAAGCCGGTGCAGCGGCGCATCCTCTACGCGATGAACGAGATGCGCCTGTCGGCGACCTCCAAGCACGTGAAGTCCGCGCGCGTGGTGGGCGACGTGATCGGCAAGTACCACCCCCACGGCGACAGCTCGGTCTACGACGCCATGGTGCGCGTGGCCCAGGACTTCTCGCTGCGCTATCCGCTCGTCGACGGCCAGGGCAACTTCGGCTCGCGCGACGGCGACTCGGCCGCGGCGATGCGCTACACCGAATGCCGCCTCACCCCGATCGCCGAGTTGCTCCTCTCCGAGATCGATCGCGGCACGGTGGACTTCGTCCCCAACTACGACGGCGCCTTCGAGGAGCCACAGCTGCTGCCCGCGCGCCTGCCCTTCGTGCTGCTCAACGGCGCCTCGGGCATCGCGGTGGGCATGGCCACCGAGATTCCGCCGCATAACCTGCGCGAGGTCGCGGCGGCCACCAGTCACCTGATCCGCCACCCCGAGGCCGGACTGGACGAGATCCTCCCGCTCCTGCCGGGACCCGACTTCCCCGGCGGCGGCCAGATCATCTCGTCGCCCGAGGCGCTGCGCGACGCCTACCAGAGCGGCCGCGGCTCGATCCGGCTGCGGGCGCGCTGGCGCATGGAGGAGCTCGCCCGCGGCCAGTGGCGCGTGATCGTCGAGCAGCTGCCTCACGGCGTATCGACCGCGCAGGTGCTCTCGGAGATCGAGGCGCTCACCAATCCGCAGCCGCGTGCCGGCAAGAAGGACGTCTCCCAGGAGCAGAAGAACCTCAAGCAGCTCGTGCTCGGCGTGCTCGACACGGTGCGCGACGAGTCGAGCGACAAGTCGCCGGTGCGCATCGTGCTCGAGCCGAAGTCGAGCCGGCAGAGCCGGGACGAGTTCATGGCGGTGCTGCTCGCGCACACCAGCCTGGAGACCTCGACCTCGATCAACCTCACCATGATCGGCCGCGACGGCCGGCCGCAGCAGAAGAACCTGGTGCAGATCCTTTCGGAGTGGATCGACTTCCGCTACGTCACGATCGAGCGCCGCACGCGGCACCGCCTGGACGAGGTGGACCGGCGCATCCACATCCTCGAGGGCCGCATGATCGCCTTCCTCAACATCGAGGAAGTGATCCGCGTGATCCGCGAGTCGGACGAGCCCAAGCCGGCGCTGATCGCCGCCTTCGGGCTCACCGAGGTGCAGGCCGAGGACATCCTCGAGATCCGGCTGCGCCAGCTCGCCCGCCTGGAGGGCATCAGGATCGAGAAGGAGCTCGCCGAGCTGCGCGAGGAGCGCGACGGCCTGCAGCATCTGCTCGACAGCCGCCCGGCGATGACCAGGCTGATCCTCAAGGAGATCGACGCCGACGCGAAGAAGTACGGCGACGACCGCCGCACCCTCATCGAGGCGGTGGCCCCGGTCGCGCCCGCCGAGATCAGCGTCCCGGACGAGCCGGTCACGGTGATCGTATCGAAGAACGGCTGGGTGCGCTCCCGCCAGGGCCACGGCATCGACGCCTCGGCGATCGGCTACAAGGCGGGCGATTTCCCCTTCGCGGTGATCGAGACTCGCACCACCTGGCCGCTCATCGTGCTCGACACCCAGGGCCGCGCCTACACCGTGCGCGTGTCGGAGCTCCCCGGCGGGCGCGGCGACGGCGTGCCGATCACCACGCTGGTGGAGTTCCAGAACGGCGGCAAGCTCGCCCAGGTGCTCTCCGACGCCCCCGAGACCAACTGGCTCTTCGCCAACAGCGGCGGCTACGGCTTCCTGTGCTCGCTCGCCGACGCCATGAGCCGGCAGCGCGCGGGCAAGGCCTTCATGACCCTGGAGAAGGGCGAGCGGGTGCTCCCGCCGGCCCGTGCCCTGGGCGGGAAGATCGTGGCGGTGTCCGGCAACGGCCGCATCCTGGTCTTCGCCCGCAGCGAGATGAAGGTCCAGGCGGGCGGACGCGGCGTCATCGTCATGGGCCTCGACGCGGACGAGCCGCTGGTGGGCGTGGCCGTACCGGCCGAGGACGCGGTCCTGCGGGTCGAGGGCATAGGCCGCGGCAACAAGCCCGCCGCGGTGGAGCTCAAGCCCGGCCAGCTCGAGACGCTGGTGCACCGGCGCGCGCGCAAGGGCGCGCCGCTGCCGATCAAGCTGAAGCCGCTCTCCGTACAGTAGCGCGGGTTGGCGGAACCTCGCGGGCGCGGTAGATTCCCACGAGGGTCCATCCGATGAGGATTTCCGGCCATGCCCGCGTTATCCGCCGACACGCTGCGACCAGCCGCCCTGCGGGCGGCGGGCTTCTCCTTACTTTGGTGGGTGCTGGTGGAGGGCGATCCGCGCAGCATCTGGCTGGGCGGGCTCGTGGTGGCCGCCGCGGTGGTGGCGAGCCTGCGCGCCTGGCCGCCGCGGCGCGCCCCGCCCTCGCCCGCCGCGGTCGCGGCGTTTGCGGCTTACTTCGTATGGGAGTCGCTGCGCAGCGGCGTGGCGGTCGCGGCGCTGGCCCTGCGTCCGCGCCTGCACCTCGAGCCGGAGTTGAGGCGCGTGCCGCTGCGCCTGCCGCCGGGCCCAGGCCGGGTGCTCCTCGCCGACACCGTGAGCCTGCTCCCCGGCACGCTGGCCACCGGACTGGAAGACGACGTGCTCGTGGTACACGTCCTCGATCGCCGCCTCGTCACCGACGCCGAGCTCGACGCAGCCCAGGACATGGTGGCGCGCCTTACCGGAGCGGCGTGATGGACGACCTGCTCGTATGGCTCGCCGCCGTCCTCCTCGCCAACCTGCTGGTGGCGCTGCGGCGGGTGATGCGCGGCCCGACCGACGCCGACCGCATGCTCACCGCGCTCCTCTTCGGCAGCACGGGGGTCGCGGTGCTGCTGCTGTTGGGCGAGGCCCAGGCGATTCCGGCACTGATCGACGCGGCGCTGGCCTTCGTGCTGCTCGCCGCGATCGCCGCGGCGGCCTTCGCCCAGCGCGCATGGCGTGAAGACGGGGAGCGGCGCGGTGACCAGCCTCGCTGAGGTACTGAGCGTCGTGCTGCTGCTCGCCGGCGCCGGCTTCTTCCTCGCGGGCACGGTCGGCCTGCTGCGCTTTCCCGATCTCTACTGCCGCCTGCACGCGCTCGCAAAGGTGGACAACCTCGGCCTCGGCTTCATCGTGGCGGGCCTCGCGCTGCGCGCAGAGCATCCCGCGACCGTGATCAAGCTGCTGCTTGTCTGGCTGCTGGCGCTCGCCGCCGCGGCCACCACGAGCTATCTCGTCGCTCATCGCGCCCGCAAGCGCGGGTTGCGTCCCGAGGACGGAGGCGCGCGATGAGCGGCCTCGTGCTCGACGGGCTGCTCGCGCTCGCACTGCTCTGGATCGCCGCGCGCACGCTGACCACGCGCGACCTGGTGCAGGCGGCGGTGCTTTTCATCGCCTTCGGGCTGACCATGTCGCTGGCGTGGGCGCGGCTCGCCGCCCCCGACCTCGCCATCGCCGAGGCGGCCATCGGCGCCGGGCTCACGGGGGCGCTGGTGCTCGATGCCGTGGGCGCCTTGCGCGGGCGGGCGCCGGCCGAGCTGACCGCCGCGGAGGACGAGGAATGAAGCCGGCGCACTGGCCGGCGCTGGTACTGTGCGCGGCGCTGGGCGCCGGCCTCGCGGCCGCCATCCTGCAGCTCGACGGTCTCGCCCCGGTGCTGCGGCTGCCCGAGACGGTGGCGGCGCGGCTGCCCGAGAGCGGCGTGACGCACCCGGTGACCGCGGTCCTCCTCAACTTCCGGGCCTACGACACCCTGCTCGAGGTGGCGGTGCTGCTCATCGCGCTCCTCGGGCTGCCGCCCGCCGACGGCTTGCCGGATCGGCCGCTGCCCACCGCGCCGGACCCGGTGCTGGCGACGCTCGCGCGCGCCATCGCACCGCTCGCGGTGCTGGTGGCTGGCTACCTCTTGTGGGCGGGGTCGGCGCAACCCGGCGGCGCCTTCCAGGCGGGCGCCGTCCTCGCCGCCGCGGCCGTGCTCCTGCGCCTGGCGGGCCTCGCGCCGCGCTGGAGCCGCAGGCATGCCGGCCTGCGCGCGGCCCAGGCGGCGGGCCTCGCCGTGTTCCTCGGCGTCGCGGCGGCGACCAGCGGGTGGCTGCTGCGCTACCCGCCCGAATGGGCCGGCGCGTTGATCCTCGCGATCGAATCGGCCCTCACCGTCTCCCTCGGCCTCGTCCTCGCCAGCCTGTTCCTCGGCGCCCCCGAGCCGCCCGAAGACCAGGCACGCCGGCCATGAGCACCGGCCTCGTGTTCGCCCTCGCCGGCACCGCGCTCTTCGTCCTGGCGCTGGCGGCGCTGGTGCTGCAGCGTCACCTGCTGCGCCGCGTGCTCGCCTTCAACGTGCTCACGAGCGGGGTGTTCCTCGTGCTCGTGGGACTCGCCCAGCGCGACGGCGTGCCCGACCCGGTGCCGCAGGCGATGGTGCTCACCGGGCTCGTGGTGGCCGTGGCCGCCACGGCGCTGGCCCTGTCCCTCGCGCGACGCCTGCTGGCGCTTACCGGCACGATGTCGCTCCCCGACGATCCGGCCGAGCGGGGCGCCGCAGGTGACTGAAGCAATCGATCCGATCGCCTGGCTGATCGTGCTCGCCCTGGCGTGGCCGTTGGCGGCCTTCGTGCTCGGGCCGGACCGCGGGGCGCGGCTCGCGATCGCCGCGCTCACCCTGCAGTGGCTGCTCGCGGCAGCCCTCGCAGACCGGGTGCTGGCGCACGGCCCGCAGCGGCTCGCCGTCGGCGGCTGGGGTGCACCGCTCGGCATCGATCTGCTCGCCGACGGCCTGTCCGCGGCGATGCTTCTCCTCACCGCCACCGTGGCCCTGCCGATCGCGGCCTACGCCCGGGCCTGGTTCGCCGCACGCCCCGAGGGCCGAACCTGGTTCTGGCCGTTGGCAGGCCTGCTCGTGGCCGCCCTGAACGTGCTCTTCCTGTCGAACGACCTGTTCAACCTCTACGTCGGTCTGGAGCTGCTGGGGCTCGCGGCGGTGAGCCTCACCGCCGGCTCCGCGGACCGCGCGGCGCTGGCGGCGGCCCTGCGCTACCTCTTCGCCACCCTGCTCGGCTCGGGCGCGTGGCTGATGGGCGTTGCGCTGCTCTACGGCACCTACGGGACGGTGTCGCTCGAGCGCCTGGCACCGCACATCGCGCCGCTGCCCGCGGTCGTGTTGGCGGCGGCGCTCATGGTGGCGGGCATGCTCCTCAAGACCGCGCTCTTTCCCCTGCATTTCTGGCTGCCGCCGGCCCACGGCGGCGCCCCGGCGCCGGTCTCCGCCCTGCTTTCCGCTCTCGTGCTGAAAGCTTCCTTCTACCTCGTGCTGCGCTTGTGGCCGGTGCTGCTCGAGCCGCTGGGCGGCATCGCGGCGGCGCAGCTCGCCGGCATGCTCGGCGCCGGTGCCATCCTGTGGGGCTCGGCGATGGCGCTCGTACAGCAGCGCCTCAAGATGCTGGTGGCCTATTCGACGGTGGCGCAGGTGGGCTACCTGTTCCTGTTCTTCCCGCTCGCCGCCGGCGCGGCGCCGGAGGTGGCGGCGAACGCGTTCCGGGGCGTCGCGCTCTATGCCGTCGCCCACGCGCTTGCAAAGGCGGCGATGTTCGCCGCGGCCGGGGCGATGGTGCTCGCCGCCGGGCGCGACGAGGTCGCCTCGCTGGGCGGCGTCGCCCCCCGCCTGCCGCTCGCGCTCTTCGCCTTCGGGCTGGCCGGCATGACGCTCATCGGCCTGCCGCCCTCGATCGGCTTCAGTGCCAAGTGGCTGCTGCTCGCCGCTGCGGTCGACGGGGGCCGATGGGGATGGGCGGCGCTCATCGTGGTCGGCGGGCTCCTCACCGCCGCCTACGTCTTCCGCGTCCTTCGCCAGGCGTTCCTGCCGCCGACGCCGGGCGTCCCCGCCGATGCGGCTCCGCCCGCGCCGGTCGCGCGCACGCTGGAGCTCGCCGCGCTGGCGCTGGCGCTGCTCGCGGTGGCCCTGGGGTTCTTCGGCACGCTGCCGTCCGCGCTCCTCGCCGTAGGGGAGCCCTGGACCGGACCGTTACGGCCATGACGCCCTCCGTCGACCCGCTGATACCGCTCGCCGCCCTGCTGAGCTCGCTGTTGCCAGGGCTCGCCATCTTCCTGCTCGCAGAGTCGCGGCACCGCACCCGCGCCACGCTCAACCTGGCCGGCGCGACCGTCAAGCTGGCGCTGGTCGGATACATGCTCTGGGAGTTCCGGACCGGCAGGGAGCCGATCTTTCGCCACACCGTCCTGCCGGGTCTCGATCTGGTGTTGCGGGCGGATGCGCTGTCCCTGCTCTTCATGACGCTGTCGGCCGTGCTGTGGCTGCTGACCACGATCTACGCCATCGGCTACCTCGAAGGCTCGCCGCACCGCAGCCGCTTCTTCGGCTTCTTCAGCATCTGCGTGACCGCGACGGTAGGCGTGGCGATGGCGGGCAACCTGTTCACCTTCTTCATCTTCTACGAGTTGCTGACGCTGTCCACCTATCCCCTGGTGGTGCACCGGGGCAGCGCCGCGGCGCTGCGCGCAGGCGCGATCTATCTCGCCTATACGCTCGGCGGCGGCACCCTCCTGCTCGTGGGCACCGTCTGGCTGTACGCGCTCGCCGGCGACGTGCCCTTCGTCTCGGGGGGCGTCCTGGCGCGGCTCGGCGCCGGACGCGAGGGCGAGCTCACGGCGATCTTCGTCCTGCTGATCGCCGGGCTGGGGGTGAAGGCGGCGCTGGTCCCCCTGCACGGCTGGCTGCCGCAGGCGATGGTGGCCCCCGCCCCGGTGTCGGCCCTGCTGCATGCCGTGGCGGTGGTGAAGGCCGGCGCCTTCGGCGTGGTGCGGGTGGTCTACGAGGTCTACGGACTCGCCTTCGCCCAATCGCTGACGCTGCTCGTGCCGCTCGCCGTCGTCGCCGCCGCGACGATCCTGTGGGGCTCGCTGCGCGCGCTCGCCCAGGACGATCTGAAGCGGCGGCTCGCCTACTCCACCGTCAGCCAGGTGGCCTATATCGTGCTCGGCGTGGCCACCTTCGGTCCGATCGGCACCATAGGCGGACTGGTACACCTGGTGCATCAGGGCCTGATGAAGATCACGCTCTTCTTCTGCGCCGGCAACTACGCGGAGACGCTCGGCATCCACAAGGTCAGCGAGATGGCCGGCGTGGGCCGGCGCATGCCGTGGACCACCGCCGCATTCACGGTGGCCGCTTTCGGGATGATCGGCGTGCCGCCGCTCGCCGGCTTCGTGAGCAAGTGGTACCTGGGCCTGGGCGCCGTGGAGGCCGGCATGGAGTGGGTGATCGCGGTGCTGCTGGTGTCGACCGCGCTCAACGCCGCCTACTTCCTGCCCGTCCTGCATGCCGCCTGGTTCGCCCCGCCACACGGCGAGCGGCGCCAGGAGGCGCCTCGCGGCTCGAGCGAGACCGCGTGGCTGCTGCTCGCGCCGCCGCTGGTCACCGCCCTGGCGACCATCGTGGTGGGGCTGGCGGCGGCAGCCGAATGGAGTCCGCTGCGCTGGGCCACCCTCATCGCGGCCCAGGAGCACACACCATGAACGCGCTGCTCGTCGCCGCCCTGCTCCTGCCGCTTCTGCTGGCCGTCGCCCTGGCGGCTCGGCCGCTGCGTCCGGCAGCCCTCGCGCTTGCGGCCTGGGCACCGCTTCCGGCACTCGGATTGGCGATCGCGGCGCCGGATGGATTGCAGATGGAGATCGCTTGGCTGATCCTCGGCACACGGCTCGGGATCGACCCGACGGGGCGCATATTCCTCTTCGCCACCGCGCTGGTGTGGCTCATCGCCGGCTGGTACGCGCACGTCTGGCTGCGCGGCGACGCGCGGCGCGTCCGCTTTGCCGCCTTTTTCCTGCTCACCCAGGCGGGCAACCTGGCGGTGTGCGTCACGCAGGATGCGGCGAGCTTCTACTTCGCTTTCGCGCTGATGACTTTCGCCGCCTATGGCCTGATCGTGCACGCCGGCGGCGACGAGGCCCGCCGTGCCGGCCGCATCTATATCGTCATGGCGGTGATGGGCGAGGCGCTCCTGGTGGCGGGGATCCTCCTGGCGGTGTCCACCCTCGGCAGCCACCGCCTCGGCGAGATGGCGGCCGCGCTCGCCTGGGCGCCGGACCGGACACCGATCGCCGCGCTGCTCTTCGCCGGCTTCGGCATCAAGGTGGGCGTACCGCTGCTGCACATGTGGCTGCCGCTCGCCCATCCGGTGGCCCCGGTGCCGGCGAGCGCGGTGCTCTCGGGCGTGATGGTCAAGGCCGGCGTGCTGGGCTGGCTGCGCTTCCTGCCGCTGGGAGCGGGCGCGCTGCCCGAGCTCGGCGCCGTCATCCTGGCGGCGGGGCTGGCCGCGATGTTCCTGGGCGTGGCGTTCGGGCTCGCGCAGCGCGACGCGAAGGTGCTGCTGGCCTATTCGACCATCAGCCAGATGGGTTTCCTCACCGCGGGCGTCGGCGCCGGGCTCCTGGCACCCGCGCAATGGCCGGCGCTCCTCGCGGCGGTAACGCTCTATGTGCTGCATCACGCGCTGGCGAAGAGCGCGCTATTCCTCGGCATCGGTCTCGCCAAGACGGCGGGCGGCACGCCCTTGGTCCTGGCCGGCCTCGCCCTGCCGGCCCTGGCGCTGGCGGGTGCGCCGTGGTCGGGCGGGGCGTGGGCCAAGGCGGCACTGAAGACGGCCACGCACGAGCTGCCCGGCGCCTGGCCGGCGCTCCTCGCCTGGGCGCTGCCGCTCGCAGCGTTGGCCACCGCGCTGCTCATGGCGCGCCTGCTGGTGCTGGCCGCACGCGAGCCCGCCCACGGGCGTGTGCCGGGGCTCGGGCCGGCCTGGAGCGCTTCCCTTGCCGCCGTAGCGGCCCTGTCGTGGTGGATGGGATGGTCCGCGCATGCGCAATGGCACTGGCTGGACGCGACCTGGCCGCTCCTCGCCGCGGCGCTCGTAACCGCGGCGACGCTCCGCCTCGGCTTGCGCATGCCGCAGTTGCCGCCCGGCGATCTGGTGGTGCCCGCCGAGCATGTGGCGACGGCGCTCACCCGCCGCCGGCCGGGCGAAATCCGGGCACCCTCGCTGCCTCAGCCCTCCCCCGCGACCTGGCTGCGACTCGAGGCGCGGCTCGGCGCCTGGCGCATGGCAACGGGGCTCTGGCTTGCAGCCATGGCGGCACTGGCGGTCGCGCTGGCGCTCTGATCACGCCAACAAGGAGCTGCGCCTGGAGAGGCAGTCCGCTCAGCCCTCGCCGTCCGGCAGGATGGCGCGGATCGGATCGCCGGAACGGATGCGTCCCGGCGCGGCCGGCGGCGGCTCGCCGAGCATGGATTCGATGAGGATGGTCACCCGCCGGTTACGCGCCCGCCCCTCCTCCGTAAGGTTGTCGGCCAGCGGCCGCTGGTCGCCGTAGCCGGCGGCCTTCAGGCGCATCGGGTCGACGCCGGCCTCCACGAACAGGCGCACCACCGAGGAGGCGCGCACTGCGGAGAGCTCCCAGTTGGAGGGGAAGCGCACGGTGCTGATCGGCAGGTTGTCGGTATGCCCTTCGATGGTGATCGGGAAGGTGGCGCCGGCGAGCACGTCGGCCACCGCGCGCAGCGCGGTGATGGCCGGTTCGCCAAGCGTCGCGTCACCGGGCGCGAACAGCACGCTCGCGTTGATCTCGACCTTGACGCCGTGCGCCCCCTCGCTCACGGTCACGTGCCCGTCGCGGGTGAGCGGCTCGAGCACCCGCCGGATGTCCTCGGCCACGTTGCGCATCCGCGCGACCTCGGCCTTGCGGCGCTCCTCCAGGGCTTCCTCCTCGGGCGTGCGCGTCACCACCGCTGGCGGCGCAGGCTTCGACACCGCCCCCGTCACCGGCGGCAGCACGATCTGCTGGCCGGTCGTGTTCAGGTTCACGTTGCGGAAGGCCGCCACCAGCGAATCCGACAGCACGCGGTACTTGCCCTCGTTGATCGAGGACAGGGAATACATCACCACGAAGAAGGCGAACAGCAGGGTGATGAAGTCCGCGTACGAGACGAGCCACCTCTCGTGGTTCTCGTGCTCTTCCTCGTGCTTGCGACGACGTGCCATGGCGGGTCCCTATCCTCTGCGGGAGTTTACGGTCACGTCGCCGCAAACCTTTAGTGCGGGCCGACCGTCGGCGCCGGTACCGCATCCGGGAAGTATTTCCTTCAAGTCGTGCCCGCCATTGTCGTATACAGATGTCACCCCCACCAGTGTGATAACGACTCCCATGGACTTTCTCGTCAACAGCGTACGCAACAAGCTCCTCGTGATCTGCGGCGGCGGCACCCTTCTGGTGCTGCTCGCCGCCGGGATCGGCATGTTCCTTCAGGCGCGCACCATAGACCGGCTCGGCGCCGGGGAACTGGCCGAGCTCCATGATCGGCGCGTGGCGCTCGTGGAGAGCAAGGTCAGCTATTACGACCAGCTGCTCGAATGGAAGAACACCATTCTGCGCATCACCGACAGCGCGGCCCTCGACACGCACTGGGCCAACTTCCGGCGCCTGGAGTCGGGCGTGCAGCAACAGGTGAGCGATCTTGCGCGGTCCTCCCGGGATCCCGAGGTCGAGCGCCTGTCCACGCGTTTCCTCGAAGCCCACAAGGCTCTCGGCGACCGCTACCAGCGCGCCCTGGACGACTACAAGATCGACTTCAACATCTACGACCTGGAACAGAACGTACGCGACTCGGACAAGGACTCGAGCGCGGTGCTCGACGAGCTCGTTTCGCGCATGAATGCCGCCATCGATGAGCGCACCGAGCAGATCAATGCGGAGTCGCAGCGGGCCCTCGCGCTGAGCGCCGGGCTCATCGTGATCGCCTGCGGTCTCGCTCTCGTGCTGTTCCTCTGGATGATCCGGCGCGAAGTCATCCGCCCCGCCCAGGAGCTCGAGGCGAGCCTGCAGCAGCTTGCGCGCGGCGACTTCAGCACGCCCATCACCGCGCGCACGCGCGACGAGATCGGACGCATCGCCATGAGCGCCGAGACCATCCGGCGCGATCTGGGCGAGTTGATCCGCCGCGTCTCGCGCTCGGTCGACCAGGTGGACGAGGCGGCCGGCGGCATGGCGGGCGAGACGCGCCAGATCACCCAATCGGCCGCGCATCAGTCCGAGGTCGCCGCCTCCACCGCGGCCACCGTGGAGCAGGTGACGGTGTCGATCCAGACCATCAGCGACAATGCCGCCCGGGTGAGCGAGCTGTCCCAGAGCGGCCTGGCCGAATCCCAGCAGGCGGAACAGCGCCTGGCGATGCTTGCCGCCTCGATAGAGGAGACCGCCACGGTCATGAAGTCGGTCGCCGACACCGCCAGCACCTTCATCCGCAACTCGCAGGAGATCCGCACCATGACGCGCCAGGTGCGGGAGATCGCCGACCAGACGAACCTGCTCGCGCTCAACGCCGCCATCGAGGCGGCGCGCGCCGGCGAGCAGGGCC
>DYFV01000048.1 GCA_020725025.1 Azoarcus sp.
GCGACAGGAACTGCGGCGCGGCGGCCAGCAGCACCAGGAAGGCGCCCAGGACGGCGCCGCGCGGGATCCCCGCCGCCTGCGGACGGGCGGGTGCCGGGGCGGCCACGCCGTTCAGCCGCTCGCGCTTTTCGAGGGTGGGCGGTGCACTCATTCTTCTTCCTCCACGTGACGGCTGGCGAGCGAGCGCCACAGCAGGACCGGGATGATCAGGGTGAACACGATGACTTCCTTGTAGGCGCTCGCCCAGAAGGAGCTGAACGCCTCCAGCAGCCCCACCAGCAGGGCCCCCGCGGCCGCGATCGGGTAGCTCGCGAGCCCCCCGATGATCGCGCCGACGAAGCCCTTGAGGCCGATGAGGAAGCCGGTGTCGTAGTAGATCGTCGTGATCGGGGCAATGAGCACGCCGGAGAGCGCGCCGATGGCCGCCGCCAACAGGAAGGTGAGCTTGCCCGCGAGCGCCGGCGGAATGCCCATGAGCCGCGCCCCCACCCGGTTGATGGCGGTGGCCCGCAGCGCCTTGCCGTAGAGGGTGCGCTCGAAGAACTGGTAGAGCGCGACGATGAGCACCACGGAAGAGACGATCACCCAGATCGTCTGACCGGACACGAGCATCGGCCCGAGCTCGAAGCGCGCGTCGCTGAAAGGCGGGGTTCGCGAGCCCTCCGCGCCGAAGAAGAGCAGCCCCAAACCCACCATGCCCACGTGCACCGCCACCGACACGATCAGCAGGATCAGGACCGGCGCGGCGGCGATCGGCTGGTAGACCAGCCGGTACATCAGCGGCCCGAGGGGCACCACCACCGCCAGCGCGAAGAGGATCTGCAGCGGCATCGCCAGCTCCTTCAGCGGCAGCGCATAGAGCAGCCCCACCAGCACCAGCGGATAAACCGCGTTCCAGCCGAGCACCGACACGAGCTTGTGGGTCTGGCGGGCGCGCAGGGCGGCGGCCGTATCGACGGCTGCGGCGAGCAGGCCTGCGCCCAGCAGGAGCCAGACGGTGGCCGGAACGCCCCCCGCCTGGATCATCACCAGGGTGAGTGCCCCGTAGGCGACGAACTCGCCCTGGGGAATGAAGATGACCCGGGTGACGGCGAACACCAGCACCAGGGCGAGCGCGAGCAGCGCATAGATCGCCCCGTTGGTGATGCCGTCCTGACCGAGCAGCAGTGCTATCTGGAAATCCATGGACGAACCCCGTGGCTGCCCCCGCCTGCGGCGGGGGAGCGGAACCTTGTGCTATGGATGCGACGCGCGCGAACGGCGCGGTGGCAGCGGGAGACGGGGCCGCTGCGGCCCTGTCCCCCGCTCGGGCCTTACTTCACCAGCTTCCAGCCGCCGTTCTGGATCTGCACCATCACCCGGGCGCGCTGGTCCAGGCCGAGGTGGTCGGTCGGACTCATGTTGAAGATGCCATGGGCGCCCGGCAGCTCCTTGATGCCCTCGAGGGCGTCACGCAGGGCGGCGCGGAACTCCTTGCTGCCCGGCTTGGCCTTCTTGAGAGCCTCGGGCACCGCGGCGGTCATGAGCAGGCCGGCATCCCAGGCGTGGGCGCCGAAGGTGGAGACGCTGCCTTCGCCGTGGGCCTTTTCGTACTTGGCCACGTACTCCAGGGCGCTCTTGCGCACCGGGTTGCTCGCCGGCAGCTGGTCGGCGACCAGCACCGGGCCCGCCGGCAGGAAGGTGCCTTCGCAGTCCTTGCCGCACACGCGCAGGAAGTCGTTGTTGGCCACGCCGTGGGTCTGGTAGATCTTGCCCGTGTAGCCGCGCTCCTTGAGCGCCTTCTGGGGCAGCGCCGCGGGCGTGCCCGAGCCGGCGATGAGCACCGCTTCCGGACGCGCCGAGATGAGCTTCAGCACCTGCCCGGTCACCGAGGTGTCGGTGCGGTTGTAGCGCTCGACGGCGGCCATCTTGAGGCCGCGCGCCTCGGCGATGGTCTGGAACTGCTGCAGCCAGCCCTCGCCGTAGGCGTCGGCGAAGCCGATGAAGCCCACCGTCTTCACGCCGGCGTCGAGCATGTGCTCGATGATGGCGGTGGCCATCTGCTGGTCGTTCTGGGGCGTCTTGTAGACCCAGCGCTTCTTCTCGTCCACCGGCTCGACGATCTTGCTGGACGCGGCCATGGAGATCATCGGCGTCTGGTTCTCGGCCACCACGTCGATCATCGCCAGGGAGTTCGGGGTGATGGTCGAGCCGAGCACGACGTCGACCTTGTCCTCCGAGATCAGCTTGCGGACGTTCTTGACCGCGGAGGTGGTGTCGGACGCGTCGTCCAGCACGACGTAGCGGACCTTCTCCCCACCGATGGTGGTGGGCATCAGGGCGATGGTGTTGCGCTCGGGGATCCCGAGCGAGGCGGCCGGCCCGGTCGCCGATACGACGACTCCGACGACGATTTCGGCCTGGGCTGCGCCGGCGGCGAAAGCGAGGCCGATGGCGGCCAGCACGTTGGTGCGCAACTTCATGGTGTCTCCTCCTCTTGGTTTATGTAACGGTCGGCGCTGGGAGGCTCTCCGGCCGTTTGCAGCAAATTAACACAGCACTAACTCGTTCTACAATATCAAACGCGCTCTATTACCATCGCGATACCCTGCCCGACCCCGATGCACATCGTGGCGAGGGCATAGCGGCCGCGGCGCGCCTCGAGCTCGCGCAGCGCGGTGAGCACCAGGCGCGCCCCCGAAGCACCCAGCGGATGCCCCAGGGCGATGGCACCGCCGTTGGGATTGACCTGCGGCGCGTCGTCGGGCAGCCCCAGCTGGCGCAAGACCGCGAGCGCCTGGGCGGCGAAGGCCTCGTTGAGCTCGATCACGTCCATCTGGTCCAGGGTGAGGCCGCAGCGGGCGAGCACCCGGCGCGTGGCGGGCGCCGGTCCGATGCCCATGATGCGCGGCTCGACCCCGGCGGTCGCCATGCCGACGATGCGGGCGCGCGGCGTAAGGCCGTGGCGCGCGGCCGCCTCGCCGGAGGCGAGCACCAGCGCGACCGCCCCGTCGTTGGTGCCCGAGGCATTGCCGGCGGTGACGGTGCCGTCCGGGCGCACCACGCCCTTGAGCCTGGCCAGCGCCTCGAGGGAGGTCTCGCGCGGATGCTCGTCCACCGCCACCTCCACCGCGTCGCCCTTTTTCTGCGGCACCGCCACCGGCGCGATCTCGCCCTCGAAGAAGCCGCGGGCGCGCGCCG
This sequence comes from Azoarcus sp., assembly GCA_020725025.1. Classification (GTDB taxonomy): domain Bacteria; phylum Pseudomonadota; class Gammaproteobacteria; order Burkholderiales; family Rhodocyclaceae; genus Aromatoleum. Next base: position 3,181 of record DYFV01000048.1, read on the forward strand.
CGGCGTAGCGCTGCTGGCTGCGCAGGGCGAAGGCGTCCTGGTCGGCGCGGTTCACCGCGAAGTCGGCGGCCACGTTCTCCGCGGTCTCGGGCATGGAGTCGATGCCGTACCGGGCCTTCATCAGCGGATTGACGAAGCGCCAGCCGATGGTGGTGTCCTCGATCCTGGCCGCGCGCGAGAAGGCGGTCTCCGCCTTGCCCATGACGAAGGGGGCGCGGCTCATGCTCTCCACGCCGCCGGCGATCATCAGCTCCGCCTCGCCCGCCTTGATGGCCCGCGCCGCGATGCCGATCGCGTCCATGCCGGAACCGCACAGGCGGTTCACCGTGGAGCCCGGCACGTCCACCGGCAGGCCGGCGAGCAGCGCCGCCATGCGTGCCACGTTGCGGTTGTCCTCGCCCGCCTGGTTGGCGCAGCCGTAGTAGATGTCGTCCACCGCCGCCCAGTCGACCTCGGAATGGCGCGCCATCAGGGCGCGGATGGGGTGCGCGGCCAGGTCGTCGGTGCGCACCGTGGCGAGCGCGCCGCCGTAGCGGCCGATCGGGGTGCGGATGCCGTCGCAGATGTAGGCTTCGGTCACTTTCCTCTTGTCTCCTCTCTCGTTCCCGGTTCGCGGCTAATGGGCCGCCACCGTCTTCTTCTCGTTCGTATGCGCCAGGGCCTTCACCCCGTTCAGGAAGATCGTGGTCACCACCGGCGCCATGTCGCGGAAGCCCAGCGGGCCGTCGGCGCGCAGCCAGGTGAAGGTCCAGTTGATCATCCCGAACAGGATCATCGCCACGGGCTTGTCCAGCTTGCGGCGCTTCACGCCGGGTTCGACGCGCACGATGGCCTCGGCGAAGGCCGCCACCACCCGGCGCTGCTTGTCGCGCACCCGCGCGGCCTCGTCCTGCTTGAGGAACTTCACGTCCTGCACCAGCACCATGTGCTGGCTCTGGGCGTGCTCGTACTCCTCCATGAAGCGCATCACCAGCGCCGCGAAATGGGCATCGGGCTCGAGCCCCTCCTCCTCCACCCCCGCCACGATCTCGAGCAGCCGGTCCATGTAGCTGTCGGCGATGTCGAAGAGGATCTGCTCCTTGTCGCGGTAGTAGTGATAGAGCAAGGGCTTGGAGACCCCGCACGCCTGGGCGAGCTCAGCCATCGAGGCGTTGTGGAAGCCCTTGTCCGCGAAGAGATGCGCAGCCTCCGCGAGGATCGCGGCGCGCTGCAGCTCGAAGGTGGGTGCCTTTCCCCGTGCCATTCCTTGTGTCCGTGACGGCGGTCCGATCGCGTCCGCCTAGCGTTCGTCGAAACTCACCACCACCCGCTCGGTGATCGGGTGAGCCTGACAGGTCAATATGTAGCCCGCGTCGATGTCGGGCTGCTCCAGGGTGTAGTTCTTGTCCATCCGCACCTTGCCTTCCAGCAGCCTGGCGCGGCAGGTGCAGCATACTCCTCCCTTGCAGGAGTACGGCAGGTCCATGCCGGCGGCAAGGGCGACGTCCAGGATGGAGGGGTCGTCGGCGTTGAAGTCCATCTCGCGGCGCAGGCCGTCGGCGATCACCGTCACCCGCGCATGGGCCGCGTCGCCGGCTTCGGCGTGATGGGCCGGGGCCGAGTCGGGCACGCCGAAACGCTCCAGATGGATGTGCTCGGGCGCCACGCCGGAAGCGAGGAGCGCCGCCTCCACCTCGTCGATCATGGCGCCGGGGCCGCAGATGAAGGCCTCGTCGATGGTCTCGGCGGGGATCAGCGTGTCGAGGAAGGCGCGCACCTTTTCCCCGTCGAGCCGCCCGTTGAAGAGGGGCACCTCCTGCTCCTCCCGGGAGAACAGGTTGTACAGGGTGAAGCGCGCGAGATGGCGGTTCTTCAGGTCCTCCAGCGCCTCGGCGAACATCACGCTCGCCTGGCGGCGGTTGCCGTAGATCAGGGTGAAGCGGCTCTTCGGCTCGGCGGCAAGCGTGCTCTTGGCCAGCGACAGGATGGGCGTGATGCCGCTGCCGGCGGCGAAGGCCACGTAGTGCTTGGCGTGGGCTGGGTCGAGCGGGGTGTGGAAACGGCCCTCGGGGGTCATCACCTCCAGCAGGTCGCCGACCTTGACGCCGTCCTCGTTCACCCAGGTGGACACCGCGCCGCCCGCGACCTTCTTGATCGCCACGCGCAGCTCGCCGTCGGCCACGCCCGAGCAGATCGAGTAGGAGCGGCGCAGCTCGGTCTCGCCCACGCGCACCTTCAGGTTTACATGCTGCCCCTGCACGAAACGGTAGTCCTCGGCGAGCTCGGGCGGCACCTCGAAGCACAGGCTCACCGCCTCGGGCGTCTCGCGGCGCACCTCGGCGACTCTCAGGGGATGGAAGCGGGGGGTCATGTCGGGGATCTCCTCCGTGGCCGTGTTCTGTGACGGCTCAGATCGGTTTGAAGTGGTCGAAGGGCTCGAGGCAGCTGCGGCAGCGCCACAGCGCCTTGCATGCGGTGGAGCCGAATTCCGAGAGGCGCGCGGTGTCGCGCGAGCCGCAGCGCGGGCAGGCGGGCGCGGGCGGGACGAAGGTGAGCGGCATCGCGCCGCCGGCCGTCCGCCCCGGGGGCGCGATGCCGTACTCGCGCAGCTTCTCCTGGGCCTCCTCGCCGATCCAGTCGGTGGTCCAGGCCGGGGCGAGGCGGGTCTCGATCTCCACCCGGCCGGCACCAGCGGCGAGCAGGGCCTCGCGGATCTGGTCGGCCATCATCTCGGCGGCGGGGCAGCCGGAGTAGGTGGGGGTGATGGTCACGCGCAGGCCCTCGTCGTCGAGGACCTCGACCTTGCGCACCACGCCCAGCTCGACGAGCGACACCACCGGGATCTCGGGATCCGGCACGGTCTCGAGCACCGCCCAGGCCTCGGATGCGGACAGCGTCGTCGCCATGGCGCTCACCACCGGGCTCCCGGGTAGGTGCGCTGCAGATACTGCATCTCGGCGAGCAGGTGGCCGAGATGTTCGCTGTGGCGGCCGAACTTGCCGAAGGAGCGGAAGGGGGTGCGCGCCGGGACGGTCAGCGTCGCCTCGTTGAGCACGGGCACCACCGTCGCCTCCCAGGCAGCCTCCAGCTCGCCCCAGGCGGGCCCGACACCGGCCTCGGCCACCAACCCGTCGCCCGGGTGGGCGGCGAAGAGCTCGGCGGTGTAGGGCCACAGGTAGTCGAGGGCGGCCTGGGTGCGACGGTGCGACTCGGCCGTGCCGTCGCCCAGGCGGATCACCCAGTCGCCGGCGTGGCGGGCGTGATAGCGCGCCTCCTTGAGGCTCTTGGCGGCGATGGCGGCGAGCTCGGTGTCGGTCGAGGCGGCGAGCCGCTCCCACAGGAGCACCTGGAAGGCGCTGAAGAGGAAGTTGCGCACCACCGTGCGGCCGAAGTCCTCGTTGGGGAGCTCGCACAGGGTCACGTTGCGGTAGTCCCGCTCGGTGCGCAGGAAGGCGAGCTGGTCCTCGTCGCGCCCGCGCCCTTCCAGCCGGCCCGCGTGGGTGAGCAGCAGCCGCGCCTGGCCGATGAGGTCGAGGGCGGTGTTGGCGAGCGCCATGTCCTCCTCCAGCACCGGCGCGTGGCCGCACCACTCGGAGAGGCGCTGCCCGAGGATGAGCGCGTTGTCGCCCAGGCGCAGGACGTAGTCGATGTGTTCCGGGGTCGTCGTCATGACCGGCCTCACATGTGGTTCACTTCTTCCGGCAGGCGGTAGAAGGTCGGATGGCGGTAGATCTTGTCCTCGGCCGGGTCGAAGAGCTCGGGCTTGGCGTCGGGATCGGAGGCCACGATGTTGCTCGCCTCGACGACCCAGATGCTCACGCCTTCCTGGCGGCGGGTGTAGACGTCGCGCGCCACCTGCAGCGCGATGCGCGCGTCGGGGGCGTGCACGCTCCCGCAATGCTTGTGATCGAGGCCGTTACGGCTGCGGACGAAGACTTCCCACAGCGGCCATTCCTTGCGTTCCATGTCTCTCTCGCTCTCTCTTGTCGGTGGTGACGGCTCACGCCGCCGCTTTCGCGCGCGCGGCCTGCTTCTCCGCATACGCCAGCGCTGCCTCCCGCACCCAGGCCCCGTCCTCCCAGGCCTTCACCCGAGCCGACAGCCGGTCCACGTTGCACTGCCCGTGGCCCGCGATCACTGTGCGGAATTCGTCCCAGTCGATGGCGCCGAAGTCGTAGTGGCCGCGCTCCGCGTTCCACTTCAGGTCCGGGTCGGGCAGGCTCACGCCCAGCACCTTGGCCTGCTCCACCGTCGCATCCACGAACTTCTGGCGCAGGTCGTCGTTGGAGATGCGCTTGATGCCCCAGCGACTGCTCTGCTCGGAGTGGGTGGACTCGCTGTCGTGGGGGCCGAACATCATGATCGAGGGCCACCACCAGCGGTTCACCGCGTCCTGCACCATCTCGCGCTGCTCGTCGGTGCCCTGCATCATGGTGAGCAGCAGGTCGTAGCCCTGGCGCTGGTGGAAGGATTCCTCCTTGCAGATGCGCACCATGGCCCGGGCGTAGGGGCCGTAGCTGCACTTGCACAGGGGGATCTGGTTCATGATCGCCGCGCCGTCCACCAGCCAGCCGATCACCCCGATGTCCGCCCAGGTGAGCGTCGGGTAGTTGAAGATCGAGCTGTACTTCGCCTTGCCCGAGTGCAGCGCTTCCAGCAACTCGTCCCGCGAGACGCCCAGGGTCTCGGCCGCGGCATAGAGGTAGAGGCCATGGCCGCCCTCGTCCTGCACCTTGGCGAGAAGGATCGCCTTGCGCTTCAGGGTCGGCGCGCGGGTAATCCAGTTGCCCTCGGGCAGCATGCCCACGATCTCCGAGTGGGCGTGCTGGCTGATCTGGCGCACCAGGGTCTTGCGGTAGGCCTCGGGCATCCAGTCCTTGGCCTCGATGTAGCCGCCCGCGTCGATCCTGGCGTCGAACTCCGCCTGGTACTGGGCGTTCTCGACCACACGCGGGCCCTTGTCCTGGTTCTGCTGGGGGATGTCCAGAGCTTGTGTATACATGCCTGCTCCTTGTGTATTCGTGGCCGGGGGATCGCCCCCCGGCCCGCTCAGTCCTTCGGCCGCCGGTCGAAGACGCGCCGCGCCTTGCCGATGGTCACGCGCTCGATGGAGAAGGGCTCGCCCACGATCACCTTGGCGGACACGCCGATCAGGCTCTTGATGTGGTGGGAAAGCTCCTTGGCGAGCGCCTCCTTCTGCTCCGGATGGCGGCCCACGCCGGCTTCCGGGTTGATCTCGACCTTCACCGTGAGGGTGTCCAGGTGCCCCTGCTTGTCCACCTCCAGCACGTAGTGCGGGGCGAGCTTCGGGATCCGGCAGATGAGCTCCTCGATCTGCGTCGGGAAGACGTTCACCCCGCGGATGATCAGCATGTCGTCGGAGCGGCCGGTGATCTTGGCCATGCGCCGCATGCTGCGCGCGGTGGGCGGCAGGAGCCGGGTGAGGTCGCGGGTGCGGTAGCGGATGACCGGCATCGCCTCCTTGGTGAGCGAGGTGAACACCAGCTCGCCCTCCTCGCCGTCGGGCAGCACCTCCCCGGTGTTCGGGTCGATGATCTCGGGATAGAAGTGGTCTTCCCAGATCACCGGGCCGTCCTTGGCCTCGATGCACTCGTTGGCCACGCCCGGGCCCATCACCTCCGAAAGGCCGTAGATGTCCACCGCGTCGATCCCGGAGCGGGCCTCCATCGCGGTGCGCATCCCCGGCGTCCACGGCTCGGCGCCGAAGATGCCGACCTTGAGGGAGGTCGAGCGCGGATCGATCCCCTGGCGCTCGATCTCGTCGAGGATGGTGAGCATGTAGGACGGCGTCACCATGATGATGTCGGGCTTGAAGTCCTGGATGAGCTGGACCTGCTTCTCGGTCTGGCCGCCGGACATCGGGATCACGGTGCAGCCGAGCTTCTCGGCGCCGTAGTGCGCCCCCAGCCCGCCGGTGAAGAGGCCGTAGCCGTAGGCCACGTGCACGATGTCGCCGGCACGCCCGCCGGCGGCGCGGATGGAGCGCGCCACCACCGTGGCCCAGGTGTCGATGTCCTTCAGGGTGTAGCCCACCACCGTCGGCTTGCCGGTGGTGCCGGACGAGGCGTGCACCCGGGCGACCTTCTCGCGCGGCACCGCGAACATGCCGAAGGGGTAGTTGTCGCGCAGGTCCGCCTTGGTGGTGAAGGGGAAGCGGGCGAGGTCGGCGAGGCTGCGCAGCTCCTCCGGGTGCACCCCCGCCTCGTCGAACTTCTTGCGGTAGTGCGGCACGTTCTCGTAGGCGTGGCGCAGGCTCCACTTCAGGCGCTCGAGCTGCAGCGCGGCGAGCTCGTCGCGGCTGGCGGTTTCGATCGGCTCCAGCTCACCGGGCGACGGGACTTTCACAGGCATTTCTTGTCTCCTCCACGGAAAATCGGTTGCGCAGATTTCGTGAAACCGGAAATCATTCCCCATGACAGAGGCGTTCCGGGTGATCTGCGTCAACGGCGGTTCACAATTCGACGACGGCTCGGCCCTTCATTCGATACGACTTGCCGCGCATGACGGCGATGAGCTCGCCGTTCTGGTTGGTGACGGTGATGTCGTAGACCCCGGTGCGTCCGTTGGCGAGCACCTCGCGCGCCTCGGCGGTGAGCAGGTCCCGCGGCCGGCCCGGGGCCATGAAGTCCACGCTGATGCCCGAGGCCACCGTCTGCTCGTTGCCGCTGTTGCAGGCGTAGGCGAAGGCGGTGTCGGCCAGGGTGGTGATGAAGCCGCCGTGGCAGATGCCGAAGCCGTTCAGCATGTCCTCGCGCACGGTCATGGTCAGCGTGGCCTGTCCCGGCCCCACCGACACGAAGCTCATGCCCAGGCTCCTCGCCGCCATGTCGCGCTCGTACATCCCGTCGCGCACCTTCTCGGCGAGCGTCTGCGGGTCGAGCCCGGCGGTCACGTCGCGGAAACCGGCTTCACTCATGAAAGCTCTCTCCATTCCAGGTCTTGCGGGTGATCAGCGGCGAGACGCGGTAGCGCTCCTCGCCGTAGTGTTCGGCCAGGTGGGCGAGCACGGTCGCCACGAAGGCGGGGCCGAGGGCGTCGGCCCAGGCGAGCGGGCCCTTGGGGTAGTTGGTGCCGTGGCGCATGGCGGCGTCGATGTCGGCCGCGCTCGCCACCCCGGCCAGCAGGGCGTCGGCCGCCTCGTTGGCGAGCATGGCGACCGTGCGCAGCGCCACCAGGCCGGCCACGTCGTCCACCCGCGTCACGGTGAGGCCGGCGCGCTGCAGCGTGCCCACCACCGCGCCCCAGGCGCCCCGGCCGCAGAAGTCGGCCCGCGCCAGCGCGATGCGCGGCGTGGCGGCGTAGTCCAGGCACAGGTCGAAGAGGACCAGGTTGGGCACGCCCTCCGCCACCGCGCGCCGCGTGGCGGTGCGCCCGTCGGAGAGGGCGAGGCGCGCTTCGCCGATCTCGATCCAGCCGCGGCCACCCTCGCTCTCCTCCCGGCGGACCTCGACGCCGGCGGCCTCCAGGCGGCCGATGAGGGCGCTGGCCACGCCGAGGTCGCCTACCACGGTGATTTCCGCCTTTGCGGCATGAGGCTCCTCGGCCTGGGCCGCCGGCCGCTCCGCCCCCTCGGCGTAGTCGTAGAAGCCGCGCCCGCTCTTCCTGCCCAGCCGGCCGGCGAGCACCAGCTCCTGCTGGATGAGGCTGGGGGTGAAACGGCGGTCGCCGTAGTAGGCGTCGAACACCGAGCGGGTCACCGCGAAATTCACGTCGTGGCCGATGAGGTCCATCAGCTCGAAGGGCCCCATGGGGAAGCCGCAGCCCTCGCGCAGCACCGCGTCGATGGTGGCGGGCGCGGCGGCGTTCTCGGCGAGCACGCGCAGCGCCTCGGCGTAATAGGGGCGCGCCACGCGATTGACGATGAAGCCGGGCGTGGACTTCGCGCGCACCGGGACCTTGCCCCAGGCCTTGGCGGTGGCGACGAGCCGCTCCGCGATCGCAGAATCGGTGGCGAGCCCGGACACGATCTCGACGAGCTTCATGCGCGGCGCCGGATTGAAGAAATGCAGGCCGGCCACCCGTTGCGGACGGGCCAGCGGCGCGGCGAGGGCGGTGATCGACAGGGACGAGGTGTTGCTGGCGAGGATCGCGTCCTCGGCGAGCAGGCCTTCGAGCTCGCCGAAGAGCGCCTGCTTCACGCCGAGATCCTCCACCACCGCCTCGATGGCGAGGCCGGCGTCGCGGGCGTCGGCCAGCGCCGCGACCGGAACCACGCGCGCGACGGCCGCTGCAGCTTCGGCCTCGGCGAGGCGGCCCTTGACCACCAGCGAGGCCAGCTCGCGCTCGATGCCGGCGCGGCCGCGCTCGGCGGCCTCGGCGCGCGCGTCATACAAGTAGACGTGGTGCCCGGCCCGCGCGGCCACCTGGGCGATACCGGCGCCCATTGCGCCGGCGCCGACCACCAGCACCTTCACGTCGGAAGCGAGTGCGGCCACCTCAGTCCCCCTTGAACCGCGGCGCGCGCTTCTCGAGGAAGGCGGCCACGCCCTCGCGGTAGTCGTTGGAGCGGCCGCACACGGTCATCATGTCCCGCTCGAGGTTGAGCTGGGTCTCGAAGTCGTTGGTGGAGCTCGCCCAGATCGCCTTCTTGGTCTGGGCATAGCCGAAGGTGGGCCCCTGCGCGAGCTTGGCCGCGACCTCGCGCACCGTCGGCATCAGCGCCTCGTCATCGACGCACTTCCAGATCATGCCCCAGGCCTCGGCCTGCTCGGCCGGGAGCTTGTCGCCCAGGAGCGTGAGGCCCAGCGCGCGGGCGGGACCGGCCAGGCGCGGCAGGATCCAGCTGCCGCCGGTGTCCGGGATGAGCCCGAGCTTGCTGAAGGACTGGATGAAGCTCGCCGAGCGGGCGGCGAAGACCAGGTCGCAGGCCAGCGCGAGGTTGGCACCGGCACCGGCCGCCACGCCATTCACCGCGGCGATCACCGGCAGCTCCAGGCTGCGCAGGGTCATCACCAGCGGCTTGTAGTTCTTCTCCACCGAGGCCCCCAGGTCGCGGGGCGTCTCGCCGGGTGCCACGGACCGGTCGGAGAGGTCCTGGCCGGCACAGAAGCCGCGCCCGGCGCCGGTGATCACCAGCACCCGCACGCTGCCGTCGGCGCGGCCGGCCTTCACTTGCGCCAGAGCCTCGCGCACCTCCTCGTGCATGCGGTCGGTGAAGCTGTTCAGCCGGTCGGGCCGGTTGAGGGTGAGGGTCGCAACCCCGCCCTCGAGCTTCAGCAGGATCGTCTCGCCCTGCAGGTCGAACTCGCCTTCCATCTCTCCTCCGTCTTGTCGGGGGGTGCCGTCGCGGCACCCTGTCGGGTCTCTGGTCGGGGCCTGCCTTCGTCGGGGCATTCGGCTGTTTGACCGACCGGTCAATCAATAGTAGTCTTGATCCAGATCAAAAAACAACTACTTTTTTCTTGAGGTTTTCGGTCGCCCCGGAAGGGGCGGCTTTCGCGAAAAGTGGCCGGGGCGGTGGCCGAGCCGCCCCGCCAACAGAGGAGACGATCCATGACCCACCCGCTGTTCGAGAAGCATCAGGCTACGCTGGAGGCCGCCGTCAACGCCATCCACACCCGCGGCTACTGGTCCGCCTATCCCGAGATGCCGAGCCCCAAGGTTTACGGCGAAGGCGCCCAGGAGTCGGGCAAGCAGGCCATCGAGGCGCTTGTCGGCAAGGACTTCGCCCTGGACCAGCCCGGCTGCACCACCTGGCTCGCGCCCGAGCGCTCGCCCTACGGCGTGCGGCTCGACGTGCGCTATCCGGCCTGCCGTCCCCAGGCGCTGATCGAGGCCGCCCAGGCGGCCCAGCCGGCGTGGCAGAAGCTGGGGCCGCAGGGTCGGGTGGGCGTGTGCCTCGAGATGCTCGAGCGCCTGAACAAGGCGAGCTTCGAGATCGCCCACGCGGTGATGCTCACCACCGGCCAGGGCTGGATGATGGCCTTCCAGGCGGGCGGCCCCCACGCCCAGGACCGCGGCCTGGAGGCGGTCGCCTACGCCTGGGACGAGATGCGCCGCATCCCGGCCGAGGCGGTGTGGGAGAAGCCCCAGGGCAAGAACCCGCCGCTCAAGATGAAGAAGCACTTCGAGATCGTCGGGCGTGGCGTGGCCCTGGTGATCGGCTGCGGCACCTTCCCCACCTGGAACACCTACCCGGGCCTCTTCGCCGCGCTGGCGACCGGCAACCCGGTGATCGTGAAGCCCCACGGCAACGCCATCCTGCCCGCGGCGCTCACCGTGCGCATCATGCGCCAGGTGCTCTCGGAGCAGGGGCTCGATCCCAACCTGGTGACGCTCGCCGTGGTCGAGCGGCGCGAGGACACCCAGGCGCTCGCCATCCACCCGGCGGTGAAGTCCATCGACTTCACCGGCAGCAACACCTTCGGCCAGTGGCTGATCGAGCACGCCAAGCAGGCCCAGGTCTACGCGGAACTGGCCGGGGTGAACAACGTGGTGATCGAGTCCACCGACAGCTATAAGGCGATGCTCAGGAACCTCGCCTTCACCTTCAGCCTGTACTCGGGCCAGATGTGCACCACCACCCAGGCGGTGATCGTGCCCGCCGGCGGTATCGACACCGACCAGGGCCACAAGTCCTTCGACGAGGTGGCGGCCGACCTGTCCGCGGCCATCGAGAAGTTCCTCGCCGACCCGAACGTGGCCAACGCGGTGCTGGGCGCGATCCAGTCGCCCGACACGCTGGCCCGCATCGACGAGTCCCTGGGCCTGGGCACGGTGGCGCTCGCCTCGAAGAAGATCGAGAACCCGGAGTTCCCGGGCGCCGAGGTGCGCACGCCGCTCCTGCTCACCTGCGACGCGGGCGACGAGGCCGCCTACATGGAGGAGCGCTTCGGGCCGATCGCCTTCCTGGTCCGCGCCGACGACGGGCAGGCCGCGGTGGCGCTCTCCGAGCGGCTGGTGCGCGAGCACGGCGCCCTCACCGTGGGCCTGTACTCGACCCGCCAGGAGGTGATCGACGCCATGACCGAGGCGACCCTGCGCGCCGGGGTGGCGCTGTCCATCAACCTCACCGGCGGCGTGTTCGTGAACCAGTCGGCGGCCTTCTCGGACTACCATGGGGTCGGCATGAACCCGGCGGCCAACGCCAGCTACACCGACGCCGCCTTCGTCGCCAACCGCTTCCGCGTCGTGCAGCGGCGCTACCACATCGAGTAAGCCATGCCCTGCTACGAGATCGACGGCCTGAAGCCGGTGGTCCACCCGACCGCCTTCGTCCACCCCGACGCGGTGCTCATCGGCGACGTGATCGTGGGGCCGCGCTGCTACGTGGCCCCGCTCGCGAGCCTGCGCGGCGACTTCGGCCGCATCGTGCTGGAGGAAGGCTCCAACGTGCAGGACTGCTGCGTGATGCACGGCTTTCCCGGCACCGACACGGTGGTCGAGGTGGACGGACACATCGGGCACGGGGCGGTGCTCCACGGCTGCCGGGTGGGGAAGAACGCGCTGGTGGGGATGAACGCGGTGATCATGGACAACGCGGTCATCGGCGAATCTGTCATCGTCGCGGCGAGCGCCTTCGTCAAGGCCGGCATGGAGATCCCGGCCGGCGTGCTCGCCGCCGGCATGCCGGCCAAGGTGGTGCGGGAGCTCTCCGAGGAGGAGATCGCGTGGAAGCGCGACGGCACCCGCACCTACCAGGACCTGACGGTGCGCAGCCTCGCCACCCTCAAGCCGTGCGCGCCCCTCGAGGCGCCCGAACCCGGCCGGCAGCGCATCGAGCTGCCGGGCGTGGTGCCGCTGGTCGAGCTCAAGCGCAACGCCTGATCCTGCGCGGGGCTCCTCCGGGAGCCCCCGTTTTTCCGGACATCCTGCCCCCGGTTCCGGGTATGCCACTGCGTCATCGTGTAACGACTCGACGCGACATCTGTCGCCCGATTGAACACTTTGCGCGGTGCGACTCCCGAAGGCGGGGGCGTTCCCCCATCTTCCCCCACCGCTGCCTGCCGCCCTTCGCCCCCCCACATGCCCCACTCCCAGCACCGGCGCGGCCTTCACGCCCGGAAGGAGTACTCCGACCAGGGGCTGCCCCAACCGGCACGGAAGATGCATCGTCCTCGCCATGGAGACTCGAACCGGACCGGATGCGGAGGCAGGCATCATGTGCAACCTACTGACGAGCGTGGAGCTGCAGGACCAGAACCAGTGCTTCGAAGGCACCGGCGGACGCAGCGAAGAGAACCGCCAGGCCGGATTCCGGCCGGCGTTCATGGACGTGGACACCCGCAGGGTGTACGAGTCCCGCTACGCCGACGGGCGCCCGGCACCCTTCCACCTGCTGGACGGACTGCCCGACGAGCTCGTCGTGGCTCGCTCCGACAACGGCCGCATCGCCGCCGTGAAGTCTTCCGTCATCGCAGGCTTCGTCCGCGCCGCGCGTTTCTACAGCCGCGAGGAAGCGGCCCGCTGCATGGCAGCGCTCGCTGCCTGACCGCCTCCCGTCGCCGGGCACGCATTGCCGGCCGCATCCGACGGAGCGCAGAATGCGCTCCATGTCCGACCGATCTTCATCCTCCCGTTCGATCCTCGGCCCATGGGCACGGCCGTTCGGACGTACGTGCCTCGTCATCGCGTTCGCGCTGGCGGCAGGCGCCGCCTCGGCCGTCGAGCCCCTGCCGGCCGGCGAGGACACCGCATCCGGCTGGACGCGCGAGCGCAAGGCGGTTGCGCTCAACCTCGGCATCGTCGCCGGCGTGGCGGCCTACGGCTTCATCCATTGGGACTGGGGCGAGGGCGGAGCGCGCTTCGACGCCCGCAGCGAGGGCTGGTTCGGCGCCGGCACGCGCCACGGCGGCGCCGACAAACTGGGACACATGTATACCGGCGCAGTCGCGACCGCGCTCGCCGCCGCCCTCTACCGTCGCTGGGGCTATGACGACAGGGACGCGGCTCGGCTGGGCGCTTTCAGCGGCGTGCTGCTGACGACCGCGGCAGAGCTGGGCGACGGCTTCTCGCCCGAACACAAGTTCAGCTGGGAGGACCAGGTTTCCAACCTCGCGGGCGTAGGGTTCGAGTATTTGCGCCTGCGTCATCCGCAGCTGCGCGAACGGGTGAACTTCCGCTGGGAGTACTTCCCGTCGCCCGCGGTGCGGCACGGCGACCACCGGGACATCACCACCGACTACTCCGGCTCGCGATGGCTGCTCGCCTTCCCGCTGCGCGCCTGGGGCCTGGCGCACACGCCGCTGCGCTGGATCGAGTTGCAGGCGGGCTACGGTACGCGCGGCTACGCCGGCCGTGACGAGAAGTACTTCGATCGCGCCCGCCGCCATCCCTTCGTGGGCATCGGCATCAACGTGCCGCTCGTGCTGGAATCCCTGGGTGCGAGTGACGGGACGCAGCGCGTGTTCGAGCACATCCAGGTGCCGGGGACGGCGCTGCCCTTACCCCCCTAGCGGATCTCCGCCGCGGGCTTGTCCTCGGCATCTCACCCCGAAAGGAGCCCATCACGATGCCCGACACCGATCCCGTCCCTCGCCCGAGCGGAAACCTCTTCGCGCCGCTTCCGCCCGGCCCCGAAGGCGAGCGCTTCGAAACGCTGCTTGCGGCGCCCGGCCTGCGCATCGAGCGGATCGTCTCGCGCGGTCAGGCAAGTGCGGAAGACTTCTGGTACGACCAGTCCGACGACGAGTGGGTGATGCTGGCGCAGGGCGAAGCCGAGCTCGCCTTCGCCGACGGCCGCCGTCATGCCATGCGGGCCGGCGACTGGATCATGATTCCGGCGCATTGCCGGCACCGGGTGGCGGCGACCAGCGGGGACGCCGTCTGGCTGGCGGTCCACCTCGCAACGGGCTAGCCGCTACTCCTGCGGGGAAGGTCGGGCCCGGACGGCCTCGAGCGTCAGGTCCCAGCGGGTGAGCGCGTTGCGCAACAGGGTCTGCTCGGGATGGCTGATGGTGCCGTCCGCCTTGGTGAGGACGAACATCGCGCGGCAAACGAGCAGGCGCAGGTCCGGGTCGCTGATCCGGTCGAGCAGCATCTCGAAGCGCTCGACGTCGACGAGCCGCACCGTATCGCGCCTCGCAGGGCGCTCCAGCAGCGTGCGGCAGTGGGTGATCACCGCCTGGATCAGGGCGTCCCGCGGCACGCCGAGCAGCTCGGGTATCCCGTGGCGGTCGAGGGCTTCGAGCTCGCGGCTGGCGAGCACGCCGTCGGCGAGGAGAGTGAGGACGACCAGCTGGATGGCGGTTTCGCGCTGGGTGTCGAGTTTCGGGCCAGTCATGGAAAAGGGCGTCGCGTCATGAGGTTCGCCCCATGGACCCGCGACGCCCCGGATTGGTTTCCGGAGGCGGGCAGGAAACGGCTCGCCCCGGGAGAGCCGCAGCGAAGACGGGCGTTGCACCCGCCTCCGCCACTCGGGTTGCTCAGAAGAAGATGATGCCGCCGACCGAGATCGAGTTCGCCTTCACGTCGGTGCCGGCCGCAGCACCGAAGACGTTGTCGGTGCGCTCCTGAATGTACTCGCCCACCAGGGTGATGGACGGGGTCAGGCTGTAGTAGGCGCCGAAGGCGGTCGCACGGCGCTTGGTATCGGTACCCACCGCCACCAGATCCTTGTCGCGGTTCTGACCGTAGCTCACGCCCAGCTTGAGGTCGGGGGTGACCTTGTAGGTCAGCTGGGTGAACACGCCCGAGCTCTCCAGCTCGCTACCCGCGGCATTGGAGGAGCCGAGGAACAGCGCGCCGATGGTGGAGATCCCCAGCCCCTCGCCCCGGAAGCCCGACAGCAGCAGCTCGGCGCCGCCCAGCCCGACCTTGACCCCGCCCTCGTAACCGGTGGTCCGGACCGACGGCGTCGTGGCGGTGGAGCTCACGTTCTGGCTGATGCCGGCGAGCCACGCCTTGCCCGGCATCCCGCCCTTCCAGTCGTAGGAGACCAGGGCCTGCACGCCCGGGGTGTTGCGCTCGCCGATCACCGCGAAGCTGTCGTTGGTGAGGACCTGCTTCGGGTTGAAGACGCCGATCGAACCCTGGAAGCCGCCCGCGTTGGGCGTGGTGTAGGTGATCTGCGGCTGGAAGCCGACGTACATGTAGCCGTGGCCGATCATGCCGAAGGAGGTGTTGAACGGCTCGGCGGCGCGCACCGTCCCGCCCACGCCCAGCAGCGTCATGTCGTTGAGGATCGGGTTCTGCATGAAGAGCCCGATGTCGCGGCCGAGCTTGAAGGTGCCCATGTTCGCGTTGCCGAACTGGAAGTACACCTGGCGGGTGTCGGTCTTCGGGTAGGCATCGGCCAGGGTCGTCGCGACGCCGCTGGGCAGGCCCACGATGTTGCTGTTCGCCTGGATGCCCGGCGCGAAGCTGATGTGCGCCTTGATGTCGAAGCCCTTCTGCTGGGTGGTGGCGACGAAGTTGATCCAGCCCGGGAGCAGGCCGTTCTGGATGTTGGTCTGCTCGGTGGTGCCGGCCCCGTCCACCTTCTCCTCGCCGGAGACCAGGAAGGCATTCACGGTGCCGTTGATGTCGAGCGTCCAGTCACCCTGGGTGAAGCTGATGGCATGAGCCTGACCGAGGCCGAGGGCACAGAAAGCGGCGAGCGTCGTCCGCGCGAAAACTCCACGTTGCATAGTTACTCCTCCTTGAGCAGTGGTTCCACGTCTTTTGTCTGGGTGTTTTGTCTGGGTGCGCCCGGCCTTGGCGGCGGCTTCGCCCCTCTGTCGACCGTGGTGAGCACCGGCCGTGGCGGGGGCTCTGCAAGCTCCGGGCCAGCGGCTGCAAAGCCCTGAAATAGCCGCAGAACCGGGGGTATTGAAGGGTCCTTGCCGGTGGGCCTCGGGCGACCGTGATCCGCTTCGGAACAGTTTGTGCGATACACACATGACAGTACTGTTGCAAGCCGATACACCCTAGCCCGCGAAATGCCGCGTTCGCGGGATGGCACGGCTCCTGCGTCGTTTCGGATGCCGGGGCCTCCTCTCCCTCTCTCTCCCTTCGATGCCCCCGGCGACGCGTGGCGCGCTCCCGCCCCCCACCCCCGCTTGCCCGCCGGGGTGGGCGGCCCACGGCGCGGTTCCGGTTGGAAGGCACCTGCGGCATGCGCCGAAGTGCCTTCCTTTTTTTTGCGCGGCACGCTGCCCACGGGAACTAGAATGAAACCTGGCCCCCGCGGAGCGATTCGATGCGCTTGCCTCTCCTGGGCGTCCTCGCGCTCCTGCTCGCGGCACCCGGACCGAGCGCGGCAGCCGCCTTCTCCCTGGATACGCAGCGACACGGCGAAGCCATAGAGATCGTGGCGGTGGCGGACATCCGCGCCGAGCCCGGGCAAGCCTGGAAGGTGCTCACCGCCTACGATCGCTACGCCGAGTTCATCCCCGACCTGGCCACGAGCCGCGTGCTGCGGCGCGAGGGCGGCGTCGTGGTGCTCGAGCTCGCCGGGGCGACCCGCGTGCTGTGGTGGCGCGAGCCCCTTTCCGTGCGTCTGGCGGTGACCGAGACACCGCCGTGGCGGGTGCGCTCCAAGCTCCTCTCCGGCACCCTGCAGGCAATGGAGGGCGAGTACGAGCTCGCCGCGGCACCGGGCGGGGTACGGCTCACCTACACCGGACGCATCGTTCCCGACAGCCGCCAGCGCGGACTGCTGGACCGCTTCTTCGTGCGCCTGAACGTGGCCCGCCAGTTCGGCGCGCTCGTCACCGAGATCGCCCGCAGCGCGGGGGCGGGCGAGCCGTGAGCGGCGCGCGAATTGCCAGCGCAGGGCATTTGGCGGAACATCTCCCGCCAGTTCCATCCATACCGACCCCCTTCGCGGATCCGTACACCATGCGCCCTGCCCGCGCCCTCATCGACCTCGACGCCCTGCGCCACAACTACCGGCTGGCCCGCGCTTGCCACGGGGGGCGCGCGCTCGCCGTGGTCAAGGCGAACGCTTACGGACACGGCGCGGTGGCCTGCGCGCGGGCGCTCGCCGGTGAAGCCGACGGCTTCGCGGTGGCCTTCCTGGAGGAGGCGCTGGCGCTGCGCGAGGCCGGCATCGCGGGACCGATCCTGCTGCTCGAGGGAGTGTTCGCGGCCGCCGAGCTCGATGCGGTGGCACACCACGACCTGTGGATCGTGGTGCACCACGCCGCCCAGCTCGAGATGATCGAGGCCTCGCAGCCGGAACGTCCGCTGCACGCCTGGCTCAAGGTGAACAGCGGCATGAACCGCGCGGGCTTTCTTCCGGCCGAGCTGCGGGCGGCGTGGCAGCGACTGCGCGGATGCGGCAAGGTGGCCGAGATCACCCTCATGACTCATTTCGCCCGTGCCGACGAGCCGCAGGTCATCGCCACCGAGGAACAGATCGCTGCCTTCGACGCGGCCACCTGCGAGCTGTCGGGACCGCGCAGCCTCGCCAACTCCGGGGCGGTGCTCGGCTGGCCGGCGGCCCATCGCGACTGGGCGCGCCCCGGCATCATGCTCTACGGCGCCGATCCGATGCCCGGGGAGGGGCACGGTCTGCGCCCGGTGATGACCCTGGAGAGCGCGGTGATGGCCGTGCGCATGCTCGAGCCCGGCGCCCCCCTCGGCTACGGTGCGCGCTTCCACGCCGACCGCCCGACACGGGTGGGACTGGTGGCGATGGGTTACGCCGACGGCTATCCGCGCAGCGCCCCGGACGGCACGCCGGTCACGGTGGACGGGGTGCCCACGCGCCTCATCGGGCGGGTATCGATGGACATGCTGACGATCGACCTCACGCCAGTCCCCGGCGCCGGACTGGGCAGCCGGGTCGAGCTGTGGGGCCCGTCGGTGCCGGTGAACCGCGTGGCGGAGGCGGCCGGCACCATCGCCTACGAGCTCCTGTGCAACGTCAAGCGCGTCCGTTTCGAGTATCGCGGCGGCGGCTGAGAGGCACGGCCGCGCGCGAGAGGAGGTAGGCATGCGCATCCGGTTCGCACCGTTCCTCGTCCTCGCCCTGGTCGCGGCCGGCTGCGCCACGCCGCCCGCGCGCGTACCGCTCGCCGATCTCGGCTGCGAGGCGCGCTTGGCCCGGGTCGACGCGGCGGTCGAGAAGGCGGAGGTGGGCGACGCACAGGCCGCCCGCATCGAGGGCTTCCCCTACCTGCGGGTAAACCGCTTCCTTGCGAGCTTCCGCGACGAAGTGAAGGAACCGGCCGCGGTCGCCGCCTGGATCGACCGGCTGGCGCGCCTGGATGCGGAGGCGCGCACAGTCGAGCTCGCCAACCTGCCCCCGGCCGAGCGCCGTGCGCTGGGCCAGGACGACCCCGCCGCGCTGGCGGAAACCCTCGATCGCTGCCGCGCCACCCTCGCCGCCCGCGACGCGGCCGATCCCGCGCGGCTCGCGAGGCTGCGGCAGGCGGCGGTGGTGCCCGACGCATACAGCGCGGCGCTGCGCGCCCTCGGGCTCTACCCGCTGACCCGCATCGCTTTCTCCAACGGCGTGGACGAGTTCGAGGCGCAGACCCGGGCGGTCTTCGACACGCCGCTCGACGCCCTGCCGGTGCTCGGTACCCTGACCCGCTGGACGCCACCCGATGGGCCGCCGTGGCCG
Source organism: Azoarcus sp. (assembly GCA_020725025.1). GTDB lineage: Bacteria > Pseudomonadota > Gammaproteobacteria > Burkholderiales > Rhodocyclaceae > Aromatoleum. The sequence goes on from DYFV01000048.1 coordinate 21,671, forward strand.
GACGCCGGCGCGGTCCTCGCGGCGAGCGCCGACAACCCGCTGGGCATCCCGGAGCCGGACCCCGAGGCGCTCGCCAGGCTGGTGCGCGCCCACGCGCCGGTGTTCGAGGTGGACGTGGCCGACCGCTCCGACCGCATCGGCAATCCCACCTGGCCGCCCCACGGACCGGTCGGCATCGACGCCGTGACGCCGCGGGTCTTCTGGCGCACCGCGCACACCCGCTTCGGCGACCGCGTGCTGCTGCAGCTCGTCTACACCGCCTGGTTTCCCGAGCGGCCCGCGCGCGAAGCGGGCGACATCCTCGCCGGCCGGCTCGACGGCCTGGTGTGGCGGGTCACCCTCGCGCCCGACGGCGAGCCGCTGGTGTTCGACACCATCCACCCTTGCGGCTGCTACCACTTCTTCATCCCTACCGCCCGGGCGCTGCCGCGCCCCGCGCCGGACTCCGACGAGGAATGGCGCTTCATGCCTCAGCGGCTGCCGCGTCAGGGCCCCGGCGAGCGCGTCGTGCTGCGGGTGGCCTCGGCCACCCACTACCTGCAGCGGGTGCGCTACGAGCCACGCGCCGCGGCAGACGGGCCGGCCTACGCGCTGGTGCCGGCCGACACCCTGCGCAGCCTGCCGCGGGCCGACGGCGGCAGGCGCAGCATGTTCGGACCGGACGGACTCGTCGCGGGCAGCGAGCGCGGCGAGCGCTTCCTGTTCTGGCCGATGGGCATACCGAGCGCAGGGGCGATGCGCCAGTGGGGACACCACGCCACGGCCTTCGTGGGCCGGCGCCACTTCGACGACGTCCGCCTCATGGACGAGCGCTTCGTGATGCGCCCGAGCTCCGGCACGGCCGCTGAGGGCGACGTCCTCGGGCATTGACCCCCGCCTTTGCGGCGCAATTCTTGTTCCTGCTCAAGGCGGAGGCCCCGCAGCAGCCCTAGGATCGGCTGCATGCGGACCCATCTGCCGCACATCCCGACCGAGAGGAGCCCATGAGCGAATTGCCCATCCTGAACGACACCGTCTACCCCTTCGACGCGCGCGGCGTGGCCAAGCGCTTCCGCCACGCGGCCATTTTCGGCGCCCTCGAGTCCCTCGAGGACGGCGAGACCATGCGCTTCGTGAACGACCACGACCCGTTGCCGCTGCTGGGCCAGATCCGCCAGCGCTACGGCAACCAGGTCGGTATCGCCTACGTGACGCGCGAGCCGGGCAGCATCGTGATCGACTTCACCATCCAGCTTGCCGCCGCCAACGAGGAGCCGCCCCCGCTGCCCCAGCACGGCGGCGGCGGTTGTGGCGGCGGTGGCGGTGGCTGCGGCTGCTCGGGCGGACGCTGAGGCGGGCTGAACGGACACCCGGCGGGTCTTCGCGGCTGCCGCCGCCCCTACCGGGCGCCCCCGGCGCCCAGCAGGGTGGCGAACTCGTCCGCCGGCAGCGGCCGGCTGGCGAGATAGCCCTGGTACATGTCGCACCCCAGCCCGCGCAGGAAGTCGAGCTGCTCGGCCTTCTCCACCCCTTCGGCGAGCACCCGGAAGCCGAGGCTCTGACCGATCGCCACCACGGCCCGTGAGATGCCAACGTCGTAAGGATCGCCGGGCAGGCCGTCGACGAAGCTCTTGTCGATCTTGAGCACGTCGAGGGGAAAGCGCTTGAGGTAGGCGAGCGAGGAATAGCCGGTGCCGAAGTCGTCGATGGCGAGGCGTACGCCGAGCGACCGCAGGCGTGCGAGGCGGTCGGCGGCCTCGTCCTCGCGCGTCATGAGCACGCTCTCGGTGATCTCGAGCTCCAGGCGGCCGGCCGGGAAGCCGGTTTCCGCGAGCACGCCCGACACGGTCGCCACCACGTCGCCGTAGGCGAACTGATTGGCCGAGATGTTCACCGCCAGCGTGACCGGTGGCAGTCCTGCCTCGATCCAGCGCACGCCCTGGCGGCAGGTCTCGCGCAGCACCCAGGCGCCCAGCGCGCCGATCAGTCCGCTCTGCTCCGCCACCGGAATGAAGCGTGCGGGCGCGATCAGCCCCTCGCACGGATCCAGCCAGCGCACCAGCGCCTCGGCGCCCACGATGCGCCCGCTCTCCGCCTCGAGCTGCGGCTGGAAGTGCAGGCGCAGCTCCCCCTGTTCCAGAGCGCGGCGCAGGCCGGCCTCGGTCGCCATGCGGTCGCGCACCGCCGCCGTGAGGTGGTCGGAGAAATAGCGGAAGCAGCCGCGTCCTTCCGACTTGGCGAGGTAGAGCGCGGTGTCGGCCTGCTGCAGGAGCTCGGCCGCACTCCCGCCGTGTTCGGGGAAAAGACTGATGCCGACGCTGGTGCCGACGCGCACCTCGGCACCGTTGGCGACCGACCAGGCGCGATCGAACAGGGCGATGATCCCGGCCGCCACCCGTGCCACGTCCTCGTCCCGCTCGATGCCCTCGAGGAGCACGCCGAACTCGTCACCCCCCAGTCGTGCCAGGGTGTCGGCGGTGCGCAGCCGCGCACCGAGGCGCTCGGCCACCTGCACCAGCAGCTCGTCGCCGGCGGGATGGCCGAAGCTGTCGTTCACGTCCTTGAAGCGGTCCAGGTCGAGCACCAGCAAGGCGAGGCGGCGGCCGCCGCGCGCCGCGGTGTCGATGGCGTGCTGCAGGCGCGAGTAGAGCAGCAGCCGGTTGGGCAGCCCCGTGAGCGGATCGTAGTGGGCGAGGTGCTCGAGCTCCGCCTCCGAGCGCTTGATCTGGCTGATGTCGGTGAAGACACCCACGTAGTGCGTCGCCCGGCCCAGCTCGTCGCGCACCGTGCCGATGGACAGCCACTCGGGAAAGACCTCGCCGTTCTTGCGGCGATTCCACACCTCGCCCTGCCAGTGCCCGGTCTCGGTGATGCTCTTCCACATCGCCTCGTAGAATGCCGGATCGTGGCGGCCCGAACGGACGACGCCCGGTTTCCTGCCCGTCACCTCCTCCCGGGCGTAGCCGGTGATCTCGGTGTAGGCGCGGTTCACCGTCAGGATGTGCCCGGAGAGATCGGTGATCACCACCCCGTCCTGGGTGCTGTCGACCACCGCCGCCGACAGGCGCAGCTCGTCCAGCGCGCGCTTGCGCTCGACGGCCGCGCCCAGGCTCGCCGCCACGATGCGCAGCACGCTCGCCTCGGCGGCCGACCAGTCGGGGGGCGCACAACCCGAGTCGAAGCTCAGGAAGCCCCAGAGGCGGCCATGCAGGTTGACCGGCACGAGGAGCACACCGGCAATGCCGTGCCGCTCGAGGAGCTCCCGGACCGCAGGGGGAAAGTCCGCGCTCGCCGCCGACACGCAACGGCCGCGTCCCATGTGCCGGATCCAGCGCGGCGCGACCCCGGCGAACGACAGCTCGCGCAGCTGCGGGTCGCAGGCCTCGCGCACACACGCCGCGTCACGCCACTCGTGAAGCAGGCTGCAGGCCACCGGCAGACCCGGCCCGTCGAAGCGGTTCCGGAACACGCAGACGCGCGCCGCCCCGAGCTCGGCCCCGAGCCGCGCCAGCACGCTGCGGATCGCATGTTCGGCGTCGGTGGCGCGGAGCAGGTCGAGCGCGGCCACCGCCGCCATCTCGAGACCCTGCTCGCGACGGCGCTCCTCGCCCTCCGCCCCCCCCCATCGCGTCGTGGCAAGCCCGCAGGGGCCGGCACCGGGCTCGGCGCAGCACCGGGACGAGCCCGCCTCCGGTCCGGCCTCCGGGGACTCGCTCTTCAGCAGGCGCTGCGTACGACCGGCTGGCTCGGGCATGCGTCGGGCGGACTCCATGGCTGGCAGGAACATGGGAGCGAGGCCACGCCTCGTCCGCGAGCGCAGCCGCCGGACGATGGAACAGTCCCAACCTGGATATCCCGGGTGATGCGCGACGGCGCCCGCCGGGAGGCATTATGCCCGCTTCCGACGCAAACCGCCCAGTTTGGGCAATTTGCGCCGAGAGGCCGTCCTATTCGCGGACCCGGTCGATGACGATGTCGACCGCAGTAGCGTCGGGAGCGACCGGTGCGGAGCGGCCCTCCAGGTCGCCTGCCCGCGGCGTGGCGTCGCCCTGCTTGGACACGCGGGCGGCGATGGTGAGCTGCGCCGGCAGCGGTCCGTCCGACATGCGCTGGGCGTCCTCGAAGTTGAAGGTGACGGGCAGATCCGCCACGCGATAACGCAGCGCCGCGAGCGGCATGCCGCCCTGGGCGGGGCGGGCGAAGACGAAGACGGTGTCGTCGGCGGCGGCGCGCGAAGCGACCTCCGGCGAGAGGCTCACCCGTCCGCTGGCACTCAACACGCCGGCGGCCTCGCCCGTCGCCGCGGCGGGCGCCTTCGGCGCCGAGGGCGCCGCGCCTGCGGCTGCAGCCTGCAGCAGCGGCATGCCGCCCTTGGCACGGGCCTCGTTGATGCTCGCCAGGATGGAGCGGGCGAGCTCCTCGCCCGGGGGCACCTGGCGCAGGATGCGCTCCCAGTGCCCGGAGGCGGCGGCATAGTCCTGCCGCTGGAAGGCGGCGGTACCGGCGAGTGCGAGCGCCTTGACGTGGTCGGGGTTGACCGCGAGGGCGCGCTCGATGAGGCGCTCGGACTCGCCCGACACCTTGCGCCCCTGGGCGCCGGCCAGCAGGTCGGCCCAATCGGCGAGCACGTCGGCGTCGGCCGGCATCTTCTCCTTCATCCGGCCATAGAAGGCGGTGGCGTTCTGGAAGTCCTGCAGCATCATGTAGGAGCGGGCGAGCATCAGCCAGCCCTCGGCGTTGTCGGGCTCGCGCTCGAGGCGCTGCGCGAGCTGGGCCACCATGCCCGCGATCTGCTCGGGAGTGAGCTCGTGCCCGCCTTCCGGGGCCGCGGTCTGCACCGGGTCGAGACCGGCCGGCTCGCCCAGCCACAGGTAGGTGCCCACCGCGAGGACGGGCACGCCGAGCCCGGCGAGCGCGGCCCAGCGCCGCGACGGGCGCAGGTCCACGAGCGTGTCGGCAGCCTGCCCTTCCTCGAGGGCGCGCTGCTCCAGCTCGTCGCGGGAGCGGGCGTATTCCTCGTCCGAGATATTGCCCGCGGCGCGCTCGCTCTCCAGGTCGGCAAGCTGCTCGCGCAGCACCACCAGCGCGGTGGCCGCCTGGCGTTGATGGTCGGCATGCACTTGCGCCTGGCGCTCGCTGCGACCGAGCAGCGGCGGCACGACGAGCAGCAGGGCGCCGGCCACCAGTGCGGCGGCCAGGATCAGAAAAGCGGTCACGAGCGGGGCTCCTTGGGAGGCAGGGGTGCGGCGCCTTCGAGCAGGGCGCGAGCGCGGCGATGATCTTCGGGCGTCAGCACGGGAGGCGCTTCGCGCGTGCGCCGGCGCAGCCGCCATGCGAGCCAGCCGGCGCAGCCGACGAGCAGCAGCGCCGGGCCCACCCACAGCATCAGGGTGGTCGCCTTGAAGGGCGGCAGGTAGAGGACGAAGTCGCCGTAGCGGGCCGTCATGAAGTCGATGACCTCCGCTTCGCTCTTGCCGGCGGCGAGCTGCTCGCGCACCTGGTTGCGCAGGTCGACCGCGAGCGGCGCGTTGGATTCGGCCACCGACTGGTTCTGACACACCAGGCAGCGCAGGACATGGGAGAGCTCCATGACCCGCGCCTCGAGCTCGGGATCCTTGGCGGTAGGCACCGCCTCGCTGCCGGGGGCGGCCTGGGCGAGCGCCGGCGCGGGCGCGACACCGAACAGGACCGCCGCCAGGAGCAGCGCCGGCAGCAGGGACAGCGTCATGCGACGCAGGAAATCAGCCCTCACGTTTGAGCTCCGCAATCTTGGGCAACAGCACGTCGCGCACCACTTCCGGCGTGACGGGGCCGATCTGCTTGTAGCGGATCATGCCTTTCTGGTCGATGAGGAAGGTCTCGGGCACGCCGTACACCCCGTAGTCGATGCCGACGCGACCGTCGGCGTCCACCAGCGACATCTCGTAGGGATCGCCGAACTGCTGGAGCCAGGCGAGCGCATCGGGCCGCGCGTCCTTGTAGTTGAGGCCCACGAGCGGGACGATCTTCTGCTTCGCGAAGTCCACCAGCACGGGATGCTCCTGGCGGCAGGCCACGCACCACGAGGCCCACACGTTGAGCAGCCACACCTGGCCGCGCATGTCGGCCAGCGCGACCTGCTTGTCGGGCTCGTGCAGTTGCGCGAGCCGGAAGTCGGGCGCCGGCTTGTCGATAAGCGGCGAGGGGACCTCGCGCGGGTTGAGGGTGAGCCCGAAGGCGAGGAAGCCCGCGAGCACCAGGAACAGTCCCAGGGGGACGAGAAACTTGGCTTTCATCTGCAACTCAGCTCGCTTGTCGGACCGCGCCGGCCGGCGCGCTGCGCTCGGCCAGTCGGCGATAACGGGCGTCGGTCGCGGCGAAGACGCCGCCCAGGCCCATCAGGATGCACCCCAGCCAGATCCAGCTGATGAAGGGCTTGTAGAAGAGGCTCACGATCCACGCGCCGTCCTCGAGCTGCTCGCCCAGCGACACGTACACGTCGCGGAACGGCCCGATGTCGAGGGAGGCCTCGGTCATGGGCATCTGCTGCGCGTGGTAGAAGCGCTTCTCCGGGTGCAGGGTCGCGATGCGCATATCGCCGCGGCTCACGTCGATGGTGGCGCGCGCCGCCGCGAAGTTGGGCCCGGGCGCCTCGCCCACGCCGCGCAGGGTGAAGGTGTAGCCGGCGAGCTGGGCGGTCTGGCCCGGCAGCATGCGCACGTCGAGGTTCTCCTCGAGGCTGTTCACCATCGTCACGCCGATGATGAACACCCCCACCCCAAGGTGCGCGAGCCACATGCCCCACCAGGCGCGGGTGATGCTGCGCACGCGCGCGCCGGGGGCGGCGCCGGCCCGCTCGGCGATGCGCTGCCAGAGCAACTGGACACTGCCGATGATCACCCAGGCGGCGAGCGCCAGCCCCAGCACGGTGCGCCAGGTCACGTGACCGATCAGGAAGGCCACCGCGAGGCCGATCACGGCGCTCGCCACGAAGCCGGGAGCGACCGTGCGGACGATGCGGGCGGCCTCGTCGCCCTTCCAGCGGATGAAGGGGCCGATCATCATCAGGATCACCACCGGCGTCATGAGCGGCACGAACACCGACTCGAAGTACGGCGGACCCACGGAGATCTTGCCGAGGTTCAGCGCATCCAGGAAGAGCGGGTAGAGCGTGCCGAGCAGCACCGAGGCCGACACCACCGACAGCAGCACGTTGTTGCCCAGCAGCGCGGTGTCGCGGGACATCGGCTTGAAGCTGCCGCCGCCGGCGAGCGTCGGGGCCCGCCAGGCGTAGAGCACCAGCGAGACGCCGATCACGATCACCAGCAGGGCCAGGATGAAGAGGCCACGGCGCGGATCGGTGGCGAAGGCGTGCACCGAGGTGAGCACGCCCGAGCGGACGAGGAAGGTGCCGAGCAGCGACAGGGAGAAGGCGCCGATGGCGAGCAGCACCGTCCAGCTGCGGAAGGCGCCGCGCTTCTCGGTGACCGCGAGCGAATGGACCAGCGCGGTACCGAGCAGCCAGGGCATGAAGGAGGCATTCTCCACCGGATCCCAGAACCACCAGCCGCCCCAGCCGAGCTCGTAGTAGGCCCAGCCCGAGCCCACCGCGATGCCGGCGGTGAGGAAGACCCAGGCCACCGTGGTCCAGGGACGCGACCAGCGCGCCCAGGCGGCGTCGAGCCGGCCGGTGAGCAGCGCCGCGATGGCGAAGGCGAAGGCGACCGAGAAACCCACGTAGCCCATGTAGAGGAGCGGCGGATGGATGATCATCCCCGGGTCCTGCAGCAGCGGGTTGAGGTCGCGCCCCTCGGCCACGGCCGGCAGCAGACGCTCGAACGGATTCGACGTGATCAGGGTGAAGGACAGGAAGCCCACGCTCACGAAGCCGAGCACGCCCATCACCCGCGCCATGAACTGCTCGGGCAGGTTGCGGCTGAAGATGGTCACCGCCACCGTCCACATGGAGAGCGTCAGCGCCCACAGCAGCAGCGACCCCTCGTGGCTGCCCCACACCCCGGTGATGCGGTAGTGGAGCGGCGTGGCGGTGTTGGAGTGCATCGCCACGTACTGCACGGAGAAGTCGTTCTGGACGAAGGCCCAGGTGAGACAGGCGAAGGAGAAGGCGAGGAAGAGGAACTGGCCCTGGGCCGCGGGCCGCGCCACCGCCATCATCGCCATGCGGTTCTTGTGCGCGCCCACCAGCGGCACGACGGCCTGCACGAGCGAAAGGACGAGCGCCAGGATCAGCGCGAAATGACCGAGCTCGGGGATCATTGCTTCACCGTCTGGGCGGTCTTGTGGGCGCGGTCGATGGCGTCCTGGGCCTCGGGCGGCATATAGTTCTCGTCGTGCTTGGCGAGCACCTCGGTGGCGGTGAAGTTGCCGCCGGTGTCGAGCACGCCCTGCACCACCGCGCCCTTGCCCTCCTTGAAGAGGTCCGGAAGCGTCCCCTTGTAGGTCACCGGAATGGCCTTGGCGGTATCGGTGATGGCGAAATGCACGGTGATGCCGTCCGGGCCGCGACGGATCGAGCCCTCCTCGACCATGCCGCCGATGCGGAAGGTCCGCCCGGTCGGGGCCTTGCCCTCGAGCACCTCGGTAGGCGTGTGGAAGAAAACGAGATTCTGCTGGAATGCGCTCAGCACGAGTGCCACGGCACCGGCCAGCAGGCCCACGGCCGTGCCGATGAGGACCAGACGTTTGCTACGGGGTTTCATTCATCCATCTCCAATTGCCGTTGAACCCTTGCCGTTGCGCGCCGCGGCTCACGTGCGGCCATGCGAACGCCGTCCGCCCGCCTGCCCCGCGGTGGCGCGGCGCAGGCGGAGCAGACGGCGTACAGTGTCCTTACGACGCCTGAGGACCAATACAAGTTCCAGCAGGATCAATACCGCGGTGACGGCATAGCTGCCCCACACGTAGGGGGCCGCCCCGCCCATCGCCCAGAAATCGCTCCACGACTCCCACTGCATCACACCCGGCCCTCCTGTGCCGTCAGTTCCGCCGCCACCCAGTCGGTGTGGCGCTCACGCTCGAGGATGAGCGGACGCACCCGCCACAACGCCACCGCGATGCTGTAGGCCCAGGCGGCGAGCGCCATCACCAGCATCCCCAGGAGCATGGTGGTGGCCATGGACGGCGCCTTGGTGAGGCTCACCGAGGCCCCCTGGTGCAGCGTGTTCCACCACTTCACCGAGAAGTAGATGATGGGCACGTTGATCGCTCCCACCAGCGCGATGATCGCCCCGGCGCGGTCGGCGCGGCGCGGGTCCTCGATGGCGCTGGTGAGGGCCATGAAGCCGAAGTAGAGGAAGAGCAGCAGAAGCTGCGAGGTGAGCCGCGCGTCCCATACCCAATAGGCGCCCCAGGTGGGCTTGCCCCACAGCGCACCGGTCCACAGCGCCACGAAGCAGAACATCGCCCCGGTGGGCGCGAGCGCACGGGCCATGAGGAAGGACAGGCGCGTGTTCATGACCAGGCCCACCGCCGACCAGAAGGCCATCACCAGGTAGATGAACATGGACATCCACGCCGCCGGGACGTGGATGAAGATCACCCGGTAGACCTCGCCCTGGGTGGCGTCGGTGGGCGCGACGAAGAAGCCCAGCCACAGCCCCACCACGGTGAGCACCGCGGCGACCGCGGCGAACCACGGCGCGAGCCGGCCCGCGAGCGGATAGAACATCTGCGGCGCGGCGAAGCGCAGCCAGCTCTTCGGTTCGTTGCGGGGGGAATCGATGGAAATCTCTCTCATGGGAGTATCAGTCGAGTGCGATACGTAGCGCCGCGGCACAGGCGAGCGGGGCGAGCACAAGCGCGCCCAGCAGGCCACCGCCCAGGAGCAGCAGGTGCGCGGCGGCGCCCGTGCCCGAGAGGTGCGCGTCCACCGCGCCGGCGCCGAAGATCAGCACCGGCACGAACAGCGGCAGGACGAGCAACGCAAGCAACATGCCGCCTCCGCGCAGCCCCAGCGTCAGGGCCGCGCCGACCGCACCCAGCAGCGCCAGGATCGGTGTACCGAGGGCCAACGATAGGACAAGCACCGAGAGCGCACCTTGCTCGACGTCAAACAGCAGGGCAAGCCCCGGCGCGGCGATCACCAGCGGCAGGCCGGTGGCCGTCCAGTGGGCGGCCACCTTGGCAGTCACCCACAGTACCGCCGGCTCGGGAGAGAGCACAAGCTGCTCGAGGGTGCCGTCGGCGTAATCCTGGCCGAACAGCCGGTGCAGCGAAAGCAGCGTGGACAACAGCGCCGCCACCCACAGCACGCCCGGAGCGATCGCGCGAAGCTGGTTGGGCTCGGCGCCCACGCCGAAGGGGAAGAGGCACACCACCACGACGAAGAAGGCCAGCGTGACGAGCACGTCCGCACGCCCCCGCCAGGCGAGCAGGAGGTCGCGCCGCAGCACCGCGGCAAAGGCCCCGGGCGCGCCGGTCACAGGGCGACCTCGGCCAGATCGAGCACCGCCGGGGGCTGGGTGAAGGGCGCATCCTGGTGCGTGGTGAGCACGACCATGCCGCCCTCGGCGCAGTGATCCTCGAGGGTGGCGACGAGTTCGGCCACCGCGGCGACGTCGAGCGCGGTGAAGGGCTCGTCGAGAATCCACAGGGGTCGCCGGCCGGCCAGGAAGAGGCGGGCGAGCCCGACGCGCCGGCGCTGGCCCTGGGAGAGCACACGCGCGGGCAGGTCCAGCTGGTTGGCGAGCCCGATGCGCACCAGCGCGTCCACGCAGCGCTCCTCGTCGGCCTCGTCCTCGCCCGCGGCGCAGGCGAAGCGCAGGTTCTCGAGGGGTGTGAGCAGGTCGTTGAGCGCCGCCGCATGGCCGAGATAGAGGAGATCGCGGTGGAAGGCCTCGCGGTCGTCGCCGATCGGGCGGCCGCGCCAGCGCACCTCGCCGTGCTCGGCGTGGGCGAGGCCGCACAAAATGCGCAGCAGGCTGGTCTTGCCCATGCCGTTCGAGCCCGCGATGCGCAACATCGACCCGGCCGTCAGGTTCAGGGCCAGGCCGCGGAAGAGCAGTCGGTCGCCCTTCAGACAGGCGAGATCGGAGGCTTCGAGCATGGGGCGGGATTCAACCACATCCGGCGCATGTATGCACGCCGGGCAGGGATTTCCGGCTTCCGGGAACGTCATATTCCCGATCGCGGGAAACGTTTCGGCCGGAATCCGGCAATCCCGGAAGCCGGGCAGGCTCGTTCGGGCGGCGGTATTCAGGTGCGGAACCTTCCCATGTCGGCCTGCAGACGACCCGCCAGCGCGGCGAGCTGGCGCACCGCGTCGTTCATGGCGGCGATCATGGAGGTGTTCTCCTTGGCAAGCGTGGCGATCGACTCCACGTTCTCGGCCACCATGTTCGACACCTGGGACTGCTCGTCGGTCGCGTCGCGGATTTCGTTCATGCCCTGCGCCACTTCGCGCACCGCCCCGCTCGCGTCGTTGAGGACGCCCGCCACGTTGTCGAGCGCCGCCTGGGTGGCGCGCAGCACCACGAGGCCGCGCTCTATCGCCTCCGTGACCTGCTCCGATTCGGTGCCCAGCGAGCCGGTGATGGCGTCGATCTGCCTGGCCGAGCCGGCCGACATCTCGGCGAGCTTGCGCACCTCGCTCGCCACCACCGCGAAGCCGCGGCCCTGCTCGCCCGCCCGGGCCGCCTCGATGGCGGCGTTGAGCGCGAGCAGGTTGGTCTGGTCCGCGATGTCGCGCACCTGGCGGGTCATGGTGGAGATCGAGGCGGTACTTCCCACGAAGGTCGATACCGTGCTCGCGATGCGCGAGACGGCTTCCTCGACCTCGCGCATGCGGTGGCCCAGGCCGGTGAGCTCGACCATGCCCTGGTCGGTGCGCATCCGGCTGCGCTCGGAGAGCTTCTCGACCTGGTCGGTATTGCCGGCAACACTGGCAATGCTTGCCGTCATCTGCTCCATGGCGGTGGCCGCGTCGGTGGAGCGGTCGCTCTGGGTGGTGGAACGGGCCGCGATCTGCTCGCTGGTGCTGCCGAGGTGATGGGTCGATGCGGCCACCTCCTCGGCGGTGGTGCGCACGTCCACGATGAGACGGTGGAGTTTGTCCATCATGTTGTTGAAGGCGCGCCCGGCCAGCCCGATCTCGTCGGACCCGCGCACCGGCAGGCGGCGCGTGAGATCGCCGTCGCCGGCCGCGATGTCCTCGAGGTTGCGCGTCATGCTGTCGAGCGGGCGGGTGACGAAGCGGGTGATGAACAGGTAGATGAAGCCGAGCAGCGGCAGGCTGGCGGCGAGCGCCACGCCGATCAGCTTGAGCCGCGCCTCGCTCACCGTGGCGTCGGTCTTGGCGAGCGAGATCTTCATCGACACCGCGCCCAGCACGGTGCCCTCGGGGTGCTCGTCGTGACACTCCAGGCAGTCGTGGCCGAGGTAGTTCGTGGTGCTGATGGCGGGAAACACGGCTTTGAGCACCTTGCCGTGGGTCGGGTCGTCCTGCACCGCGAAGATCGGCTTACCGGTCGCCAGGACCTGCTCGTCGTCCGGATCGTGGCTGCTCTCCGTCTCGTCCCCGTCGCCGAACTGATAGGTCACCGGCTCGCCGCGCACCACCCGCAGGTCCTTGATCGCCTCGGACTGGCGCACCTGGTCGAAGTAGATCGCACGCTTCTTGATCGTGCGCGTCTTCTTCATGAACAGGAGGTTCGCCATGGTGATCTGGTGCGTGCTCGCGGCGAGGTCGTGGGCCTGCTCGAGGGCGATACGCTCCTGCTCGCTCGACGCCCAGTAGATCACCGCCGCCCAGGCGACGAAGAGCATTGCCCAGATCGTGACCACGAGCCGGACCCAGATACGAACGTCGTACAGCGGCTCGAGGGCGGAAAGGAGCTTGTTCACTTTGAGCGATTCCGGAGTGGCATCCAGGGACGGCCGGGCACCGGGTTCACGCAACTTGCGTGCCGGTTTCGCTCAGACGAGCGCACTGCACGCCCGCCGCACGCACAGCTCGGCGCCGATCTCGGCCTGATCGTCCGGATGGAGCAGGCGCTGCATCAGCGGCAGCAGCCGGGTGCGCTCGCACTCGATGTGGCTGCACAGCAGGAGGATGAACTCCTGCACCTCGGCGGCGACGAGCCGCTGCGCCTCGCCCCTGGCGATGGCCTCGATGTGCGCGGCGATCCCGGCCCAGGCGTTGCGCAGACGCCGGTGGTCGGCTTCGAGGAGGCCCACCAGCTGCGCCACGCCGGGCCAGTCCGACGAGCCGGCGCGCTCCAGAAGACGGGGAAACACCAGCATCTCCTCGTCCTCGTAGTGGCGCAGCGCGTCACCGCGGAAGTGGCGCAGCACCGCTCTGGCCGATTCGCGCGCCGCTTCGTCGGCGCCGTGTTCGCCCACCCACAAGGTGAGCTTCCTCAGGATCTCGATGCAGGACCCGAAACGCTCGTGGCCGGCGTCGAGGGCGTGGCCGGCTTCGCCGAGCCCGTGGGCGGGACGCGTCAGTTGGCAGGACATCGGGCAGCCTCCTCAGGGCCGGGTCGCGGGCTCGTAGACCAGCATGTCCGCCACCACCGCGCGCAGCTTCTCTTCCAGCGCACGCATCCGCCGCGCGTTCTCGTCCTGCTCCTCGGCCAGCGCCGTCACGGCCGCACACAGCCCTTCGGGGCAATTCCTGTCGAACGCCGGAGCTTGATCCTGTTTCTTCATCGTTTCTTCTTCCGTGTGTGAGTCGAATCGGACAGCAGATCGCACGGCAGGCCCTGCGCGGATTTCACCGCGCCGTCGCGGGCGCCGGGCAGGCGACGGCCGGGCCGCGCGGCAACCCGCTCGAGGGTGGCGGCAAGGCGTACGGCGAGGCGTTCTGAAGCAGCTCGCGGAAGCGCTCGGCAGGCACGGCGGGCGAGAAGTGGAAGCCCTGCAGCAGATCGCAGTCGAGCTCGCGCAGGAGGGCCACCTGGGCCGGGGTCTCGACCCCCTCCGCGACGATCTCCAGGCGCAGCGAGTGGCCCATCGCCACGATGGCGCGGGTGAGGTAGGTGGCCTCGGCGTCGCCGGGGATGTCGCGCACGAAGGACCGGTCCACCTTGAGGGTGTCGATCGGCAGGCGCTTGAGGTAGCTGAGGCTGGAGTAGCCGGTGCCGAAGTCGTCGAGGGACAGGCGCAGGCCGAGCGTCTTCAGCTCGCGCAGGGCGCGGATGCCGGCCTCGGCGTCGCGCATGACGGAGCTTTCGGTGAGCTCCAGCTCCAGGTAGCGCGCGTCGAAATCGAGCTCGCCCAGCATGTCGGCCACGCGCCCGGCGAACCCGGGGTCGGCGAGTTGCACCGCCGAAAGATTGACCGCCACGAACAGCGGCTCGCCGGTGAGCTCGCGCCAGCGCGCGTTCTCCTCGCAGGCGGTGCGCAGCACCCACTCGCCGACGGGGACGATCAGCCCGGTCTCCTCCAGCAGCGGCACGAAATCGGCCGGGCTCACCATGCCGCCGAGGTCGGCCCGCTGCCAGCGCAGCAGGGCCTCGGCGCCGATGATGCGGCCGCTGATGGACGACACCAGCGGCTGGAACCACAGCATCATCTCGCCGCGCTCGAGCGCATGGTGCAGCCGCCCTTCCAGCTTGAGGCGCTCGGCAGTGCGCTGGTTCAGATCCTGCCGATAGAAGCGGAAGGTGTTGCCGCCGTCCTCCATGGCCTTGTACATGGCCGAGTCCGCGTTCTTCACCAGCGACTCGACGGACTCCGCATCGTCGGGGAACACGGCCACGCCGATGCTCGCCGAGCAGTGGATCTCGTGGTCCAGGGCGTGCACCGGCCGGCGCAGCAGGTCCTGGATGCGCGCGATACGGCCGGCCGCATCGTCGGGCGAGGCGAGGTGGTTGAAGATCAGGGCGAACTCGTCGCCGCCGAGGCGGCACACGCTGTCGCCTTCGTGAATCGCGGCCGCGAGCCGCCCCGAGATCTCCTGGAGCAGGCGGTCGCCCGCCGCCGGCCCGGCGGTCTCGTTGATCAGCTGGAAGCGGTCCAGGTCGAGGAAGGCCACCGCCACCCGCTGCCCTTCCTTGCGTGCCTGGGCCAGCGCGTTCTGCAGGCGGTCGGTGAACAGGATGCGGTTGGGCAGCGAGGTGAGCGCGTCGTAGTGGGCGAGGAAGTTGAGCCGCTCCTCGATCTCCCGGCGGGCGGTGAGGTCGGAAAACACCGCCACGTGGTGGGTGAGCTCGCCCGCCTCGTTGCGCACCGCGCTGATGGTCAGCCACTCCGGGTAGAACTCGCCGCTCTTGCGCCGGTTCTCGATCTCCCCGTGCCACTCGCCCCGCGTCTTCAGGGCGTGCCACATGCTGCGGTAGAACTCCGGCCCCTGGGTGCCGGAGCTCAGGATGCGCGGGTTCTGTCCGATCACCTCCTCCGCCGAGTAGCCGGTGACCTGGGTGAAGGCCTTGTTCACCATCACGATGCGGTTGGCGGCATCGGTGACCAGGATGCCCTCGGCGCTGTTCTCGAACACGCGCGCCGCGAGCTGCAGCTTGTCCTCCGCCTGGCGCCGGCGCCGCTCCCGGGAGAGCGCTTCGAGGGCGAACGAGACGTTGGCGGCGAGTTCCTCCAGCACCTGCTGCTCCTCGGCGCCGAAGGCTTCGTCCGCGGCGCCGAGAAGCGCGATGGCGCCCACACAGGCGCCATCGCACCATAGCGGCAGATGGGTCAGAGTGGCGAGCCCATGCTCGGCGAGCTCGCAGGCGAGCGTGTCGCCGCAGCACTCGGCGATGTGGCCGAAGCGTCGCAGCTCGGACGGACAGGGCCCGGCCGGACGCACCATGGACGCGGTGACGCGGCGCGCGACCGCGCCGGTTTCCGCCCCGGCGATGATCTGCGGCCCTTCGGGCTCGACCAGGTAGAGCCAGGCGTAGGGAAAGCCGCCGCGCTCTCGCAGGGCGGCGCCGATGCGCTTGAGCAGCGTGTCCGCCTCGTGGACGCGGGCAATGGTGCGATTGGTCTCGGAGAGCGCCGCCAGCATGCGGTTCAGGCGCGCGAGCCGCCGCTCGGCCGCCTTGCGCTCGGTGATGTCGAGGACGATGCCCACGATGCCGGTGAGCATCCCGGCGGCGTCGTTGAGGACGGCCTTGTGGAAGATCACATCGCGCAGTTCGCCGTCGCCGCGGCGCACCCGCGCTTCGTACACCTGGGTGCCGCCCCGCGCCATGAGCTCGGTGTCGGCACGATGGTAGACCGCGGCGAGCTCGTGCGGCGCCACGTCGAAAACCGTCTTGCCGAGCAGCTCTGCGCGAGGCCGCCCGAAGAACCGCTCGAAGGCGGGATTGACGTCCACATAGCGGCCCGAGGTGTCCTTGGTGAACACCGGGCCGGGCATGGCACGCAACAGCTGCTCGAGGAAGGCGGCGTGCTCCGCGAGCTGACGATCGAGGGCCGCGCGGCGTCCGATCTCCACTTCCAGGGTCCGCTTCTCGTCCTCCAGCAGGCGCGTGTGGCGCGCCACCTCCCGCTGCAGCTCGGCCGGCCGGCGCAGCAGGCGCAGGATCAGCAGCCAGCACAGCACCGCGGTGGCAAGCAGCACGCCCGCCGAAACAAAGGGGATGGTGGCCAGGTCGGTGGGTAGAGGCGAGAGGTCCAGGCGCAGATGCCCGGTCCCGGGGACCGGGATGAGGTAGGTGGCCGAGTCCTTGGCGCTCCACTCGCCGCCTGCATGCAGGAGACGGCCGGGATCGGCGGCGTCGGCGACGTAGAGCAGGCGCACGCCGAAGCCCTCGACGGGCAGGTCGGCCAGCCGCGCATCGGCCACCAGCTGCTCCAGGGCGATATAGGCGAGCGACTCGCCCCAGCGCGCGCCGGGATCGTCTGCCCGGTGCAGCGTCTGGGCGACTACGAGGGTGTCGCCCTCCATGGTGAGGACGGGATGCCCCTCCGCCCTCAGCGCCGGCACCGTGCCCAGGCCGCCGGCGAGCTCCAGCCCTCGCTCCAGGCGCAGGCGCCCTCCGCCGGCGGCCACGAGCTCGAAGGCCTGGATCGACCGGCCGAGGTGGAACAGGTCGTCGGCCGCCTGGCTCCGCATGTGCTCGTCGGTGCTGGCGGTGAGCGGCGCGAGCAGGCGCGGGGTCGTGGCGGCGCGCTCGATGAGGCCTTCGAGCAGCCGCGCATGGGTGGCCGCCTGCAGAACCGCCTGGGTGACGTGTTCGCCGTGGTGCTCGGCGCTCACGTGCGCGAGATACGACCCCCCCGGCGCGACCAGGCACAAGGTGGCCAGCGCCGCGACGAGATGCGGGCCGAAGCGGCTCAGCCGGACGCGGGTCCACCACGCCCGGAGGGCGCCCACCCTGCGCACCGCTGCCGATCCTCCCTCCGTCGCAGCAGATGCTGCGAGCGTCGCATGAAATTCCGATGACATTTGTCGTTTTTCCGGAAGCGGCCGGCCCGGACAAGGGTTCTTCGCCCGGGACGGCTCGGTTTTCCCGGCTTACGCAAGTCGGATGCCAGAGCGGACAAGTGCCCCGAAATGGGGCGACGGGGCACCATCGGGGAACCTCACCCACTTCCCCGGAGGTAGTGTTCTGAACAGTGTGCAAAAGCCCGGAGGGGCTTGCAGAGAGGGGTG
>DYFV01000049.1 GCA_020725025.1 Azoarcus sp.
CTCCTCAAGGAAGGGCCGCTCGACGCGGCCGAGTGGGCGGTGATGCGCCGCCACCCGGAGGACGGCTACCGCATCGTCAGCCGCCTGCCGGACATGGATGAGGCCGCGCAGATCGTGTGGTCGCACGAGGAGCAGTTCGACGGCGGCGGCTATCCGCGTGGCCTGCGCGGCGATGCCATCCCCTTCGGGGCGCGCCTGTTCGCGGTGATCGACACGCTGGACGCGATGACCTCGGACCGCCCCTACCGGGCCGGCCTCACGTTCAACGCCGCGCGCGACGAGCTCGTGCGCCTGGCTGGCCGCCAGTTCGACCCGGCGGCGGTCGAGGCCTTCCTGGCCGAGGAGGCGGTGCTGCGCGAAATGGTGGCGAGCAAGTGCATGCGCGCCCCCGCCGACCCGCTCGCTCGACCTGGGGCCCCTTGAAGCAAACGGCCCCGCCGAAGCGGGGCCGGGCGTCGTGGTGCCGGCGGAAGGCTCAGCCGCCCAGATAGTCCTGATAGAGGCCGTACACGCGCCAGACCTCGTTGCCCTTCATCTCGATCGTGGTACCGTCACGCGCTTCCATGGTGTGCCCGGGCGCCATGAGGAAGGGGCGGCCGAACCGGTCCTCCATCCCCATCTTGCCGTCGCGGAAGATGTGGACCGTCGTCCCGTCCTCGAGGACGACCGAGCGATCGAGCGTGGCGTCGGTCGCGGCGAGCGCGGAGACGGAAACGGTGGCGGCGACGGCGGCCATTGCGGCGAGCTTGAGCATGCTGTTTCTCCTTGAGAGGGTCTTCGGAATCAGGAGTCCGCTCCCGGACATCCATGACTCCATCCTAAGGAGGCGCCCCCGACGCGGCGATGACCCGCCGATTACTTGTGGTTCAGCGGCTCGCAAGCATCCCGCAAGGAAGATTCGGCGGACGACGCGGCCAGCGGCAGTTCGAGCCAGAAGCGCGTGAGCCCGTCGGCCGATGCCACGCCCACCGTCCCGCCGTGGGCCTCCACGATCGAGCGCGTGATGGCGAGCCCCAGCCCGGCCCCGTCGCCCTGGCGGGTGCGGGAGAAATCCACTCGGTGGAAGCGCTGGAAGAGTCTCGGCAGCTGATCGGCCGGAATCGTCGGCCCCGGGTTCGACACCGTCACGAGCACACGCTCGCCGCGCTGCGCAATGTCGATCGTGACCGAGCCACCTGCCGGCGTGTGCCGCAGCGCGTTGGAGAGCAGGTTGGAGAGGGCCCGCCGCAGCATGAGGTGGTCGCCGGTCACGCTCGCGGCCCCCGCCACGGCGATCGACACGCCCTTCTCCTCGGCCAGCGCTTCGTAGAACTCGGCCAGGGCTTGGGCCTCGGCCGCCAGCGCCACTGTCTCCGCCGGACGCGGCAAGAGCCCGTTGTCCGCCTTGGCGAGGAACAGCATGTCGGCGATCATGCGCGCCATCCGGTCGAATTCCTCCAGGTTGGAGTGGAGGATCTCGCGGTACTCCTCGGGGCTGCGCGCGCGGGTGAGGGCCACCTGGGTCTCTGTCATGAGGTTGCTCACCGGCGTGCGCAGCTCGTGGGCGATGTCGGAGGAGTAGTCCGAGAGGCGGCGGAAGGCCGCCTCGAGCCGCGCCAGCATGCCGTTGAAGGCCTCCGCCAGCTCGTGCACCTCGGTGGGCGCATCCTTTTCCGAGAGCCGCTCGCCCAGGCGATCGGCCGAGAGGGCCTGGGCGGTGGCGGTGACCCGGCGCAGCGGCGCGAGGCCGCGGTGGGCCGCGAACCAGCCGAGCAGCCCCGCCGCCAGCGCGGCGGCCGAAATGCCCAGCCACAGGCGGTTTCGCACCTCGCTGAGGAAGTCGGCATGGTGGGTGATGTCGAGCGCGACCAGGACACGCACCGACACCGGCTCGGGAAGCGGAATGGCGAGCTCGCGCTCGCGGCCGAGGTAGTGCCGCTCGCCCAGCGTCCAGGCGCGCCCGCCGGGAGGCAGGCGCTCGCCGGCGAGCTGCGCCGCGTCGAAGCTGGGGGCATGGGCGGCGTAGATCACCGCGCCGTCGGCGTCGCGCAGCAGCACCGCCACCATGTCGTGGCCGACCAGGGCGTCGTCGAGGCGACGCGGCAGCGTCTCGAGTGCCTCCGGGGTGGTGGTCTGGGCGAGCAGGTTGTCGATCACGGCGAGCTTGGAAGCCACCTCGTGGTGGTCGAGCTCGGCGAAGTGGCCTTCCACCGCGCGTCCCAGGACGAGAGCGACCACGGCGAGCAGGGTCGCCGCGAGCAGCGCGAAGAGCAGCGCGAGGCGCGCGGTGAGCGAACGCGGCAGGGCGAGCGGCGGCATCACTCCCCTTCCGGCGCCTCCAGCACGTAGCCCATGCCCCGCACCGTGCGGATGAGCCTGGGCTCGAAGGGCTCGTCCACCTTGGCGCGCAGGCGCCGCACCGCGACCTCGATCACGTTGGTGTCGCTGTCGAAGTTCATGTCCCACACCTGGGAGGCGATGAGCGAGCGCGGCAGCACCTCGCCCTGGCGCCGCATGAGCAGCTCCAGCAGCGCGAACTCCTTGGCGGTGAGGTCGATGCGGGTGCCCGCACGCACGACGCGCCGGCGCAGCAGATCGAGCTCCAGGTCGGCCACCCGGAAGACCTCCGGCTCCTTGCTGCGGCCGCGGCGCAGGAGCGTGCGTACCCGCGCCAGGAGCTCGGAGAAGGCGAAGGGCTTCACCAGGTAGTCGTCGGCGCCCAGCTCCAGCCCGCGCACCCGGTCCTCCACCTGATCGCGCGCGGTGAGGAAGAGCACCGGCATCTCGTGGCCGGCGCGGCGCACGGTCTGCAGCACGCTCCAGCCGTCCAGCCCGGGGAGCATCACGTCGAGCACCACCAGGTCGTAGTCGCCGGTGAGCGCGAGATGCAGTCCGTCCATGCCGTGACGGGCGAGATCCACGACGAACCCGGCCTCCGACAGGCCCTGCCTCAGGTATTCGCCGGTCTTCGGTTCGTCTTCGACGATGAGGATCTTCACGCCGCCCGCCTTTCCCGCTGGAAACGCGGCCATTTTGCCCGCGTTCTCCTGCCGCGCGGCAAAGCTTACAGACTTGTAATGCCGCGGTCAGCTTGCGGCACGACGCCGGACGCGCCCGCGACCGCTCCCACCAATCCCCTCGGCCCCTGCCCGGATGGGCGATTCCGCCCCGCTGCCGTTGCTACGGGCGCTACCCTCACGTCGCGGCGGGATTGCCTTGCCGCAGCGCATCATGAAGAATGCGACACGCCTCGCGCAGCGCCACCCGCCCGCCGACGGCCGCCGATCACGTGGCGGTCGCCCGATGCGCCGGGAGGGTGCTCGTCCCGTCCACCCAGAACGAGCCGCCCATGACCGACCTCCTTCCCGTCAACGACCCCGTGCTGGTATTCGCGCTGGTCGCGCTGCTGATCCTGCTCGCGCCCATCATCATGGCCCGCTACCGCCTGCCGGGCATGATCGGGCTGCTGCTCGCCGGCGCGGTGCTCGGCCCCAACGCCCTCGGGGTGCTGGCGCGCGATCAGTCCTTCGTGCTGTTCGGAACCGTGGGCCTGCTCTACATCATGTTCACCGCGGCCCTCGAGATCGACATGGCGGTGCTCAAGCGCTACCGGGTGCACAGCGTGGTGTTCGGCCTGCTCACTTTCGCGGTACCCCAGGGCGTGGGCACCCTTGTCGGCCGTTTGCTCGGCTTCGACTGGCCGGCGGCGCTGCTGACGGGTGCCATGTTCGCCTCGCATACCCTGCTGCCCTACCCGATCGCGAGTCGCCTGGGGATCGTGCGCAATCCCGCCGTCACCACCGCGGTGGGCGGGACCATCATCACCGACACGCTGGCCCTGCTGGTGCTCGCGGTGATCGCAGGCGCGGCACACGGCACGATGGACGAGGCCTTCTGGTATCGGCTGGCCATCGGCCTGACCATTTACGTCCTCGCGATCCTGATCGGGCTACCGCGGCTCGCGCGCTGGTTCTTCCGCAACGTGGGCCGTGGCGACGGCGTGACCGAGTTCGTGTTCGTCCTCGCCACGGTCTTCGGCTGCGCGAGCCTCGCCCATCTGGCGGGGGCCGAGCCCATCCTCGGCGCCTTCCTCGCCGGGCTCGCCCTGAACCGCCTCATCCCCCACAACAGCACCCTGATGAATCGTATCCGCTTCACGGGCGAGGCGGTGTTCGTGCCCTTCTTCCTGCTGTCCGTCGGGATGCTGCTCGACGTGCGCATCTTCGCCGGCGACCTGCGCGCCTGGCTGGTGGCAGCCGCCCTGGTCGTGACGGTGGGGCCGGCCAAGTGGCTCGCCGCCGCCGCCACCCGGGTGCTGCTCGGCTACGACCGCGATCAGGCGGGCGTCGTCTTCGGACTCAGCCTCGCCCACGCGGCGGCGACGCTGGCGGTCACCAGCGTGGGCCACGGCCTGGGGCTGTTCGACGATGCGGTGGTGAACGGCGCCATCCTGATGATTCTGGTCACCTGCGTGGCCGCCCCGTGGCTGGTGGACCGCCACGGCCGCAACCTGGCAATCGCGCAGGAGGAGGCCGAACTCGAGCCGAGCGGGCCGCCGCAGCGCATCCTGGTGGCGCTGTCCAAGCCGGAAACTGCGCCGCGCCTGCTCGAGCTCGCGCAGATGGTGCGCGATCCCGCGCAGGGCCAGCCGCTCTACCCGCTCAGCGTGGTGGAAGACGTCGGCGGCTCCCACGAGCAGATCGCCCGCGTGGAGAAGATGCTGGCCGAGGCGATGCACGACCTCGCTGCGGCCGAGGTACCGGCGCAGCCGCTCACGCCCATCGATCTCAACTTCGCCGACGGCGTGCTGCGCGCGCGGCGCGAGCAGCGGGGCACCGAGGTCATCGTCGGCTGGAGCGCCAAGACCACGCCGGAGTTCTTCTTCGGCTCCATGCTCGAGCGCCTGCTGCGCGACCGGCACTACACCCTCATCGTTTCGCGCACCGAACGCCCGCTCAATACCTGCCACCGGGTCGTGCTGGCCATCCCGCCTCATGCCGACCACGAGCACGGCTTCCCGGAAGCGGTCGGGATCGTCAAGCGACTCGCACGCCAACTCGGCGCCCCGCTGGTGGTCCTGACCGAGAAGGCCCACGAGGCGCGCGTGCGCAAGCGCGTGCAGGCGGTCAAGCCGGCAGTGGACGTCAAGCTGCTCAGCGTCGAACACTGGTCTTCGGTCCCCCTGGCGATCGCCGACTTCAAGGCCGACGACGACCTCCTCGTGCTCTACGGCGTGCGCACCGGCGGACTCGCCTGGCGCCCCCTGTCGGGCAACCTGCACACCCGCCTCGCCGAACGCTTTCCCGCGACCAGCCTGCTGGTGATCTACCCGGCCGAGCCGCGCGAGGAACGCCTGGCCGAACGCGTCGCCGTCGCCGTTCCCGGAACGGTCTGAGGGCACCGGCGGGCCGAGAGGGCCCGCATCCGGTAACGAATCGTTGCCGCGCGGGCGAACCGCTTCTCGGGGAACGGCTCCCCGCGCCCCTGGCCGGATTCGGCCCGGCTGCACGCGCTTACATTTTCCGAAATGTCGGCGCTGCGTTCGCCCGTATATTGCCCTCCGCCATGCGAACGCGATTCGCATGCACGTGGAATACCGTTTTTTTCTTTGACACGGTCATCGGTCCGGAATCCATTCCGCCCCTGCCGTACGCCGGCGGACTCGACGCTTTCCGGCCTCGCCCGAAATCTCACTCCAAGAAGAGAACGGGGCAGAAGGCGGTGGATCGAAGACACGAAGTACTTCGAGCGGGGGTTGAACGATGGAGGCGCCCGGTGCCGTCGGGAGGTACTTCTCCATGGAAACTTTCGAGGTCTACTCGCAAGCCGCCGAGCTCGTGGATATTTATGCGCTGCGCTATCAGGTCTATTGTCTCGAGCGTGGCTTCCTGCCCGCATCCCGATATCCGGCACGCCTGGAGAGCGACGGCTTCGACCGCCGCTCCGCGCACTTCGCCGCCCGCAGTTCCAACGGACTCGTCGCGGGCACCGTCCGGCTCGTCCTGAGCAAGGGCGAGCCCTTTCCGTTCGAATTGCACTGCCCCCCGGAGGAAGGCTTCAAGAGACCGCCTCCCGAGGAGTGCGCCGAGGTGTCCAGGCTCGCAGTGCGCAGGGACTACCGCCGACGGACGGGCGATACGTTCTACGGCGTCAATGCGCGGGTTCGCCGCGGACGTGCCCACGAGCCCGACGGAAGCGAGCGACGGGAACGGTCCCCCCTGCTGGTGCTGGGGCTGTACCGCGAGGCATACCGGTTCAGCCGTGCAAACGGCATCCGCTACTGGTATGCGGCGATGGAACGTTCGCTGGTCCGGATGCTCGCCCGGCACGACTTCGATTTCATGCCGATCGGCCCCGAGTGCGACTACTACGGGCCGGTAACCCCCTACGTTGCCGATCTGGCCAAGGTGGAGCGCAAACTGCGGAAATCCAAGCCCGAGCTCCTCGAGTGGTTCCAGCACGGCGCCTGATCGCATCGCCACCACCCCCGAGGACGGAGACTGCCCGTGTTCCCTTCGCCCCAGGATCTTTCCGGATCGATCGGCCGAACGTATCAGCGCATGCGCCGCCGCGCGCTGCTCTCTCTGCTGGCGAGGCAGACGCCCGAGAAGCTGATCCGCCGTTCCGAGGCGGGGCTGCTGCGCTGCTTCCGGCGCGCGGCCGCCCGATCGCCCGCTTACCGGACGCTGCTCGCCGAAGCCGGCGTGACCTCGCCGCGATCGCTGTCGGTGAAGGAGATCCTCGACAGGGCACCGATTCTCGACAAGGCGTCGACCTTCGGCCGGTTCCCGCTGCACGAGTTGATCGCGGACGACATATCCGCCGAGGATCTGGCGGGGATCCTGACGAGCTCCGGTTACGGCGGCAGCGGCTTCGCGTTCGGGCTCTCCACCCACGGGCGAAAGCGCGCCGCCGCGCACGGAATCGACCTCGGCCTGGAGCTCGCGTTCTCCATCGACCGGCGTTCCACCCTGGTGGTGAACTGCCTGCCGATGGGCGTCGTATTCAGCTCCGAAGCCGCCTGCATCGCGAACGTCAGCGTGCGCGAAGACATGGCGCTCGCGATCATGCGGCGCTCCGCGCCGCTCTTCCGGCAGTTCGTGCTCTGCGCCGACCCGTTGTTCCTCAAGCGTTTCCTCGACTACGCCGGCGAGCAGCGGATGGACTGGTCCGGCATTTCGACCCACGTCATCCTCGGCGGCGAGACTTTCCCGGAGGAGTTCCGGAGCTATGTCGCAGGCAAGCTGGGCATCGCGATCGACGGGAAGGACCCGCGCCTGATCGGAAGCACCATGGGCACGGCGGAACTGGGCCTCAACCTGTTCTTCGAAACGCCGGAGACCGTCGCGCTGCGCCGGGCGTGGACCGCCGCTCCCCCGCCTGCGTTGCGGCCCACCTACTTCTGCTACGACCCGCTCCGCTCTTACGTGGAGATCGTCGATACCGACGGCCACGGAGTCGGTGAGCTTGTCATCACCGTCCTGGACGCTCGCGCCCCGATTCCCCTAGTCCGATACCGAACCGGCGACCTCGCCTACCGCGTCCGCCCGGACGATCTTCGCGGCATGCGCGAGGAATTGCGCACCCTGCCGGAACGACTACCCTTCCCGATCGTCGCGCTGGTCGGACGGCGTAGCGACTGGGTGGATCCACGATGGCACGTGGATCATTTCAAAGCCCTCGCATACCGCGATCCCGTGATCGCGGACGAGCTCTCCGGCGCCTTCCGGGTCCGCCGCTCGGACTCGGGCATCGAGCTCGAATACCAGCAACGGCGCGGCAGTTCCGCCGATCCTGCCTTTCTCGCGAGGCGTCTGGGCGAGCTCTCCGCCGCCGACGCCGGCGATTCGCGCGCACCTCGGGCAACCTGCCTGCCCTACGGCGACTTTCCCCAGGGCATGAGCCTGGACTACGAGCGGAAATTCGCCTACCTCGTCCGAACCGCATAGCCGTCGGCCCTCGTTACAGCGGGATGCCGTCCCCGGACTCCCGGCGGATGACGCCGAAATAGCCCGGCAGCGCAGCGCGCCGTGTCATGCGCGCATCCGCTCTTCTGGCATATCGCATGCGTCGTCCGAAACGCCGCTCAGCCGAAAGGCATGTGGCGCACAGGACCTCTTCCCGAGACAAGGACGCGCCCTCGCGAGCGGGCCGATTCTCGGGAAGCGGCCGACCCAGGCTTATCGAAACGAGGTATTCCCATGCGAACGATACACAAGCGATTTGCTGTCGCGGCGGCCATCGGCCTGGCTGCGGTCAGTTTCGACGCGGCCGCCCAGCCGCTCACCACGCTGTACTTCGACCAGTCGGTGGGATGGGAGCCACCGGGTGACACCACCAACGCGGGCGGCCCCATCATCCTTGGCGCTCCCGCGCCGGCCGGCGCGCCCGCGGGTACAGTGGAGAGCTTCAGTTGGGCCGGCACCGAGCCCGACAGCCCCTTCAGCTCCATTGCGATCGAGGGCTTCACCGACGACGACAGCCCGTCCCGGAACATCGCCGGCGACGACGTCAATGACGACAACGAGTGGAACGCCGGCGAGAGTTGGAGGATCACCCGCATCGAGGAGATCAACCGGGTCATCGAGGGCCCGCCCTTCCCCGATCCGCTGTGGGTGACCGACGCGATCGCGAATCTGCGCATTTACGCCGACCCGGCACGCACCGATCTGATCGGCGCGGACCTGGGCCAGGACACCACGATCACCTTCTTCGAGACCCCCAACGAGGCGCCTTGCGAAACGCCGTCGCCGACCGGCAGCGTCTGCGACGACATCTACACCGCACTGGAGATCGAATTCGATCCCATCTCCTTCGTGCACGAAGGCTTCCTCTATACGGTGAACTTCGGCATCGAGGGCGGTCCGGGAACGCTGGTGTGCCGAGGCGAAGGGGTCGGCCTGTGCGTGGGAGACGTCGATGCGCCGCCGGGAACGATCCGGGTCTACACCCCCGAGAACGACGAGAGCGAGCTCTTCGTGACGATGGCCTTCCAGGTTCAGCAGATTCCCGAGCCGGGCAGCCTGCTCCTGAGCGGGCTGGCGCTCGTCGGCCTGGCGCTCGGCAGGCGTCGGCGCCGTTGAGCGGGGGCGGCAATCGGGTTTCCCGGGCCTAGCCGACCGTGCCGGAGAATCACCTCTCCGGCACGGCCCGCCGAGCCTGTCCCGCAGGCGAAAGGCCCGCTCTGCTTCGGATGCGATGCCCCGCCTACAGGCTTCTTCGGGACATCCCCGGCTTTCGCGAGTGCCGGCGATACGGGCAATTGCGGAGTCGGAATTTCTTTCACCGGTTTCCTCGAGTTTCGCCGCGGAATCCCCTTAGCACGCGACCCGTTTCACATATCCGCCACCTGGCCCCGCGACGATGCACGATACTTTTCCTGACCAATGATGCGGGTACTTGCACCGGGCACCTCTTCCGATGTTTCCCGTACCTTCGACAGGCACCCATCCGCGCCCAGGACAAATGACGAAGCAATTGAAGACGGTTCGACCATACCATGACATGGATATTGCGCAGTCGCGTTCACGGGATTCCGACAATCGCTCAAAAAGATTCGGGATCGAGCCCGAAAGCCCGTCTCAGCGGGGAATTCCAGGCGCCCCCGGACACCGTCACATGCGATTGGGCGAGCACCTCCACGACGACACGACGCAGTCACGACACCCGTGCACCGTCGGTCCATGATCACACCGGATATCCATTCCATCTGCAAAATAAATTCGCACAAAAACCAGCACGTCATTTCCCGACGGAATAGACGTCGCGCACCCTTACACCACTCCGCCATTTCTGCCGACCGCCGTTGTTCCCCGATCGCCGGCATTCCGCGGCAGGTCGGGATTTCCGCAATTCGCGCTCGAACCTGGCATGCCGAGTGCGTTACTCGCCACGCCGAATAGGCAAACAGCATCACAAACAGGCGTTCTTCGACGGCGCAAGGGCTCCCTTCGGAGCCGGCTGCGCCCGGAAGCATGCCGACCCAAGCTTATCGAATGCGAGGTTTTCCATGCGAATGACACAAAAGCGACTCGTGATCTCGTCGGCCATCGGCCTGGCCGCGATCAGTCTCGACGTCTCCGCCGCGCCGCTGGAGACGCTGTACTTCACTCAGGATGTCGGATGGGTGCTGCCGGGTGCGACGACGACGGCGGGCGGCCCCATCGTCGCCGGGCCGGCGGCACCGGCCGGCGCACCTGCCGGGACCTTCTCCAGCTTCAGCTGGGCCGGCACCGACCCCGACAGCGACTTCAGCTCCATCGAGATCGCCGGATACACCGACACCACCAGCCCTTCGGCCGGCGGTGCGCAGGACCTGAACAACGACGGCCTGTGGACCGTCGGCGAGAGCTGGACCATCTCCTCGCTGATGGAGGACAACCACGTGATCGAAGGGCCGCCCTTCCCCGATCCGCTGTGGGTCACGAACGCGCTGTCGAACTTCCGCGTGTTCGCCGATCCCGGCCGCACCATCGAGCTGCTCGCCGACCTGGGCCATGCCACGAGGATCGAGTTCTTCGAGACGCCGAACACCGCGCCCTGCGAGACTCCGTCGCCGCTGGGAAGCACGTGCGATGACGTCTATACCGGCTTCATGATCGACTTCACCCCCCTCGAGTTCGACTTCGAGGGCTTCCACTACACGGTCAATTTCGACCTGCAGGGCGGCCCCGGAACCCTGGTCTGCCGCGGTGACGGCGCGGGCCTGTGCGCCGGCGACGCGGATGCCGAGGAGGGAACGTTCAGGGTCTACACGCCCGAAGGCGAGATGAGCGTGGTCGACGTCCTCGCCAGCGTCACCGTGCAGCAGATTCCCGAGCCCGGCAGCCTGGCCCTGTGCGGGCTGGCACTCGTCGGCCTCGGCGCCGTCGGGCGCCGGCGCAGCTGAACGGGAAGTCGGCCGGCGGGGCGGCCCCAGCGCAGCCGCCTCGCCTCAGAACCCGGAGGTCCGTCCGAGGCGGGCAAGCGCCAGCCAGGTCTTGCCGCCGTCGCGGGAGAGGAAGATGCTCCGCTTGAAGGTGGCGATGGCGTACTCGTCCCGGCGCACCGGGTTCTGAGCGATGTAGGCGACTGCGTCCGCCTCGAGCGGCGGCAGCGTCGCGCGGCCGAGCCCGCCGCCCTCCAGGTCCATCCGCTGCAGCGTCGGGGCGCCGTCGTGCCCACCGAACCACAGGTGACGGCCGTCGAGGTCGAAGAACAGTGCCAGCGGCTGCCCCTGGCGCACCCGCCGGAAGTGTTCCCCGGAATCCTCGGAAAGGAAGACACCGCTGCGCGTGCCGACCGCGACCGTCTTCGGATCCTCGGGATGGACCGCGATGGCGAGCACCTCTTCGCGCAGTCCGACGGCGGTTGCCCTTGTCCAGGTGCGTCCATCGTCCAGCGTGTAGTAGATGCCGATCGAGCTCATGCGCGAGTTCGGTTCGTGGTTGAACACGTAAACCGCGTTGCTGCCGTAGCCGGTGGCAAGGAGATGGAAGTCTCCCTCCCCCTGCAGGCCGAGCAGCTGCCAGGTCTTGCCGCCGTCGTCGCTGCGGATCAGCCCGAAGGGATTGGGGAGTCCGGTGCCGGGGGCCGGGTGACCGCTGCTGTAGAAGCGATCGTGGGTCGCGGTGAAGCCCATGAGGTCGTGCTGTGGGCCGGGCGCCGCGGACCAGCGCCCCGCCTCGAAGACCGCCAGCCCGTGGTGGCTGGACACGTACAGACGCTTACCGTCCGCGCCGAAGGTGAGGCCGTGGACGTGGGTGAGCACGACCGGCTCCCGGGCCGCGGCGACACCGGTCAAGAGCAGCACCGCGAGCGCGGCGAGCACGCGGACGAAGGGTGACGGTCCTGCAGACATGACTGCCTCCGGGCTTTCGAGTGGCTGCTGCCCGAGCGGCGATGGGCGGCACGATGCCCGTCAGTTTACGTCGCCCGCCGCGCCGACGCACTGCCTGACAGATTTGTAATCCTCGCGTAAGGCGTCCGTGCGCCGTCCCGGGCCATACTCGCTGCCGTATCGCCTCTTACCCGACAGGAGCCAAGATGAAGATCCGCCCCCTCGCCGCCACCCTCGGCCTCGCCGCTCTCCTCTGCGCGCCGGCCTTCGCCGGGAACGATGCCCACGGCTCGCACGGCATGGACCACGGCACGACGGCCGCCGCGGCGATGGCCGAAGGCACGGTGAAGAAGCTCGACAAGAGCGCCGGCAAGCTCACCATCGCCCACGGCCCGCTCGAGAACCTCGGCATGCCCGGCATGACCATGGTGTTCCGGACGAAGGACCCGGCCATGCTCGACCAGGTGAAGGCGGGCGACAAGATCCGCTTCACCGCGGAGCGTATCAACGGCGCCTTCACGGTCACCGCCCTCGAACCGGCCAAGTAAGCACGGATGCCCCCTGCCGCGCCCGGAACCCCATCCGGCGCGGCTTTTTTGTGCCTCGCGTACCGTCTCGACCGACTCGCGGACCCCTTTCATGAAGCTCCGACTCCCGTTCCCGCTCCGCCTGCCCGTGCCAGCCGTGCTGCTCGCCCTCGGCCTGTGGCTGCCCGGCGCATACGCCCAGGAAACGCCGCTCGGCGCTTCCCTCGAAGGGCTCCTCGCCTATGCCCGGCAGCACAACCCCGAGTTGCGGGTGCGCGCCCTGGAGGCCGAGGCCGCCCATTCGCGCGTCGAGCCGGCCGCCGCCCTGCCCGACCCGAAGTTCCAGCTGGAGCTGATGGACTTCACCAACACCATGTCGGACGGGGACGCCTCGCTGCTACCCGGCGAGGTGGGCACCACCCGCTACCGGGTGATCCAGCCGCTGCCCTTCTGGGGCAAGCGCGAGTTGCGCGGCGACCTGGCCCGTGCCCAGGCCGCCCAGACCGACACCCTGCGCGAGGCGACCGCCCTCGAGATCGAATCCCGCATCAAGACCGCCTACGCCCGCCTCTACCAGGCGCAGGGGCAGACGCGCATCCTGCGCGAGACGCTGGCCCTGGTCGGGGCGCTGGAGCGGCTGGTGCTCACCCGCTACGGGGTGGGCCTGGTGCCGCAGCAGGACGCGGTGCGGGCGCAGAGCGAGATCACCGCGCTCAAGGTGGAGCTGGTCGAGGCGGAGCGACGCCGCCGCGACGCGGCCGCGCGGCTGAACGCGCAGCTCGCACGCGACGCCGAGGCCGCCCTGGAGGCGCCGCAGGCGCTCCCTGCCACCCCGGGCGAGCTTCGCTATGCCGTCCTCTTCGACCAGGCGCGCGAGCGCTCGCCCGAGCTCGCGCGCGAGCGCTTCGGGATCGAGGCGGCCGAGAAGAGCAAAGACCTCACCTGGCTCAACCGCTACCCGGACTTCGCGGTGGGGCTGACCAACAACCGTCCGAAGCGCGGCGACGACAACTGGGACCTGATGCTGGAGGTGAACATCCCGCTTCAGCAGTCGGCCCGGCGCGCCCAGGAACGCGAGGCGGTGCAGCGCCTGGAGGCGGCCCGCATGCGGGTGGCCGCCGCCGAGGCGCGGCTCAACGGCCGGCTGGGCGAAGCCTTCGCCGCCTGGCAGGCGAGCCGTGACAAGGCCCGCCTGCTCGCCGATACGCTGCTGCCCCAGGCGCGCGCGACCTTCGACGCGGCGCAGGCCGGCTACGAATCGGGCCGGGTCAATTTCAACACCCTCATCGAAGCCGAACGCCAGATCCTGCGCACCCGCCTAGCCCTCCTCGACGCCGAGGTGGAGACCACGGTGCGCATGGCCGAAATCGAACAACTGGTTGGAGCCCCGCTGTGAACCGCTCGCTCACGCTTACCTTCACCGCCGCCGCGATCGCCGCGGCGCTCGCCTCCGGCTACTGGGCCGGCAGCCGCCACGGCGTGCCCGCCGAGCCCGCCGCCACGGCCGCGACCGACGCCGCCCCGGCGGAAGGCGGGGCCGCGCCGCGCAAGATCCTCTACTACCGCAACCCGATGGGGCTGCCCGACACCTCGCCGGTGCCCAAGAAGGACTCCATGGGGATGGACTACATCCCGGTCTACGAGGGCGACGGCCCCAACGACGAAGGCGTGGTGAAGGTGAGCCCGGCGCGCGTACAGACCCTGGGCGTGAAGACGGCGGTGGCCGAGCGGCGCACGCTCGACGCGGCGGTGCGCGCAGTCGGTCGCGTGGAAGTGAACGAGCGCGCCATCCACGACGTGGCACCCCGCTTCGAGGGCTGGATCGAGCGGCTGCACGTGAATGCGAGCGGCGATCCGGTCAAGCGCGGCCAGACGCTCTTCACCGTCTACAGCCCGGAGCTCGTCTCGGCCCAGAAGGAGCTCGCCATCGCCGAGTCCCTGAAGCTCGACGCCCCCGGCGCCGACCCCGCCGCCCGCGAGGCGGCCGAGCGGCTCGCAGCGGCGGCCCGCGAGCGGCTCGCCAACTGGCAGGTCGCCGCGCCCGGCGGCAAGGTGGCGAGCCGGCTCACCTTCACCTCGCCCGCCACCGGCATCGTGCTGGAGAAGAAGGCGGTCGAAGGGATGCGCTTCATGCCGGGCACGGCCGTCTATCGCATCGCCGACCTGTCCACGGTGTGGGTTATCGCTGACGTCTACGAGCAGGACCTCGCCCGGGTGAAGGTGGGCGAACCGGCCACGGTGCGCATCGACGCCTTCCCGGACCGGAGCTTCCCGGCCAAGGTCACCTACCTCTACCCCACGGTGAACGCGCCGACCCGCACCGCGCAGGTGCGCCTGGAGCTGGACAACCGTGAGGGACTGCTGCGCCCGGGCATGTTCGCCCACGTCGAGCTCGACACGGCCGGCCACGCGCCGCATCTGGCCGTGCCGCTTTCAGCGGTGATCGACACCGGCAACCGCCAAGTCATCCTCGAGGCGCTCGACGAGGGCAAGTTCAAGCCGCGGGAGGTCAGGCTGGGCATGCGCGGGCGCGAGTACGTGGAGGTGCTGGAGGGGGTCGAGGAAGGCGCCCGCGTGGTGGTGGCGGCGAACTTCCTGATCGACGCCGAGAGCAACCTCAAGGCCGCGCTGTCCGCCTTCACCGCGCCGGAGGAGGCGGCAAGCGCGAAGCGCTACCGGACCGAGGGCACGCTGGAGGAGATCGACGCCGCCGCGGGCTCGGTGTCCGTCACCCACGAGCCGATTCCCGAGCTGCAGTGGCCGGCGATGACCATGGACTTCAACGTGGCCGGGCCCGAAGTGTTCGCCGGCGTGGCACCGGGCAGCCGCATCCGCTTCGAATTCGAAGACCGTGGCGAAGGCGAGTTCGCCGTCACCCGGGTCGAGACGCTCGCCGCGCCCGCGCCGGCCGCCAACGGCGGCGAGACAGGCCACGGCGCCCACGGGAGCAAGTGAGATGCTCGATCGCCTCATCGAATGGTCCGCGCGCAACGTCTTCCTGGTGCTGCTCGCGACCCTGGCCATCGTGGCCGGCGGCATCTGGGCGGTGAAGAACACGCCGCTGGACGCCCTGCCCGACCTCTCCGACGTCCAGGTCATCGTCTACACCCAGTATCCCGGCCAGGCACCCCAGGTGGTGGAGGACCAGGTCACCTACCCGCTCACCACCGCCATGCTGGCGGTGCCCAAGGCGAAGGTGGTGCGCGGCTTCTCCATGTTCGGCGCGTCCTACGTCTACGTGATCTTCGAGGACGGGACGGACATCTACTGGGCGCGCTCGCGGGTGCTGGAGTACCTCTCCTCCGCCCAGGGGCGCCTGCCCCAGGGCGTGGCGCCGCAGATCGGTCCGGACGCGACCGGCGTCGGCTGGGTCTTCCAGTACGCCCTCACCGGGCAGAACCAGAGCCTGGGCGACCTGCGCAGCGTGCAGGACTGGTACGTGCGCTACCAGCTCACCAAGGCAGGCGGCGTCGCCGAGGTGGCGAGCGTGGGCGGCTTCGTCAAGGAATACCAGGTGACGGTCGACCCGCACCGGCTCGCCACCTACGGCATCCCGCTGGAACGCGTGTCCCAGGTGATCCGCTCCTCCAACCGCGACGTGGGCGGGCGCGTGGTGGAGATGGCCGAGAAGGAATACATGGTGCGCGGCCTGGGCTACCTCGACGGCATCGGCGACATCGAGAGCCTGGTGCTGAAGAGCGAGGGCGGCACGCCGGTACTGATCCGCGACGTGGCCCGGGTGGAGCTGGTGCCGGCCGGGCGGCGCGGCATCGCCGAGCTCAACGGCGAGGGCGAGGTCGCCTCCGGCATCGTCATGGCCCGCTTCGGCCAGAACGCGCTGGACGTGATCGCCAACGTCAAGGAGAAGATCGCCGAAATCGCCCCGGGCCTCCCCGAGGGCACCGGGATCGTGCCGGTGTACGACCGCTCCACCCTCATCGAGCGCGCCATCGCCAACCTGAAGTGGACGTTGCTGGAGGAGAGCCTGATCGTGGCCGCGGTGTGCGTGATCTTCCTGATGCACGTGCGCAGCGCCCTGGTCGCCATCGTCACGCTGCCGATCGGCATCCTCATCGCCTTCATCGCCATGCGCTCCATGGATCTCGGCTCCAACATCATGAGCCTGGGGGGCATCGCCATCGCCATCGGCGCGATGGTGGACGCGGCCATCGTGATGATCGAGAACGCCCACAAGCGGCTCGAGCGCCTGCCGGCGGACGCCGACAACGCCGAGCGCGCCCGGGTGATGATCCGCGCGTGCAAGGAAGTGGGCCCGGCGCTGTTCTTCTCGCTCCTCATCATCACCGTCTCCTTCCTCCCCGTCTTCACGCTGGAGGGACAGGAAGGCCGCCTCTTCTCGCCGCTGGCCTTCACCAAGACCTTCGCCATGGCGGGCGCGGCGCTCCTTTCGGTGACCCTGGTGCCGGTGCTGATGCTGTTCTTCATCCGCGGGCGGATCATGCCGGAGGCGAAGAATCCGGTTAACCGCTTCCTGATCTGGGCCTACCGGCCGGTGATCCGCTGGGTGCTGGCGCACAAGGGGCTCACCCTGGTGCTCGCGCTCGCGTCGATGATCGCCACCTGGTATCCGGCCAGCAGGCTCGGCTCGGAGTTCATGCCCACCCTCAACGAAGGCTCGATCATGTACATGCCGGCGTCGCTGCCCGGCATGTCGGTGACCGAGGCGGCGCGCCTGCTGGCCACCACCGACCGCATCATCAAGACATTCCCCGAAGTCGAATCCGTGTTCGGCAAGGCCGGGCGGGCGGCGACCGCCACAGACCCCGCTCCGCTGGAGATGTTCGAGACGGTGATCAACCTCAAGCCGGAGTCGGAGTGGCGCCCCGGGATGACGGTGGACAAGCTCATCGCGGAGATGGATGCCGCGCTCAAGTTCCCCGGACTGGCGAACTCGTGGACCATGCCGATCAAGGCGCGCATCGACATGCTCTCCACCGGCATCCGCACGCCGGTGGGCGTGAAGGTGTTCGGCAAGGACCTGGCGACCATCGAGAAGGTCGCGCGCGAGGTCGAGCAGGCGGTAAAGGATGTGCCCGGCACCAGCAGCGCCTATGCCGAGCGCGTGACCGGCGGCTACTACCTGGACATCGTCCCGCGCCGCGCCGAGCTCGCCCGCTACGGGGTGACCGTGGGCACGTTCCAGCAGGTGATCGGCACCGCCCTGGGCGGCGAGCTGGTGACCACCGCGGTGGAGGGACTGGAGCGCTACGGCATCTCGGTACGCTACCCGCGCGCGCTGCGCGAGGATCCGCACCGGATCGCCACCGAGGTCTTCGTGCCTACGGTGAACGGCATGGTCCCCCTCGGCCAGCTCGCCGACATCCGGGTGAAGAACGGCGCGCCGGGCATCAAGACCGAGAACGCACTGCTGGCCGCCTATGTATACGTGGACATCCGCGACCGCGACGTGGGCTCCTACGTCAAGGAGGCGCAGCAGGCGGTGGCCGACCGGGTGGTCTTCCCGCCGGGCTACTACGCCACCTGGTCGGGCCAGTTCGAGTACATGGAGCGCGCCAAGGCCAAGCTCGCGGTGGTGGTGCCGGTGACGCTCGCCATCATCTTCGTGCTGCTCTACATCAACTTCCGGCGGCTCACCGAGACGCTGATCGTGATGCTGTCGGTGCCCTTCGCGCTGGTGGGCGGCATCTGGCTGATGTGGTGGCTGGGCTACAACATGAGCGTGGCGGTGGCGGTGGGCTTCATCGCGCTGGCCGGGGTCGCCGCCGAGACCGGGGTGGTGATGCTGATCTATCTGGACCAGGCCTGGGAGGAGATCAAGGCAAGGCGCCGGGGCGAGAACGCGGAGCCGTCGGCCGCCGACCTCTATCACGCGATCATGGAAGGCGCGGTGGAGCGGGTGCGGCCCAAGATGATGACGGTGGTGGCGATCATGGCGGGCCTGTTGCCCATCATGTGGAGCACCGGCACCGGCAGCGAGGTGATGAGCCGCATCGCCGCCCCCATGGTGGGCGGGATGATCTCCTCGACCATCCTCACCCTGGGGGTGATTCCCGCCATCTACGCGCTGGTCAAGCAGTGGCGGCTCGGACGGGGCCTGGAGCGGCCGGCGGCGCCGGCAGCCGCGGCGGCACCCGCCTGAGCCTGTGGCGGGGCCGTCTCGGAAGCTGTGAAGAAATCGTCGCGAGCGGGCCGAGGGCAAGGCCTCAGTTGGCAAATGAGGCGCGCAGCGACCAAGTCATATCAAGGAGATAGGCAAGGGAGCGAGCACCGCGCAACCCAGCCATCGGCCTGCGCAGCGGATTGGTTCACACCTTCTCAGTTCTGGCCGTACATGGGGTGCTCGCTTACATACACGGTCACCCCTTCGACGCCGGGCACGATCTTCGAGAGCGGGAAGGGGCGCGTGCCCATGGTGTTGAAGGTCCACGTCGTCGCCTGCCCGTCGTAGCGGATCTTCACGGTCTCGAGGCGGGTCACGTTGATCCAGTCGGTGTCGGGACCGATGACCACGGTGCGGTCGGCCGGGCCCGGCGAAGGATGCCCGTAGCGGCTCTCCTGAGCCTCGGCCGCCGCCCTGGTGGCGGCCATGTCGCCGTTGGATGCACCGCGAGCCAGCGCGGAAGTGCCGGAGGAAAGCAGCGCGACTGCCGCCATGGAGGTAAAAACGAGCCTGGTAGGGGTCATGGTCTCTCTCCTTGTTGCTGTTACAGGCGAACCGCGTAGTACTCGACTACGCTCGCGACCTCGATCGGGAACGGCACCTCGCTCGGATCGGGCAGGCGCGTCACCGTCGCGCTCACGTCCTTCTCGTTGAAGGAGAGCCACTCCGGCCGGGTGAGCGCCGGCTCGGCCAGGCATTCCGCGGCGCACGGAATCGTCCGTCCCTTGGCGGTAAGCACGATGGTGTCGCCGGGGCGGATGCGGATCGAGGGAATGTTCACCGCCTTGCCGTTCAGCAGCACGTGGCGGTGGCTCACCAGCTGCCGCGCGGCCACGATGGAGGGGGCGAAGCCCGCGCGGAACACGAAGTTGTCGAGTCGGCGCTCGAGGAGCTCCAGGAGCTTCGGCCCGGTCGGCGCCTTGGACGCCTTGGCCTCGTGGAACAGGCGCTGGATCTGGCGCTCGGTCAGCCCGTAGTTGAAGCGCAGCTTCTGCTTCTCCATCAGCTTGATACCGAAGTCCGACTTGCGCCGTTGGCGCTGCCCGTGCTGGCCGGGCGGATAGCTGCGCTCGCCCAGGGACTTGCGCCCGAGGCCGGGCAGCTCGGTGCCCAGCGCACGCATGACTTTCATTCGGGGACCGGTGTAGCGGGACATGGTGGGCTCCTCCATCGAACGGGTGGGAGACGGCGGGACGCCGTGGTCCGGGGCGCTTGGTCCTTCGCGGAGAGGCAAGCGGCATTCCCGTAGCCCGGATGGAGCCGAAGGAGGAATCCGGGACGGCGGTGCGACAGGCGGCCCGGTCCCCGGATTCCGTTGCACTCCATCCGGGCTACAATGCCGCGAGGAGGTATCCCATGATTCTGGAATGGTGGCACTGGGCGATCCTGGGCATCGCCATCGCCCTGCTGGAGCTCGCGGTTCCCGCCTTCTTCGCGCTGTGGTTCGGCCTGGGCGCACTCGTCGTGGCGCTCGCGCTGTTCGTTGCGCCGGGCCTGTCGTTCACCGCCCAGCTCGCGCTGTGGACCGTGGCCTCGCTGGCGATGGTGTTCCTGTGGTTCCGCGTCTTCCGGCGCAACGACCACAAGACGCGGCTGGGCACCTCGGGCGGCGACGTGATCGGCGAAGTCGGACTCCTCGTGGGGGCGGTGGCGCCCTTCCAGCGCGGCCGGGTACGCTTCCAGCGCCCGATCCTCGGTGCCGAGGAGTGGGTGTGTCTTTCCGAGACCGCGATCCCGGCGGGCGAGCGGGTCAAGGTCGTCGCGATCGAAGGCAGTTTCCTCAAGGTGGCGAAAGCCTGAATACGAAGACCTGAGCAGGGAGAAGAAAAGCAATGGAAGCAGGACTCATCATCGTCGTCGCCATCTTCATCTTCGTGGCGGTCACCATCGCCAAGGGCGTGCGGCTCGTGTCGCAGGGCGAGGAGTGGATCGTCGAGCGCCTGGGCAAGTACCACGGCACGCTCAAGCCCGGCCTGAACATCCTCATCCCCTACCTCGACAACGTCGCCTACAAGCTCGTCACCAAGGACATCATCCTCGACGTGCAGGAGCAGGAGGTGATCACCCGCGACAACGCGGTGATCCTCACCAACGCGATCGCCTTCGTGAAGGTGACCGACCCGGTGAAGGCGGTCTATGGCGTGACGGACTTCTCCGAGGCGATCCGCAACCTGATCATGACCACGCTGCGCTCCATCGTGGGCGAGATGGAGCTCGACGAGGCGCTGTCCTCGCGCGACAAGATCAAGGCGCGCCTGCGGGAGAGCATCGCCGACGAGGCGGTGGACTGGGGCCTCACCGTGAAATCGGTGGAGATCCAGGACATCAAGCCCTCGCCCTCCATGCAGCGCGCCATGGAGCTGCAGGCCGCCGCCGAGCGCGAGCGAAAGGCCGCGGTGACCAAGGCCGAGGGCGACAAGCAGGCCGCCATCCTCGAGGCCCAGGCGCGCCTCGAGTCGGCCAAGCTCGACGCCAACGCCCAGGTGATGCTCGCCGAGGCCTCGGCCGAAGCGATCCGGCGCGTCACCGGCGCCATCGGCGAGCAGACCGGGCCGATGCTCTATCTCCTGGGCGAGAAGTACATCGGCGCCCTCGACAGGCTCGGCCAGTCGCCGAACGCCAAGATGGTGGTGCTGCCCGCCGACCTGCAGGAGGCGCTGCGCGGGCTGGTGGGCCGCATGGGCGTGCGGAGCTAGCCTGCCGAGGCGGCCCGGCGCGTCCTCATCGATCTTCGATCTCCGTGGCACCCATCCAGTAGCACAGCAGCGGCGCCGGAATGCGCATGATCCGGCCGCCGCCCGCCTGCGGCAGCCCGTCCAGCACGCCGAAGTCGTCGAGCGACCTGGTGACGACGTAGCCGCGGGCGATGTTCCTCTGCTCGCACAGCTCGATGAGCCCCTTCAGCTCACGCACCCCGGTGTGCTGCGCGCGGTACTTCACCTCGAACGGGACGATCTCCCCGCCCACCTCCGCCACCAGGTCGACCTCGCGGTCCTTTCGGCCCCGCCAGTAGGTGAAGCGCACGTTCTGAGGGTAGTAGCGGGCGAACAGGTGCTTGAAGACCGCCGTCTCGGTCGCCACGCCCAGGGCACCGGCATCCTCGAGAATGGCCTTGCCCTTGAGCATCACCGCCGGCGCGATGGCCGCATCCGCCAGGTAGATCTTGAAACGGGCGCGCAGCACGTCCTTGCCGTAGCCGAAGGGCGGCAGACGGTAGATCAGGTGAGTCGCCTCGAGCAGCTCGATGAAGTTCTGCGCCGTCGGGCGCTTGACCTCGAGGTTGGCGCACAGGTCGACCATGTCGAGCAGGCCGCGGTCGTGCATGCACAGGTACAGGAAGGTGTGCTCCAGATCCAGCACCCGCCGGACGCCGAAGAGCGCCGTCATGTCGCGCTTGAGGACTTTGTCGATGATGTCCTCGCGCAGCAGGCGCTGCGCCTGCGTGATGCTCTCGACCTGCGCCGTCTGCGGGAAACCGCCACGGATCAGGTATTCGTGGAAGTGACCGACGTATGGACCGGCTGCGTCGATGGCGCGGTAGAACGCCGGCTGCGACAAGTCGAACAGGTCGCGCAGCGAGCGCAGACCGGGCAGTGCCGGCAATTCGAGATTCTTGATCTGGAGGTATTCGTAGAAGGAGAGCGTCGTCAACCGGATCGTGTGCCAGCGTCCGACGCCGGACTCCTGCCCGGCCTCCACCAGCGGCATGGCCGAGCCGGTGAAGGCGATGCGACGCCCCTTCTGGAAATCGACCTGATGCTTGATCCAGGTGCCCCAGTCGCGAATGAACTGCGCCTCGTCGAGAAAGAGGTACTCGAGCCCCTCGGCCTTGGGCTCGCGGGCTCGCCAGGCATCGAGCACCGCATCGATGCCCGCCAGCTTCAGGATGGGGTGATCGAAGGTGGCGTAGAGAATGTTGGCTGGCGGTACGCCCGCATTGAGCAGCGACTCGATCGCCTGAAGCATGAGGGTCGTCTTGCCGATCTGGCGCGCGCCGGAAAGCAGCACGGCCCGCGGCGCCGGCGGCGCCGCGGTCCAGGCGTGCAGCTCGCGGAACGCCGCCCGACGCCACTTCGGCAGATCGGCGATGGGCTCGCCGCGCCACCAGGGATTGAACCGGGACAGGACCGAAACAAGCTCTTCTCCAGACACCCTCATGAGACGAGTTCTTCCTAAATATCACAGATAGACAACCTATACATTAACTAAAATCGCGATAAAGCGAGTTCGTTTCGTCATTGCCGTCACAAGGGCGGCTCGTCGATGAGGTCGCGCAGCCCGCACGCCAGAGGAGCCAACGCCGAAAGGCGAGGTAACCGTACCTGCGGTTGAGCGCGGCGCGAGCGTCGTGGTCCAACGGACACCCCGACACGGAGACGAGACGATGAAACTTCCCGAAATGCACGAGCGGCTGGCGAGCCTGTTCCCGCTCGAATCGGACATTCCCGAGGATGTCCGCCTGCTCGCGCCGCTGCACCAGCGGGCGATCCTGCTCAACGGCGAGATGCGGATCTGGAAGGGCGAGACCCGTCCGGTGCACTCCGCGGTGCGGGTGCGCAAGGACGACGGTAGCCTCGCCCCGGTCGAGCTCGGCAGCGTCCCGGTGACGGGCACCGCCGAGGCGGACGAGGCGCTGGCCGCGGCCTGGGCGGCCTGGGACAACGGGCGCGGCCGCTGGCCCACCATGCCGGTGGCCGAGCGCATCGCCTGCGTGGAGAATTTCACCAACCAGATCTCGGCGCGCCGGCGCGAGATCGTGAAGTTCATCATGTGGGAGATCGGCAAGAGCCTGGCCGACGCGGAGAAGGAGTTCGACCGCACCATCGCCTACATCCAGGCGACCATCGCCGAGCTGAAGCGGCTGGACAACGACAACTCCCGCTTCCAGATCGTCGAGGGCACGATCGCCCAGATCCGCCGCTCGCCGCTCGGGCTGGTGCTGTGCATGGGCCCCTACAACTACCCCATGAACGAGACCTTCACCACGCTGATCCCGGCGCTGATCATGGGCAACGTGGTGCTCTTCAAGCCGCCGCGCTTCGGCGTGCTGCTCTACTACCCGATGCTGGAGTCCTTCCGCAGCGCCTTCCCGGCGGGCGTGATCAACATCGTCTACGGCGAGGGCTCGGTGGTGGTGCCCCACGTCATGGCCTCGGGCAAGGTGAACGTGCTCGCCCTGATCGGCTCATCGAAGGTCGCCGACCAGCTGAAGAAGGCCCACCCGAAGAGCAACCGCCTGCGCGCGGTGCTCGGCCTGGACGCCAAGAACGCGGCCATCATCCTGCCGGACGCCGACCTCGACCTCACCGTCAAGGAGTGCATCGCCGGCAGCCTCACCTTCAACGGCCAGCGCTGCACCGCCATCAAGATGATCCTGGTGCACCAGGCGATCGCCGAGGAGTTCCTGCGCCGCTTCTGCGACGCGATCGCGAAGCTGAAGATCGGCATGCCCTGGGAGAGCGGCGTGATGCTCACGCCGCTGCCGGAGCTCGCCAAGGTCGAGTACCTGCACGCCTGCATCGAGGACGCCCGGGCCAAGGGCGCCACGGTGGTGAACGCCGCCGGGGGCGCCGCCGCCGAGACGCTGTTCCACCCGGCGGTGGTCTTCCCGGTGAAGGAAGGCATGACGCTCTACCGCGACGAGCAGTTCGGCCCGGTGATCCCGGTGGCCGCCTATGAAGACGTGGAGACCGCCCTGCAGTACGTGATCACCTCCGAGCACGGCCAGCAGGTCTCGATCTTCGGCACGAACCCCGATCAGGTGGCGCACCTGATCGATCCGCTGGTGAACCAGGTGTGCCGGGTGAACCTCAACAGCCAGTGCCAGCGGAGCCCCGACGTCTTCCCCTTCGCGGGACGCAAGGACTCGGCCGAAGGGACGCTGTCGGTGCACGACGCGCTGCGCGCCTTCTCCATCCGCACCATGGTGGCGGCCAAGCAGACCGAGGCGAGCAAGAAGCTTCTGGACAGCATCGTGCTGGGCAACAAGTCGAACTTCGTGAACACCCGCTTCATCCTTTGAGGCCTCCGCACGGAACAGCGCCCAACGCGGGCTCGCGCGGGCACGGGGAGGCCCGCCGCCGCTTTCGCAGCCCGGATTCCGCCTTCGGCTCCATCCGGGCTACGCTCCCGTGGCGCTACGAGGTCACGGGGTGCCGGGAAGGCTGCGCCGCGCCGGCAGTGGCCTCTTCCAGCAACCACGTACGGAACGCCTCGACCGCCGGCTGGCCGGACGACTCGGGGCGGGTCACCAGGAAGTAGCCGAAGTTGCGGTTGATGGCGGTGTCGAAGGGCGCGACGAGCCGGCCGGCGGCGATCTCGCCAGCCACCAGCGGGCGCGACAGCAGCGCCACGCCCAGCCCGTCCGCGGCCGCCGCGATGGCGAGTCCCGAGTCGGTGAAATGGGGGCCGGCCGATGCATCCACGCCGGTCACGCCGACCTTTTGCAGCCATTCGGCCCAGCTCGGCCGCTCGCGCGGCAGCGGGATGGTGTCGTCGTGGATCAGGAGGTGGTAGCGCAGGTCCGCAGGCGTCCGCAGCGGCCGCTTCGCCCGCAGGAGCGCCGGGCTGCACACCGCGGTGTACTCGGGCATGAAGAGCCGCTCCACCCGGAAGCCCGGGTAACGCCCGTCGCCGTAGCGGATCCACGCCTCCGGAACCTCGCCGCGCGGGGCGCGCACCTCCATCGCCGGCGCACCGGGCGCCTCCCCGCCGTCGATCATCCGCGCCGAGCCGGAAAGATGCAGCTCGATCTGCGGCTCGCGCCGCGCGAAGCCCTGCAGCCGCGGCACCAGCCAGCGCGAGGCGAAGGACGGCGGCGCGACCACGACGAGCCGCGCGCTCGGCCTCAGGGCGTGCACCTGCGCCACCGCCTCGGCGAAGCACGCCATGCCCTCGCGCACCTTGGGCAGCAGCGCCTCGCCCTGGGGCGTGAGCTCCAGCGCCCGGGTAAGACGGCGGAACAGCGGGCACCCGAGGTGCTCCTCCAGCCCCTTGATCTGATGGCTGATGGCCGTCGGCGTCACCGACAGCTCTTCGGCGGCAAGCTTGAAGCTCAGGTGACGTGCCGCCGCCTCGAAGGCACGCAGCGCGTTGAGCGACGGCAGGCGGTAGGCCATATGAGTGAGTTTTTTTCAGGTATCGGCTGACAAATGATCGTTTGTTGCGGCGCAACAAGCGGCGCAAGATTAGCACCGGGCCCGCACGACGGGCCAGTTAATGTCAAGGAGCCGCAAAATGGACGACGACTATTATTTCTACATCGAAGACCGCATCCACGAAGCCCGCCGCCTGCGCGCGGAAGCCGCCGGCGAGCTCTTCGCCGCCGGATGGCAGCACCTGCGTCGCTTCGTGAGCCACATCACCCACGCCGTCATCGCCCAGTTGCGCTCGCACCACCTCCTTCCCCACTGAAGGTCGAGAGCAGGAGCTTACCCCCCTCCGCGCGCCGCGGGCGCCGGCCCACGAGGCCTGCGTCTGCGGCGCCGGCCTTTTCCGGGCACGCCGCCTGCCTCCTTTCCGTTGATGCCCGAGGGGCGCAACGGAGGGCGCAAGCATGGACGGCGGAGTGGGTGAAGTCGGTGCGGTGACGTGGATCCTGCTGGTGGTGCTCGGAGCGCTGGCGGTCGCCGGGATCTTCTTTCTGTTCTGGTGGTTCGGCATGCCTTACGGCGTACCGCGCGGCGCGCAACGCAAGAAGGCGCTGCGGGTGCTG
Source organism: Azoarcus sp. (assembly GCA_020725025.1). Lineage (GTDB taxonomy): Bacteria > Pseudomonadota > Gammaproteobacteria > Burkholderiales > Rhodocyclaceae > Aromatoleum. Next base: position 26,181 of record DYFV01000049.1, read on the forward strand.
GACGAGCGCTACGCGCGCGGGGAGATTCCCAAGCCGGAGTACGAGCGCAAGCGGCGGGAGCTGGAAGGGGGGCCTTCGCCGGCGAGGTAGGGGTTGTAAGGGTTTCAGGGTGAGGCAGGAAGTGCACGGCTGCGCCGATCACCGCCCTCGCCGGGGCGCCGCCCGACGTTTTTCCCCCGCCTTGCGCGAGCTGCACCCACCCGTCTTCGCCGCCGCGGCCGTCGCCCCCGCCGGCTGCCCCCGCGGCACCAGGCACTTGGGCCCGTTCCCGATCAGGTCCGCCCGGCCCATGCGCAGCAGCGCCTCGCGGATGATCGGCCAGTTCTCCGGGTCGTGCCAGCGCAGGAAGGCCTTGTGCAGCCGCCGCACCTTGCCCGCGCGGGGCGTCTCCACCACTTCCGAATCCTCGCTCACCCGCCGCAAGGGGTTCTTGCGCGAGTGGTACATGGTGGTGGCGAGCGCCATCGGCGTGGGCAGGAAGGTCTGCACCTGGTCGAGGCGGAAGTCGTTGGCCTTGAGCCACAGGGCGAGGTTCAGCATGTCCTCATCGGACGTGCCCGGATGGGCGGCGATGAAGTACGGTACCAGGTGCTGCTTCTTTCCGGCCTGGGCCGAGTACTTCTCGAACATGGCGCGGAACTTCTCGTAGCTGCCGATCCCCGGCTTCATCATCTTGGAGAGCGGCCCCTCCTCGATGTGCTCGGGGGCGATCTTGAGGAGCCCGCTCACGTGGTGGGTCACCAGCTCCTTCACGTACTCGGGCGAGCGCACCGCCAGGTCGTAGCGCAGGCCCGAGCCGATGGTGACCCGCTTCACCCCGGGGATGGCGCGCGCCTTGCGGTAGAGCTGCACCAGCGGGGCGTGGTCGGTGTTCAGGTTCTCGCAGATGCCCGGATAGACACAGGAGAGCCGCCGGCAGGAGGACTCGATCTTGAGGTCCTTGCAGGCCATGCGGTACATGTTCGCGGTCGGCCCGCCCAGGTCGGTGATGGTGCCGGTGAAGCCGGGCGTGCGATCGCGGATCTCCTCGATCTCGTGGAGGATGGACGCCTCGGAGCGGCTCTGGATGATGCGGCCCTCGTGCTCGGTGATGGAGCAGAAGGTACAGCCGCCGAAGCAGCCGCGCATGATGTTCACCGAGAACTTGATCATGTCCCAGGCCGGGATGCGCGCCTTGCCGTAGGCCGGATGGGGGCTCCTGGCATAAGGCAGGCCGTACACGAAGTCCATCTCCTCCGTGGTGAGCGGGATGGGCGGCGGGTTGAGCCATACGTCGCGCCGGCCCGGGCCCTCGCCGTGGGCCTGCACCAGCGCGCGCGCGTTGCCGGGGTTGGATTCCAGATGGAAGACCCGCGAGGCGTGGGCGTAAAGGACCGGATCGTCCTTCACCTGCTCATAGCCGGGCAGGCGCACCACCGTCTTCTCCCGCTGGGCGCGGCGCGCGGCCACCCGCTCGGCGGCCGGGACGATGCGCACCGGCTGGGCGCCCTCGGGCGCCGCGGGCGCGGCCGCCTTCTCGGCTTCCATCGCGTAGGGGTCGGCGTGCGGATCGATGCGGCCCGGACGGTCGAGCGTCAGCGAATCCGCCTCCGCCCAGTCGGGGCCGGGCAGCCAGCCCGGCTTCACCATGAAGGCGCTGCCGCGCAGATCCCGGACGGATTCGATCGGCTCGCCCGCATCCAGCCGACGGGCGAGGGCCACCAGGGCGCGCTCGGCGTTGCCGAAGAGCAGGATGTCCGCCTTGGAGTCGGGCAGCACCGAGCGGCGCACCTTGTCCGACCAGTAGTCGTAGTGCGCGATGCGTCGCAGCGAGGCCTCGATGCTGCCGATCACGATGTTGGCGTCGGGGAAGGCCTCGCGGGCGCGCTGGGCATAGACCGTCACCGCCCGGTCGGGCCGCTTGCCCGCCTCGGCGCCGGGGGTGTAGGCGTCGTCCGAGCGGATCTTCCGGTCGGAGGTGTAGCGGTTCACCATGGAATCCATGTTCCCCGCGGTGATGCCGTAGAAGAGCCGCGGCTTGCCCAGGGCGCGGAAGGGCTCGGCGCTCGTCCAGTCGGGCTGGCTGATGATCCCCACCCGGTAGCCGTGCGCCTCCAGGAGCCGGCCGACCAGCGCCATGCCGAAGCTCGGGTGGTCGATGTAGGCGTCGCCGGTCACCAGCACCACGTCGCACGCGTCCCAGCCTAGCCTGTCCATCTCGGCGCGGGACATGGGCAGGAAAGGGGCGGGCCGGACGGAGCGGGCAGCGGGCAGCAGGGAGGGCGGAACGTTCATGGCGGCGTGCATTGTACGCGGACCGCCGGTACCTGCGCCGGGTTCCCGCCGCCCACCGGGAAGCGGCACCGCGACGGTGCCGCCGCACTCCGAAGCGCACTGCTGCAGTGCGTCAGAGCACACCGAAAGGTGCCGCACATCAAGATATTTCCGCTTACACACAAACACTTAACAAACATGGCACGCACCTCGCTTTGCATCATCCGAAGCCGGGCCAATGGCGGCCCGGCGGGTTGAAGCGGCAGCAGACAACGGCGTCTGTCCCCCTGTGCGAAGCGATCGCACGGGAGACATGCGCCGTTTTTCTTTTGAGGGCTGCTCCGTGAGTGGTGCAGCTGCCGCCGCCTCGACCGTCTCATCGTGGAGACTCGAGCAATGGATGCACGCGTGGGATTCGTCGCGTCGCGCGACGAAGCTCCGATCGTGGTGGTGGGCAGCGGCCCGGTAGGCAACCGAACCGTCCGCGAGCTCGTGCGGGCCGCCCCCGGCACGCGCATCGTCTGGTACGGCGACGAGCCGTGGCAGCCCTACAACCGCGTCAAGCTCTCGTCGCTGCTGGCCGGCGACGCGAGCTGGGACAGCCTCGTCGACGGCGGCCCCCTGCCGCCGAGCGTCGAATGCCGCTTCGGCCTGCGGGTGACCGCGCTCGACCGCGACCGGCACCTCGTGATCGACGCCGCCGGCGGCACCCAGCCCTACCGCAAGCTGGTGCTCGCGACCGGGTCGCGCGCCCACGTACCTTCCATTCCCGGCGTCCGGCTGAAGGGCGTCTACACCTTCCGCAGCCTGGACGACGCCCAGCGCCTGCAGGCGCGCACCGTGCGCAGCCGGGTCTGCGCGGTGATCGGCGGCGGCCTCCTGGGCCTGGAGGCCGCCCGCGCCATGCGCCGTTACCACACCGAGGTGTGGGTCATCGAGCATGCCCCCCAGCTCATGGCCAAGCAGCTCGACGAGGCGGCCGGGATGCTCCTCGCCGAGCGGATCGAGGCGATGGGCATCCGCGTGCGCACCGGCCAGGGCGTGCGCGCCATCCTCGGCGAGGCCGAGGTGCGCGGCGTGCAGCTGCGCGACGGCATGATCCTGCCCTGCGACACGGTGATCGTCGCCACCGGCATCGTACCCAACGTCGAGCTCGCTCGTGCCAGCGGCCTGGCGGTCGGGCGCGGCATCCGGGTGGACGACCGCATGTTTACCAACGACGCCGCCGTGAGCGCGGTGGGCGAGTGCGCCGAGCATCGCGGCGAGGTGCACGGGCTGGTCGCGCCCGGCCTGGAGCAGGCGGCGGTGGCGGCGGCCACCCTCACCGGCGGGGAGGCGCGCTACCTCGGCTCGCTCTCGGCCACCAGCCTCAAGGTGATGGACTGTCCGGTCTTCAGCATCGGCGAGACCGACCGGGCCGGCCCGGCCGACTCCGCCCGCGCCGTCGTCTTCCGCCAGCGCGGCGCAGCCGGCGGGCCGGCCTACCGCAAGCTGGTGCTGCGCCGCGGGCGGCTGGTGGGCGCGGTGGGCATCGGCCACTGGCCGGAGCGGGCCCGCATCCAGGAGGCGGTGCGCACCGGGCGGCGCGCCTGGCCGTGGCAGCAATGGCGCTTCGCCCGCCACGGCCGGCTGTGGCCGGAGGCCGACGCCGGCGCGGTGAGCGCCTGGCCGGCCGACGCCACGGTGTGCAACTGCACGGGGGTGACCCGCGGCCGCCTGGATGCGGCCGTGCGCGAGGGCTGTACCACGGTGCAGGCCCTGTGCGGCGCCACCGGCGCCGGCTCGGTGTGCGGCTCCTGTCGCCCGCTGCTGGCGGAGCTCGCCGGCGGGCAGGCGGCGCTGCCGGCGCTGGCGAACGCAAGCACGCTGCTGGGCCTGGGTGCCGCCGCGGCCATCCTCGCCCTGCTCTACGCCCTCCTCGCCATCCCCTTCCCCGCCACCGCCGATCTCGCCTGGCGCTGGGACGCGATCTGGCGCGAGAGCGTGTGGAAGCAGACGAGCGGCTACACCGCCCTGGGCCTCATGGCGCTGCTCGCCGCGATCGGCCTGCGCAAGCGCTGGAAGCGCTTCGCCCTGTGGGGCTTCGACGGCTGGCGGCTGGTGCACACCGGCATCGGGCTCGCCCTCCTCGCCGCCCTCTTCGCCCACACCGGCGGCCGCCTCGGCACGCGGCTGGACCTCGCCCTGTCGCTGGCCGCGGTCGGCGCCCTGCTCTCGGGGGTGGTCATCGCCGTGGTGCTCGCACGCCAGCACGAGCTCGCCCCGCGCACCGTCGCCGGCGCCCAGCGCGGCGCCACCTGGACCCACATCCTGAGCCTGTGGCTGCTGCCGGTGCTGCTCGGCTACCACATCGTGAAGGCCTACTACTTCTGAGCGCCATGGCAACCAAGACCAACCGCAAGCTGCTGTGGGCCCTGTGGCTCGTACTTACCCTGGCGCTCGCCGGCACCGTGGGCGCCGCCCTGAGCGGCCTCGCCGAGCCCGAGCCGGGGCCGACGGACCTGGCACTCCGGGAGCTCCTGCTGCCGGGGCAGACCACCCACGGCCACCACCAGATCGAGCTCGCCTGTCCCGCCTGCCACGGCGAGGCCTTTCCGGACCGGGAGGCCGTGCAGGAGAACTGCGAGGGCTGCCACGCCGCGGCCCTCAAGGAGGCCCGCGACAGCCACCCCAGGAGCAAGTTCACCGATCCGCGCAACGCCGAGCGGGCGGCGCTGCTCGACGCCGTGTGGTGCGTCACCTGCCACGTGGAGCACAAGCCCCATCTCGCCTCGGCGGCGGGCGTCACGCTCCCCGAGGACTACTGCGTGATCTGCCACGCCAGGATCGCCGAGGACAGGCCCAGCCATGAGGGCATGGGCTTCGACACCTGCACCGACAGCGGCTGCCACAACTACCACGACAACACCGCGCTCTACGAGGACTTCCTGGTCAAGCACGGCCGCGGCGGCTTCCTCACGGAAAAACCCGAGGTGCCGGCGCGGGACCTGCGCGAGGTGGCCGAGGAGTTGGGCGACTACCCGTCCGACCGCTATCCGCTGGTGCCCCTCGCCGCGGCCGACGCCGACCACGGCACGCAACTGCGCAGCGACGACACGATACGCGCGGACTGGCTCGCCACCGCCCACGCCCGGGCCGGGGTGAACTGCAGCGCCTGCCACCAGCCCGACGGCCAGGCGGCCGAGGGCAGCGCCGGAGCCTGGGTGGAGAAGCCTTCCGAGCAGGTCTGCGCGAGCTGCCACCAGCCCGAGGTCGAGGGCTTCCTGGACGGCCTGCACGGCATGCGCCTGCGCCAGGCGGGGCTCGGTCCGATGCGCCCGGCCGACGCCCGCCTGCCGATGCGCGCGGAGGCCGCCCACGAGACGCTCTCCTGCACCTCCTGCCATGGCGCGCACCGCTTCGACACGCAGAAGGCCGCGGTGGACGCCTGCCTCGGCTGCCACGACGACGGCCACAGCCGCGCCTACCGCGATTCGCCGCACCACACCGCCTGGCAGGCCGAGCAGGCCGGCGCCGCCCCGGCCGGCAGCGGCGTCTCCTGCGCCACCTGCCACCTGCCGCGGGTCGAGTACCGCACGCCCGACTACGTGCGCCGCACGCTGGTGCAGCACGACCAGAACGCCAACCTGCAGCCCGCCGTGAAGATGTCGCGCACGGTGTGCCTGCACTGCCACGGCCTGGGCTTCTCGCTCGACGCGCTGGCCGACGCCGCGCTCGCGGCCCGCAACTTCAGCGGCCGGCCGGCGGTGAGCGTGAAGAGCATCGAGATGGCGATCGCGCGCGAAGAGGCGGCGCGCGAAGCGAGCTCGGCCACCGGACCGGAGTCGGCACAGCTCGCCGCCGACTCGAGGTAATCCCAGCACCACCCCCAACCCCAACCAACGGAGCCAACACCATGAAAACCGCTCTCCCCCGCCCCGCCCACGCCGCCGTCCTGACGGCGGTCGTCGCCGCCGGCATCGCCACCGCCACGCCCCCCGTGCGCGCGGAAACCTGGAGCTACAAGGAGATCGCCGACGCCCTGCACTCGGTGATGGAGTCCGACCGCACCGTCTATACCCGCCTCATCGTCAACCGCCTGCAGAACGAGGAGAAGGTGATCAAGGCGAGCGAGCACTGGAAGGACGACAAGGCGCTGGTGCTGCCGGCCCAGATGTTCCGCTACGGCTCCGAGATGGTGGCCGAGAAGGGCGCCAAATTCAGCTACTCGCTGATCTCGGAGTGGCCGGTCAACAAGCAGAACGCCCCGCGCACCGATGTGGAGAAGGAAGGCCTCAAGGCCATCGCCGCCAAGCCGGGGCAGCCCTTCTACAAGGAGGAGACCCTGGGCGGCAAGAAGTACTTCACCGCGGTGTACCCCGACCGCGCCGTGGCCAAGGCCTGCATCAGCTGTCACAACGACCACAAGGACAGCCCGCGCAAGGACTTCAAGATGGGCGAGGTGATGGGCGGCGTGGTCGTGCGCCTGCCCATGTGAGCGCGTCCGGCCAGCGCCCTCCCGAACCGATTTCCAACCCGCATCAATACAACACCGACAACTCCAAGGAGCAAACCATGAGCACCCTCTACGAACGACTCGGCGGCGCCGGCGCGGTGGACCTGGCGGTCGACAAGTTCTACGACAAGGTCCTGACCGACGCGCGCATCAAGCACTTCTTCGTAAACACCGACATGGCGAAGCAGCGCCACCACCAGAAGCTCTTCCTCACCTACGCCTTCGGCGGCGGCAATGGCTACAACGGCCGCAACATGCGCGCCGCGCACGCGCACCTGGTGGACAAGATGGGCCTCGACGAGACCCACTTCAACGCGGTGGTCGAGAACCTTGCCTCGACGCTGACCGAGCTGGGCGTCTCCGACGAGCTCATCGGCGAGGTGGCCGCGGTCGCGGCGACGGTGAAGACCGACGTGCTCGGCCTGTGAGACCTGTAGCCCGGATGGCGTGAAACGGAATCCGTCCCCTCCATCCGGGCTACGCTCCGGCCTACGGTCCTCGGCGCCGGCGGCGCCGCCACACGACGGCGTAGACCGCGCCGTTGATCCCCAGCACGATCGAGCCCAAGACCATGCCGACCTCCGGCGTGTAGCCGGCCGGGTAGATCACCGGCAGCAGGTACTGCTCGATGAAGCCTCCGTCGTAGCCCTGCTCGCCCGCCGCGCGGCGCAGCAGGTTCTCCAGGGGCGTGAGCGGGCAGATGCCGCCCACCAGCTCGATCCAGGCGCCCCAGGCGGCCGCGGGCAGGTGCAGCCAGGCGAGCCGCGGCCAGCGCAGCACGGCGAAGCCGCCCAGCACCACGAACAGGATGAAGCCGAAGTGCACGAGCACCACGAGGTCGGCCGCGACGCGCGCGAGCATCGTTTCCTCAGGCTGCCGCGCGCCGCCGCCCCATCGCCAGCCGGTAGATGAGCGGGATGGCGAAGAGGGTGAGCACCGTCGAGAAGCCCAGCCCCCACACGATGCTGGCCGCCACCGGCCCCCACATCAGCGACTTGCCGCCCAGCCCCACCGCCAGGGAGAAGAGCCCGCCGATGGTGGTGGTGGAGGTGATGAGGATGGGCACCACCCGTCGCCGCGCGGCGTAGATCACCGCATGCAGCACGCTCATGCCGGCGGCGCGGCGCTCGTTGGCCGCGCTGATGAGCACGATGGCCGAGTTCACCGCGATGCCGGTGAGCGCGATCACCCCGTAGAGGGTGTAGAGCGAGAGCGGATTGCCCGACACCAGCAGCCCCAGCACCACCCCGGTGAAGGCGAGCGGCACCGTCACCAGGATGATGAGCGGCTGGAAATAGCTCCTGAACTGGGTGGCGAGGATGAGGTAGATGAGTCCTACCCCGAGGGCGAAGAGCTGTCCCATGGAGTCCAGGCTCTCCTGGATGTCCTCCAGCTCGCCCGAGAAGTCGAGCTCGGTGTTGGGGAACTGCGGCTGCAGCTCGGCCCACGCCGCCTTGAGGCGGTCGTTGGCCGCCACCGTGTCGATCGCCTGGGGGTCCAGCCCCGCCTCGACGGTGATGGCGCGGGTGAGCTGGTAGTGACGGATGTAGCCCTTGGAGACGCGCATCTCGGCGTCCACCAGCGAACCGAGGGGCACGCTGTGCCCGCCCTCGCCGTTGCCGCCGAGGATAGGCACCGGCCGCTGCAGGAGCTCGGTGACGTCGGTGAGCGCCTCGGGACGGGCGCGCACCACCACCTCCACCTTCTCGCCCTGATCGCGGGTGGTGGCGACGATCTCGCCTTCGCCGTAGAGGCGCAGCAGGCGCGCCACCTCGGCGGGGGCGACGCCCGCGCGGGCGAGCTTCTCGCGGTTGAGGACCAGCCGCATCTCGCTGCGTCCGGGCACGTCGTCGTCGGTCACGTCGCGCACGCCCGGCAGCTTGCGCACCTCGGCCAGCAGGGCGTCCGCGGCGGCGCGCAGCTCCGCGTAGTCGTCCGCCTTCACCTTGACGCTGATCGGCTTGGCGGTGGGCGGCCCGCCCTTGAGCTCCAGGAAGGAGTGGCGCCCCTCGCCCCCCAGCGCCAGCACCGGGTCGCGCAGCGCCTCGATGATCTCCGCGGTGTCGCGCATGTCGCCCTTGCGCGGATGCAGCGACACCACCACCTGGCCGTACTGGTCGCCGTAGAGCGGCTCGGTCTCGGTGAATTTCAGGCCGGCGTAGGCGGTGACCGAGCGCAGCTCCGCCCCGTCGAGCCGCTCCGACACCACCTGGGCGACGCGCTCCGCCTCGTGGAGCGTGCGGTCCAGGGTCACCCCGGCCGGCATATCCACGCTCACGTAGAAGAGACGGATGGAGTCGAAGGCGAAGAACTGCATCTTCACCAGCCCGCCCGCCACCACGCCGATCGCCGCCGCCATCACCAGGGCGAGCACCGCCACGGCGCTCTTCGGCCGGCGCATCACGCCCACCAGCAGGCGCGAATACTTGACCCGCACCCAGTGAGTGAAGCGCTCGCGCAGCACCTGGGCGCGGCTCCGCCTGGCGTAGTCGGGGCGGATGGTGAGGACATGGGTGGGCAGAATCCAGAAGGCCTCGGCCAGGCTCACCAGCAGGCCCACGGTGACCACGAAGGGCACCACGAACATGAAATCGCCGACGATGCCGGGCAGCAGCATCAGCGGCAGGAAGGCGGCCACCGTGGTGAGCACGGAGGACAGCACCGGCAGCGCCACCTCGCGCACGCCGTCCACCACCGCCGCATAGGCGGCCTCGCCGCGCTGGAGCCGGTAGTAGATCGCCTCCACCACCACCACCGCGTCGTCCACCAGCATGCCGAGCACGATCACCACGCCCAGCAGCACGGTGAGGTTGAGGGTGGAGCCGATGCCGCTCACCACCAGGAAGATGCCGGCGAGCGCGAAGGGCACGCCCAGCCCCACCAGGATCGCCAGCCGGGTGCCGAGGAAGAGCCAGGACATGCCGAGCACCACCAGCAGCCCGATGAGCGCGTTCGACTCCATCACCGCGATGGCGTCGCGCGTGGCGTGGGTCTGGTCGTCGATCACCGCGAGCTGCAGGCCCTGGCTGTACAAGAGCGGATTGCGCTCGGCCACGAAGGCCTTGAGACGGTCCACCAGCTCCAGGGTATTGCTGCCCGCCTGCTTGGTAATGGACAGCATCACCGCGGGTTGGCCGTTGTAGCTCACCAGTTGGGCGGCGCGCTCGTGCCCGCGCTCGACCTCGGCGATCTCGCCCAGCGCGACCCGCCCCTGGGGGGTGATCACCGCGGCCTGGGCGAGCACCTCCGGCTCGGGCGTCTTGCCCTCGAGGCGCACCAGCCACTCGCGGTCCTCGACGCGCACCCGCCCGCCCAGGGTGTTGCGGAACCAGCCGGCAACGGCATCGGAGACCTGGATCGGCGACAGCCCGGCCGCCGCCACCCGGGCGGGGTCGAAGTCCACGTGCAGCTGCGGATCGTCGAACCCGGCCGCGATCACCTCGTCCACCGCCGTCATGCGCTCCAGGTCCTTGCGGATGGAGAAGGCGGCGCTGCGCAGCCGCTCGCCCCCGCCCGCGCCGTAGAGCACCAGGATGGCGGTCGGGAAGCCGTTGGAGGACGTGATCTCCAGGACCTCGGGGTCGGTGGCGTCGGGCGGGAGCTCGGCCGCCGCCTTGTTCTGGATCTCGCGGCGCAGGTCGTTCACCCGCTTGTCGAACTGGCGTTCGGAAAGCTCCTCGAAGCGCACCAGGATGGAGGAAACCGCCTCGCGGCTGGAGGAGGACACGAACTTGATGTCCTTCACCTGCTTGATGGCATCCTCCAGCGGCCCGGTGAGCTCGCGCTCCACGTCCTCCGCGGAGGCGCCGGGCAGCGCGGTGATGATGCTGACCCAGTTGAAGTTGATCTCCGGATCCTGGGCGCGCGGCAGGGTGAGGTAGGTCACCAGGCCGCCGAAGAGCACCAGCACGAAGGCGATGTTGGCGAGCGGATGATTGTCGATCAGCCGCCGGTACCAGCTCATCATGGCGCGCTACCCGCCGCGCCGTTGTTCGGCAGGCCGATGGCGAAGCGGCCCTGGTCGATCACCAGGGTGCCGGGCGGCCAGTCCACCGGCACCGGGCGGCCCACCTGCGCGGCCGGCAGCGGCACGAACACCGGCTTGCCCTCCCGCAGGACGTAGGCGCCGCGCTTGCCGTCGCGCTGCTGCAGGTAGCCGGCGGGCAGGTGCGGCACGGCGCTCGTCCAGCGCACCTCGCCGGCGAGCCCCGGCGCCAGCGGCGCCTCGGCGGCGAACACCACCTCCTGCGCCTGGCCGGCGGTCTCCACCACCGGCGAGACGCGCACCAGGCGCAGCGGCGCGCGGGTGGCACCGGCCACCAGCTGCCAGCCGGAGGCGGCGCGCAGGCTCTCGATCTGTACCGCCGGGACGCGGGCGCGCACCTCGGTGTCGGCGGTGGCCGACAGCACCAGGAGCGGCGTCCCCGGCACCGCGAGATCGCCCACGCTGGCGAGCCGCTCGCGCACCACGCCCGCGTAGGGTGCGCGGATCGTCGTACGCGCGAGGTCCAGCTTCGCCGCCTCGAGCACCTGGCGCGTCGCCCGCAGCTCGCTCTTCAGCACCGCGAGCTCGGTCTGCTTGATCTTCAGGGCGTCGGCGCTCACGAAGCCGCGCTCCGCCAGCGCCTTGGACTGGGCGAGCTGCGCCTGGGCGAGCTTGAGCCGGTTGTTCACCAGCTCCACCTGGGCCGCCGCCTGATCGACGGCGATGCGATAGCTCGCCGCGTCGAGCCGCGCGAGCTCGGCGTCCTTCGCCACCGACTGCCCCACCCGCGCCGGCAGCGCCTCCACCCGCCCCCCCACCTCGGCGGCGATGCGCGACTCGTCCAGGGGCACGACGCTCGCCGGCGCACGGAACTCGGGATAGGTCGCCAGCTCGGCGAGCGGGCGCGTGCTCCACTGAGCCGCCGAGGCGAGCACCGGCATGAAGAGCGCGAGGCAGAGGAGTCGCTTCATGGGAATGTCGGGATGGGCTGAGACGGGTCGGATCGGGCGCTTCGTCCGCGCGCCATTGTGGTGGGTCGCCGGAAGCGCGTCTACTCACCGCATCGAGGTAGGCGCCGCGGAATCCGGGGACTTCGAACACCGGAGTGCGCCATCGTTCCCCGCTACCCCTGCCCGGGCACGGCGCCCGTTTCGACAGCCCTGCCGGCGCGGAAGGCGCGCACGCCCAGCACCACGCCCGCCACGAGCAGCACGATGCCCAGCGCCTCGGCCACGGTGGGCAGGCGACCGTACCACAGGAAGGCGTAGAGCAGCGCCGCCAGCGTCTCGAAGACGATGAGCTGGCCGGCGAGCGCGGCCGGCAGGAGATGACTCGCCCGGTTCCACAGCAGGGTGCCGAGCCAGGACGCGGCGAGCCCCACCAGCAGCATGAGGGCGAGGAAGGGGACCGGCCGCGGGCCGAGAGGCCAGTCGAAGCCGCCGCCCGGACGCATGACCGCCTCCCAGGCCCAGAAGGCGATGGCCGCCACGAGCGCGAGGGGGAAGGTGGCGAGCCCCTGGGCGGTTGCCCACGGGCGCACCAGCTCCGGGCCGTGCCCCTGGATCCAGCGGCTGTTGCGCAAGGGATACCAGGTCCAGCAGGCCACCGCGCAGGCGGCCAGGAGCACCCCGAGGAGGTGTTTCGCCCCGCCGCCCGGCGCGCCGGCGACCTCGCCCGGGGTGAACTGCACCGCCGCGAGGCCGGCGAGGATCACCACCAGCGGCAAGGCGAGCCTGCGCCAGGGCAGCGCCGCATGCCGGTCGAGCAGGTTGGCGGACACCGCGATCACCACCGGCAGGGTGCCGATCATGAGCGTCGGCACCGGCGCCCCGGTGAGCTGGATCGCGCTCGCCAGCGTCGCGTAGTAGAGGAGGTTGCCGACCAGCGCGAGCCGGGTCGCCTCGATCCAGTCGGCGCGGCTGAGCCGCGCCAGCGCCGCCCGGTCCATCCAGGCCAGCCCGATCGCCAGCACGCCGAAGGCGAGGTAACGGCCGAAGGCGAGCACGATCCCCGGGTATTCCGGGAGGATCAGCGGCACGACGAACACCAGCCCCCACATCGCCCCCGCCCCCATCGCCGCCAACAGCCCTGCCAGCACTCCGCTCTCCCGCAAATTGGAGGGCGAAGTCTGCCACGCCGGCGGCATGGCTGCACGGGACAGTTTCGCCCCGGCGCAACCTGCCAGTCCGGCGCGCTGGTAGTGTTCTGAACAGTGTGCAAAAGCCCGGAGGGGCTTGCAGAGAGGGG
>DYFV01000050.1 GCA_020725025.1 Azoarcus sp.
AGGCGATCTTGTCGGACTTGCCGGCGTCCGCTTCGGCCGCCGCGAGCTTCTCCTTCGCCTGCGCTTCGCTCGCCTGTGCGGCCTCGAGCTGCGCATGCGCTCGCGCGAGCTCCTGCTCGAGCTGGGAGACGCGCGCCCTGAGCTCGGCGGCATCCTGCGTCTGGGCCAGGGCGCCGGCGGGCAGCGCCAGGGCCGCGGCAACGGCCAGCGCGGACGCGGCGCGTCCGTGTTTCGATGGAGCGATCATCATGGAGTCCCCTTCCTTTGAGTTTTGGGTTACCCCGCGGCGGCCCGCGCTCGGCAATTCGTACGCTTCAACTTCCGGGCGCGAATATCCTCTGCCGCGGCAAGGCTCGGAGATAAAACTAGATCTGCCATTTCCCATTCAATAGGCGCGCCGCAGGGAGAACGGCAGAGGTCGCAAGCGGAACATTGCTGCGGTGCACGGGATCGGCTGCCGGGGAATTGGCACGCCGAAACGGCTGAAACATGAAATGGAATGAATTGGCGGCGGCCATCACCGAGGGATTCGCACAGCGAAGAATTCGCGAGCCTCGGAATTGGCGCGGATTACGCAGTGCGCCACTCTCCCGAACGGCGCAATTGTTCTCGAAGCGACATCCGTCGGTACTGTTTGCGATCTACGTCTTGCGCGGGCGGGTGGTCTGCTGTCTGATCGCCCTGCGGCATACCCCTACTACGGGCAAGGTCGATGGGCACCGGACCCCGGCGCCCGTCGGTGCCGGACCGAGCCGGGGTGCCAGGCCGCGCACGAAACATCGTTTGGAGACGACGACTATGACAATGAAGTTCAAGCTGCGGAGCTTGCTGGTTGCGGCGGCCGCGATCGGCTGCCTGTTCGGCCAAGTCGCGCAAGCCGCGACGACCTTGAAGATGGCGACCGATTCGGGCACCAAGGGCTCGCCCGCCGGAAATGCGCTCAAGAAGTGGGCGGATCTCATCGAGCAGAAGTCGAAGGGCGACATCAAGGTCAAGGTGTTCTACCAGAACGAGCTCGGCGGCCAGCAGGAGGTGTTCGACCTGCACGTGGCGGGCGACGTCCAGCTCATGCTCAACTGGCCGATGACCTCCTACGACAAGCGCATCGGCGTCATCTACACCCCGTACATGACCACCTCGTGGGAAGAGGCGCTGAAGGCCTACAGCCCGGGCGGCTGGGTGAACAACCTGCTCGGCGGCATCTACAAGGACATCGGCCTCAAGTTCTTCGGCCCCTGGCCCGAAGGCTTCAACGGCGTGGCCACCCGCGGCAAGTACGCCCTCACCATCCCCGATGCGAAGGACATCAAGGTCCGCACCATGACGGTGTTCCCCGCACCGCAGACGATGCAGGCGCTGGGCTACCAGACCGCCGCGATCGACTGGGGCGAGGTCTACACCGCCATGCAGACCGGAGTGGTCGACGGCGAGGCCGGCAACGTGATCTTCTGGGATTACGAGTATTTCCGCGACATCGTCAACACCTACGTGCGCACCAAGCACTTCTTCATGACGGGCATCCTGAGCATGAACCACAAGGCCTGGGACAAGCTCACGCCCGAGCAGCAGAAGGTCATCAGCGAAGCGTCGCTGGAGATCATGAACGAGCAGTTCAAGGCCGCCCGCGAGCAGGACGAGTTCTACGTGAAGAAGGCGACCGAGGCGGGCATCAAGTACATCGAGCCCACCAAGGAGCAACTGGCCACCCTGGGCAAGGCCGCGCGCGACAATGTCTGGCCGCTGATGGAGAAGGAAATCGGCGCCGACATCGTCAATACGATCCGCCGCAATGCGTCTCCGCTTTGACATGCCGGAAGGCATCGCACACCAGCCCGCCGAGCGGGCTGGTTTTTCGCCCGCAAGGAAGAAGACGAGCTTCGGCCTCCTCGCAGCGCTCGACCGGAAAGTCGCATGGCTGCTCGATGCGGCTGCCTTCACCGCGAGCCTGCTGGTGGTCGGGCTGATGCTCTATCTCGTCGTGGCGCGCTACGTGTTCGGCTGGTCGGTCGTCGGGCTGCTCGAGCTCATCATGATGTTCGGGATGTGGCTGTACATGCTCGGCGTGCTGATCGCGAGCCGGCGCAACGAGCATCTGGTGGTCGACTTCTTCGAGCAGCAGGTGAAGGCGCCGCGCGTGAAGGCGGTGCTCAAGATCGTGATCGGCTGCGTGACCTTCGCCACCACGGTCTTCTTCGCGATGCTCGCATGGCGCATGCTCAAGTGGGGATTCGTCCGCCCGCAGTCCACGCCGGGCCTGGGAATCCCTTTGTGGATCCCCCAGTCGGCGATCCTGTTCGCCGCAGCCGGCTGCACGCTGTATGCGCTGCGCGACATCGTGACCGCGGTGGGCCGTCTCGTCCGCAACTCCAAGGATTGAAGACATGGAAGGCTTGTTAGGCATTGCCCTGCTGCTGGTGCTGATGGTCATCGGCGTGCCCGTCGCGTGGTCGTTCGCCGCGGTGCTGGCGTATCTCACCCTGATCTACGACGTGAACCTCGACACGATCATGATGCAGGGCTACCGGTCGCTCGACTCGGTGATCCTCATCGCCCTGCCGCTTTTCGTGCTGACCGGCTATCTGATGCAGGGGGGCGGCATCGCGCACCGGCTGGTGGAGTTCATCGAGGTCATGATCGGCAAGCGGCGCGGCGGCATGGGCGCGTCGATGGTGCTCGCCTCGGGCATCTTCGGCGCGATCGCCGGCACCGCCACCGCCGCCGTCGCGTCCATCGGCACGATCATGGTCGGTCCGCTGGAGAAGCGCGGCTACCCGCGGCACTACTCGTCGGCGCTGCTCGGCATCTCGTCGCTGCTGGGCATCCTGATCCCGCCCTCGATCACCATGATCCTGTTCGCGGTCGTCACCCGCCAGTCGGTCGCGGCCTGTTTCGCGGCTTCGGTGGGGCCGGCCCTGCTGCTGATCCTGGGCCTGATCGTCGCGAACCGCTTCAGCGTCGGACGACTGTTTCACGAGTCGATGTCGGCCGCGGCGGACGGGCACATGGCGGTGACCAAGGGCCGGGCGACCTTCCGCGCCCTGCCGGCGCTGTCCCTGCCGGTGATCATCCTCGGCGGGATCTACGGCGGCGTGTTCACCCCGACCGAGGCGGCGGCGGTGGCGGCCTTCTCGGCCATCCTGATCGGATTCTTCGTGTATCGCGACCTGACCACGAAGATCTTCGCGCGCAACGTGGTCGCCGCCGCGGAGACCACCGGCACCGTCATCCTGATCCTGCTCTTCAGCTTCATGATCGGCCGCATCCTGGCCTCCGAGGGCATCCCCCAGGACCTGACCGAGTGGGTGACGACGCTGGTGCAGAACCCGATCCTGATCCTCATCACGGTCAACATCGTGCTCATCCTCGCCGGGATGATCATGGACGACGTGTCGGTGACGGTGGTGGTGGCGCCGCTCTTCCTGCCGCTCATGCTCGAGGCGGGCATGCATCCGGTGCACTTCGCCTCCGTGGTGGCCTGCTCGGTGGTGATCGGCGCCAACAGCCCCCCGGTCGCGCCCATCCTCTACATGGCCTGCCGCATCGGCGGGGCTTCCATCCACCGCACCGTGCCCCCGGCGTTGGCCCTGATGGCCTTCGTGGCACTGCCGGTCATGTTCGTGACCACCTTCGTGCCGGAACTGTCGCTGGCGTTGCCGCGCTTGCTGGGCTTCCTCTGAAGCGCCGGGCTCGGCGTTGGCGCGAATTGAGCGATGGAGGTCGCATTTGGACAAGTGCACCCCGGGCGTCGATCTAAATTAGGCACGAGGCGCCGCCGTCCTCATGTGCTGGTCGTAGGGCGGCGGGCTGACGATCCCGATGTGCAGGGGGCTATACTCCTTCTCGTAGCTATCACTTCCTGGATATCGTGATCGGCGCCCGATGCGGCGTCGCAGTAGTCGAGGAGACAGGTTTTCAAAAAAAAGAGTGGTCGATCCACCGGATCGGCTGCCGCGGGACACCACCGATGGTGGAGGAGGAGCGATGGACCAGGAAGGACAGGCCCGGGGCGCAGTCCGCGTCCGGGCGCATGGCGGTGCGGCGGGTCCCGTGCGGATCGGTTTTCTGCTGCTCGACAACTTCACGCTGATTGCGCATTCGGCGGCCATCGAGCCCCTGCGCATGGCCAATCACCTGAGCGGGGAGGAGCACTACCAGTGGTTCACGCTCAGCGAGGCCGGCGAGCCGGTGCGCGCGAGCGACGGCCAGCGCATCCTGCCGGACGCGCCGATGGGCGACGCGCAGGATCTCGACGTCGTGATCGTCTGTGGTGGGGTCGCGCAGCAACAGGCGATCCGCAAGTCCCATCTGAGTTTCCTGCAGGCGCAGGCGCGACGCGGCGCCATGATCGGAGGTGTGTGCACCGGCTCCTGGGCGCTCGCGCAGGCGGGGCTCCTCGACGGCTACCGTGCCAGCATCCACTGGGAATGCATCTCCGGCCTGCAGGAGGCCTTTCCGAAGGTGCTCGTGACGAACCGCCTGTTCACGATCGAGGCGAACCGTCTGACCGCATCGGGCGGAACCGCCCCGCTGGACATGATGCTCACCCTCATCGGCCAGCAGCACGGGCGCGAGCTCATGGCGGCCATCTCCGAAATGTTCATGTGCGAGCGTGTCCGCGGCGAGCAGGAGCACCAGCGGATTCCGCTCAGGCATGTGCTGGGAACCTCGCAGCCCAAGCTGCTCGAGATCGTCGCCCTCATGGAGGCCAATATCGAGGAGCCGCTGGAACTGGAGGACCTTGCGGCCATCGCGGGCGTTTCCCGGCGCCAGCTGGAGCGGCTCTTCCTCAAGCATCTGAATTGCTCGCCATCCCGCTATTACCTGACGATCCGGATCAACCGCGCGCGCCAACTGTTGCGGCAGACTTCGATGATGATCATCGAGGTGGCCACGGCCTGCGGCTTCGTGTCGACACCGCATTTCTCCAAGTGCTACCGCGGCTTCTTCGGGGTGCCGCCGAGCAGCGAGCGAACCATCGAGCCGGTCCCGCGCGGCGTGCGCGGGAGGCGCGAGATCTTCGTCGCCGACGAGAAGCCGGAAACGCCGAACGCCGTCCTGCCGGCCTCGACCGCCGTGCTGGCCCTGATGGCCGCCCGGGGCGAGGCGACCTACGGCAGCGTCATGCGCCTGCCGGCGCGCGCCTTGTGCTGAGCTAGCGTTTCGCCGCGCCAGACGGGCGCGGCGTACGCGTCGCCCGACAGCCAGACCCGTCCCGGACCCCCGGTCCGCGACGGGTCTTTTTGCGTCTACGCCCGCCGAACCGGCACGCGTGGGCGATTGGCGCGCGCCGTGTCGGCGCAATCTGCGGTAAGGCGCCGAGATGACGTTTTTTGACTCGTCCCCGTCGTTTCCCGTGCGATAGGCCTTTCGTCCAGGAAGCTATCCTGCGACTCACCAATAGCGCCCGGCGAGGAGAGTAGAGATGAATCCAAGGGAAATCCACGACAGCGCCGTCGTCATCGACGGACTGATCATTGCGAAGTGGAACAGGGATCTGTTCGAGGACATGCGTCGGGGCGGCTTGACCGCGGCGAATTGCACCGTTTCGGTGTGGGAAGGATTTCAGGCCACCGTCGACAATATCGCGATGGTCAACCGCCTGATGGCGGACAACGCCGACCTGGTGATGCCGGTGCGTACCACCGCCGACATCGCCGCCGCCAAGGCGGCCGGCAAGACCGGCATCATCCTCGGCTTCCAGAACGCGCATGCGTTCGAGGACAAGCTCGGCTACGTCGAGATCTTCAAGAAGCTCGGCGTGGGCATCGTGCAGATGTGCTACAACACCCAGAATCTCGTGGGCACCGGCTGCTACGAGCGCGACGGCGGGCTCTCCGGCTTCGGCCGCGAGGTCGTCGCCGAGATGAACCGCGTGGGCATCATGTGCGACCTCTCCCACGTGGGCGCCAAGACCTCCGAGGAAGTCATCCTCGAATCCAAGAAGCCGGTCTGCTACTCCCACTGCCTGCCCTCCGGCCTCAAGGAGCATCCGCGCAACAAGTCCGACGCGGAGCTCAAGTTCATCGCCGATCACGGCGGCTTCGTCGGCGTGACCATGTTCGCGCCCTTCCTCAAGAAGGGCATCGACTCGACCATCGACGACTACGCCGAGGCGATCGAGTACGTGATGAATATCGTCGGCGAGGATGCGATCGGCATCGGCACCGACTTCACCCAGGGTCACGACCAGGCCTTCTTCGAGTGGCTCACCCACGACAAGGGCTATGCCCGCCGGCTCACCAACTTCGGCAAGATCGTCAATCCGCTCGGCATCCGGACCGTCGGCGAATTTCCCAATCTGACCGAGACGCTGCTCGGTCGCGGCATGTCCGAGCGTGTCGTGCGCAAGGTCATGGGCGAGAACTGGGTGCGCGTCCTGCGCGAGGTGTGGGGCGCTTAGTGATTTCCGGGGCGCAGCCCCGCACGACGTCCCCTTCCCCTTGACGGGGAGGGAGAACACCGACCCGCGCCTTGCTGAATCCCATCGCCAATCAGAATGAATACTGGAGACTCCAAATGAAGACCGCCCCCCAACTGCCGATCGAAGTCGATTCCGAGACCGGCGTCTGGACCACCGACGCGCTGCCCATGCTGTACGTGCCGCGCCACTTCTTCATCAACAACCACAAAGGCATCGAAGAAGAGATCGGCGCCGAGCGCTACGCCGAGATCCTCTACAAGGCCGGGTACAAGTCGGCCTGGCACTGGTGCGAGAAGGAAGCCGCGCTGCACGGGCTTTCCGGCGTGGCCGTGTTCGAGCACTACATGAAGCGGCTGTCCCAGCGTGGCTGGGGCCTCTTCTCCATCGAGGCGATCGACCTCGACGCCGGCACCTGCCGCGTGCGCCTGGACCACTCGGCCTTCGTGTACGAATACGGCAAGGTCGGCCGCAAGATCGAATACATGTTCACCGGCTGGTTCGCCGGCGCGATGGACCAGATCCTGGCCGCCGCCGGCAGCCCGCTGCGCACGCTCGCCGAGCAGACGCAGAGCGCCGCCGAGGAAGGCTGCGACTACGGCGTGTTCGTCACCCGCCCGCGCTGAAGGAGTCACACGCAATGGCACAGTTCGACGCCCTCTTCAAGCCGCTCCAGATCGGCAAGCTGACCATCCGCAACCGCATCGTCAGTACCGCGCACGCCGAGGTCTACGCGACCGACGGCGGCATGACCACCGAGCGCTACGTCAAGTACTACGAGGAAAAGGCCAAGGGCGGCATCGGCCTGTGCATCTGCGGCGGCTCCTCGGTGGTCGCGATCGACAGCCCGCAAAGCTGGTGGAGCTCGGTGAACCTGTCCACCGACAGGATCATCCCGCATTTCCAGAACCTGGCCGATGCGGTCCACAAGCACGGCGCCAAGATCATGATCCAGATCACCCACATGGGTCGGCGCTCGCGCTGGGACGGCGAGAACTGGCCGCACCTGGTGTCGCCTTCGGGCATCCGGGAGCCGGTGCATCGCGCCACCTGCAAGACGATCGAGCCGGAGGAGATCCAGCGCATCATCGGCAACTACGCCCAGGCGGCCCGCCGCGCCAAGGAAGGCGGGCTGGACGGGGTCGAGCTGTCGGCGGTGCACCAGCACCTCATCGACCAGTTCTGGAGCCCGCGGGTCAACCACCGCACCGACGAGTGGGGCGGCTCCTTCGAGAACCGCATGCGCTTCGGCATGGAAGTGCTGAAGGCGGTGCGCGCCGAGGTCGGCCGCGACTTCGTGGTCGGCATGCGCATCTGCGGCGACGAGTTCCACCCCGACGGCCTCACCCACGAGGACATGAAGCAGATCGCCAAGTACTACAGCGACACGGGGATGCTCGACTTCATCGGCGTCATCGGCTCGGGCTGTGATACCCACAACACGCTCGCCAACGTGATCCCGAACATGAGCTATCCGCCGGAGCCCTTCCTGCACCTGGCCGCCGGGATCAAGGAAGTGGTGTCGGTGCCGGTGATCCATGCGCAGAACATCAAGGACCCGAACCAGGCCCAGCGCATCCTCGAGGGCGGCTACGTGGACCTCGTCGGCATGACGCGGGCGCACATCGCCGATCCGCACTTCGTGAACAAGATCAAGCTCGGCCAGGTGGACCAGATCCGCCAGTGCGTCGGCGCCAACTACTGCATCGACCGCCAGTACCAGGGCCTGGACGTGCTGTGCATCCAGAACGCGGCGACCTCCCGCGAGTATCAGGGCCTGCCGCACATCATCGAGAAGTCCACCGGGCCCAAGCGCAAGGTCGTGGTCGTCGGCGGCGGGCCGGCCGGCATGGAGGCCGCGCGGGTGGCGGCCGAGCGCGGCCACGACGTGACCCTGTTCGAGAAGAACGATGCCCTCGGCGGGCAGGTCACGATCGCCGCCCGCGCGCCGCAGCGCGACCAGATGGCCGGCATCACGCGCTGGTTCCAGCTCGAGCTCGCGCGCCTGAAGATCGACCTGCGCCTGGGCGTGGCGGCCGATGCGGCGACGATCATGGACCTCAAGCCCGACATCGTCGTGCTGGCGGTGGGCGGCCGTCCCTTCCTCGAGCAGAACCCCCACTGGGGCGCTGCCGAAGGGCTGGTCGTGAGCAGCTGGGACGTGCTCGAAGGCAAGGTCGCGCCGGGCAAGAACGTGCTCGTGTACGACACGATCTGCGAGTTCTCCGGCATGTCGGTGGCCGACTACCTCGCCGACAAGGGCGCCAAGGTCGAGATCGTCACCGACGACATCAAGCCCGGCGTGGCCATCGGCGGCACCACCTTCCCGACCTACTACCGCAGCCTGTACCCCAAGGAAGTGATCATGACCGGGGACCTGATGCTGGAGAAGGTCTATCGCGAGGGCGACAAGCTCGTGGCGGTGCTCGAGAACGAGTACACCGGCGCCAAGGAGGAGCGCGTGGTCGATCAGGTCGTGGTCGAGAACGGAATCCGTCCCGACGAGGCCCTGTACTACGAGCTCAAGCCCGGTTCGCGCAACAAGGGGCAGGTGGACATCGAGAAGCTCTTCGCGATCGAGCCGCAGCCCTGCCTCGCCGAATCCGGCGGCGGCTACCTGCTGTTCCGCATCGGCGACTGTGTCTCCCAGCACAACACCCACGCCGCCATCCTCGACGCCCTGCGCCTGTGCAAGGACTTCTGAGGACCGGGGTGTCCCGGCCGATGCAAGGAGAGACCAATGCTTGACGTAGTGTTGCCCATCCTGATCTTCGCCGCGCTGGCGCTCGCACTGGCGGGTGCGCTGCGGCGTATCGGGCTGTGGCGCCAGGGCCGCGCCGCGCCGGTGCGGCTGCTGGCCGGCCTCGCGGCCATGCCGCGCCGCTACCTGGTGGATCTCCACCACGTCGTGGCGCGCGACAAGGTCTTCGCCAACACCCACGTGGCCACCGGCGGCGGCTTCGTCGCGGCGGCGCTGCTGCTGATCGCGGTGCACGGTTTCGGCCTGGAGAGCCGGGTGCTCGCCTGGGCCCTGCTCGTTGCCTCGGCGGTCATGTTCGCCGGCGCCCTGCGGGTCGCGGCGCGCCGCAAGAATCCCCCCGCGCGGCTCTCCCGCGGCCCCTGGATGCGCCTGCCCAAGAGCCTCTTCGCCTTCTCGGCGGGCGTGTTCCTGGTGACGCTGCCCACCGCCGGCGTGCTGCCGGCCGATTTCGGCGGCTGGATGCTCGCCGCCGTCCTGGCAGCCGTGGTGGCATGGGGTCTCGGCGAGATGTTCTTGGGCATGACCTGGGGCGGGCCGATGAAGCACGCCTTCGCCGGCGCGCTGCATCTGGCCTTCCATCGCCGGCCCGAGCGCTTCGGCGGCGGCCGCTCGACCGGTCTCAAGCCGCTCGACCTCGCCGATCCCAAGGCGCCGCTGGGAGTCGGCAAACCGGCCGACTTCACCTGGAACCAGCTCCTCGGCTTCGACGCCTGCGTGCAGTGCGGCCGCTGCGAGGCGATGTGCCCGGCCTTCGCCGCCGGTCAGCCGCTCAACCCGAAGAAGCTCATCCAGGACATGGTGGTGGGCATGGCGGGCGGCACCGATGCGGCCTACGCCGGCTCGCCCTATCCCGGCAAGCCGGTGGGCGAGCACGGGGGCAGCGCCCACAGCCCGATCGTTCTGCGCGAGGGGCGCGCCCTGGTGGACGCCGAGACGCTGTGGTCGTGCACCACCTGCCGCGCCTGTGTCGAGGAGTGCCCGATGATGATCGAGCACGTGGATGCCATCGTCGACATGCGCCGCTTCCTCACCATGGAGCACGGCGACACGCCCAACAAGGGCCGGGAGGTGCTGGAGAACCTCGCCACCACCGACAACCCGGGCGGCTTCGATCCCGCCTCGCGCATGAACTGGGCGGCCGACCTCGACCTGCCGCTCATCGCCAGCCGCGGTTCGGTCGATGTCCTGCTGTGGCTGGGCGACGGCGCCTTCGACATGCGCAACCAGCGCACCCTGCGCGCCCTGGTGAAGGTGCTGCGCGCCGCCAAGGTGGACTTCGCGGTGCTCGGCAACGAGGAGCTCGATTCCGGCGACGTGGCGCGCCGCCTCGGCGACGAAGCGACCTTCCAGGCGCTGGCCGCGCGCAACATCGCCACCCTCGCGAAGTACCGCTTCGCGCGCATCGTGACCTGCGACCCCCACAGCTTCCACGTGCTGAAGAACGAGTACCCGGCCCTGGGCGGCCGCTACGACGTGAGCCACCACAGCACCTTCATCGCCGGCCTCATGGAGGCGGGACGGCTCGCGCTGGGCGAATGGACCGGGGGGCGCGTGACCTACCACGACCCGTGCTATCTCGGCCGCTACAACGGCGAGTACGAGGCCCCGCGCAAGGCGCTCAAGGGCATCGGCATCAAGGTGGTGGAGATGGAGCGGTCGGGCTTCCGTTCCCGCTGCTGCGGCGGGGGCGGCGGCGCCCCGATCACCGACGTGCCGGGCAAGCGCCGCATCCCCGACATGCGCATGGAAGAGATCAACGCGACCGGCGCGGAGATCGTGGCGGTGGGCTGCCCGCAGTGCACCGCGATGCTCGAAGGCGTCGTCGGCCAGCGCCCCGAGGTGCTGGACATCGCCGAGCTCGTGGCCGCGCAGCTTGCCGCCGTCCCGCAGCCCGCCGCGCGGCGTGAAGAGGAGGTGACAGCATGAGCGACATCGTCCGGCGCGATCCGCGCACCGAGTGGATCGCGCGCAACCGGCTGCATCCCGAGCACGACGCGGTCGTGGCCGGGAGTGCGACGCAGGAGGCGCAGTGGATGGGCCCGAACGGCCTGATGCGGCGCAATCCCCACGCCGTGGGCTTCATCGGTCCCAACGGCATCCGCCGCATCGACCGCAGCGGCGCCCAGGTGGGCGGCGCGCCGGGCTCCGCGAAGCGTGCGCAGGCGGCGGCGCCCGCCCGCCGCGAGGTGCGCATCGACACGCCGGCCTTCTTCGTCGCCGTCGTGGCGGACATGCCCGGCGGCCGGCTCTCGGCCCACGACCGGGACGTGCTTGGGCTCGCCCGCCAGCTCGCCGACGCCGACCCTGCCGCGCCGGGCGCCGTGGTCCTGGTCGGCTTCGGTGCCCAGCGCGACGAGTCCCTGGGCGAGGCCGGAGCCGACCGGGTGCTGACCTTCGCCGAGGCGCGCTTCGAAGGCTACGCGCCGGAGGCGCGGCTCACCGCCCTGGTCGCCGCCGAACGTGCCTTCGCGCCGCGCCACTGGCTGTTTCCCGACTCCGCCCTGGGCGGGGCGGAGCTCGGCCGGCGCCTGGCCGCCCGCCTCGATGAGCGGCCCGCGGCGCAGGTGTGGCAGGTCGCCGAGGGTCGCTGCACCGGACGCGGCGCGGCCGGTGCCACGGACATCACCCGCTCGCTGCCGCGCATCGTGCTGGCCCTGCCGGAGTGCGCCGAGCCGGTGAGCGACACCCGCCACGCGGCCGAGCCGATCGCCGTGCCCGACGCCGTGCCGCGCGCCCTGCGCCGCGTGGAGGACCTCGGCGCGGTGGCGGTCGATCCGTCCGGCGTGGCGCTCGCGGAAGCCGAATTCATCCTTTCGGCGGGGAACGGTATCCGCGACTGGGAAGGCTTCCACCACGCCGCGCGCGTGCTCGGGGCGACCGAAGGCGCCTCCCGCGTCGCGGTGGACAACGGCCACATGCCGCGCCATCGCCAGGTCGGCGCCACCGGCACCTGGGTGACGGCGCGCGTCTACATCGCGGTCGGCATCTCGGGCGCCATCCAGCACCTGCAGGGCATCCAGCAGTGCGACAAGGTCGTGGCGATCAACCTCGATCCCGGCTGCGACATGGTCAAGCGGGCGGACCTGACGGTGATCGGCGATTCGAGCGAGGTGCTCGCGGCGCTGGTGGAACTGGTCGAGCAAACACGGGGAGAACGACGTGATGCAGCGTGAGACGGGCCGCAGCGCGCAGCTGGCGGCACTGGTGTCGGTGGGGCGTCATCCGGTCACCGGGCGGGCGCGCCGCGCGGAGTACGACGCGCGGGCGGTGGAGATCGGCCTGTCGCTGGCGGCACCCGAGGACATCAGCCTGATCCATGCCGGCGAATGCACCGGCGAGAGCGAAGAGGCGCTGCGCGGCTACCTGGGCATGGGCATCGCCGCGCTGGATCTTGTGCGCCAGCCGTCCGGCGCGGACGTCGTGCCGGCGCTGGAGGCGCGGCTGCGCGAGCTGGGTGCGCGCGTCGTGCTGTGCGGCGCGCGCGGCGAGACCGGGGAGGCCTCCGGCATGCTGCCCTTCCTGCTCGCGGAGCGGCTGGGCTGGTCTCTGGTATGCGGCCTCGCCGAGGTGGAGTCGGTGGACGCCGAGACGATGACGGTGCTGCAGGCGCTGCCGCGCGGCCAGCGCCGCAGGCTGAAGGTGCGGCTGCCCGCGATCGTCACCGTCGACGCCGCGGCGAAGCCCGCACGCCAGAGCGCCTTCGGCCCGGCCCGGCGCGGCGAGATCCGGCCACTGACAGGCGAGGTGACACCCGACGCGGCGGCCGAGGCGTGGACCGTGGCGCCGGCGAAGAAGCGGCCCAAGCGGCTCAAGATCGTCAAGGCCACATCGGCGCGCGACCGCTTCAAGGCGGCAGCGGCCAAGGCCGAGGGCGGCGGCGGTCAGGTGCTGACCGGCGTGTCGCCCCAGGCCGGCGCCGAAGCCGTGCTGAAACTCCTGCGCGAGGAAGGCGTGCTGCGCTGATGCGCGGCGACACGCCTTCTCGGCGCCCACCCTGGAGGATACCGAGATGATGATTGCGGACCTGGTCGATGGCGAGGACTTCCGGCAGCGCCTCGTCGCCCTCGGCATCGACATCCCCCCTGGTGCCTCGCCGCAGGCCTGCGCCTGCGCGGTACGCGCGGCGCAGCCGGTGGACGGACTCCCCGAGGTCGTCGCCGGGCTGTGCTGCGACGGTGTGACGCTGCTGCCGGAAGTGCGGCGCGCCGTCGAGTTCATCCTCGAACCCTGAGGCAACATCCTGCCGGCTGCGTTCGGAGCCGGTTTCGTAGCCCGGATTGCGCCTTTGGGCCATCCGGGCTGCGTCGCTGCTTATGGCGCGGCGCCGTCGACCCATCCCCCTCCTGTCCGGGAGTCCCCGCTTCGCTCAGCCGCTCAGCCGGCGCGAAGCAGTGCTTCGCGAAACCCCGGCTTCACCCCCCTGAAGGGGGAGGGACCTTCCAACAGGCGCTGGAGCGAAACGGAGGCTCCCGGGCCGGGCTGGGGATGGGGGGCGCCACCGCCGCCCCCATTCCGCCTTCGCTCCTCATCCGCGCCACGAAGCCCCCATTTCCCGTACCGACCCATCCCCCCGCGTTTTGAGCAAGTGCGTGACGGATACAGGCAATTCCACATTTTCCGATGTTCCTAAGATTTGCCTCGTAAGGCCGCCGTTTGCCGCGCCATTTCACGAGGAGACACGCTACATGTTCGCTATGACCGACCGCATCGCAGGATTCGACGACGAGCTCAAGGCCGCGATGGACGCAGAGCTCGCCCGCCAGGAAGCGCACATCGAGCTCATCGCATCGGAGAATTACACCAGCCCCCGTGTGCTCGAGGCCCAGGGCAGCGTGCTGACCAACAAGTACGCCGAAGGCTATCCCGGCAAGCGCTACTACGGCGGCTGCGAGCACGTGGACGTGGTCGAGCGCCTGGCGATCGAGCGGGCGAAGGAGCTCTTCGGCGCCGACTACGCCAACGTCCAGCCGCACTCCGGCTCCCAGGCCAACGCCGCGGTCTACATGGCGCTCCTGGAGCCCCACGACACCGTGCTGGGGATGAGCCTCGCCCACGGCGGCCACCTCACCCACGGCGCCAAGGTCAACTTCTCCGGCAAGACCTACAACGCGGTGCAGTACGGCCTCGACGAGGCGACCGGCGAGATCGACTACGCCCAGGTCGAGGCGCTCGCCCGCGAGCACAAGCCCAAGATGATCGTGGCCGGCTTCTCGGCCTACTCCCGCGTGGTGGACTGGAAGCGCTTCCGCGAGATCGCCGATCTTGTCGGCGCGAAGCTCTTCGTCGACATGGCCCACGTGGCGGGCCTGGTCGCCGCCGGCCTCTATCCCAACCCGCTGCCCTACGCCGATGTGGTCACCACCACCACCCACAAGACCCTGCGCGGCCCGCGCGGCGGCCTGATCCTGGCGCGCGCCAACCCGGATCTCGAGAAGAAGCTCAACGCCATCGTCTTCCCCGGCATCCAGGGCGGCCCGCTGATGCACGTGATCGCCGCCAAGGCGGTCGCGCTCAAGGAGGCGCTGCAGCCCGAGTTCCGCGCGTATCAGGAGCAGGTGCTGAAGAACGCCCGTGCCATGGCCGGCGCCTTCATGGAGCGCGGCTACAAGATCGTCTCGGGCGGCACCGACGACCACCTGTTCCTGGTGGACCTGGTGGACAAGGGCCTCACCGGCAAGGCTGCCGACGCGGCCCTCGGCGCGGCCCACATCACGGTGAACAAGAACGCGGTGCCCAACGACCCGCAGTCGCCCTTCGTGACCAGCGGCATCCGCATCGGCACGCCGGCGATCACCACCCGCGGTCTCAAGGAAGCCGAGGCCCGCGAGCTGACCGGCTGGATCTGCGACGTGCTCGACAACATCGAGGACGAGTCGGTGATCGCCGCGGTGCGCGAGAAGGTGGGGGCGATGTGCGCGCGCTTCCCGGTCTATCCCGCCTCGCGCTGATTACGACACCCAGGGGCATGTGATGGCAATCAGCGCATTCGAGATGTTCAAGGTCGGGATCGGCCCGTCGAGCTCGCACACGGTCGGGCCGATGCGCGCCGCCCTGACCTTCGTCACCCGGCTCTCCGACGAGGGCGTGCTGGGCCGCGTGCGGCGCGTACGCGCCCAGCTCTACGGCTCGCTCGGCGCCACCGGCAAGGGCCACGGCACCGACAAGGCGGTGCTGCTCGGCCTCGAGGGCGAGGCGCCCGACCTGATCGATCCGGACTGCGTCGAGGAGCGCCTGGCGCGCATCCGCGAGGCCAGGGCGCTGACGCTGCCGGGCGGGCACCGGGTTCCGTACAACGAGAAGGAGGACCTGGTCTTCCTGCGCCGGCAGAGCCTGCCCTTCCACGCCAACGGCATGCGCCTGACGGCCTGGGGCGAGGGCGAGGAAGAGCTGGCGAGCCGGGTGTATTACTCGGTGGGCGGCGGCTTCGTGGTGAACGAGGAGGCCGCGGGCGCCGATCGCATCGTGGCCGACGAGACGCCCCTGCCGCATCCCTTCGGCAACGCCGACGAGCTGCTCACCCGCTGCGCGAGCACCGGGCTGTCGATCAGCCAGCTGATGCTGGAGAACGAGAAGGCCTGGCGCAGCGAGGCCGAGACGCGCAACGGGCTCTTGCGCATCTGGCAGGTGATGCAGGCGTGCGTGCGGCGCGGCTGCGAGGTCGAGGGGGTGCTGCCGGGGGGCATGAAGGTGCGCCGGCGCGCGGCCGAGCTCTACCGCAAGCTCTCGGCGGCGCCCGAGGCGTCGCTGCGCGACCCGCTCACCACCCTGGACTGGGTGAACCTCTACGCGCTGGCGGTGAACGAGGAGAACGCGGCCGGCGGTCGCATCGTCACTGCGCCCACCAACGGCGCGGCCGGGATCATCCCGGCGGTGCTGCACTACTACTACCGCTTCATCCCCGGGGCGAGCGAGGACGGCGTGGTGCGCTTCCTGCTCACGGCGGCCGCCATCGGCATCCTGTTCAAGCAGAACGCCTCGATCTCGGGGGCCGAGGTCGGCTGCCAGGGCGAGGTGGGGGTGGCCTGCTCGATGGCCGCCGGGGCGCTGGCCGAGGTGCTCGGCGGCACGCCGGAGCAGGTGGAGAACGCCGCCGAGATCGGGATGGAGCACAACCTTGGGCTCACCTGCGATCCGGTGGGCGGGCTGGTGCAGGTGCCGTGCATCGAGCGCAACGCGATGGGCGCGATCAAGGCGATCAACGCCGCGCGCATGGCGCTGCGCGGCGACGGCAAGCACTTCGTGTCCCTCGACAAGGTGATCAAGACCATGCGCGACACCGGGCGGGACATGAAGGACAAGTACAAGGAAACCTCCCGCGGCGGGCTGGCCGTGAACGTCATCGAATGCTGAACACGAGGAGATAAGACGATGCAGCATTACTCAGGGTTCGGGCTCCTCAAGCACGGCCTCAGCTACCACGAGAACTGGCAGCGCGCCTGGCGCAATCCGGAGCGCAAGTCGAAGTACGACATCATCATCGTGGGCGGCGGCGGACACGGGCTGGCGACCGCCTACTACCTCGCCAAGGAGCACGGCATCACCAACGTCGCGGTGGTGGAGAAGGGCTGGCTGGGCGGCGGCAACACCGCGCGCAACACCACCATCGTGCGCTCCAACTACCTGTGGGACGAGGCCGCCTGGCTCTACGAGCACGCCATGAAGCTGTGGGAGGGGCTGTCCCAGGACCTCAACTACAACGTGATGTTCTCCCAGCGCGGGGTCATGAACCTGGGTCACACGCTGCAGGACATGCGCGACATCCATCGCCGGGTCAATGCCAACCGCCTGAACGGCATCGACGGCGAGGTGCTCGACGTGCGCCAGATCCAGGAGATCGTGCCGATCATGGACTGCTCGCGCAACACCCGCTACCCGGTGATCGGCGCGTCCTGGCAGCCGCGCGGCGGGGTGGCCCGCCACGACGCGGTGGCCTGGGGCTTCGCCCGCGGCGCCGACGCCCTGGGCGTGGACCTCCTGCAGCAGACCGAGGTGACCGGCGTGCGCGTGAGCGGCGGCAAGGTGCTGGGCGTGGAGACCAACCGCGGCTTCATCGCGGCGAACACGGTCGGCGTGGTCGCCGCCGGCAACTCCAGCGTCATCGCCAAGATGGCGGGCCTGCGCCTGCCGCTGGAGTCCCATCCGCTGCAAGCCCTCGTCTCGGAGCCCCTGAAGCCGGTGCTCGACACGGTTGTCATGTCCAACCACGTCCACGGCTACGTCAGCCAGTCGGACAAGGGCGACCTGGTGATCGGCGCGGGCATCGACGGCTACAACGGCTACGGCCAGCGCGGCAGCTACCCGACCATCGAGCACACCCTGCAGGCCATCGTCGAGCTCTTCCCGATGTTCTCGCGGGTGCGCATGAACCGCCAGTGGGGCGGCATCGTCGATACCTGCCCCGACGCCTGCCCGATCATCTCGGCGACCAAGGTCGGCGGCCTCTTCTTCAACTGCGGCTGGGGCACAGGCGGCTTCAAGGCCACCCCGGGCTCGGGCAACGTGTTCGCGGCCACCCTCGCCGCGGGCAAGGCGCACCCGCTCGCCGCACCGTTCTCCATCGACCGGTTCATCTCCGGAAAACTCATCGACGAGCACGGCGCCGCCGGCGTCGCACACTGACGGGAGCAGGCCGACATGCTGCACATCTACTGTCCTCACTGCGAGGAGTACCGCGAAGAGGAAGAGTTTCGCCCCAAGGGCGAGGCTCACATCGCCCGCCCGAAGGCGCCCGAGGAGACCAGTGACGAGGCCTGGGGCGACTACCTCTTCTTCCGCAAGAACCCGCGGGGCGTGCACCACGAGCAGTGGTTCCACGCCGCCGGCTGCCGCAAGTTCTTCAACGTCACGCGCCACACGGTGAGCTACGAGATCCTCGAAACCTACAAGGTGGGCCAGCAGCCGACGGCCGGAACCACCGAGAAAAGGGCCGCAAAATGAGCCAACGCAACCGTCTCGATCGCGGGGGGCGGATCGACCGCTCCCGTCCGCTGCGTTTCACCTTCAACGGCGTCTCCTACCAGGGCTACGCCGGCGACACCCTCGCCTCGGCGCTGCTCGCCAACGGCGTGGACGTGGTCAACCGCAGCTTCAAGTACTCGCGCGTCCGCGGCATCGTCGCCGCCGGGGCCGAGGAGCCGAACGCCATCGTCCAGCTCGGGGCGAGCGAGGCCGCCCAGGTGCCCAACGTGCGCGCCACCCAGCAGGCGCTCTACGACGGCCTGGTGGCGACCAGCACCAACGGCTGGCCCAACGTCGAGCGCGACGTGATGGGCGTCGTGGGCGAGCTGGGCGGCCGCTTCATGCCCCCGGGCTTCTACTACAAGACCTTCATGGCGCCGGCCGCCATGTGGCCCAAGTACGAGAAGTACATCCGCAAGGCCGCGGGCCTCGGGCGCAGCCCGAAAGAGCGCGACCCCGACATCTACGACCATGTGAACCGCCACTGCGACGTGCTGGTGGTCGGCGCCGGCCCCGCGGGCCTCGCGGCGGCGCTGGCCGCCGGTCGCAGCGGCGCGCGGGTGATCCTGTGCGACGAGCAGGAGGAGATGGGCGGCTCGCTCCTCGACTCCCGCGAGAAGATCGACGACCGCCCCGCCGCCGACTGGGTCGCAGAGGTGCTCGCCGAGCTCGCCGCCATGCCGGAGGTGCTGCTGCTGCCGCGCACCACCGCCAACGGCTACCACGACCACAACTTCGTGACCCTGCACGAGCGCCGCACCGAACATCTCGGCGACACCGCCCCCAGCCTCGGCGGCCGCCGCCAGGTGCGTGCCCGCATGCACCGCGTGCGCGCCGCGCAGGTGGTGCTCGCCACCGGCACCCACGAGCGTCCGCTGGTGTACGCCCACAACGACGTGCCCGGCAACATGGTGGCCGGAGCGATCTCCACCTACATCCGCCGCTACGCGGTGGCGCCGGGGCGGCGGCTGGTGCTGTCCACCACCAACGACCACGCCTATCGCGCCGCGCTCGACTGGCACGGCGCCGGGCGCGAGGTGGTGGCCATCGTCGACGCCCGCGACAACCCGAACGGCGACCTGGTCTCCGAGGCGCGGGCGCTGGGCATCCGCGTCATCACCGGCGCCGCGGTGATCGAGACGCGCGGCAAGAAGCGCGTGTCGGCGGCCCTCGTCGCGCCGATCGATCCGGTCGGCTTCCGCGTGCGCGGCCCGGTCGAGGAACTCGCCTGCGACACCGTGGCGAGCTCGGGCGGCTACAGCCCGGTGGTCCACCTGGCGGCCCATACCGGGGCGCGCCCCGAGTGGCGCGACGACATCCTCGGCTTCGTGCCCGGCAAGGTGAAGGGCATGATCCCCGCCGGCGGGGTGGTCGGTCGCATGGGACTTCACGAGGCGCTCGCCGACGGCGTGGAGGCCGGCAGCCGGGCGCTCGCCGAGGCGGGCTTCAAGCCCGGTACGGTTGCGCTGCCCAAGGTGCGCCGTGTGCGCGAGGGCAAGGCCGTGGCCCTCTATCAGGTGCCCCACGTGAAGCCCGCCATGCGCGCGCCCAAGCAGTTCGTCGACCAGCAGAACGACGTCACCGCCGCCGGCATCGAGCTCGCCACCCGGGAGGGCTTCGAGTCGATCGAGCACGTCAAGCGCTACACCGGCATGGGCTTCGGCACCGACCAGGGCAAGCTCGGCAACATCAACGGCATGGCGATCGCGGCGCGCTGCCTGAAGCAGACGATTCCCGACACCGGCACGACGGTGTTCCGCCCGAACTACACCCCGATCACCTTCGGCGCGATCGCCGGGCGCCACTGCCGCGAGTTCTTCGACCCGCGCCGCTACACCGCGCTGCAGGCCTGGCACGTGGCCCATGGGGCGAAGTTCGAGGAGGTCGGCCAGTGGATGCGCCCGTGGTACTTCCCCCGCGGCAACGAGACCATGCACGACGCGGTGCAGCGCGAATGCCGCGCCGTGCGCGAGTCCGTCGGCATCCTCGACGCCTCGACCCTGGGCAAGATCGAGATCCAGGGCAAGGACGCGCGCGAGTTCCTGAACCGGCTCTACACCAACAGCTGGACCAAGCTCGACGTCGGCAAGTGCCGCTACGGCCTCATGTGCAAGGACGACGGCATGGTGATGGACGACGGCGTCACCGCCTGCCTGGGCGAGAACCACTTCCACATGACCACCACCACCGGCGGCGCCGCGGCGGTGCTCGACTGGATGGAGCTGTGGCACCAGACGGAATGGCCGGAGCTGGAGGTGTACTTCAACTCGGTCACCGACCACTGGGCGGCGATGGCGATCAACGGCCCGAACGCGCGCAAGCTGCTGGCCGAGCTCACCGACATCGACCTCTCGCCCGACAAGTTCGGCTTCATGGACTGGCGGGCGGGGAACGTGGCCGGGGTGCCGGCGCGGGTCTTCCGCATCTCCTTCACCGGCGAGCTCTCCTACGAGATCAACGTGCAGGCCAACCATGCCATGCACGTGTGGGAGGCGCTCTTCGAGAAGGGCGAGAAGTACGGCCTCACCCCCTACGGCACCGAGACCATGCACGTGCTGCGCGCCGAGAAGGGTTTCATCATCGTCGGCCAGGACACGGACGGCTCGGTAACGCCCGAGGACCTCGGCATGCAGTGGTGCGTGGGCTACAAGAAGCCCTACTCGTGGATCGGGCGGCGCGCCCTGTCGCGCCCCGACACGAAGCGCGAGGACCGCAAGCAGCTTGTGGGCTTGAAGCCGCGCGATCCCAAGCTCGTACTCCAGGAGGGCGCGCAGATCGTGCTGGAGAAACAGGTCCGCATCCCGATGCCCATGGTCGGTCATGTGACCTCCAGCTATTTCAGCCCGACGCTGGGCCACGGCTTCGCCCTGGCGCTGGTCAAGGGCGGCAGCCAGCGCATCGGCCAGACCGTCTATCTGCCGATGGCCGACGGCAAGGTGCACGAGGCCGAGGTGGTGAGCCCGGTCTTCTACGATCCCAAGGGAGAGCGTCAGCATGTCTGATCTTGCGATTTTCGATGTCAATCCGACGGCGCGCGTCAAATCCGAGTCGCCGCTGGCCATGAGCCGCGTCACCGTGTCGACCCTCCGCCTTCCCCAGGGCGCCGGCGTCGCGATCCGCGAGCGCGCCTTCCTGGGTCACCTCATCCTGCGCGGCAGGGTTACGGATCCGGGCTTCGTGGCGGGGGTCGAGGAGGCGCTGGGGCTGCCGCTCCCGCTCAAGGCGGGCGGCCTCGCGATCGGCGGCAAGGAGGAGGCGAGCATCCAGTGGATGTCGCCCGACGAGTGGCTGATCATCGTGCCCGGCGGGCGCGAGTTCGAGACCGAGAAGCGGCTGCGCGCGGTCCTCGGCGGGCACTATGCCGTCATGAACGTGAGCGGCGGCCAGACCGTGCTCGAGCTCGCCGGCCCGGCCGTGCGCGAGATGCTGATGAAGTGCACCCCGTACGACGTGCATCCGCGCAACTTCCCCGTCGGAAAGGGGGTCAGCACCGTGTTCGCCAAGAGCACGGCGCTCATCCGGCGCGTCGCCGACGAGCGCTGGGAGCTGGTCGTGCGCCGCAGCTTCGCCGACTACCTGTACCGCTGGGTGCTGGACGCGAGCGAAGAGTTCGGCGTCCACGTGGCGGAATGAGGTCCGCCGTGACGATGGCGCCCGTCTGCGCGACGCCGCCGGCCCCGGATTCCGCTGTGGCTCCATCCGGGCCACGGGGGACCGCCCCGGCGCCGGTGGGCGCGCCGCCGCCGTGTACCCCGGATTCCGCCGGGGCTCCGTCCGGGCGACGGGTGAGCGCACTGCCGCAGGCGGGCGACGACAGCATCTTCCTGCGCGGGCTGCGGGTGGACGCGCTGATCGGCGTCTACGAGCACGAGCGCCACGCGCCGCAACCGCTCGTCGTCGATCTCGAGCTGGGCCTCGCCCACTCGCGCGGCTGCTTCAGCGACCGGATCAGCGACGCGGTCGACTACGGCGCCGTCGTCGCCACGGTGCGCAGCCACGCGCTGCTCAACCGCTGCGAGCTGCTCGAAGCCTTCGCCCAGAACCTCGCCGACACCCTGCTCGCCGACTTCGACCTGCTGTCGGTCGCGGTGTCCGTCTCCAAGCCCGGCATCTTCGACGTGGCCGACAGCGTCGGCGTGTCGATCCGCCGGCGCCGGGTCCATTCTCCGAGTTCCGCCTGACATGCATCACGCCCCCACCCCGCCGCGGCCTATCCGCAGCCTCCTCGTCGCCAACCGCAGCGAGATCGCCATCCGCGTCTTCCGCGCCGCCAACGAGATGGGCATCCGCACCGTCGCCATCTATGCCGACGAGGACCGCTTCGCGCTGCACCGCTTCAAGGCCGACGAGTCCTACCGCGTCGGCGAGGGGCGCCAGCCGATCGGCGCCTACCTCGACATCGACGACATCCTGCGCATCGCGAAGGAGGCGGGTGTCGACGCCATCCATCCGGGCTACGGCTTCCTCTCCGAGAACCCCGAGTTCGCCGAGGCCTGCGCCCGGGCGGGCATCGTCTTCATCGGGCCCGATGCGTCGATCATGCGCACCCTGGGCAACAAGGTCGCGGCGCGCGCCCTCGCCCAGTCGGCCGGCGTGCCGGTGGTGCCGGCCACCGGGGCGCTGCCCGCGGATTTCGAGGCGGCGCGGCGCGAGGCGGCCGCGATCGGCTATCCCCTGATGCTCAAGGCGAGCTGGGGCGGCGGCGGGCGCGGCATGCGGGTGGTGGAGGACGAGGCGGCGCTCGGGCCGGCCCTGGAGGTCGCCCGCCGCGAGGCGCGCGCCGCCTTCGGCAACGACGAGGTGTATCTCGAGAAGCTGGTCGCGCGTGCCCGCCACGTGGAGGTGCAGGTCCTGGGCGACCTGCACGGCAAGCTGGTCCATCTCTTCGAGCGCGACTGCTCGGTGCAGCGGCGCAACCAGAAGGTGGTCGAGCGCGCCCCGGCACCCTATCTCGACGACGCGGCCAGGCAGGAGGTGTGCGGCCTCGCCCTGAGGCTCGCCCGGGCCGCCGGCTATACCCACGCCGGCACGGTCGAGTTCCTGATGGACGCGGACACCGGCGCCTTCTACTTCATCGAGGTCAATCCGCGCATCCAGGTCGAGCACACGGTGACCGAGCAGGTGACCGGCGTAGACATCGTGAAGGCGCAGATCCGCATCGCCGAGGGCGCGCGCATCGGCGAGCCGGAGGTGGTGCCGGAGCAGGCGGCGATCCGCCTCAACGGCCACGCGCTGCAGTGCCGCGTGACCACCGAGGATCCGGAGAACGGCTTCACCCCCGACTACGGCCGCATCACCGCCTACCGCAGCGCGGCCGGCTTCGGCCTGCGCCTCGACGGCGGCACCGCGTACAGCGGCGCCGTCATCACCCCCTTCTACGATTCGCTGCTGGTCAAGGTGACCGCCTGGGGCAACACCGCGGGCGAGGCGATCGCGCGCATGGACCGGGGGCTGCGCGAGTTCCGCGTGCGCGGGGTGTCCACCAACCTCAAGTTCCTGGAGAACGTCGTCGCGCACCCGTCCTTCCGCGACGGGTCGTGCACCACGCGCTTCATCGACGAGACCCCCGAGCTCTTCCAGTTCAGCCCGGTGCGCGACCGCGCCACCCGGCTGCTCGAATTCCTCGGCGAGGTGGCGGTGAACGGCAACCCCGAGATGGCCGGGCGCAAGCGGCCGGAACAGCCGGTGCCGCGCGCCGTGCCGCCTGCCTGCGACCTCGCCGCGCCGGTGCCGCCGGGCACCCGCGACCGCCTGCGCGAGCTCGGCGCGGAGGGTTTCGCGCGCTGGATGAGGGACGAGCCGCGGGTGCTGGTCACCGACACGACCATGCGCGACGCGCACCAGTCCCTCTTCGCCACGCGCATGCGCAGCGCCGACATGCTCGCGGTGGCGCCGCACTACGCCCGCCTCGCACCCCAGCTCTTCTCCCTCGAATGCTGGGGCGGCGCCACCTTCGACGTGGCGCTGCGCTTCCTCAAGGAGGATCCCTGGGAGCGGCTCGCCGGCCTGCGCGAGGCGGTGCCCAACATCCTCTTCCAGATGCTGTTGCGCGCCTCCAACGCGGTCGGTTACACCAACTACGCGGACAACGTGGTGCGCCACTTCGTGCGCCAGGCCGCGGACGGCGGCATCGACCTCTTCCGCGTGTTCGATTCCCTCAACTGGGTCGACAACATGCGGGTGGCGATCGACGCGGTGCGCGAGTCCGGCGCGCTGTGCGAAACGGCGATCTGCTACACCGGCGACCTGTTCGATCCCGCGCGTTCCAAGTACGACCTGCGCTACTACGTCGGTCTCGCCAAGGCGCTGGAGAAGGCCGGCGCGCATATTCTGGCGATCAAGGACATGGCCGGCGTGTGCCGTCCGCGCGCGGCGCGCGCGCTGGTGAAGGCGCTGAAGGAAGAGGTCGGGCTGCCGATCCACTTCCACAGCCACGACACCAGCGGCATCGCCGCGGCGAGCGTGCTCGCCGCGATCGACGCCGGCGCCGACGCGGTGGACGCCGCGATGGACGCCATGAGCGGCTTCACCTCCCAGCCCAACCTCGGCGCCATCGCCGCCGCCCTGGCGGGCACCGACCGCGATCCGGGGCTCGACCCGGGTGCCGTGCAGGCGCTGTCCCACTACTGGGAGGCGGTGCGCCGCCACTACGCGCCCTTCGAGCCGGAGCTGCGGGCGCCGACCTCGGACGTGTATCGCCACGAGATGCCCGGCGGTCAGTACACCAACCTGCGCGAGCAGGCCCGCGCCATGGGACTCGAGCACCGCTGGCCGGAAGTCTCGCAGGCCTACGCGGACGTGAACCAGCTCTTCGGCGACATCGTGAAGGTCACGCCCACCTCCAAGGTGGTCGGCGACATGGCGCTGTTCATGGTGGCGAACGACCTGGAGCCGGCCGAGGTGCTCGACCCCGACAGGGAGATCGCCTTCCCGGACTCGGTGGTTTCGCTCTTCCGCGGCGAGCTGGGCTATCCGCCGGAGGGCTTCCCCCGCGCGCTCCAGGACAAGGTGCTGAAGGGCGCGGCGCCGCTCGCCGGACGCGCCGGGGACAGCCTGCCCCCGGTGGACCTGGACGCCGCCCGGGCCGAACTGGAGGCGCTGCTCGGCCGGCGCCCGACGGAGAACGAGCTCTCGTCCTTCCTCATGTACCCCAAGGTCTTCCGCGACTACGTGGAGCACCTGCAGCGCTTCGGCGACGTGTCGGTGCTGCCGACCGCGGCCTTCCTGCACGGCCTCTCCGACCGGGAGGAGATCGCGGTGGCGATCGACCGCGGCAAGACCCTCTACATCCGCCAGATGGCGCGCAGCGAGACCGAGGACGAGGAGGGCCGCGTCAAGGTCTTCTTCGAGCTCAACGGTCAGCCGCGGGTGGTGCGGGTGCGGCGCGCCGGGGCCGAGCTCACGCGGCGCCATCCGCGCATGGAGGACGGCAACCCGGCGCACGTCGGCGCCCCCATGCCGGGTGCGGTGGTGACGGTGGCGGTGCGCGCCGGACAGAAGGTGCGCAAGGGCAGCCCGCTGGTTTCCCTGGAGGCGATGAAGATGGAGACGGTGATCACCGCCGAGCGCGACGCGGTCGTGTCGCGGGTGCTGGTCGCGCCGGGCGACCGGGTCGGCGCCAAGGATCTGCTGGTGGAGCTGAGCTGAGCCGGGGGGGCGGCGCGCCCGCCCCGGCCGCAAACCGACATGCGATTTACGGAAAGGTGCCGGATGTAATCGATCGACATCCGCCCAACCCCTTCCTCTCCCATTCCTCCCTGGGGAGCACCTTTCCCTTTTCTTTCCGGCCGGGGGCGACCTCCGACGCCGCCGGCGATACGGCCGACCGGGCAGGTTCGCGGACTACCGGACCGGCGCGTCTCGGATCATCGTCTCGGCCGCGTCCGCATCCAGCGGCCGGCCGAAGTGGTAGCCCTGGCCGTAGTCGACCCGCAGGGTCCGCAACTGCGCCAGCTGCGCGGCGTTCTCGACCCCTTCGGCGACGACGTTCATGTCCAGCGTACGAGCCAGGGTGACGATGGTCTGGACGATGTCCGCCGCCTTGGGATCGCTGTCCATGCGGCGCACGAAGGAGGCGTCGATCTTCAGGGTGTCCACCGGGAAGCGGTGCAGGTAGGAGAGGGACGAATAGCCCGTGCCGAAGTCGTCCATCAGGAGCTCGATCCCCAGGGCGTGCAGGCTCTCGAGCACGGCGGTCGCCGCCTCGGCATGCTCCATGAGGACGGTCTCGGTCACCTCCAGCTTGAGGCTGCCTGCGGGGAGGCCGGTCTCTGCGAGAACCGCCTCGATCTGCCGGACCAGGTCCGGTTGGGCAAACTGGCGTCCGGCGAGATTGACGCTGATCTGCAGGTGATCCGGATAGCGCCGTTGCCATTCGTACATCTGCCGGCAGGCTTCGGTCAGCACCCAGCGGCCGATCGACACGATGAGGCCGGTCTCTTCGGTGAGCGGGATGAATTCGGCCGGCGGCACCAGGCTGCCGTCGGCGCGGCGCATCCGCACCAGCGCCTCGAATCCGGCCAGCCGGCCGGTGGAGAGGGCGACGACCGGCTGGTAGTACACGCGGAATTCCTCGCCGCGCGCCACCGCCCGGCGCAACTCGGTCTCCATCTCGAGCAGGGCCACCACGCGCTCGCGCATGTCGGCGGCGAGGACCTCCTGGCACGCGCCGCCCCGGCGCACGGCATTGTGCGCCGCGGTCTCGGCATCGCGGAGGATGTCGGCGGGGTCGGCGTAGTCCGGCCGGCCGAAGGCGATGCCCACGCTCGCCGAGGTGAACAGCGCCTGTCCGCCGACCTCGAAGCCGGCCGCCAGCTCGTTCTGGAGCCGCTCCGCGAAGCTCGTTGCGTCGGCGAGCTCGCCGGTCCCGTCGAGCAGGACGGCGAAGTTCTCGCCGCCGAGGCGGGCGGCGGTGTCGCCGGGGCGCAGTCCGGATCCGAGGCGGCGGGCGACCGCGACCAGGAGCTCGTCGCCGGCCGCCGCGCCGAGGCTGTCGCTGATCAGCCGGAAGCGGTCGAGGGTGAGGTACACCAGGGCGAATCCGTGCTCGCCGCCGAGCCGGTGCCGATCGAGGGCGTCGCCCAGGCGCGTCAGCAGCAGCGCGCGGTTGGGCAGGCCGGTGAGGCCGTCGCGCAGCAGTTCTTCCTCGACCACCGAGCCGAGCATCACCCGCGCGGATGCGGCGCCGATGATGCCGGCGAGCTGGGCTTCGCAGTAGCGCGCCAGGTCGGCGTCGACCTCGCGGGGCCAATCGAGGCCGCGTCGCCGCGCATACGCCGCAAGGGCCTGTCGGGCATTCTCGGCACCGAGGAAGCGCCGCATGAGGGCATGGAGATCGGGCAGCGAGCCGCGCGCGCCCCAGGCGCGTTCGGCGCTGCGATCGTGCCTCGATGCTTCGACGAACAGGGCCGCCTGGGTCTGTTCGACGCTGCCCTGGCTGCTCGTGACCGACACCGCCACGTAGGCCCCGATATTGGCGAACATGCTCCATAGAACCGCATGGCTCATCTCGTCGAGGCCGTCCAGGCCGAACAGGGCGAGCGGGCGCAGCAGCGCCACGCCGAAGGGCCCCTGCTCGAGCAGCGTCGCCGGCAGGAGTTCCGCGCGGGCGAAGGCCGGTACCACCAGGGTGTAGCCCCAGACCAGAAAGCCGGCGCCCAGCCCGGCCAGGGCTCCGGCCCTGGTGCCGCCCTTCCAGTACAGGCCGCCGAGCAGGGCGGGTCCGAACTGCGCGACCGCGGCGAGGGATATCAGCCCGATCGAGGCCAGCGCGTAGGCTTCGCCCGCCAGCCGGTAATAGACGTAGCCGAGGAGGAGGCCGACGACGATGGTGGCGCGGCGGATGGCGAGCAGCAGCCCCGACAGGTCGGCGCGCTCGGTCAGCCGGAGCGCCCTGATGCGCAGCAGGACGGGCATCACCAGGTCGTTGCAGACCATGGTCGCCAGGGCGATGGTCTCCACGATCACCATGCCGGTCGCGGCGGCGAAGCCGCCGAGGAAGACGAGCAGGGCGAGCGCCGGCTGCTCGCCGGCCATCGGCAGCCTGAGAACGAAGGTATCCGGGCTCACCGCGCTGTCGACACCGAACCTCAGCAGGCCGCCGAAGGCGACGGGCAGGACGAAGAGGTCGAACACGAAGAGGTAGAGCGGAAACAGCCAGATCGCCCTCTTGAGGTGCGCCTCGTCGACGTTCTCGATCACCGCCACCTGGAATTGCCGTGGCAGGAACATGATCGCGAGCATGGCGATGAAGGCGACCGAGAAGAGCGAGCCCCAGCTGTTGTAGTCCGCGCCCTCGCCTCCGCCGACGGTGAAGAGCGCGGCCAGCTGCGGCACCTGGGCCGCCCGGGTGAAGATGTCGCCGGGGCCGTCGTACATGCCCCAGGTGACGAAGGCGCCGACGGCGACGAAGGCGAGCAGCTTCACCACCGAGTCGAAGGCGATGGCCGCGACCATGCCTTCGTGCCGCTCGGCCAGATCGAGCTTGCGTGTGCCGAACACCACCGTGAATGCAGCCAGCAGCACGGTCACGTAGAACGCGCTGTCGCCCCATATGCTTTCGGGCTGCGCCGGGATCGCCAGGACGTCGGGGTAGCCGCGCAGGACGTCGAAGCTCATGGAGATCGCCTTGAGCTGCAAGGAGATGTAAGGCGTGACGCCGACCGCCGCGATCACCGTCACCAGTCCCGCCAGCAGTGCGCTCTTGCCGTAGCGCGCGGAGATGAAGTCGGCCAGCGAGGTGAGGCGGTTGTCCTTGGCGATGCGGATCATCTTTCGCAGCACCATCCACCACAGGGCCGCCATCACGGCCGGCCCGACGTTCGCCGGCAGGAAGCCGATGCCGGAGGTGGCGGCGAGTCCGACGTCGCCGTAGAAACCCCAAGCGGTCATGAAGACGCAGAGGGAAAGCGCATAGACGTAGGGGTTGGCGATCAGGCTGCGCCCGGCGTCGGCGGCGCGCTCGCCCAGCCAGGCGATGACGAAGAGCAGCCCGAGATAGCCCGCGGCCACGGCCGCGATGATCCATGCCGACACGATGCAGCCTCC
Source organism: Azoarcus sp. (assembly GCA_020725025.1). Taxonomy (GTDB): domain Bacteria; phylum Pseudomonadota; class Gammaproteobacteria; order Burkholderiales; family Rhodocyclaceae; genus Aromatoleum. Next base: position 29,184 of record DYFV01000050.1, read on the forward strand.
GAGCGGCGGCCGAGCGGAACCGCGCTCGCGCCTCGCCCTACGTCCGCTCGATCACCAGCACCAGGAGCACGATCAGCAGCGCCCACGCCACGTAGGCGTACACGTAGAGAATCGGCACACCACCGATCAGCGCCGGGTGGTTGAACAGGGCAAGCAATGGATAGTTGAACAGCAGCGTGCCCAGAACGAACAGCGCCGCCAGGCGATGCGTCTTGATGTTGGGCCTGTTCATGGCTTCCTCGCCCGGTGGTTTTTCGATAACCGCCTTCTTCGCTTCCCGCGCTACAAGGATAGGAAGCGCGTTCGGGCATTGCCACGGCCATCGGAGGCACGGCGAGGCTGCAGGCATCGCCGCGGTCTCGGGGGGCGGTTCAGAGCCGGAACCGCCCCACCATGCCCTGCAGCTCGTTGCTCAGTTGCGCCAGCTCGACGCTCGAGGCCGCGGTGCCTTCCATGGCCGCGGACGATTGGTCCGCGCTGCCGCGGATGCTGTCCACGCTGCGGTTGATCTCGGCCGCCACCGAGCTTTGCTGCTCGGCCGCGGCGGCGATCTGCTGGTTCATGCGGTGGATCACCGACACCGCCTCGGCGATGCTGTGGAGCGCGCTTTCGGTCTGGCGGGCATCGCCCACGCTGGTCTCCACCAACTCGCTGCTGGTAGCGATCTGCTGCACCGAGTCCTGCGCGCTGCGCAGCAGGGCGAGGACCAGGCCTTCGATCTCGGCGGTGGATTGCTGGGTGCGCTGCGCCAGCAGGCGCACCTCGTCGGCGACCACGGCGAAGCCGCGGCCCTGCTCGCCGGCACGGGCGGCCTCGATGGCGGCGTTCAGCGCGAGCAGGTTGGTCTGCTCGGCGAGGCTCTTGATCACGTCGAGCACGGTGCCGATGTTCTGCACTTCGCGATGGAGGCTGCGCATGCTCTCGCTGGCCGCGCCGGCCGCCGCCGCCAGTTGCTCGATGCGCGCCATGGTGCCCGTTACCACCTGGCGGCCGCTCTGCACCCTGGCGTCGGCGGATTCGGCCGCCGCGGCGGCGTCTTCGGCGCTGCGCGCGACTTCCTGGACGGTGAGCGCCATCTCGTTCATCGCCGTGGCCACCTGCCCGGTCTCCAGCTTCTGGCTGCTCACCTCGGCATTGGTGCGCTCGGCCGCCGCCGACAGGGTCTGGGCGGAGGCCGCGATCCTGCCGACGCCGGCCTGCAGGCCGCCGACGATGTCGCCCAGGGCCGCGGACATCCGCGCCATGGCGCGCATCAGCTGGCCGACCTCGTCGCTTCCGTGCACTTCGATCTTCGCCGTCAGATCGCCGTCGGCGATGCGGTCGGCGACGGCGATCACGCTTCTGAGGGGGCGCACCACCGCCCGCGTGATGAGCACCGAGGCCGCCAGTCCCGCCAGCAGGGCGGCGAGCGAGGAGGCGAGGATCGAACGGGTGCTGGCGCCGAGCTCGTGGCGCATCGCCGCGTCCTGCTCGGCATAGGCCCGGTCCACCTGCCGTACCACCTGCCCGGCGCGCTCGACCATCTGCGCGTGGACCTTGCGCTCTTGCGCCAGGAGGTCGGTGTATTCGGCCAGGCGGTCGTCGAAGGCGGTGATGTGCGAGGCGGCCTCCGCGAGCACGCCGCGATAGGCCGCATCGCCGTCGGCGGCGTCCATGAGCTGCCTGATCCGCCCGAGCGCTTCGTCCGTCTGTGCGATCTTCGCCCCGCCGATCGTTTCCTCGGCGTCGGCCTTGCGGCTCCGCTCCAGGCGGATATGGGCTTCGTTCATCGCCTGCAGGACGAGGCGCGCGGCCTCGCCGAGCTGCCCCGCCTGCTCGACGAGCGACGCGCCGTTGTGTCCCTGGGAGGTCTTCAGCGCCGCGAGGCCATCGTCGACGAAGACGGAGTGGACCAGGTCGAGGTTGCCGGTCACGTTCTGCACCGACCAGGCCGCCGTTTCCAGGGCCTGCTCCTTGCGCTGGGTGAGGTCGACGAATTCGTCGAAGGACGCGCGATAGGCATTGACCGCCGCCTCTACCTCTTCCATCGCCGACGCGGTGGTGGACGCCTGCGTCTTCAGGGCGGCGGTCAGGCCCAGGATCGAATCGATGCCGGCACGCAGCGCCTCCGCCTCCGCCGGGTCGCCGGTCAGCGCGAACGCCTGCTCGTGGAGGCGCACGCGCAGCACCGTTCCATCGATCTCCGACATCTGCTCGAGGTGGTCGAAGCGCCCCTCGATGGTCTGCAGCGTGTTCACCCCGATGGCCGCCACCACGCCGGTGAGCAGCAGGACCAGGCCGAAGCCGAATCCCAGCTTCCGCGCCATGGTCGAATCGGCAAAACGAGACTGCAAGCTTGAAAACGTACGCACCGCGCCTCCCGCTCCTGTGATGAATGCTCTCCCGCGCCGGTTGCCGTGGGTATGACGGCTGAGCAGGCGCGACCTCGCATCGGAGTGTAGGGCGGAGGCGCGGTGCGGACCTGCCGTAGTCCGACGCGAATCTGCCCCGTGCCGCCGGTCGCAGGCGCCCTCCCGGCGGCCGCCGCCCGCCATGTCGCGCCGTGGCCGCTCGAGGTCGCATTTGGCAAAGACCCCGTCTTGTGGGGTCTATCGTGCCGCCCGCCGTCGGCCGACAATGCGGCTCCATGGAAGGCGATCGGCAGCCGACCGGCTGCGGGCGTTCCGTGGCGCGAGCGGCGCGTGAGACGGCGGCTGCGACTGGAGAGAACGGATGAATCCCGAAGTGCCTATCGAAGGGGACGACTACTCCGGCCCGGGGAGTACCGACGGCCAGCCCATACGTTACGTTCCCCGTCGTTTCCCGGCAAACGACCACGCCGCGATCGAGGCCTCCCTGGGCCGCGGGAAATACGCCGAGATCCTCTACGAAGCCGGCTACAAGTCGGCCCGCCACTGGTGCGACAAGAAGGCCAGGACCCACGGTCTCACCCGCATGGCGGTGTTCGAGCACTACCTCGAGCGCCTGTCCCGGGGCGGCTGGGGCCGCTTCAGCTTCATCCAGGCGGATGAAGCGGGTGGCTGCGCCGACATCCGTCTCGACTATTCCGACTTCATCCTCGCCCAGGGCGAGATCTGCGCCGCGAAGACGTGCTACATCTTCGCCGGCTGGTTCGCCGGGGCCATGGACTGGGTGGGCGAGCAAACGCGCGACAAGGGCGGTACGCCCCTCCGGACGCTCTGCTGCGAGGCCCGGTGCGGCGCCGAAGGGTACGACCACTGCGTCTTCGCCGTGCGACCCAAGGCGATGTCGGCCGTCTGAGGACGCCATCGAGGCATCGGCACGCGCCGCCTCGATTTCCTCGCTCCGCTCACCCCCCCCACACAAGCCGACCATCCGCCATTGCATCGCATGCATCGCTCGCGCCGGGTTCGACACCGAACCGGGTGGGGCGAGCGGTGAGCGCTGCACCCCCTGATAGCGCCCTTGCCTCGACGCCAGGTGCGCCGGGGTGACGACACCGTGTCCGGACACTTGCTGGCCGCCCCGACCCGACTTCATCCCTTGCCGATGCCTGCGCCATGGCGCTGCGCCCATGTCGCAATTGAGGGGAGTTGCGTCGGCAATGTTCAAGTGGTGCGCAGCCAACTGCGCAAATATCTGCTCGACGTCCTCGCAAGAACAACTGGAGACAGCATGAAGATTTCCAACCAGGTGCGTGAGCTGATCGCCGGCCGCCGGCCCGGCTACAACCTCGACGCGCCGTTCTACACCGCCCCCGAGATCTATGATCTCGACATGGAGGCGATCTTCGGCCGGCACTGGATCTACGTCGGGGTCGAACCCGACATTCCCGAGCCGGGCGACTACTTCACCGTCAAGCTCGGCCGTGCCTCGGTGGTGGTGCTGCGCGACGACGACATGGCGGTGCGCGCTTTTCACAACGTCTGCCGCCATCGCGGCGCCCAGCTGTGCAACGAGCACAAGGGCAGCGTCGGCAACCTGGTGTGCCCCTACCACCAATGGACCTACGACCTCAGCGGCCAGCTGATCCACACCCAGCACATGGGCGAGGGATTCGATTGCAGCAACCATGGCCTCAAGCCGGTGCACGTAGGCAACATCGCCGGCCTGATCTTCATCTGCCTGGCGGACGAGCCGCCCGCCGACTTCGCCGAGATGAAGGCGGAGATGGAGCCCTACATCGCCCCCCACCGCGTGGCCGACTGCAAGGTGGTCTACCAGGACGACTACATCGAAGCCGGCAACTGGAAGCTGACGCTGGAGAACAACCGCGAGTGCTACCACTGCGTGAGCAATCACCCGGAGCTCACCCGCTCGCTCTACGAGTACGGCTTCGGCTACCAGCCGTCGCCCGCCAATGCCGAGGCGGTGCAGGAGTTCCGCGACCTCATCGAGCGCGAGCATGCCCGCTGGGAGGCGGCGGGTCTCAAGTCCGCCGAGATCGAGAAGCTCGACAGCTGTGTGACCGGCTTCCGCACCCAGCGCCTGCCGCTGGACAAGGCCGGCGAGTCGCAGACCATGGATGCGCGGGCGGCGTGCCAGAAGCTTCTCGGCGACTTCACCGAACGCCGCCTCGGCGGGCTCTCGTTCTGGACCCAGCCGAACTCCTGGCATCACTTCATGAGCGACCACATCGTCACCTTCAGCGCGCTCCCGATCGACGCCGAGCACACCCTGGTGCGGACCAAGTGGCTGGTGCACAAGGACGCGGTGGAGGGGCGCGATTACGACCTGCAGAAGCTCACCGAGGTGTGGCTGGCCACCAACCGCCAGGACGGCGCGCTGGTGGAGATGTCGCAGCGCGGCGCGGCGAGCCCCGCCTACGAGCCGGGTCCGTATTCGCCCTATACGGAAGAGTTGGTGGAGAAGTTCGCCAACTGGTACATCGAGCGGCTGCGTGCAGCGCTCGGCTGAGGAGCTTGCCCGAGGATGAGGAAATGAACGCCCCTATCGACTCCCTCGAACCCCGCGCCGCCGACGCCTGGCGGCGTCTGCCGCCGCTGTGGGACGCGGACGAGGACGAGGTGCTGGTGTGCTGCCAGCGGCGCCAGGAAACCGACGACGTCGCGACCTTCGTCTTCCGCGCGCAGCGTCCGGTGCTGTTCCGATTCGTTCCCGGGCAGTTCATCACCCTGGAACTCGAGATCGACGGCGAGACGGTGAACCGCTGCTACACCATCTCCTCGGCGCCCACCCGTCCCGACACGCTGTCGATCACGGTGAAGCGGGTGCCCGGCGGCAAGGTGTCGAACTGGTTGCACGACCGTCTCCAGCCGGGCATGAGCCTGCGCGTCCTCGGGCCCGCGGGCGAGTTCTGCGCCGATCTTCATCCGGCGGCGAAATACCTGTTCCTCTCAGGCGGCTCCGGGGTCACGCCGCTGATGTCGATGTCGCGCAGCACCCACGACCGGGGCGAGGACAGCGACATCGTCTTCGTGCATAGCGCGCGCACCCCACGGGACATCATCTTCCGCCGGGAGCTTGGCGTGCTCGCCGCGAGCCGGCCGGGCTTCCGCACCGCCTTCGTGTGCGAGCGCCGGGGCGACGAGGCCGACTGGGCGGCACCCACCGGCTACCTGGACCTGCCGCTGCTCGCCCGCATCGCCCCGGATTTCGCCGAGCGCGAGATCTTCTGCTGCGGCCCGGAGCCCTACATGGCGGCGGTCCGCGCGCTGCTGGCGGAGGCGGGCTTCGACATGCGGCGCTACCACGAGGAGAGCTTCAACTTCGCCGTGGCCGACGAGGCGGACGCCCCGGTCGAGGTGCCTGCCGGGGAGGCGGCCGAGGGCCACGCGGTGGAATTCGCCCAGAGCGGCGTCACGGTGCGCTGCGCGCCGGGGCAGAGCCTGCTCGAAGCGGCCCGCGCCGCCGGCCTGCGCATGCCGTCCTCCTGCGCCAAGGGAGTCTGCGGCACCTGCAAGTCGCGCCTGGTCTCGGGCCAGGTGGACATGAAGCACGGCGGCGGTATCCGCCAGCGCGAGATCGACCAGGGACTGATCCTGCCCTGCTGCAGCACGCCATTGACCGATCTGATCGTGGATCGATAGACGGAGCGGCCGGCCGCACGCGAAGGAGGCCGGCCCCGCTCCGGGGAGCACCGACAGCAAGGGGAGGTGTGTGAGATGGAATTGACGTGGGACGTGAGGGCGTTGGAGGCGGCGGCGGCGGAACAGCGGGCCCGGCGCCTGGAGAGCGGGGCCGACAAGCTGGTGGTGCGCAACCTGCACAAGATCTTCGGCAATCGGCCCGAGCTGGCCCTGCGGATGCTCGAGGAGGGACGCCACAAGGACGACATCCTCAAGGAGACGGGGCAGGTGGTGGGCGTGCAGGACGCCAGCTTCACCGTCAAGAAGGGCGAGATCTTCGTCATCATGGGGCTGTCCGGCTCCGGCAAGTCGACCCTCATCCGGCTGCTCAACCGCCTCATCGAGCCAACCGCCGGCGAGGTGCTGGTGGACGGCCAGGACGTCGCGGCGATGAGCAAGAGCAAGCTGCTGGAGATGCGCCGCCAGGACATGAGCATGGTGTTCCAGTCCTTCGCGCTGCTGCCGCACCGCACCGTGCTCGACAACGCCGCCTTCGGCCTGGAGGTGCGCGGCGTGGACCGCGACAAGCGCGAGCGCCGGGCCATGGAGGTGCTGGAGCAGGTGGGGCTCGCCCCCTTCGCCAAGCGCTACCCCGCGCAGCTCTCCGGCGGCATGCAGCAGCGGGTGGGCCTGGCGCGCGCGCTGGCGTCCAATCCCTCCATCATGCTGATGGACGAGGCCTTCTCGGCGCTGGATCCGCTGCGCCGCACCGAGATGCAGGACGTGCTGGTCAGCCTGCAGCGCGAGCAGAGCCGCACCATCATCTTCGTGTCCCACGACCTGGACGAGGCGCTGCGCATCGGTGACCGCATCTGCATCATGGAAGGCGGCCGGGTGGTGCAGGTGGGCACCTCGGACGACATCCTGCAGCGGCCCGCCGACGACTACGTGCGCGCCTTCTTCCGCGGCGTCGACGTCGCCAAGTACATGACCGCGGCGAGCGTGGCGCAGAAGGAGCAGGTCACCATCTTCGACCGCCCGGAGGAGCTGGTGCGCGGCTTCCACGCCGCCCTCGAGCGGCTGCGCCTGTTCGATCGCGACTACGGTTTCGTCCTCGACCGCGACCACAAGGTGCTCGGTGCGGTGTCGGTGGAATCCCTGGTGCGCTGTTGCGAGGCGGGCACCTTCAGCCTGCGCGACGCGCTGCTGCCCGACATCGGCGCGGTACCGGCCGCGCTTCCCATCGACGATCTCATCCGGCTGGTCGTCGCCAGCCCCTGCCCGCTGCCGGTGGTGGATGCGGAGGGGCGCTATGTGGGGGCGGTCACCAAGACCATCCTGCTTTCGAAGCTGTGCAAGGGAGAGCAAGCATGACCGACTTCCGGCTTCCCCTCGGCGAATGGGTCTCCCAACTGGTCGCCTGGCTCCAGGACCATGGCGCCGGGGTCTTCGACACCATCGGCGGGCTCGTCGAGCGCCTGACCGGCGGTGTGGAGTACGGGCTCTCGGCGCTTCCGGCCTGGCTCCTCATCGGCGCCATCGTGGCCCTCGGCGTGTGGCGCAAGGGCTGGGTCTTCGGCACCTTCTGCGCGCTCGCCTTCGGCGTGATCGTCTCCACCGGTTTCTGGGACCAGACGGTGGTGACCCTCGCCCTCATCGTCTCCGCCACCGTGATCAGCCTGGCGGTGGGGGTGCCCCTGGGCATCTGGTCGGCCAACAGCCGGCCGGTGGAAACGGTCGTGCGGCCGGTGCTCGATTTCATGCAGACCATGCCGGCCTTCGTCTACCTCATCCCGGCGGCAATGCTGTTCGGCCTCGGCCGCGTCCCCGGCGTGCTCGCCACGGTGATCTTCGCCATGCCGCCGGCGGTGCGTCTGACCGCACTCGGCATCCGCCAGGTGAACAAGGAGCAGGTGGAGGCGGGCATCTCCTTCGGGTGCACACCGGCTCAGCTCCTCTTCAAGGTACAGATCCCCGGCGCCATGCCCTCCATCCTCGCAGGCGTCAACCAGACCATCATGATGGCCCTGTCCATGGTGATCATCGCCGCAATGGTGGGAGCGGGCGGCCTGGGCAACGACGTGCTCGCCGGCATCTCCCGGCTGGACGTGGGCCTGGGCTTCGAGAGCGGCCTGGGCGTGGTGCTGCTGGCGATCATCCTCGACCGCCTCACCGAAAGTTTCGGCGAGCGCCGCGCCAAGCGGACCGCCGCCTGAGGCGGACGCCGGCGATCCGGGTGCGCTGCCGCCCCGGGTCCCCGGCGCGTCCCGACACGATTTTCAAGGATCGCCTTCCCGGCGAGACCGTCGCCCGACCCCGTGCCGCCGGGGGCGGGCGACGGTGGGCAACCTGCGGCGGACAAGGATGTTTCACCCCAACCGGCAGTAACCAAGGAGGCAAGTGCAATGCTCAAAACAATGAAAGAGGCGCTTCGCAAGATGGCCGTGGTGTTTGCGGTCGCGGGCGCGATTGCGGCGCCGATGGCCGCGCAGGCGGAAGGCAAGACGATCCGCATCGGCTGGACGGCGTGGTCCGACGCCGAGGCGGTCACCAACGTCGCCAAGCAGCTGCTGGAGAAGCGACTCGGCTACAAGGTCGAGCTGGTGATGGCCGACATCGGCGTCCAGTACAACGGGATCGCCAAGGGACAGCTCGATGTCATGCTCATGGCGTGGCTCCCCAACACCCACAAGGCGTACTGGGAGAAGGTGTCCGACAAGGTGGAAGACCTCGGCGTGCTCTACGACGACGCCCGGCTCGGCTGGGTCGTGCCCGACTACGTGCCGGAGAGCGAGGTCAAGTCGATCGAAGATCTGAAGAAGCCGGGCGTGGCGGCGAAGTTCAAAGGCAAGATCCAGGGCATCGATCCCGGCGCCGGGCTGATGCGGGCCTCGGAGGCGGCCGTCAAGGGCTATGGGCTCGACGACTACCGCCTGATGACCGCGTCGGATGCGGCCATGGTCCTGGCGATCGACCGCGCGACCAAGCGCAACGAGTGGATCGTGGCGACGACGTGGGCGCCGCACTGGATGTTCGCCCAGTACAAGCTGCGTTTCCTCGACGACCCGAAGCAGAGCCTCGGTGGCGCGGAAGCCATCCACGCCGTCGCGCGCAAGGGCTTCGAGAAGGACTTCCCGAAGGCCGCGGCCTTCATCAAGGAGTTCAAGATCCCGTTGGCCGACCTCCAGGCGATCATGCTGAAGGCCAAGGACTCGTCCTACGAGAAGGAGGCGGCCGCCTACATCGCGTCGCACCCGCAGATGGTGGATCAGTGGCTGCATAAGGCCGTCACCGTCACGGCGCAGTAAGCCGCCGCCGGGCACGGCCTCGCCGCCGGCCCAGCTCACACCCCGCGAACACCACCCCCGAGACACCCGGCGTGCGCGACACGCAGGGGGACTTCCTGCGCCCGAAAAATGGCGCACGAGACATCACACGGAGGTCGCCACGGGCGGCCCGTAATAAGGGAGTTGCACAATGATCAACAGGTCGAAAACCCGCCACATCACTTCCGCTTTCGCCGTCGCGACCGCCCTGGCACTGCCCGCCGGCGCGATCGCCCAGACGCAGGGCGCACCCGAACTCCAGGCTCGCGTCGCTCGACTGGAGCAGGAGCTCGCGCGAACCCGTGCGCAGCTCGAGGCCGCGAGGACCGGCGAAGCCCAGGCCAAGGAGAAGCTCGCGGCGGCCGAAGCGGACGCCGGCAAGTCCGACAAGATCGCCT
>DYFV01000051.1 GCA_020725025.1 Azoarcus sp.
CACCCTCACCGGCTGGCTGCGCCGCCAGACCGATCCGGGGGTGAAGCTGCACTGAGGGTAAGAGCGCAAGCTGCGTCCCGCCGCTCTTCCCGGAAGAGCGCGAGCCGCCCCGCCCCTGTCTTCGGCGACACATCTTCAATCGCGTAACCTTTTCGAGGGCAAGGGTCTAAGGTAAAGCTAGTAGAAACTCCACTGCACCTCGCCGCGAGGAAAGCGAGCATGGGCGACCGAAATCGGGGGCGCCGCGTGGCCATCGACGAGGCCCCGCTGAGGCGAGGCAAGGCCCTCGCCGTGTTGCGCTGCGTGACATCGCTGCTCGCCTCGGCGAGCGACGAGCGCGCGCTGCTGCAAAAGGTGTGCGCGGCAGTGGTCGACGTCGCCGGCTATCGTTGCGCCTGGATAGGCTACCTCGAGCCGGGACAGCAAGCCCTGCGGGCCGTGGCCGCCTGGGGCTCGGGCCGTCTCGTCGACGCTCGCCTGGACGTCATTGCGGAAGGCGGCCCCTCGCCTGCCGCTGCGCTTGCGACGAAGGCGCACGCACCGGAGCCGGTGCGCCTTCCGGTCCTCGACGAGTCGCCGTCATGCACCCGGCTGGCGGGCGCCGGAGGGGGACTGCTGGCCATCATTCCGCTACGCAACGACTCGAAGCCGCTGGGCGTGCTCCTCGTTCAGGAACGCGGTGCCTCGGCCCTCGACGAGGCGGAGCTCGCCCTGCTGCACGAAGCCGGTCATGTTCTCGCGTATGGAATCGCAGCCTTGCGCTCGGCAGCCGAGCGCGCCCGGGCGGAGGCGGAGCTTGCGCGGATCGACCGCGCCCGGCGCACCCTGAGCGCAGCCAACCGGACCCTGGTGCGGGCGGGCGAGGAGCAGGCGCTCCTCGACGAGATCTGTCGCATCTGCGTCGAGGAAGGCGGATATCGCGATGCCTGGGTCGCCTACCTGCGCCACGACGAGGACAAGAGCGTGGAAGTCATGGCGCAGTTCGGAGTCGAACGCGCCTACCTCGAGAGCCTGCAATGCAGCTGGGGGCCCGGCGCTTCGGGCCGCGGAGCGGTCGGCAAGGCCATCCGCAGCGAACGCCCCAGCGTCGGCCGCAACATCGCCGAAGACCCCGACCTCGCGCCATGGCGTGACGAGGCGCTGCGCCGCGGCATAGCCGCCGTCAGCGCCTTTCCGCTGCGCGTGGACGGGGCGATCATCGGGACCCTGGGATTGCACGCGAGCGACCCGGACGCCTTCGATTCGGCCGAGGAGGAATTGCTGAACGAGCTCGCGGACGACCTCGCCTTCGGCATCGAGACCCTGCGCACCCGTGCGCGCTCCCGCGAGGCCGAGGCAGCGATCAAGCGCTTGGCCGAGCAGGACGCGCTGACGGGGCTGCCCAACCGTTGGCGCCTGCGCAAGCGGCTGGAGGACGAAATCGCCGCGGCAAAGCGTACGCACCGCCCGCTGGCGCTGCTCATGCTGGGTATCGACCAGTTCCAGGAGGTGAACGAGACGCTGGGCTACGAGCATGGCGACAGCGTCCTGTCCGAGATTGCCGCGCGCCTGGCCCATGTGGAAGGCAGCTGCGAGAACATCGCGCGCATGGGCGAAGCCGAGTTCGCCATCCTGCTGCCGGACGGCGACGCGGCAAGCGCCTCACGCACCGCCCGGCGCATCCTGACGGCCCTCCTCGAGCCGGTGGAGGTCGGCGACATCCTGCTGGATGCCGGCGGCAGCGTGGGGATCGCCGTCTTTCCCGGGCACGGCACGGAGCCGGATGCGCTGATCCGGCGGGCCAACGTGGCCATGCACCAGGCCCGCCAGCAGGGCCACGGGATGGCGCTCTACACCGGCGGACGGGACGAGGAGTGCGCGCGGCGGCTCGCGCTGATCGGCGACCTGCATCGGGCCATCGAACGGAACGAGCTGCGGCTCTACTGTCAGCCGAAGGTGCGCATCGCGGGTGGGGAAATATGCGGCGCCGAGGCGCTGGTACGCTGGGAGCACCCGCGGCTGGGCCTGATCCAGCCCGGCGAATTCATCGCGCTGGCCGAGCGCACCGGCCTCATCGGTCCGCTCACCGACTGGGTCATGCGCACGGCCTTCCGCCAGGGCTATATGTGGCGCGATGCGGGGGTGCGCCTGCCGCTGGCGGTGAACATCTCGGCCCGTGACCTGCGCGATCCGCGCCTCGTCGAGCGGGTGAGCAACCTGATGGCCACCTGGGGCGGCGAACCCGACGCGGTGCAGTTCGAGCTCACCGAGAGCGCCCTCATGCACGACCCGCAGGGTTGCCTGGAGAGCATGCGGCGCCTCAAGGACCTGGGCATCGAGCTCTTCATCGACGATTTCGGGACGGGTTACTCCTCCCTCGCCTACCTCCAGAAGTTTCCGGTGGACGCCATCAAGATCGACCAGAGCTTCGTGCGCGGCATGCTCTCGGATACCGATTCGGCGGTGATCGTGCGCTCCACGATCGACCTGGCTCACGACCTCGACCTGGAAGTCGTGGCCGAAGGCGTCGAGGACCGCCGGAGCTGGGACCGCCTCGCGGAAGAAGGCTGCGATATCGCCCAGGGCTACTTCGTGAGCGAGCCCTTCCCGGCCGACACCTACCTCGCCTGGCGGGTCGACGCGGCGGCTGCCGGGCTACCGGGGTGAGGCGCCGGCTCGGCACTGTCGCAGACGCCTCCGCCTCCCCGGGGCTCCGGCCACCTAAGCGATCGCGAGGCTGCGCGTCGCCACCTTGTCGGCGAGATCGGGATCGTGGGTCACCAGCACCAGGGCGCAGCCGCGCTCGGCGGCGCTGTCGAGGAGCAGCGACATCGTCTCGCGCTGCGTGACCGGATCCAGCCGCGACGTGGGCTCGTCGGCGAAGATCAGCGCCGGCTCCAGCATCAGCACGCGCGCGAGCGCGATGCGCTGCAGCTCGCCACCCGAGACCTGCTGCGGCAGGCGCTCGAGCAGCGCCGGGTCGATGCGCAGGCGCGCGAGCAGCGCTTCGAGCCGCGGCCAGGCGAGCCGGTGGCGCTTCACCAGGTCGCCGAGCGAGCCGCGCAGCGTCACCCGCGGCGCGAAGGCGGCGGCCGGATCCTGGTAGAGCTTCTGCAGGCCCAGGGGCGCCACGTGGGCGGCACGCTCGACCCGGCCCTCGTCGGGACGCACCAGACCCAGCAACAGGTTGCCGAGGGTGGTCTTCCCCGATCCGCTCGGCCCGCGGATCGCGATCCGCTCGCCGGCGTGGACGCGCAGGTCCACCCCGGCGAAGAGCCGATGCCCGCCGAAGTCCTTGGCAAGCCCCTTCCCTTCCACCACGAGGCTGCCCGCGCCGGCCGGCGCAGGCGCCGGCCAACGCGCCGGCTCGGCGTCCAGGAGCGCCCGGGTATAGGGATGGCGCGGCGCGGCGAGCAGCTCCGCCGCCTCGCCCTGCTCCACGATTTCGCCGTCCTGCATCACCGCGATGCGTCCGCCCAGGGCGCGCGCCACCGCGACGTCGTGGGTGATGACCAGCAGCGCACCGCCCTCGGCCAGCGTGCCGCGCAACAGCGCCACCACCTCGTCGCGCAGGCGGGCATCCAGCCCCTTGGTGGGCTCGTCGGCGATGAGGAGCGGCGCCCCGCCGGCATGCACCGCCGCGAAGGCGACCCGTTGCGCCATGCCGCCGGAGATGAGGTGCGGATACTTCGCGGCGGCGGTCGCGTCGATCCCGACCGCCGCCAGATCGCCTCGCGCACGGGCGCGGGCCGCCGACAGGCCGCGCACTCCGCGCACGAAGCGGTGGGTCTCGGCCACCTGGTCGAGCACGCGCATGGTCGGATCGAGGGCGAGCCAGGGCTCCTGGGGCAGCAAGCCGATGCGGCGTCCCCACAGGCCGCGACGCGCGCCCGCGTCGGCGGCCTCGCTCCCCTGATCGCCCACCCTCACCCGGCCGGTCGCGGAAAGCCCCGCGGGCAGCGTCCCCATCAGCGCGTGCGCGAGCAGCGACTTCCCCGCCCCGCTCTCGCCGAGCAAGGTGAGCGCCCGGCCGGGCTCGATCGAAAAGGAGATGTCGCGGATGAGGTTGACGGCTCCCGCCCGAACGGAAAGTCCCGCGACGACAAGCGCGGCGTTCATCGAGGCACCTCCACGTTCCGTAGCCCGGATGGAGCCCCAGCGGAATCCCGGACGGACGACGAAACGATCACCGCCGCTCCCGGATTCCCATTCACGAAATCCGGGCTACGCGGTATTGCTGTGAGTCTGTTCATCGCTGCGCCTCCGTTCCGGTTACGAGCACCAGGCCCAGCACCGTGAGGATCAGGAGCCCGACCGGCGCGGCGACGAGCCACGGCGCCTCCTGGTAGTAGGGAAGGAGCTCGACCATCATCACACCCAGCTCGGGGGTGGGCGGGCGGACTCCGACGCCCACGAAGCCGAGCGCCGCCATCGCCAGGACCGCGGAAGCGGCCCCGAGGCTCGCCAGGGTGCCGAGCAGCGGCGCGAGCTCGGGCCACAGGTGACGACGCACGATGTAGAGCGGCCCGAAGCCCAGCAGGCGCGAGGCCTCGACCTGGGGGCTCGCCAGCAGGCTCGTCGCCCTCGCCCGCACCACGCGGAAATACTCCACCCAGAAGGCGAGCGACAGGCCCACGTAAAGCGGCCAGAACCGCCCCGGGGCGAAGGCGGCAAAGAGCAGCACCAGCAGCAGCCCGGGCAGCGCGAGCACCATGTCGGCGAGCGTCACGCACACCCGCTCGGCCCAGCCGCCGCGCCAGGCGGCAAGGATGCCCAGCGCGGTGCCGGGGATGGCAGCGCTCGCCACGGCGAGCCCCGCGAGCCATAGCGAGAGGCTGGCGGCATGGGCCAGCCGCGCGAGCATGCTGCGGCCGAGGTGGTCGGTGCCCAGCGGATGCGCGAGGCTGGGCGCCTCGAGAAAGCGTTCCAGATCCTGAGCCGCCGGATCGACGCCGACGAGGGCCGGACCGGCGAGGGCGAAGGCGGCGATGACGGCGAGGATGAGTGCGCCGGCGCGCCGTGCGCGGCCCGTGCGGCGCACCGACGCCAGCGCGAGCAGCGAGGACGTGGGCAAGGTAGTGACGGACGAGTTCATTTTGGCAGGTTCGAAGTGACGTCAGTGGCGGCGGCGCGGGTCGATCGCCAGGCAGGCGAGATCGACCAGGGCGTTGAGCAGCACGAAGAGCAAGGCGAGCACGAGCACGGTGCCCTGCACCATCGGGATGTCGCGCCAGAAGATGGCGTGCACCAGGGCGTGGCCGATGCCCGGCCAGGCGAAGAGGGTCTCCAGGATCACGACGCCCTCGATCACGAAGGCGAGCTGCACGCCGACGTAGGCCACCACCGGCACGGCGGCGTTGCGCAGGCCGTGACGCAGCAGCGCCGCGCGGTCCGGCAGGCCCTTGGTGCGGGCGAAGGCGAACCAGGCCGAGCCTGCGGCGTCGCGCATCGCGTCGCGCGCCACCCGGCACGAACCGGCGGCGAGCCCCAGAGCCAGGGTGAGCGCCGGCAGCACCAGGCTCGTCGCCTCCCCGTGCCCGGCCGCGGGCAGGTAGCCCAGATGCACCGCCAAGCCGATGATGAGGAGGATTCCCAGGACGAAGGGCGGCAGCGCGCGCAGCACCACCGCGAGCACCAGGGTCGCCCGGTCGAGCACACCGCCCGGCCGCAGCCCTGCGAGCACGCCCAGGGGCGGCCCGATCAGCAGCGAGAGCGCCACCGCCGACAGGGCGAGCACCAGGGTGTGGCCGAGCTGGTGGGCGATGTCGCCGGCCACCGGCTCGCCGCTCACCAGCGACACGCCCAGATCCAGGTGCAGCAGCTCGCCCCACCAGGCGGCGAGCGCGTGGAACCACGGCCGGTCGAGGCCCAGCTCGGCGCGCACCGCCTCGGCGGCCGCCGCGCTCACGATGTCGTAGCCGTAGCGGCCGGCCGCGATGCGGAAGGCGAGGTCTCCGGGCAGCAGGCGCATCAGGAAGAAGCTGACGGTGCCTACGGCGAGCGCGACGAAGAGCGCCTGCAGGGCGCGCCGGGCGAAGACGCCCGCGAGCGGGCGCAGGGGGAATGCGTCGATCATGCGGACCACCTCATGCGGCCGAGCCGGTAGCTGCGTTCGAGCGGATCGACGCTGGCCCCGGCGATGCGTGGATTGACTGCGACGGACAGGCGGTACCAGGCGACCGGGATCACCGGCAGCTCGCGCTGCAGGATGCCGGCGATTTCCGCCTGCAGCTGCCGCCGCTCGGCTCCGCCGGTGCCCGCCTGCAGCTCAGCGACCGCCTGCTGCAGCGCCGGACTCGTCCAGCCCATAGCGCCCCAATCGCCGCCGTCGGGCCCGAAATCCTGCATGAGCGTCACCAGCGGATCGGGCACGACGGCGAAGTTGCGCGCGCCCAGAGCGAGCTCGAGCGTGCCGTCGCGGTGCCCGGCCGGTATGTCGCTGGAGTTGCCGATGGCGACCGATACGGCGACACCGAGCTGGCGCAGCTGCTCCTGCGCGGCGGCAGCGATGAGGGGCAGCTCCGGCCGGTCGGGAAAGGTGCGCAGCGTCAGCGTGAAGCGCTCGCTGCCGGAGACGCCCGGGCGCTCCAGGATGCCGTCCTCGCCCCGACGCCAGCCGAGCTCGGCCAGGAGGCCGCGGGCCCGCTCCAGATCGCCCGCCAGCGGCGCGAGCGCCGGGACATGCCAGCCGGCGAGGCCGGGCGGGAAGAGCTGGGTCGCGGCGAGCGTGCGATCACGCAGGATGGCGTGGGCGATGCCTCCGCGCAGCAATGCGAGGCTGATCGCCTCCCGGGCACGCCGATCGGCGAGCCAGCGGTGGCCGACGTTGAGCTTCATGAAGATGGTGCGCGGGATCACGACGGACTCCACGTGCAGGGTCGGATGGCGGCGGAGCCGCTGCACGCTGGCGGGGTCCAGCCCGAAGGCGAGATCGGCCTGGCCGCCCTCGGCCATCAGGGCACGGGTCTCGGCGCGCCCCACCGACAGGTAGCTCGCGCGCTCGATGGCGGGCGGCGGGCCATCCCAGTCTTCGAATCGCACCACCTCCATGCGTTGGGGCGGCTGCAGCACGCTGATCCGATAGGGGCCGGACCCGACGATGGCGTGCACCGTGCCTGCGGCGTCGTAGCAGGACGGAGCCAGGATCTGGGTGCTGCTGTGGGCGAGCACCGCCGGCAACGCGGCGAAGGGCCGGGCGAGGCGGATCGTCACCGCCCCCTCCTCCGCGGCGAGATCCTCGATGGGTACGAGGCCCAGCACGCCGGGCTTGGGCCGGGCATGGCGCAGCGCGAGCACCACGTCTTCGGCACGCACCGGCGCTCCGTCGTGAAAGCGCGCGCCGGGGCGCAGTGCAAGGCGCCAGCGCAGGCCGTCCGCACTCACCGACCAGCGCGCGGCAAGTCCGGGCAGCGGGCTGCCGTCGTCGGCAGCGTTGAACAGGGTCTCGACGATCTCCATGCGGGTAAACAGCTGGCTGTCGCGCGAGGGGTCGAGGCCCGCGATCTCCCAGGGCCCGACGATGGCGCACACCTCCCCCGCCCGGCGCGCGCCGGCCTCGGCGCCGGCACGCGCCGGGCCGGGCAGCGCCCCCAGTGCGGACAGCCCACCGAGGGCGAGGGCCGCGCCGAGACGGCGGCGCACCGGATCGAAACGTCTTTCGCGTGCCATCAGAATTTCGCCTGCATGCCGAGGGTGATCGTGCGCGGTGTGCCGGGCGTGACCCACCAGCGGTCGTAGGCGCTCGCGTAGTACTCGCGGTCGAAGAGGTTGTCCACGTCGAGGGAGAGGCGCAGCCGCTCGCCCACGCGCCAGAAGGCGAGCAGCTTCGCCGTGGTGTAGGCCGGCAGCTCGAAGCTGTCGCGCGCATCGCCGGCGCGCTCGCCCACGTAGCTCAGCCCGCCCCCGAGCCCGAAGCGGCCGCCGCCGGCAAGCGGCACCTCGCGCACGACCAGCGCGCTCGCGCTGGTGCGCGGCACGTTCGCCAGGGGCTTGCCCTCCAGGGACGGGTCGTTGTCGCGGGCGACCTCGGCGTCGATCCAGGCGAAGCTCGCGCTCACGCGCCAGTGCTCGCCGACCTGCCCTGCGGCGTCCAGCTCGAGGCCGCGGCTGCGCACCTCGCCCGCCGCCACCGAGAAGCTGCCGTCGGCCGGATCCCGGGTGAGCACGTTCTTCTTGCGGATGTCGAAGACTGCCGCACCGGCACCGAAGCGGCCGTCCGCAGACTCGAACTTGATCCCGGCCTCGTCGGCCCGCCCCGTCTCCGGGTCGAAGGCGGCGCCGAAGCGGTCGACGCCCGCGTTCGGGCGGAAGCTCCGGCCGGTGCCGACGTAGACGCTCACCCGTTCGGTGGCGAGGAAGGTCAGCCCCAGGCGGGGCGAATGGGCGGCGTGGTCCTGCTTGCGCACCGTGCCGTTGCGGTGGTTCTCGATGCGCTGGTCGAAGCGGTCCACCCGCAGGCCGGCCAGCAGCTTCCAGCGCGGCGCGAGGCCGATCTGGTCCTGGATGAACCACGCGGCGTTGCGCTGGGTCTCGGAGGTATCGGTATTGGGCAGCAGCGCGGGCGGCGTCTGCCCGTAGACCGGGTCGTGGATATCGATGGCGTAGGGCTCGCCGGCCGTGCCGTTTACCCGCAGCATGAACTGGTCGAGCGCGAAGCGGTAGGCCTCGACGCCGGTGAGCAGCTCATGCTCGACGGTGCCGGTGCGAAAGCTGCCGATCAGCTCGGCCTGCACGTCCAGGTCGTCGGACTCGTAGTCGCGGTAGCGGCGCTGGCGCCACAGGCTGGTGCCCACCAGGGTCGGCCGCGCCTCGGTGGAGTAACCCTCCAGGCTCCCCGTCTTGTAGGCCACGCCGAAGCGGGTCCGCCACGCCTCCGACAAGAGGTGCTCGAGCGTGAGCTGGTGGGTGAGGTTCTCGACCGTGACGTCGCCGTCGTTCGGCTCGCCGAGGAAGCGCTTGCGCGACACGGTACCGACCTCGCCGTTCGCCGCGATCACCCCGCGGTCGAGCGGCGCCTTCTGCTGCAGATACTCGGCCTCGTAGTTGACCAGGGTGTCGCTCCCCGCACGCCAGGTGAGCGCAGGGGCGAAGAGCCGGCGCTCGCTGTCCACCTTGTCGCGGAAGCTGCCGCGGGTTTCCGCCGCGGCGTTGATGCGGTAGGCGAGCTGCTGCGAAAGCGGCCCGGTCGAGTCGACCGCGACGCGGTACAGATCGTAGCTGCCGGCATAGGCCTCGGCCGAATGGGCGCTCGTGAAACGTGGCTTCTTGGTGACGATGTTCACCGTCCCGCCCGGCTCGCTGCTGCCGTAGAGGGCGGCAGCCGGCCCCTTGAGGAACTCGATGCGTTCCACGTTGGCGGTGTCGCGCGGTGCATTGAAGCCGCGGTTGCCCGCGAAACCGTTCAGCAGGAAGCCCAGGCCCGTCTCCTCGTGGCCGGCCAGCCCGCGGATGGCGAAATTGTCCCACAGGCCGCCGAAGTCGCTCTGGCGGGCGATGCCGCTCACGTAATCGAGGGTGTCGTCGAGGCGGGTCGCGCCCACATCGTCGAGGACTTGCCGCGGCACGATGCGTACCGCCTGCGGCACCTCCCGCAAGGGCGTGTCGGTACGGGTCGCCCCGCTACCTGCCCCCTCGTAATACACGGCGGCGGCATCCTGCCCGAGCACCTCGACCGGGGGCAAGGTGATGGTGCCGGCAGACGCCTGCCGCGCGTGGATGGTGGAGAACGGGGACGCGAGGGCGAGTCCCAGGAGAAGCGGCAGCGTTCTTGTTCTATTTGGGCGCATGGCGTTCGAATGCGGTTGTCCGCATGCAATGTCGGGGGGAGGCGATGATAGGCATTCTCATATGCTATTGCAACTTTGTTGCATTCTGGAGAACGCGAGCGTACACAGTGTCCGATCGGGGCCGAGCAGTTCGTGCCGAATACGGCACCCAAAACGGAAGGAACGACCGCTTTCACCCCCTGCACGAACGCCAATCTCCGCCACGCGGGCCAGGCCGAGCCTCAGCCCTCCGGTCCGCGCAGCACGAGGATGCAGCCTCTGGCCCCTTGCCTAGAATTTGTACTGCGCCCCGAGGGTTACCGTACGCGGCTCGCCCGGCCTCAGCCACGAGCGGTCGTAGGAGTTGGCGATGTATTCGCGATCGAACAGGTTGCGCACGTTGAGGCTCAGGCGCCAGTGCCGGTCGATGCGCCAGTACGAGCTCAGCTGGACGGTGGTGTAGGACGGCAGGGAGAAACTGTCGATGTAGTTGCCTGAACGCTTGCCGACGTAGGTCGCGCCGCCGCCCAGGCCCCATGCGCCGCCGTCCGCGAGCGGGGCCTCCCACATGGCGAACAGGCTCGCGCTGTGCCTGGGCACGTTCGAGAGCGGCTTGCCTTCGAGATTCACCACCTGGCCGGTCCACCAGTCCACCGCCCCGCCCTCGTCCTTCGTGACTTCGGCGTCCACGTAGGCATAGCTCGCGGAGACACGCAGCTCGGGCGTGAGCTGGCCGGCGAGGTCGAGCTCGACGCCGCGGCTGCGCGCTTTTCCGGCGGCGATCGAGTACACACCGTTGGGGTCCGAGCCGGTGAGCACGTTCTCCTTGTCGATTTGGAACACGGCTAGGGTCGCGCCGAGGCGCTTGTCGGCGGACTCGAACTTCAGGCCGGTCTCCAGCGTGCGCCCCTCTTCGGGATCGAAGGCATTGCCGTTGGCATCGACACCGGAGTTGGGCCGGAAGGACTTGCCGGCGGTGGCGTACCAGGACCATTGCCGGTCGATGAGGTAGGTGAGGCCGGCACGGGGCGACACCGCCGATTGCTCCTGCTCGACGGTGGAGCCGTTCAGGCGGTTTCCGATCTCCTGCTCGTAGCGGTCGTAGCGCAGGCCGGCGAGCAGCTTCCAGCGCTCCGTGAGACCGACCTCGTCCTGGGCGAACACGGCGACGTTGTCCTGCTCCTCGCGCCGGTCGCGGACCACCGCGCCCACCCCGCTGGCCAGCGTCGTGTAGACCGGCTTGCCGCGGATGTTGTCGATGCGCATGGAGTTGTTGAGCTGGCGGATGAACATGTCGAGCCGGTAGCGATAGGCTTCGGCACCGATCAGCACGGTGTGGCGCATGCCGCCGAGCTCCAGCCGCCCCTGCAGCTCGCCCTGCACGGTGAGATCGTCCGAATCGAAGTCGCGATAGCGGCGGCGCAGGGTCACGCTATCGCCGGTGACGTCCACGAAGGGCTTCACGTCGGACGCGGTGCCTTCCAGCGTGCTGCGCTTGTGGGCGAGGCCGAGGCGGCCACGCCAGCGCTCCGACAGCTCGTGCTCCAGGGTGAGTTGGTGCGTATGGTTCTCCTGTTCCGTATCGCCGTCGTTCGGGTCGCCGAAGTAGTTCTCGCGCGGCACGGCGTCGACCTTGCCGTTCACCGCCACGATGCCGTGGTCGAACGGCGCCTCCCGGCGCAGGTACTCGCCGTCGTAGGACAGCACGGTGCGATCGGAGAGCACCCAGGTCAGCGCCGGCGCGACGAGCTGGCGCTTGCTGTCCACGTAATCGCGGAAACTGTCCTTGTCCTCGACCGCGACGTTGAGCCGATACGCGAGGCGCTCGCCGAGCGGACCGGTGGTGTCGAGGGCGGCGCGGTAGAAGTCGTTGCTGCCCGCGAAGGCGTCGACCGTGTGCGCTGCCTTGAACTGCGGCTTCTTGGTGACGATGTTCACCGTGCCGCCGGGTTCGCTGTTGCCGTACAGCGCCGCAGACGGCCCCTTGAGGAACTCGATGCGCTCGACGTTGGCCATGTCGCGCGGCGCGTTGAAACCGCGGTTGCTCGGGAAGCCGTTGCGCAGCAGGCCCAGGCCCGCATCTTCATGGCCGGTGAAGCCGCGTATGGCGAGGTTGTCCCAGGCTCCGCCGAAATCGTTCTGGCGCGACACCCCGCTCGCGTAGTCGAGGCTGTCGTCCAGGCGCATCGCGCCGACATCGGCCAGCATCTGCTGCGGCAGCACCCGCACGGATTGCGGCACTTCGCGCTGCGGCGTGTCGGTTCGGGTCGCCCCGCTCCCTTCGCCCTCGTAATACGCCTCCTTGGCGGCGCCGGGCTCGATCACCTCCATGGGTGCCAGGATGATGGCGTTGGTGGGCTCCTGCTGCGCGCGGGCCGTGGAGATCGGCGCAGCGAGGGCGAAGCCCAGGAGAAGCGTCAGCGGGTTTGTTCTGTTCTTGCGCATGGCGTTGGAATGCGTTTGTCGGTCGGAGCGGGAATGATAGTCATTCTCGTCTTCCCGATCGTGCTGAAATCGGCACTCGAAACGGCATAAACGGCGGTTCTCAGCCGCCATGTCCACGCCCTCATGCGGAGCACGACACGTAGGCTTGTGCGCATGCATCACCGCTTGGAGCTGCACCATGTCCCGCCAAGCGCTCACGGACATTGGAGGGCCGACCCCATGAGCACCCTGCTTTCAGCCACTCTGCCGCGGGAAAACCGTGCGTTTCGCGGAACGGGCGGACGGAGCCAGGAAAACCGTGGCTTCGGTTTCCGCCCTGCGTTCATGGATAGCGAGACGGGGGCCGTCTATGCCTCGCGGTTCAGCGACGGCTCGGAGGCGCCCTTCCACCTGTTCGACGGATTGCCCGACGCCGTGGTCCTCCGGCGACACGCATCGGGTGGCGTTGCGGCCGTCAAGCGCTCCCTCGTGTCCGGTTTCCTGCGCGACGGCAGGTTCTACCGGCGCGAGGAAGCCGCGGCCTTCGTTGCAGCGAGAGAAGGACCTTACGCGGCCGAGGCGGCCGGCTGTTGACCCCTGGCCGCTGCGGCCAAGCGACGCAATCGGCCGTCAGTCATCCCCTCCCCCGGTAGACAATGGCGGGGCACGGTTCCGCTGCGAAACCCTCCCGTGGTGTTGCGCAGCACGTGGCCTTCCCGGCCGGTCGCCAGGCGCTCATCGAACGGCATGAGAGCGAACTGCTGCCGCCGTTCATCGCACGGGAATTCCGTACGATTGCGTCCATCTCGATCCAGGCGATTCACGCGGCCTCGGAGTGTGTGTCGCCCTGGGGATCGAAACGCGTCGGCGGCACCTCGCGCACCACGCTGTCGTCCTCCGTCCGCGGCGTACCGACCTCCGTGTGGAGCGGAATCACGCCGGCCCATACCGGCCAGCCCAAGTCCTCCTCGTCGTCCTTCACGCCCCAGTCGCGCACCTTGGCCGAAGCCTCGGCCAGCGGAATCCGCAGCAGGCTGGTGGCGTTCAGCTCCTTTTCGTCGATCGGGCGCAGCGTGTCCCATCGTCCGGGGTAGAGGCCGTCGATGAAGGCCTGCAGGCTGCGCAGCTTGTGCGCCGGGTCGGTCACCAGTTCGAACCGCCCGTAGATGACGACCGAGCGATAGTTCATGGAGTGGTGCATGGCCGAGCGTGCCAGCACCAGGCCATCGGCGAGCGCGATCGTCACGCAGGCTTCACCCTGGGCAAGCGCCTTGAGCATGCGCGACCCCTTGGCGCCGTGGATGTACAAGTGATCGCCTTCGCGCCAATGGATGGTGGGGATGGCGTGCACCGCGCCTTCGATCTGGAAGGCCACGGTACAGATCGTCGCCGCGTCGACGATGGCGGCGACCGAGGCGCGGTCGTAGTGCGCGCGCTCGGGCAGACGGCGGACGCGGGTGCGCGACGAGGGGGCAGCGGGCGTTTCCATGGCGGCAGGGCTCCGGGAAGGGTCGATGGCGCAAGCCTAGGTCGGCAGTGGTACCTTTCGTAGTGCCACAACACGACCCGTCCATGGAGCCACGATGGAGCTCGACTGGCTGCTCGCCCCGCCTTTGCCGGAGACCATGCCGCGGCAGCGCGTGATCTACCACCGCTTGCGCGAAGCCATCCTGTCCGGCCGTCTCGTGCCCGGTACGCGCCTGCCCGCCAGCCGCGATCTGGCTGCTTCGCTGAAGATCGCACGCAACACCGTACTGTTTGCCTACGAGCAACTCGTCGCCGAAGGCTGCCTGTTGGCCGATCGCCAGGGCACCCGCGTGGCGCCGCTTCCCGTGCGGCCCGTGGTGCGACCCGGCAGAGGGGAGGCGCCCGTCGCGCCGCTGCAACTCTCCGCCCGCGCCGCGGCCGCGCTGCAACCCGAACCCGCGCGCGAGGCCGCGGCGCTGCCGTTTGCGCCCGGCGTGCCGGACTACGGCGCCTTTCCCTTCCGCAGTTGGCGCGCCTGCCTGGAGCGCGCCTGGCGCGACGCGGGTTGGCGTCAGCTCGGCTACGCCGCACACGGTGGCGACCCCGGGTTGCGCGAGGCGGTGGCCGGCCATCTCACCACCGTCCGCGGGCTGCCGGTAGAGGCCGCACAGATCGTGATCACGAGCGGGACACAATCGGCCCTGGATCTCTGTGCCAGGCTGCTGGGTGACCATGGCGACACCGCGTGGGCCGAGAATCCCGGCTATTTCGCCGCCCGTGTCGCCTTCGGCCTGGCCGGGCTGCGCGTGCATGACGTACCGGTCGACACCGAGGGCATGTCCCCGAGCGAAGACGACTGGCGCGCGCATCCGCCGCGTCTCATCATGATCACGCCGTCGCACCAGTACCCGACCGGTCGCGTCATGTCCCTGCCGCGGCGCCTGGCGCTGATCGAGCGCGCACGCGAGTCCGGCGCCTGGATCATCGAGGACGACTACGACAGCGAGTTCCGCCGCGCCGGCCCTGCACCGCCCGCGCTGTTCGGTCTCCGGCCCGACGCCCCCGTCATCTACGTCGGCACTTTCAGCAAGACGCTCTATCCCGGCCTGCGCCTCGGCTACCTCGTACTGCCACAAGCCATCGCCGCCGACTTCGCACGCGCCGCCGCCCAGGCCACGCGCGCCGGACAGGGCATCGAGCAGCGCGCGCTCGCCGACTTCATACGGCGCGGCTACTACACCGCCCATCTGCGCCGCATGCGCACGCGCTATGCCGCGCGGCAGGCCGCACTGCGTTCGGCGCTGAGGCAGGCGTTCGGGCCGTGCGTGGAACTGTCGGGCGGCGAAGCCGGCTTGCACCTGGTGATTTGGTTGCCGCAGGGAATCAGTGATACGGAAGTGGCCGCGCGTGCTGCGGCACTAGGGCTGGGCGTGCGGGCGCTGGGAAGCTATACGAGAGCGCCGATGACCTGCAACGGACTCGTCCTGGGGTACGGGAATCTGGAGGAAGGGATGATCTCCGAGGGCGTGAGGCGCCTGGCGCTGGCGGTTCACTCTCGAGACAACCAAGCTGCGTGACGCCCGATCATTCGCGGCACACTCGAGCAGGATTTCCTCGGGTCGCTGCGGCGCGTGCGAATGACCGCTTTGAAGGGGATGGTATTGGTTGCTGCTTCGCCCGGTGGCGCGGGCCGGGCAACGACCGGCTGTCCGATGCGCTCGATGTCCTGCGCCCGCTTGGGCGGGCTGGTGACATGCTGCCCCGGTCGGCCCGTCTCGCAAGCTCCGTGGAAGACCGGGGACCGACCGCGCGATCGGCAAGCCGGACCGGCTCGGTCGGCACTCACGCAGCGGTGATCGGGCGGAACTCGCCCTTCGCTTCGGTGGCGAGGCTGACGACGACGATGGCGACCATCGCCAGGAGGAAGCCCGGGATCATCTCGTAGACGCCCGGGCCGCCGAGGAAGCTCGAATTCCAGCCCAGCGCGATCCAGACGATCACCGTCAGCGCGCCGGTGACGAGCCCGGCGACGGCGCCGAGCCCGGTCATGCGGTTCCACGTCAGGGACAGGATCATCAGCGGGCCGAAGGCGGCGCCGAAGCCGGCCCACGCATTGGCGACCAATCCGAGCACCTCGCTATCCGGATCGGCGGCGATCACGGCCGCGACGGCGCCCACTGCCACGACCGCGATGCGGCCGACGGTCACGACCGCCCGGTCGCTCGCCTTCTTGTTGAGCAGGAGGCGGTAGAAGTCTTCCGCCAGGGACGACGAGGACACCAGCAACTGGCTCGAGACGGTGGACATGATCGCGGCAAGCAGGGCGGCGAACAGGAAGCCGGTGATCAGGGCGGGAAACAGCGTCTCCGCAAGCAGGATGAAGATCGTCTCGGGGTCCGCCAGGGCGATTCCGCTCCGCTCGACATAGGCGCGGCCGAAGATCCCCACGCCGACCGCCCCGATGAGCGATATGGCCATCCAGGCCATCGCGATGTTGCGCGCGGTCGAGACCTCGGCGACGCTCCTGACCGCCATGAAGCGGACGATGATGTGCGGCTGGCCGAAATAGCCGAGCCCCCATGCCATCAGGGAGAGCCAGCCGATGAAGCTCATGTCCTCGGTCCACCACGAAAGGGTGAAGCCCTCGGCGCCCGACAATGTCACGCCCGCCTGCGAAAAACCGCCGCCGTCACCGGCGTAAAGGACGACGGCCGGCATGATGACCAGCGCCAGCATCATGATGCTGCCCTGGACGAAATCGGTGAGGCACACCGCGAGAAACCCTCCGATCACCGTGTAGGCGAGAACCACGCCGAGGGTCAGCCAGACACCGGTCAGGTAGCCGCCGTCGAAGGCCGTCGCGAAGAGCTTGCCGCCTGCCACAAGGCCGGAGGCGGTGTAGACCGCGAAGAACACCACGACGATCATCGCCGAGACCAGTCGCAGCGCGGTCGCCTGGGTCGGGAAGCGGTTGGCGAGGAACTCCGGGATCGTCAGCGCGTTGTCATAGCGCTCGGTCTGTTCGCGCAGCCTCGGCGCGACGACGATCCAGTTGACCAGCGCGCCGATGAAGAGGCCGATCCCGATCCAGGCCTCGACGAGGCCGGCGGCGTAGAGCGCGCCCGGCAGGCCGAGAAGGAGCCAGCCCGACATGTCCGATGCGCCGGCCGACAGCGCCGCGACCGCCGGAGGCAGGTTGCGTCCGCCCAGCATGTACGCCTCGGAATCCCCTGTCGATTTCCGGTAGGCGTAGAAGCCGATACCCAGCATCGCGACGAAGTAGATGGCCAGACTGATCCACACTCCTGCTTGCATGATGTCCCTCGCTTCTTCTCGTTTGCTTCGGGGCGGCTACGCCTCGGCGGCAAGCAGGCTGGTGTTGCCCCCGGCGGCGGTCGTGTCGATGCAGATGTGCCGTTCGGCGTAGTAGCGCTCGGCACGGATCACCTCGGTCTCGAGCAGCACGATGCGGCCATCGCGGCCCGCGAGCGCCTGCCTCAGCCCGCGCGTCCAGGCGGAATCGCCGGCTGCCGCGACGGAGACGAATCCCTCGGCCTTCGCGAGCTCCCCGGGCGACACGGTCCCGTCGATGCCCGCGACGGGCGCGCCGGCCTTGACGAGTTGCGCGACCGCCGCTTCGGCCCCGGGCGCGACGACCAGCGCGGGGCATCCGGCGGCGAGCGCCTGGGCGGCCTGGGCGAGCGCCGTCTCGATCTCCGGCCCGAGGCAGAGGATAGGCCCCTTGGGCGGCATGATCATCCGGTTCGACTCGCCGGTCGGCCCGGGAAATCGGAACGGCCCGCTGTCGAGACTCGCGGCGGCGTTGACGGCCCGGCGCACCAATGCCCCCTTGCCGTCGAGCGCCCTGCGCAGCACCTGCACCCGGTCGCCCCGTGCCGACCAGGCGGTCGCGTCGAGCGCCGCGAAAGCCGCCCCGACCCGACTCGCCGAGACCGCCTCGCCTTCGGGCGCGGGGTGCTCCGAGGGCGCCTCGGTCCGGCGGAACCGATTGACGTAGTGCGGTCCGCCCGCCTTCGGCCCCGTGCCCGACAGCCCCTCGCCGCCGAAAGGCTGGCTGCCGACGATGGCGCCGATCTGGTTGCGATTGACGTAGATGTTGCCGACCTGGATGCGGTCGACGATCTGCTGCACGCGGTCGTCGATCCGGGTGTGCAGGCCGAAGGTCAGCCCGAAGCCGCGCTCGTTGATCGCATCGACCACCTTGTCGATGTCCCTGGCCTTGAAGGAAGCAACGTGAAGCACCGGCCCGAAGATCTCGCGCTCGAGATCCTGGATGCCATCCACCTCGACCAGCGCGGCGCCGACGAAGGTGCCCTTGTCGGGCGCGGCGAGCCGCTTGAGCAGGCGCCCTCGCTGCTGCT
Organism: Azoarcus sp.; assembly: GCA_020725025.1. Lineage (GTDB taxonomy): Bacteria > Pseudomonadota > Gammaproteobacteria > Burkholderiales > Rhodocyclaceae > Aromatoleum. The sequence goes on from DYFV01000051.1 coordinate 18,017, forward strand.
GCGCGTCGACGTACCGGGAGATGCCGGATTGCGCGTCGGCATCGATGACCGGCGCGACGTCGGTCTCGGTGGACCAGGGGTCGCCGGTCACCAGGGTGTCCATCGCGCCCATCAGCATTTCGAGCACCCGGTCCTTGGTCTCCTCCTGGACGTAGAGCATGCGAAGCGCAGAGCAGCGCTGGCCCGCCGACTGGAAGGAAGAGGCGACGATATCGTCCACCGCCTGCTCCGGCAGCGCGGTGGAATCCACGATCATCGCGTTCAGCCCCCCGGTTTCCGCGATCAGCACGGCGTTCGCTGACGCATTCGCCGCCAACGCCTTGTGGATCCGCTGCGCGGTCTCGTTCGAGCCGGTGAAGCAGACGCCGGCGATCCGCGGGTCGGCGGTGAGCGGGCCGCCCACGGTCGGGCCGTCGCCCGGCAGCAGTTGGAAGGCGGCCGCGGGCACGCCGGCCTCGCGGAACAGCTGCGCCGCCCGCCACGCCATGATCGGCGTCTGTTCCGCCGGCTTCGCCAGCACCGCGTTGCCGGCCGCAAGGGCTGCGGCGATCTGGCCGGTGAAGATCGCCAGGGGGAAGTTCCACGGGCTGATGCAGACGAAGATGCCGCGCCCGCTACCCGGATCCTCGGCTTCCAGCCGCTCGGCCTCACAGGCGTAATAACGGAGGAAATCCACCGCCTCGCGCACCTCGGCCACCCCGTCCAGCAGGATCTTGCCTGCCTCGCGGGCGGCGATGGCACAGAACTCGGCCATGTTCTCCTCGTAGAGGTCCGCGATCCGGCGCAAGGTCGCCGCGCGGGTCGCGACGGGGGTCTGCGACCACGCCTCGAACCCGCCCTGGGCGGCGTCGAGCGCCCGCGCCACCTCGTCGGCGGTCGCCTCGTGGGCCTGTCCGACGATGCTGCCGTCGGCCGGGGAGACGACGTCCTTCGCCGCACCCTCCGGCGCGGTATCGCCGGCAAGGACCGGCCCTGCGGTCCATCGGGTGTACGCGAAGCGATCGCGCGCCTCGATCAGCGGCAGCGCGCTGGCCGGTTCCTCGATCCGGCACCCCCTGGAATTCTCGCGCTGCGGCTTGAACAGATCGCGCGGCAGACGAATGCCGGGGTTCTGGATCGGATCGGTCGCCAGCGCCCGATCCACCGGGTCGGCGGCGATGGTCGCAGGCGAGATATCCTCGTTGACGATCTGGTTCACGAAGCTCGAATTGGCGCCGTTCTCCAGCAGACGCCGCACCAGGTAGGCCAGCAGGTCCTTGTGCGGTCCGCAGGGTGCGTAGATCCGGCATCGCGTCCCGGCCCGCTTCCGGAGGATCTCGTGGAGCGACTCTCCCATGCCGTGCAGGCGCTGGAATTCGAAGCCCTCGCGATCGCTGCCGGCCATCTCGAGCACGGCGGCGCAGGTATGGGCGTTGTGCGTCGCGAACTGCGGATAGATCCGGTCGCGCATGTCCAGCAGCATCTTCGCGCAGGACATGTAGGACACGTCGGTATTCACCTTGCGCGTGAAGACGGGGAAGGCGTCCGCTCCCAGCTCCTGCGCGAGCTTGATCTCGGTATCCCAGTAGGCGCCCTTCACGAGGCGCACCATGATCCTGCGCTCCAGCCGCCCGGCCAGCGCATACAGGTGCTGCAGCACCGCGGGCGCCCGCTTTCCGTAGGCCTGCACGACGACGCCGAAGCCGTCCCAGCCCGCGAGGCTCGCGTCCGCCAGCACGGCGTCCACCACGTCGAGGGACACGTCGAGCCGGTCCTGCTCTTCGGCGTCGATGTTGAAGCCGACCTTCGCCTTCGCCGCCATTCGGGCAAGCGCCAGACAGCGCGGGATCACCTGTTCGTTTACCGCTGAGCGATGCGTGGTCAGGAAACGGGGCGAGAGCGCCGAAAGCTTGACCGAGATCCCGGGGTTGTCGCGGATATCCCCCTTGGCGATCTTCGCGATCTCGTCGATGGCGTGGGCGTAGCTGTCATGGAAGGCCTGCGCGTCCGCGTCGGTCCGTGCGCCCTCCCCGAGCATGTCGTAGGAATAGGTGTAGCCCTTCGCGCGCAGCTTCTCGGCCCGCTTGATGCCCTCCTCGATCGTCTGGCCGAGGACGAACTGCTGTCCCATGATCTTCATGGCCCGCCCGACGGCGGTGCGGACCACGGGCTCGCCCAGCCGCTTGATCAGCCGGCGCGCGCCGGCAGCGGGTTTGGAGGGGTCGGAGTCGAGGACGCGCCCGGTCAGCATCAGCGCCCACGTCGATGCGTTGACCAGCGGCGAGAAGGAATTCCCGAGATGGGCGCTCCAGTCGGACGGCGCGATCTTGTCTTCGATCAGGTCGTCGATCGTTTCGGCGTCGGGGACGCGCAGGAGCGCTTCGGCGAGGCACATCAGACCGACGCCCTCGTCCGTCGAGAGGCCGTACTCGTCGAGAAACGCCTCCATCATCGTCGGGTCGGTGTCGTCCCTGACCTGCTGGATGAGCCGCGCAGCCTCGTCGGACACCGCGTGTCGCCGGTCGGCCGAAAGGTCCAAGCGCTTCACCAGGTCGCGCACCGCTTCGGCCTCATCGATCGCATATCTGGCCCGGACCGCGGCTCGGGTCTCGCCACCGGCCGGCAGTATCGAATACGCCTGCAAGTTCATCTGGGTCCCCCAGCGGTTCGGCACTGCCCCGTCGCGAAGAGTTCCAGATCTTCGGGCAAATGGCGCCATGGCCTCGCGTACCGTCATGGCGCCCCCCGCTAACGGTACAACCAGTGCACCACCAGCCGTGTGTACCGGGGCATGATCAGATAGACGACCAGGTACACGATCACGGCAGCGACGAGGAACTTGCCGAGCAAGTAGGCCGCGACCCCTCCCCCGCCGCCGACCAATGGGCCGAGCAGCCACGGGACGACGATCGTGAGGGGGAAGATCGCCGACAAGGTCAGGAGGTACTGCTTGTAGCGCTTGGGCGGCGTGACCCCGGTCGGCTGTGCGAACCAGAACTCCAGGCCGGTCTTGATGACGTACCGGTCGCCCTTTTCCAGCGCGTGATCGATGCGCTGGAGAAACTCGCGCCGCACGTCCGATTCGATCCAGGCCTTGAGCTGCTCGACTCCCGCGAACCGGACGATGGTCGTATACGATTCGTGGCCGCTGACGGGCCGTATCACATCGGTCGAAAGAAAGCCGGGAAACCGGCGGCACGCCTCCCGGATCTCCACGAGCCAGCGCTCATACTCCCCCCGGGCATCACGGCGCGGCTGATGGACGATGATCCCGGTCACCGTCTCGTCCGAAACAGCGTCCGCGGCTTGGGGCTTGGTCATGGGATTCTCCATTGGGTTGCGCGCTCGAGTCCTCCTGCGCGTACGGCAGCCCCCACCCTGGAGTGGCGCCTGCCGTACGCGATCCGCCTTCGGCCCTTACTTTCCGGCCTTGAGCGTGGTGTAGCTGGTGATCAGGTTGCGGTAATCGGGGATGTGGTTCGAGAACAGCGCGCCCAGCCCCTCGACGTCGTTGCGCCAGTCGCGGTGCAGCTCGCACGCCACGCCGAACCAGGTCATCAACTGCACGCCGGCGGCCGACATGCGGTCCCACGCGGAGTGGCGCGTCACCTCATTGAAGGTGCCCGACGCGTCGGTGACCACGAAGACCTCGAAGCCTTCTTCGATGGCGGACAGCGCGGGGAAGGCGACGCAGACCTCCGTCACCACGCCGGCGATGATCAGCTGCTTCTTGCCGGTGGCCTTGACCGCCTGCACGAAGTCGGCGTTGTCCCAGGCGTTGATCTGGCCGGGCCGCGCGATGTAGGGCGCTTCCGGAAACGTTTCCTTGAGCTCGGGCACCAGCGGGCCGTTGGGTCCGTCCTCGAAGCTCGTGGTCAGGATCGTCGGCAGCCTGAAGTACTTCGACAGGTCGGCGAGCGCCAGCACGTTGTTCTTGAACCTGTCGGGCTCGATGTCCCGCACCAGCGACAGCAGGCCGGCCTGGTGATCCACCAGCAGCACCGCGGCATCGTTCTTGTCGAGGCGCACATAGGGCGTACTCATGGTTTTGCTCCTTTCTCTCTAGAGGGGAAAATTGCCGCACCGCTTCTGCCGGGATGAACGACCGAAGGGCACGGCACGGATTGGCGCGCGGCGCAGTCGCAGCGCGCCGATTCGTCAGCGCGGCGTGCCGGGGGCGTTCGGGTTCGCCGTCGTATCCGGCGTGGCGAGCCGGCCGGTGGAGCCGACTTCGGGTTGCCGCGAAATGGCACCGAAGCGGCCGGCGCGGAAATCGGCAACGGCCTGCGCGATCTCCGATTCGTCATTCATCACGAAGGGCCCGTACCCGACGATCGGTTCGTCGATCGGCTCGCCGCTCAGCAGCAACAACACCGCATCCGTGTTCGCTTCGACGACCGCATCGACGCCGTCTCTGTCCAGCACCGCCATCTGCGCGCCGCGCACGACCGCGTTGCCGTTGACGAGCACGGTCCCGTGCAGCACGACCAGCGCAGCCGTCCATCCGGCGGGCACCGGCAATTCGACGACGCGCCCCTCGCCCACCCGCAGGTCCCAGACGTTCATCGGGGTGAATGTCCTCGCCGGTCCACGGCGACCTTCGAGCTCACCGGCGATGATTCTCGCGGAACCCGCCCCATCGGCCAGATCCACCACCGGGATCTGCCCCTCGAGAATCGCCTGGTAGCCGGGAGCGGTCATCTTCGCCCGGGCGGGCAGGTTCACCCACAGCTGCACCATTTCCAGCTCACCGCCCGAGCGCGAAAAGCCTTCGCCGTGATACTCCTCGTGCAGGATGCCGGCCCCGGCCGTCATCCACTGCACGTCCCCCGGCCCGATCACCCCGCCCTCGCCGGTCGAGTCGCGATGCGCGACTTCACCCTTGTAGACGATGGTCACCGTCTCGAAGCCGCGATGGGGATGCTGGCCGACGCCGCGGCGGTGTTCGGTCGCGTCGAAACCGGCCGGACCGGCGTAGTCGAGCAGCAGGAAGGGGCTCAGCTGTTTGCCATGACTCTGGTAGCTGAACAGGGATCGCACCGGAAAGCCGTCGCCGACCCAGTGTGTGCGCGGTGCGCCATGAACGCCCAGTACTCGCTTCATCGTTATCTCCTCGGAATCGTGGTCCGTCTCGCGTGGATTAACTATAGGATCGGACCCATTGAGCGAGAAGACGCCAAAATTTGCATTCATCGTTCTATGTGCAGAACAATAGATCCACCCGACAGCCCGGAAGCGACGGACCATGGACGATCTCAACGACCTCTACTACTACGCCCGCGTGGTCGAGCACGGCGGCTTCGCTGCCGCCGGCCGCGCGCTCGGAGTGCCGAAGTCGAAGCTCAGCCGCCGCATCGCCTTGCTCGAGGAGCGGCTGGGCGTGCGCCTGATCCAGCGCTCCACCCGGCACTTCTCGGTCACCGATGTCGGTCGAAGCTATTACGAGCACTGCCGTGCGATGCTGGTCGAGGCCGAGGCGGCACGGGAGGCGGTCGAAATGACCCGCGCGGAGCCTCGGGGCGTCGTCCGCCTGAGTTGCCCCATTGCCTTGCTCCATGCCCACGTCGGCCGCATGCTCGCCGAGTTCATGGCGAAATGCCCCCATGTGTCGGTTCACCTGGAGGCGACCAACCGACAGGTATCGCCCGTGAGCGAGGGGATCGATCTCGCCATCCGCGTTCGCCCGCCTCCCCTGCCGGACAGCGATCTGGTCCTGCGCGTGCTCTCCGACCGCAGCCAGTGCCTGGTGGCCAGCCCCGGCCTGCTGGCGACGCGGGGCGTACCGGCCGCGCCTGCGGATCTGGCCGATTTCCCGAGCCTCTCGCTGGGCCCGCCGCAGGACGAGCACACCTGGATATTGTTCGGCCCCCAGGGCGCCCACGCGGCACTTCGCCATCATCCGCGGCTGATCACCAGCGACATGGTCGCGCTGCGCCGGGCCGCCCAGGCCGGCGTGGGCGTGGTGCAACTCCCGACCCTGATGGTGTGCGACGAGCTGATCGCAGGCACGCTCGTACGCCTGCTGCCCGGCTGGGCGCCCCGCAGGGAGATCATCCATGTGGTGTACCCGTCGCGCCGCGGGCTGCTGCCGGCAGTCCGGGCGATCATCGATCACCTGGCGGAGCGCTTCGCCGCGCTCGACGAGGACTGAGTGCCAAGGTGTCACGGTCTGCATCGCTCGACCGGACGGGCCACCGGCGCGCAAATCGGCCGCCGTGGGCCGCCGACCGATTTGCGCGCGCGACTCACCAATCAGAAATGCCACTCGGCCTGAAAGGTGGGTGTGCGGGTATTGACGCCGGGCTTGTCGTGGTTGCCGAACTTGTGCTGCCAATACTCATAGCCGACGCCGACCCAGAGGCTGTTCTTGGCCCCCCATGCCATCCTGCCCACGTCGACCATGAGTGAGGTCCGAACCAGCCTTTCCGACTTGGTCTTCGCATTGAAGTAATCGCGGCCCTTCGGGGTGACGTAGTTGGCGAACCCCTGGAATTTCATGGGCAGCGGTCCCAGCTCGAAAGGGATGCCCCACGCGGCGTTCACGATCAGGTAGGGATCGAAGCTGTGCTCGCTGTGGTTCTGCGGCAGACGGCAGGGCGGCAAGCCGCAGTGATTGCGCTCCACTGTGTAGAGGAGGCTCAGGTCGAAGAAGCCGGGCACGTCGAACTTCAGCGTCGGCCCCACAACGGCCATCCGCTTGCGCGGCGCGAACGCCGTGTTCTTCGTGCTCAGGTCGAAGCCGGCGGTGATTCCGACCTCCTTCACCGGTCCGAACGCGAACGAGCGGCCGAACACCTTGCCGAGGTGCAGCTGATGCCGGTAAATCAGATAGACGTCGGTCGCACCGGTCTCGCCCCCCTGCGCCGGATCCTTCCGGTCCGACAGCAGGACGTCCACGTTCAGGAAGTTCTGTCCCAGCTTGTAGCCGCTCGCATGGCCGAACTGGACGATGTGCTTCCTGATGTCCTCGCGGATATTGGGCTCGGTGAATCGGGTGCCATAGCGGTAACCGATGAACGTGTCGCTCCAGTCGGCCCCGTGCGAGACCACCGGCGATGCCAGAGCGAGCGCTCCGAGAACCCGTGCGACCCCGACGATTTGTGCTTTCTTCATTTTGTCTTCTCCACCGCGATGCTTGATCGCTGTTTTTTGAACGAACGAATCCCTGGGCGGGTGCGAAGCCGCCCATTGCCAAACAAATGAAAACCGGGAGGGCTGCGGCTACCGCGCAGCCCTCGATCGGAGTGGCCCTAGCTCATCGTCGGCATGACGAAATCGGCCCCCGTGCGGATGCCCGTGAGCCAGCGCGACGTGATGGTCTTGAGCCGGGTATAGAAGCGGATCCCTTCGGGTCCGTGCATGTGGTGGTCGCCGAACAGCGAGTTCTTCCAGCCGCCGAAGCTGTGGAAGGCCATCGGCACCGGAATCGGGACGTTGATCCCCACCATGCCCACCTGGATCTCGTGCGCGAACATGCGGGCCGCATCGCCGTCGCGGGTGAAGATCGCGGTGCCGTTTCCGTACTCGTGGGCGTTGATGAGCTCGACCGCCTCCCGATAGCTATCGACCCGCACCACCCCCAGCACCGGCCCGAAGATCTCCTCCTTGTAGATGCGCATCTCGGGCGTCACACGGTCGAAGAGGCTGCCGCCGAGGTAGTAGCCGTTCGCGAGCTGCGGATCGTCGACGCGGACCTTGCGGCCGTCGACGACGAGCTGTGCGCCCTCCTCCACGCCGAGGTCCACATACGAGCTGACCTTGTCGCGGTGCGCCTGCGTCACCAGCGGCCCCATCTCGGCCGCGGGGTCCGTTCCGGCGCCGATCTTGAGCGTGCGCACGCGCGGCGCCAGCTTCTCGACCAGCGCGTCGGCGACCGCATCGCCGACGGCGACGGCGACGGAGATGGCCATGCAGCGCTCGCCCGCGGCCCCGAAAGCGGCGCCCATCAAGGCGTCGGCAGCCTTGTCGATGTCCGCATCGGGCATCACCAGCATGTGGTTCTTGGCCCCGCCCAGTGCCTGCACACGCTTGCCGTTTGCCGAGCCGGTGGCATAGATGTAGCGCGCGATCGGGGTCGAGCCGACGAAGCTGACGGCCTGGATGTCGGGATGATGAAGGATGGCGTCGACCGCCTCCTTGTCGCCGTTGACGAGGTTGAACACCCCCTTGGGCAGGCCCGCCTCGTTCAGGAGCGCAGCAAGAAAGAGCGGCGCCGACGGATCGCGCTCGGAGGGCTTCAGCACGAAGGTGTTGCCGCAGGCGAGCGCCACCGGAAACATCCACAGCGGCACCATCGCCGGGAAGTTGAACGGGGTGATGCCGGCCACGACGCCGAGCGGCTGGCGCAGGGAGTGCGAATCGATGTTGCTGCCGATGTTCTCGGTCACTTCGCCCTTGAGCAGGTGCGGCGCGCCGCAAGCGAACTCCACCACCTCGATGCCGCGCGTCACTTCGCCCAGCGCGTCGGAGTGCACCTTCCCGTGCTCGGCGGAGATGAGCGCGGCCAGGCGGTCGGCATTGGCCTCGAGCAGGCTCTTGAACTTGCTCAGGATGCGGGCGCGGCGCAACGGCGTGGTGGCAGCCCAGGCGGGAAAGGCCGCCCGTGCCGCCGCGACGGCGTCGGCGACTTCCGCGCTGCTCGCAAGCGGCACGCGCGCCGCGACCTTGCCGGTCGCCGGGTTATGGATTTCGCCGAAGCGCCCGCTTGCGCCCTCCCGTGCGCGTCCGTCGATGAAGTGGTTCAGTAAAGCCGTCATGATTGCCCTCTCTGGTTGGTGGATCTGCGTGCCTTCGGGACGGCACAGGTCCCGGGTGCTTCCTCGAAGCGCCCGTAAGCAACGACGGTTTGCGTCGTTTCGGATTGGTTGGATGAAGGGGCCCCGGTTATCGGAGCCGGATCGGGAACCGCTCGTGCTCGGTTCGAGCCTATGGCGCAGGTATTCGCGTGGCGTGCCAAGCCACCATCTGCCAGTGGTCCTGTCGGCGAATCCAGACAGCGAGATAGCGGCAATCCAACATCGATGGCACGCCGTCGATCAGCACGTCGATCCGGATGTTTCCATCGATGAAGGCCGTGTCCTTGTAGAGCCGCGTGCGGCGACCACTGGCGGTCAGGCGCTGATACACCCACTTCCCGCTGGAGACGCCGCCCAGATAGGACTGCTTGTCATCCCATGTCCCGTCGGAATGGGTATAGACGAGCTGGTCGTCCAGGATCCGCGCGAGCGATGCCACGTCCGCGCGAACCATCGCGTCGTAACGCAGGCGGTCGAGCGCATCGATCTCGTACCGGACAAGTTCGTTTTCCATCGTGGGCTCCAGGACTCAGACGATTTCCCGCCGGCCGTCCGAGAAGCTGACGCGAACCGTCACGGTGCCCTCGTTGAGCAGCCACGGCCGCACGACGAAGCTGCGTGCCCCGCTGCTGTGCATCGGATCCCGAGCGGCGATTCCGTGTGCTTCCTCGAGGTCGGCGGCGCGGATGATGACGAGCCCCTCGCCGGTCCATTGCTCGCCGTCCTCGGAGAACAGGGGCCCCGCCGCGAACATGATCCCTTGCCGCTCGAGCTCCACCTGGTAGGCCAGATGCTCCTCGACATGCCGCAGGATCGTGTCCATCGGCGCCGCGGGGTGGGTGGTGACGACGAACAAGGGCTTGGCGAGAAACCCCTTGGCACGGCAGAGCTCCACGATCTCGCCCGCCTTGACGCTTTCCATCGACATGATGATTTCCTCCTTTGGTACAAAACCGGCATCGGCCGGACAGAGTTACCCCGGCCGCCTACCTGACCAGGGCGGTGCTGAGGACCGGGAATGCAACGAGAATCCCCAGCGCGACCAGCATGCACAGCACGAACGGCACGACGCCGGCGAAGATTTCCCGGATCCCGATCGCCCGATCGTCGAGCGAGGCCTTGACCGTATAGACGGAGATGCCGAACGGCGGCGTGATCAGCCCGATCTCGACGGCGACGATGGTCACGACGCCGAACCAGATCAGGTCCATGCCGAAGGACTCGGCGATCGGCACCACGATCGGCACGAGGATCAGCAGGATCGACACGGAATCCAGGATGCAACCGAGGACCAGCACGACCAGGAGATAGACCAGGAGGAAGGCGTAGCCCCCGAGCCCCAGGCCGGTGATGAACTCGCCGATCGCGGCCGGCAGTCCGGTCATCGACAGCATGCGGCTGTAGAGGCTCGCCGCCATGATCAGGAACAGCACTGCGACCGAGACATGCCCGGTTTCGACCAGCACACGCCACATCTTCGCCGGCGTCAGGCGTCGCCGGACCAGCGCGAGAACCAGGGCCCCCAGGGCGCCGACCGCCCCCGCCTCGATCGGGGTGAAGAGCCCGCCGTACAGGCCGCCGAGCACGAGCACGATCAAGGACAGGATGGGCAGCGCCTTCTTCGCGGCGGAGCCGACGGTCTCCTTGCACACCGGCGTCTCGTCCACGTCGGTCGTGCCGACGAAGCTCGGCCACGCCCTCGCCATCCAGAAGATCAGTCCGCAATAGAGCAGGGCCAGCAACAGGCCGGGGATCACTCCGGCAATGAAGAGGCTGCCGATCGAGGTTTCGGCCAGGATCCCGTAGATGATCATCAGGAGGCTGGGCGGAATGAGCATGCCCAGCACCGAGCTGGCCGCGACGACGCCGACCGAGAACTTGGCGGTATGCCCGTGGCGCACCATCTCGGGCACGGCGATCTTGGTGAACACCGCGGCGGAGGCGATGCTCACACCGGTGATCGCCGCAAAGGCCGCGTTCGAGGCGACGGTGGCCATGCCCAGCCCCCCGCGAAGCCTGCGCAGCAGCCAGCCCGCGACGTCGAAGGTATCTCGCCCGACGCCGCACACCGAGACCAGCATTCCCATCAGCACGAACAGCGGAACCACCCCGTAGAGGTAGTCGCTGATCGAGTCGTTCACCGCCGCCGCCACCATGCGGCTCGCGAGCTCCGCATCGCGCAACAGGAAGAGGCTCCCGAACGAGATCACGATGAGGGCGATGCCCACGTGCATGCCGAGATAGATCAGGACCAGCATCAGGGCGACGGACAGCACTGCGATTTCGATACCCGACATGGCCGTTACTCCGAATGGAGCGCACCGCGGAGCGCCGCACGGGCGTCCTGGTACGCGTGAATCAGGTACTGCGCCGCGGTGATCGCGCCACCGATGAGGACGATCAGCCGGACCGGCCATGTCGGGACCGTGAACAGGCCCTCGACCCCGATGTACAGCCCCTCGCGCCAGGCGCTGACCAGCAGCGGTGCGGTGGCGACCACGATGACCAGGCAGGCGAACAGGCCGGCCGCGTTGAATGCCGCGCTCAGCAGATGGCCGGCTCGCGGACGGCGCAGCAGCAGCGCATCGAGGAACAGGTCGGCGCGGGTCATGCGCCGATGGCGCAGGGTGCTCGCCAGTTGCAGATAGACGATCGCGACGATCGCCAGCGACACCAGCTCGGCGACGCCGTAGATGGGCTGATCGAAGAACGACCGCCCCACCACGTCGCTGCACACGAGCAGCATCATCGCGAAGATCAGCAACGAACCGAGCCCGTTGAGGCCGTCGATCAGCTGCCCGAAGGGCGAGTCACCACCGCGCTCCGCGACGGTGCCCCGGTCCGGTTCCGCGCAGGCGCGCAGGCTCGGTTTTGGAATCGATACCATGGTCGATGCTCCTCGTCCGGCCGTCGGGAATCACAGCTCCTTGTCCCAGTCGCGCAGCGGCTGGGCGCCACGCTCGCGCATCGCCGCCATGTAGGCGGCCAGCACCTCGCGCGCCGGAAGCCCCTTCGCCTCGTTGGCCGCGACCCACTCTCCGGCGATGTTGGGCATTTTGTTGACCCACTCCAGGCGCTCCTCGCGCGACCACTCGATGGTGTGCACGGGCGGCTGCTGCTTCCCACCCTCGTTCGCCATCCAGACCATTGCATCGCGGTAGGTGGTCATCACCTCCTCCCCCATCTTGCGCGAGTACTCCCGGCCGACCTCCTTCATGATCGAGCGGATCTCGGGGGGCAGCTTCTCCCAGGTGTCCTTGTTGATGGCGAGCGCGCCGAAGTAGGTGGCGCCGAGATTGACCTTCGCCACGTAGGGAGCGACCTCGAGCAGCTTGATGCTCATGACGCCGGAGGTGAGGGACAGCGCCGCCTCTGACAATCCCGTCTGCATGTCGGTGTAATAGGTGGTCATTGCGCCGTCGACCGCCACCGCACCGGTTCCGCGCATCCAGGACGCGAGCACGCCCGGCGCGGAGACCTTGCGCCCGTTCAGATCGGCGACCGAACGGACGGGAAAGGTCGCGAACAGGTGATACGGATCGCCGCTGTTGGCGCCCAGGAAGACCAGGTTGTTGCGCTCCCATTCGTCCCGCAGCGCCGGCATCGTCTCGTTGAGCTCGTTGAAGACGTCCATCATCAGCAACGGATCGTCGGTGACGGCGGGCGCATAGATGGTGACCTGGCTCAACGGCTGCTTCGCGCCCTCGAGATTGCTGAACACCCAGCCGATGTCGACGATGCCTTCGGCCACGGAGCTCAAGGTCGCGTTGGCCTTGTAGAGCTGCCCGCCGTACGCCTCCTGCCATTCGATCGTGTACCCCTTGTCCAGGGCGGCGACGCGCCGATTGACCTCGGGAATGAAATGGGTGGAAATGACACCCACCCACGGCAGGGTCGCGGGGTGGCTCGCACCGGCCGTCAGGCGGAACGTCCGGCCTTCTTCACGAGCCTCTTCGGTGGCCGGCTGGCAGGCCGAAACCAGGACGGCCGCGCAGGCAGCCAGGGTGAATCTGTTCAGCATCTTCGTCTCCTGCTCTTTGGTTGGACGCGTGTGTTCCCCCGTCGCGGCAGGGGCCGCAACGTCGAGCACGTCTGATTTGGTGATTCCGCCGAATGCGATCAGGGGCGGCGGCCCCTTGGCCTCAAACCATTTCGCATGCCTCGGCGAAGCTCAGGCGCGGGCCGCGCGGAAAGAGCTTGCTCGGGTCGCCGTAGCCGAGGTTGCAGAGAAAGTTCGACTTGACGTGGCTGACCGGACCGGCCTCCTGCTGGATCTCGCCGCCGTCCGGTTCCGTCGTGAAGAACTCGCGGTCCACGATGGCGTGGTCGAAACCCGACATCGGCCCGCAGTCGAGACCGAGGGCGCGCGCCGCGATCATGAAATAGGCGCCCTGCAGCGAGCTGTTGCGCATTGCCGTCTGTTCGATCAGCTCGGGGTTTCCGGCGAACCAGTCCCTTACTGCCGGGTTGTGGGGAAACAGTCGGGGCAGCTTCTCGTAGAACCTTGCGTCATAGCCGATGATCGCCGTGACCGGCGCGGCCAGGGTCTTCTCCACGTTGCCGGGCTTGAGCGCCGGCAGCAGGCGCTGCTTGGCTTCCGGCGTGCGGACGAAGACGATTCGCGCAGGCAGGCTGTTCGCGCTGGTGGGCCCCCACTTCATCAGCTCGTAGAGCTCGCGCAGGAGCGCGTCATCGACGGGTTTGTCCAGCCAGGCGTTGTGGCTGCGTGCTTCGCGGAACAGCTGGTCGAGGCTGCTGGCGCTCAGTCGGGTGTTCATGGGATTCCTCCTGTTGGGTCGTGAATCCGCCCTCCCCGTCTTTCGCGGGGATGGGCCGGGGCTTGTGGCCAGGGTCAGCACGCGCCACCGAGAAAGCGCTCCACGGTCATGGGCGGCCCCCACTGGTAGAGGCTGTCGTCGCTCGCCGGGGTGTAACCGAGGGGCGAATCGCGCTTGTACAGGTCGCCGTCGGTGAAGTGCTCGACGATGTTTCCGGACGGATCCCGCCAGTAGTCGAAGATCTGACTGCCCAGGATGTGCCGCCCGACGCCCCACATCGGCGCCCACCCGCGCGATGCCATCCACGCATGCCCGTGAAACTGCGCGTCGAGATCCTGGACCTCGAACGAGGCGTGATGAACGTGATCCTCGGGCGCCTGGAACAGGGCGACCGTGTGGTGATCGGTCCACGCTTCGCCGCGATCGAGCCGCAGAAATGCTGCGACCGGCGGCGACGCTTGCTCCTCGACCACGAAATCCGACGGGAGCAGCCCCAGCACCTCCGTGTACCAGCGCAGACAGCGTGGGAGATCCGTGACCCCCAGCGCCACGTGGCCCAGGCGCAGCACTTGGGCCGGCGCCCGCGGTGCGCGCTGGACGTCGCCGAAACGACGCTTCATATCCGCCGTGTTCAGGGTAAGGGCGGGACGCATCGGCAGTGTTTCGACCGGCTCGATTCCGTGGACCAATTCGACTCGGCGTCCGGCCGGATCGGTCAGCACGACGCAGTTTCCGCCTCCCGGTGCGGCGAGCGGCGCGATCTCCGAGGCCCCCGGCAGGAACTGCGCAGCCAGCAGGTCCTCGGCGCTTTCGAGCGCGAAGGCGATCGCGCCGAAGGAAGGCGTGTCCGCGCGTTCCGCGACATAGACGTACGGAGCCGGCCCCGTCCCGCGCATGTACAGCCGCTCATCCGTCCAGTGGGCCACCACCAGCCCGAAATCGGTCAGGAATCGCTCGACGGCATCCAGATCACGATGCCGATACACCACATGATTGATGTCCTTGATTCTCATCACGACACTGTCTCCTCGATATTCTTCTTGCCCGCCGGGGCGCCGCATCGGCCGCGGCGGCGGCCCGATTCCCGACGGTCAGGCGGCGCCGTCGCGTACGTGATCGAGCCAGGTGATCGCTTCGTCCGAGGCGGCGTGCTGGAAGGCGATATGGCACATGAAGCTGTCTTCGGTCGCGCCATGCCAGTGCTCCTCCCCGGGGGCGATGGTGACCACGTCCCCGGCCCGGATCTCCCTGACGGGGCCGCCGCGCTCCTGGACATACCCCACGCCCGCCACCACCAGCAGCAGTTGCCCGCCGGCGTGCGCGTGCCACGCCGTCCGTCCCCCCGGGGCGAAATTGACGCGGTAAGCGTGGAGGTCGACGTTCGGATTCGTGGCCAACTCTTCGAGCCACACCGCGCCGGAGAAGCGGTCCGCCGGCCCCCGGAACGTGTTCAGCGCGTCTGCGCTATTGATTTCCATGTCTTTTCCTTCCATCCGATTGGCGGTGCCGCGTCAGCTCTCGGTCAAGCGCGTGCTTGCACCGATTCATCGGCGACGGGGTTCACGAGCATTCCGATGCGCTCGATCTCGACGCTGCAGACATCGCCGGCTTTCATGAACAGCGGCGGCTTGCGCGCCCAACCGATCCCGGCGGGGGTGCCGGTCACGATGACGTCGCCCGGCTCGAGCGTCAGTGCAACGCTCAGGGTGGAGATCAGCTCGGCGACGTCGAAGATCATGTCCGCCGTGTTTCCGTCCTGGACGATCTCGCCGTTGAGGCGTGTGACCAGGCGCAGTCCCTTGGCACCCGGAGGAAGCTCGTCGGGCGTCACGAAGACCGGTCCGAAGGCGCCGGTACCGTCGAAGTTCTTGCCGACCGTCCATTGCGGCGACAGGAACTGGAAGTCGCGGACCGAGGCTTCGTTGAAGATCGAGTAGCCGGCCACGTGATCGAGCGCCCTGTCGCGAGCGATGTGGCGCCCGCCTCTACCGATGATCACGGCGAGCTCGCCTTCGTAATCGAACTGCTCGGACACTTTCGGGCGGATCAGCGCGTCGCCGCAGCCGATCAGGCTCGATGCGAAGCGGGGAAAGAAGGTCGGGTACTTCGGCTGCTCGTACGGACTCTCGCGGGTGTGGTCGGCGTAGTTCAGACCGACGCAGACGACCTTGGGGGGCCGGGCGACCGGCGGCAGGTGGCGGATCGACGTCGGATCGATGGCTCGACACTCGCTCAGCTTGCGGTGTGCCGCCTCCAGCGCCGCGCGACCGCCGGCAAGCAGCGAATGAAGACTACCCGGGTAGTTCGGGTCGCACGCGAGCGCGCCCGTCAAGTGGCCAGCGCGCTCGACGGCCAGACCTGCAATGCCGCCCTGCTCGAACGCAACGAATCGCATGGCTCTCTCCTGTTGTGGTTGGGGCTGTTGCTTGAATCGGTACGGTACGGTACCGTTTCATGTAAGTTATGCCCTGTTGCGCCACCTGTCAAGGCTTTTCTTGATCCAGGTCAACCCGGAGCGCGCAATTGGTCTTCTCGAAAGCGGTCTGGTCGAGCGACCCGCGGCGTCTGCGGCGAAACGCGGCCCCGAAGCGCGACGTTCGATCCTGCGTTGCGCGAAGCGAACACGTGTGCCTCCCGGATGACGGCGCGCTGCCTCGTGCCCCGGATGCAACGCACCTTCATGGGATATCATCTGCCGCATGAAACAGCGAGAACGTAAGCGAGACGCCATCCTTTCTGCCGCAGCCGATTTGTTTCTCGAGAGCGGATACAGCGGCGTCAGCGTCGACGCGGTGATTGCGAAGGTCGGCGGTTCGAAGCGAACCCTCTATTCGTACTTCGGCGACAAGGACGGTCTTTTCTCGGAAATCGTGCTGCGCCTGTGCGCGGAGATCGTGTCCCCGCTCACCGAACTGAATCTGAAAGGCATGCCCCTTCGCGAGGCGCTCGAGTTGATCGCACGCACGTTCTTCGACGTCGTGCTCGCTCCGCGTACCCTGGCCCTGCACCGGCTCGTGGTGGCCGAAGCACCGAGAGCGCCCGAGCTCGCGCGGACTTTTTTTGCCGCAGCGCCCGCCACCTCGTACCGCTGCCTCGAGGAGTACTTCAAGTGGGCCGAGGGCGCCGGACTGGTCACTCCCGGGAACGCATACAGGCGATCAGCCATCTTTCTCGACGCGCTGACGGCCGACTTCCAGTTGCGCTGTCTTCTGGGCCTGATGGAGACCCCCACCCAGGAGGAACGACAAAGCCTGACGAACGAGGCCGTCACGATATTCATGAAGGGTATCGCGGTCGACGCCGGCTGAATCGCTCTCGAGGCCGTCCGGCAGGTTTCAGTGCGCCCCGGCCGTTCGAATGACGGCGGTGCGGGATGAACAAGCGACCGAAGCCGGCCGACAACGGTTGTCGGATTGCCGGAAGCCGAAGGGCCGGCATGCCCCCAGGAAGTCCAGCTGGCTGGCTGTTCGGTAGCCCGAAGGGCATGGTTCACAGTCAGCCGGTCCTCTGCAGGAAGCGTCAAAAAAAAAAGCCCGGGACGCGAAGTCCCGGACCGGAAGCGCTCGGGAGAGCGCCAGGGGTAGAACGCGGTATGCGGATCCGGCCGCTTACTGCAACTCGACCAGCAAATCCTTTGCGGCGACCTTGTCACCCGGCTTCACGAAGACCGCCTTGACGACGCCGTCGCGCTCGGCGGTGAGCGCCGTTTCCATCTTCATCGCCTCGATCGACACGAGCGGCGTGCCGCGAGCGATCTTCTGCCCGACATGCACCGCGACCGTGACGACCGCCCCGGGCATCGGCGCACCGACGTGGTTGGGGTTGGCCTCGTCGATCTTCGGGTGGCGGCGCCCGGTCGGCGCGGCGCCCGCCTTGGGGATGCGCTGCAGGCGCGGCTGGCCGTTGAGCTCGAAGAAGACCTTGACACGCCCCTCCTCGTCCGGCGTGTCGCTGCTGCCGGTCTGGCGCACGATGAGGCGCTTGCCGCGCTCGATGTCTACGCTGATCTCCTCGCGGTCTCTGAGGCCATAGAAGAAGACCGGCGTGGGCAACAGCGAGACGTCGCCGAAGCGTGCGCGGTGGGCAGCGTAGTCCTTGAAAAGCTTGGGGTACATCAACCACGAGGCAAGATCGGTGTCGGAGACCCGGCGCCCGGTGGCGGCTTCGGCCTCGGCACGCGCGGCGTCGAGGTCGACGGCGGGCAGGAAGTCTCCCGCGCGCCCGGCGAGCGGGGCGGCGCCTTTCAGGACCTTGCGTTCGAGCTCCTTCGGGAAGCCGTCGGGCGGGAAACCCAGTTCGCCGCGGAAGAGGGAGACGACCGAATCGGGGAAGGCGATCTCCTTGGCGGGGTCCGTGACTTCCTCGGGTGTGAGGTCGTTGGCGACCATGAAGAGCGCCATGTCGCCGACTACCTTGGAGGTCGGGGTGACCTTGACGATGTCGCCGAAGAGGCGGTTCACGTCCGCGTAGGCCTGCGAGACCTCGGGCCAGCGGTGCTCGAGGCCCATCGCGCGGGCCTGTTCGCGCAGGTTGGTGTATTGGCCGCCGGGCATCTCGTGCTTGTACACGTCCGAGGTGCCGCTGCGGATGTCGGCCTCGAAAGGCGCATAGGCACGGCGCACGCCTTCCCAGTAGTGCGACAGCGACTGCATCGCCTCGAGGTCGAGCCCCGTGTCGCGCTCCGAGCCTGCAACAGCCCTGGCGATCGATCCGAGGTTGGGCTGCGAGGTGAGTCCGCTCATCGCGTCCATTGCGCCGTCGACGGCATCGACGCCCGCTTCGATCGCGGCCAGCACGCTCGCGGCGGCGATGCCCGAGGTGTCGTGCGTGTGGAAGTGGATCGGCAAACCGACTTCTTCCTTCAGTGCCTTCACCAGCGCCCGCGCGGCGCGCGGTCTGCACACGCCGGCCATGTCTTTGACGCCGAGGATGTGGGCGCCGGCCTTCTCGAGTTGCCTGGCGAGGTCGACGTAGTACCTCAGGTCGTACTTCGGGCGACTCGCGTCGAAGATGTCGCCGGTATAGCAGATCGTGCCTTCGCACAAGGCGCCTGCTTCATTCACGGCGTCCATCGCGACGCGCATGTTGTCGATCCAGTTGAGCGAATCGAACACACGGAAGACGTCGATGCCCTCCTTCGCCGCTTGCTCGACGAAGTAGCGCACGACGTTGTCGGAATAGTTGGTGTAGCCGACGGCATTCGAGGCGCGAAGCAGCATCTGGAACAGCACGTTGGGCACGGCGGCTCGCAATCGCGCGAGGCGCTCCCACGGGTCCTCCTTGAGGAAGCGCAGCGCGACGTCGAACGTCGCTCCGCCCCAGCATTCGAGCGAGAAGAGCTGCGGCACGAGGCGGGCGTAGTGCGGCGCGATCTCGAGCATGTCGCGCGTGCGCATGCGAGTGGCGAAGAGCGACTGGTGGGCGTCGCGCATCGTAGTGTCGGTGAGCAGCACGCGTGGCTCGTTCTTCATCCACTGCGCGAAGCCGGCCGGGCCCAGTGCCTTTAGGCGGTCGCGCGTGCCCGCGGGCGGCGGCACCGAGAGATCGACCTGCGGCTTCACGGGCTTGGCGAGCGGCCCCTTGGGGGCCTCGCGGCCGGCCATCTCGGGGTTGCCGTTGACGCTGACCTCGCCGAGGAACTTGAGGAGTTTCGTGGCGCGGTCCTGGCGCTTCTGGAAGTGGAAGAGCTCGGGCGTGGTGTCGATGAAGCGCGTCGTGCATTCGCCGGACTTGAAGAGCGGATTCGCGATGACGTTCTCGAGGAACTGCAAGTTGGACGAGACGCCGCGGATGCGGAATTCGCGCAGCGCCCGGTCCATGCGCGCGATGGCCTCGTCGGGGCTGTGGGCCCAGGCGGTGACCTTCACCAGCAGCGAATCGTAGAAGGGGGTGATCACCGCGCCGGTGTAGGCCGTACCGCCGTCCAGGCGCAGGCCGAAGCCGGCCGCGCTGCGGTAGGCGGTGATTCGGCCGTAGTCGGGGGTGAAGCCGTTCTCCGGGTCTTCGGTGGTGACGCGGCACTGCAGCGCGTGCCCGTTGAGGCGGATGTCCTCCTGCGCCGGTACGAAGGAATCGGCCTCACCGATGCGGGCGCCCTCGGAGACGCGGATCTGCGCCTTGACGATGTCGACCCCGGTGACCTCCTCGGTGACCGTATGCTCGACCTGGATGCGGGGATTCACCTCGATGAAGTAGAAGGCGCCGGTGTCGGCGTCCATGAGGAATTCCACCGTGCCGGCGTGGGTGTAGTGCGCGGCACGGCACAGCTTCAGCGCGGCCTCGCACAGTTCGTTGCGGCGGGCTTCATCCAGATAGGGGGCGGGGGCGCGTTCGACGACCTTCTGGTTGCGGCGCTGCACCGAGCAGTCCCGCTCGAAGAGATGGACGAGATTACCGTGCGTGTCGCCGAGCACCTGCACCTCCACGTGGCGGGCGCGGCGCACGAGCTTCTCGAGATACACCTCGTCGTTGCCGAAGGCGGCGAGTGCTTCGCGGCGGGCGACCTCCAGCAGGCCCGGGAGCTCCTCCTCGCTCTCGATCGCGCGCATGCCGCGGCCACCGCCGCCCCAGCTCGCCTTGAGCATCAGCGGGTAGCCCACTTCGCGCGCGAGGCGCTTCACCTCATCCAGATCGCGCGGCAGGGCGCCGGTGGCGGGCACGACCGGTACGCCGGCGGCGACCGCGAGCTTACGCGCGGCGACCTTGTTGCCAAGGTCGCGCATCACCTGCGGCTGCGGGCCGATGAAGACGATGCCGGCGGCAGCGCAAGCCTCGGCGAACTCCGGGTTCTCGGAGAGGAAGCCGTAGCCGGGGTGGATCGCATCGACCTTCGCCTCCTTCGCAACCCGGATGATGTCCGGAATATCGAGGTAGGCGGCGATGGGTTTCCGGCCGTTGCCGACAAGGTAGGACTCGTCGGCCTTGAAGCGGTGCAGCGCGAAGCGGTCCTCGTTGGCGTAGATCGCCACCGTGCGGATACCCATCTCGCTCGCTGCGCGGAAGACGCGGATAGCGATTTCCGATCGATTGGCGACAAGGATGCTGCGGATCTGCGTCATATCGGTGCCCTGCTCTCGTAAATTTCGTCGTCGGGAAACAAAGTGCTGTTGCCGGATCAAGCCTCCAGCGCCTTCACGTGCCCGATCACCTCGGCGATGGCCGCCTGCGCGCTGC
>DYFV01000052.1 GCA_020725025.1 Azoarcus sp.
GTGCGCTCGGCCAGCTTGCGCACCTCGTCGGCCACCACCGCGAAGCCGCGCCCCTGCTCGCCCGCCCGCGCCGCTTCGATGGCGGCATTGAGCGCCAGCAGATTCGTCTGGTCGGCGATCTCGCGGATCACCTTCACGATGCCGCTGATCGCCTCGGAGCGCTCGCCCAGGGCGGCGATCACCTGCGCCGACTCCTCGACCGAGCGTGCCACGTCCTCGATGCCGGTGGACGCCTCGGTCACGACGCGGGCGCCCTCGTGGGAGAGCTTGCGCGCCTCCTGGGCGTTGTCCGACGTGTCGGTGGCATGGCCGGCCACCGCGCTCACGCCCGAGGTCATGTCCTCGATGGCCTTCACCATCTGTTCGGCCGCCCTGCGTTGCTGGGCCGAACCGTCGGCGACGCTGCCGGCATGGGCGGACAGCTGGTCGGCCGCGTCGGCCACGCGCTGGGCGTCGAAGATCACCTTGCCGATGATGCCCTGGAAGCTCTCGATGAGGGCATTGAAGCGGGTCGCCACCGCGGCGGAGGGACCGGCGCCGACCGGGGCGCGGCGCGACAGGTCCCCGTCGCGCTGCATCGCGGCGAGGGTATCGCCGATGGCGGTGAGCGGCGCGAACAGCATCGCGCGGCACGCAACGAAAGCCGCCGCCCCCACGGCCGCTCCCACCGCACCGTGGCCGAGCACCACCGTCCAGGTGAGCGCACCACCGATGGCGGCCACGCCGATGGCTCCGAGCGCAGCCACCACGCCCACCACGATGCTGAAGAACAAGGGTCCCATATGCGTCATCTCCTCTGCGCTGTGCTCACGGGCACGTTCGCTTCCCCATTTGCCGCACGGCGCATGCGGCGTGATTCGTTGCAGGCTGTAACGGCCCGTCAGATTAGTTCTTTAGTCGTATCGCGAGACGGCCCCGCCGCGTCAAGCCGGATCCGGCACGTAGCCGCCTCTCACGTGCTGCACGATGTGCGCCGCGATCTGACCCAGCGGCAGCACCTCGCACGCAGCCCCCAGCGCCACCGCTTCGCGCGGCATGCCCCACACCACGCAGGATGCTCGATCCTGGGCGATGGTCCAGGCTCCGGCGCGGCGCAGCGCCAGCAGTCCCTGGGCACCGTCCTTGCCCATCCCGGTCAGGAGGACCCCGACTGCCGCCGCCCCATGCTCGGCAGCCGAGTGGAACAGCACGTCCACGGACGGCCGGTGGCGATTGACCGCGTCGCCGCGCGACAGCTCGCACTGGTAGCCGCCACCGGCAGCGCGCGCGAGCAAGAGGTGCGAATGGCCCGGCGCCAGATAGGCGTTGCCGGGCGCGAGGCGTTCGCCATGCTCGGCCTCTTTCACGTTCAGGGCGCACAGTCCGTCGAGGCGGCGCGCGAAGGAGGCGGTGAACATCTCCGGCATGTGCTGCACCATGAGGATGGGCGGCATGTCGGCCGGCAGCGCCTGCAACACTTCCTTGATCGCCTCCGTACCGCCCGTGGAGGCACCGATCACCACCACACGCGCCGCGCGGTTACGGGCCGAACGCGGCTCCGCCGGGGATGCGGCCGACACGTGGCGGCGGTCAGCGGGCGACGCCATCGATGGGCTGATAGACCGTGCGTCCGAGCGAGCGGAACAGATCGGACGCGTGCATGAAGCTCTCCGAGTGGCCGGCGAAGAGCGCCCCGTCCTTGCGCAGCAGCGGCGCGAAGCGCTTCAGGATGGCGTACTGGGTGGCCTTGTCGAAGTAGATCATGACGTTGCGGCAGAAGATGGCATCGAGCGGCCCCTGCACCGGCCAGACCGGATCGAGAAGGTTGATGCGCTTGAAGGCGATGAGCCGCCGCAACTCCGGCCGCACGCGCACCTGCCCCTCCTGCACGCCCGTGCCGCGCAGGAAGAAGCGCTTCAGGCGCTCGGGCGACAGGCGCTCGACGCGCTCCTGGCGGTACACGCCCTGCTCGCCCACCGCGAGCACGCTGGTGTCGATATCGCTGGCGAGGATCTGTACCGGGGGGTTGAAGGAGTCGAAGGCCTCGCACGCGGTGATCGCCAGCGAATACGGCTCCTCGCCGGTGGAGGCGGCGTTGCACCAGATTCGGATCTGGCGCTTGTCGCCGATCCGTTTCAGGCGCTCGGCGAGGATGTCGAAGTGATGCGCCTCGCGAAAGAACGAGGTCAGGTTGGTGGTGAGGGAGTTGACGAAGGTCTCCCACTCGCCGCGGTCGCGCTCGAGGCGCGCCAGATACTGGGCGAAGGTCCGGTCACCCACCGCGCGCAGCCGCCGCGCCAGGCGGCTGTACACCATGTCCTGCTTGACGGGCGAGAGCGCGATGCCGGCGTGCTGGTGGATCAGGGCGCGGATGCGCTCGAAGTCGGCGGCGGTGAACTCGAACTCGCGCTCGCGGGTCGGCATGGGACCGATCGCGCGCAACACGTCCTGGATTTCGGACAGCGGCGAGGAGGATGCGGGACGGGCGATGGGCGACGCGGGCTTACCGGTACGCGGCGGGTTTCCCGCGGTCATGCTCAGAGCTCCTCCCATTCGTTCTGTAGGCCGTAGCGCGATCCGGCGCGGCACTGCACCTTCGGCAGCGGCCGGCCACCACGGCGTGCCGGGCGCGGAGGCGAGATCTTCGCCGATTTCGCGTCCGCCGGGGAGAGCATGTCGGGCATTCCGACGGACGGCGTAGGCGCCGGCGTGAAATCGTGCACACCGGAGGGGTCGCCGCACGCCTCCGCGCGCTCGGTCCGGCCGCCTGCCGAGCCTTCGCCTTGCGCGAGCGCCCCCCCGGACGTCGGCCCGGTCGTAACCGCCCCGGCCCGCCCCGGCATCCCACGGATCGCCGCCACCGCCTCCCGCAGCGCGCGCGTGAGGCGCGCCAGCCGCGCGAGCCCGCGCACGAGGTTTTCGTTTCCGGCCGGTTCGCGCGCACCCACGGCCGCCTCGAGGCTCGACCGGAGCGCGGCGAGCTCGTCCACGAGGTACGCCATCCGGTCGATTTCCCCGATGCCTGCGGGGACAGGCTCCGGCTCCCAATCCCGCGGCGGAACCGGCGCAGCCGGCGGGACCGGTTCGAAGAAGCCCCAGCTGCCGTCCTCGGCCTCCTCCGCCACCGCCGGCCCTTCGGCCGCCCTGCCGCTCGCAGGGTCGCCGCCGGGCTCGATCCGCAGCGAGCCGGGCTCGACGAGGAGATCGAGCACGCCGCGCAGCGCCGCCTCGCTCGAGGCCGTATGTATCCGGACGCGCCATTCGCGGGCGCCGGGCGCGGGCCGGTCGACGGCGACGAGCTCGCCGAGCGCGGCGAGCTCCTCCAGCGTGGTGTCGACGAGCACCTCGCTGCCCGCCACCAGGCGCCCCACGACAAAGCGCAGCTCGACGTCGGCCACGCCGGGAACGGCGTCAGCGGCAGGCGCAGGACGCGGCTCGAGCCGCCCCGTGGCGCTCGCGCGGGATCCTCCGGCGGTCGGAGCACCGCCGCGATGCTCGGCGAGCTGGCGCCGCAGGGTCCCGACGGCGGTGCGGCAGGCATCGATGCGGGCGCCGTCGAACGCGAGCCGGCCCTTGCGCACCGGGTCGAGGAGATCCTCGAGGTCATGGCCGAGCGCGGCCATGTCGTCGAAGCCGAAGGTGGCCGCGGCGCCCTTGATCGAGTGCGCCCGGCGAAACAGCTCGGCCACCTCCTCGCCCGCCGTCTGCCGGGGCCCCACTCGGACCAGCAAGTCCTCCAGCGCGGCCAGCTGCTCGTCCGCCTCCTCGAAAAAGAGCGAATGGAACTGGCTGAGGTCGAAGCTCACGGCGCCCCCCTCGCCACCTCCCGGGCGAGCAGGCGGGCCGTCATGTCGAGCAGACGCCGTGGATCGAACGGTTTCACCAGCCAGCCGGTGGCACCCGCCTCGCGCCCCAGCGCCTTCATCGCGTCGGAAGACTCCGTGGTGAGCATGAGGATGGGCACGCTTCGATAGTCGGGACGCGCGCGCAGGGCAGCGATGAGGCCGAGGCCGTCCAGGCGCGGCATGTTGAGGTCGGTGACGACCAGGTCGAAGCGCTCGGCAGCGGCGAGCTCGAGGGCCTCGCATCCGTCGCCCGCCTCCACCACCCGGTGCCCGGCGGTGCGCAAGCAGGCAGCCACGGCCTGGCGGATGGAGGGGGAGTCGTCGACGGTCAATATGCTATGGGTCACAACGCCTGTCCTCGTCTCGTGGCGCGGGCGCTGCCGTGCCCGGTCGGCAGGCGTCGCGCGCCGGCTCCCGAATGGAGCCGCGTCGTGAGACATATCGTCCGGCAGGCGGGCAACTTTAGCCGCGCCGGGCCGCGCTGCCCTTCAGCGTGCGAAAGTGGCGGGGATCTCGAGGCGGTCGTTGTGCACCGGTCGCATCATCCCGCCGAGCGCGCGCGGCGCGGGTGGCGGCTGGGTACCGCGCTCGATGTCGTCGCGCAACTGCCGGTCGTCGAGGGGCGCGCCGCCCTCCACCTGGAGGTTGCCGCCCTCCGCGCTCACCGCCTGCTCGGTCTTCTTGTTCATCACGATGATGCTGATGCGGCGGTTGGTGGGATCGAGCGGGTCGTCCTTGTTGAACGGCACCGTCTCGGCGAGCCCCACGACCCGCATCACCCGCGAGGCCTCCAGCCCGCCGGCGATCAGCTCCCGGCGCGAGGCGTTGGCACGATTGGAGGACAGCTCCCAGTTCGAGAAGCCCCGCTCGCCACCGGCATACTTCGCCGCGTCGGTGTGACCGGACAGGCTCAGACGGTTGGGCACGTCGTTCAGCGCCCGCCCGATGGCGCGCAGCAGGTCGCGGGTGTATGGCTGCAGCTCCGCGCTGGCGGTGGCGAACATCGGCCGGTTCTGCTCGTCGACGATCTGGATGCGCAGGCCCTCGGACGTGATGTCCATCAGGATCTGGTTCTTGAAGGGGCGCAGCTTGGGATCGGCCTCGATGATGGCCTCGAGGCGCCCCTTCAGGTCGACGAGGCGGGCGCGCTCCCGGGCCTCCTCCTCCAGCTCGTCGCCCCCCTGCATGCCGCGCTGGCGCCCCTTGGCGGCGTCCAGGTTGAGCGAGGAGCGCGAATCGATGTCGCCGCGCTTGACCTGCCCGACCGAGCGCGACAGGTCCTCGCCGCCGCCCTTGATGATGCTCGAGCTGTCGCCCGAGCCGCTGCCGCCGCTCAGGGTGAGCTTGAGCGGATTCTGGAAGTGGTCGGCGATCCCTTCGAGATCGCCCTGCGCGGTGGAGCCGAGCAGCCACATCAGCAGGAAGAACGCCATCATCGCGGTCACGAAGTCCGCGTAGGCGATCTTCCAGGCGCCGCCGTGGTGGCCGCCGGCCACCTTGCGGATGCGCTTGACGACTATCGGCTGCTGGCTGTCGTCACTCATGGCGCGTCGCCGAAGGGGTCATCGCGGAATGCATCGCCTGCCGCTCAGCCCTTGCGGCTCTTGATGTCCTGCTCGAGCTCGGCGAAAGTCGGACGGTCGGTGGAGAACAGCACCTTGCGTCCGAATTCGACCGCCACCTGCGGCGCATAGCCGTTCATGCTCGCGAGCAGCACCACCTTGATGCACTGGAAGATCTTGCCGCCCTCCTCCACGCGCTGCTCGAGCTGGCTGGCGATGGGCTGCACGAAGCCGTACGAGAGCAGGATGCCGAGGAAGGTGCCGACCAGTGCGCCGCCGATCATCTTGCCGAGCACCGCCGGCGGCTGGCCGACCGAGCCCATCACGTTCACCACCCCCATCACCGCCACCACGATACCGAAGGCGGGCAGCGCGTCGCCCACCTTGGCCATCACGTGGGGCGCAGTGTGCGTCTCCTGGTGGTGGGTCTCGATCTCCATGTCCATCAGGTTCTCGATCTCGAAGGCGTTGAGGTTGCCGCCCACCATCATGCGCAGATAGTCGGTGAGGAACTCGATGGCGTGGTGATCGGCCATCACCGTCGGATATTTCGAGAAGATGGCGCTGGACTCGGGGTTGTCGACGTCGTTCTCGATCGACATCAGGCCTTCCTTGCGGACCTTCGCGAGGATCTCGTAGAGCATCGCCAGGAGATCCATGTACATGGCCTTGTTGTACTGGGAGCCCTTGAACACCGAGGGAAGGCTTTGGAGGGTCGCCTTGAAGGCCTTTGACCCGTTGCTGGCCATGAAGCCGCCGATCATCAGGCCGACGATGGCGAGGTACTCCATGGGCACCCACAGCGCCATCAGGCTGCCGTGCACCGCATACGTCCCCACCGATGCGGCAAGGATGATCACATAGCCAATAATCAGAAACACCGGGAGCCCCTGTCGGTCGGATCGCGCCCGCTCGTCGTGCAGTGCGCAAAAACCCCGTGATTGTAACGACTTTCAGGTAGAAAACTTGACCCCGATCGGCAAACAAAAAGGCCGCCGGATCACGGCGGCCCCCGGAAAAGGCGAGGTGACTCAGTCCGCGTTTGCGAGGGCGGCGCGCGCCGCACGCTTGGTCTTGCCGGCGCGAGAGGGCATGTTGCACAGCCCGCACACGAAATCGTGGGTCGGATCGTAGGCGTGGGCCACGAAACGGCCGCCGCAGCAGGTGCAGCTGGCGAGCTGGAGCAGGTCGGCATCGAAGAAGCGCACCAGCGTCCAGGCGCGGGTGAGGCTCAGCACCGGATCCATGCGCTCGGCCTCGATGTGGTCGAGGTAGAGGTGGTAGGCCTTGAGGATGGCGTCCAGCCCCTGCATGCCGGCCTTCTCGCAGAAGAAGCTGTGGAAGGCCATGAAGAGCGAGGCGTGCACATTGGGCTGCCAGGTCATGAACCAGTCGGTCGAGAACGGCAGCATGCCCTTCGGGGGCGAGACGCCGCGTACTTCCTTGTAGATCTTGAGCAGGCGCTCGCGGGAGAGCTTGGTCTCCGCTTCCAGCATCTGCATACGCGCCCCCAGGCGCACCATTTCGGCGGCGCGCTGGATGTCTTCGGCTTCCTGGATGATGCTCTTGTTCTTCATGATCCCCCCTTACTGCGGCGCTTCCACCGACTTGCCGGCCGCCAGGATGGCGGCGTGCAGGCTGGCGCTGGCCGCGTCGCGGCTGTTGCCGGCGAGCAGCCCCGCCAGCAGCGCGTCGTCGAAACGGAAGCGCGGCAACAACATCTGGCTGCTCGCCATCTTCACCAGCTTGGCGCTCGACAGGCCCTCGATCAGGTCCGCCACCTCGGCGCCGATACCCAGCCGGAACATCGCCGTCTCACGGTCGGCGCGAAGCATCTGCTGCGCCAGCATGAGGTAGGCAAGGTTCAGTTCGTGAATCTCCGCCTGGAAGTCCGGCCGTTTCATTTTTCGCTCCCGCGCACGGGCAAGCTGATGGAAGTTGAAGTGAATTGTGAAGATTTGCAACAAGCCTGCCCATCGGGGGCGCAGGTAAAGTCCCCTAGGAAGGGCACCCAGATCGGTGTAAGTTAAATTCCTACATCCCCACCTTCGCATTTTCCGGCAGCGGCATCGCCCGCCTCGTCCGGAAGCTCCCGGCGGAGCTCTTCGGCCGGAACCGGCCGCCCGAACCGGAAGCCCTGCAGGTAGTCGCAGGCCTCGCCGCGCAGCAGCGCCTCCTGGGCCGCGCTCTCCACGCCCTCGGCCACCGTGGTGAGCCTGAGGCTTTTCGCGAGCGCGATGATCGCCCGGGTGATGGCGGCATCCTCCTCATCGTCGCAGACGTCGCGCACGAAGGACTTGTCGATCTTGATGACGTCGATGGGCAGGCGCTTGAGATAGGCGAGCGACGAATACCCCGTGCCGAAATCGTCCACCGCCATGCGCACGTCCATGCCGCGCAGGGCGCGCAGCACCCCGGCCGCCGACTCCACGTCGCTCATGATCGAGCTCTCGGTGATCTCCAGCGTGAGGCAGCGGGCCGGGAAGCCGGTCGAGCGCAGCGCCTCGCTCACCGCTTCCAGCAGACGCGGCTCGCCGAGTTGCACCGCCGATACGTTCACCGACACGCGGAAGTCGTGCCACCCCATGCGGTGCCAGCGCTCGCCCTGGGCACAGGCCTGGGCGATCACCCACGCGCCGATGTCGCTGATGAGACCGATCTCGTCGGCGAGCGGAATGAAACGGTCGGGAGCGATCACCCCCTCTCGCCCGTGACGCCAGCGCACCAGCGCCTCCGCCCCGACAGCCGTGCCGCGGCGCACGTCGATGATCGGCTGGTAGTGCAGGAACAGCTCGCCGCGCTCGACCGCGTGGCGCAGGTCCGCCTCGAAGGCGATGCGATCGGCCGACGCCGCATTCATCGTGCGCTCGTAGAACAGCACGCCGTTCCCGCCGCCGCGCTTCACTGCGGCCATCGCCGACTCGGCGTTCAGCAGCAGCTCGTGGACGGCCGCGCCGTCGCGCGGCGCGAGCGCCACCCCGACGCTGGCGGTGAGAAAAAGCTCGGTCCGGTCCTTCATGAAGGGCGTGGCGAAGGTCGACAGGATGCGGCGCGCGAGCATGACCGCAGGCGCCGCCTCGCTCGCCCCGGCGAGAAACACGCCGAAGCTGTCGCCGCCCAGCCGCGCCAGCACCACGTCCGGTCCGAGCGCCGAGCCCAGACGTTGCGCGATCGCGCGCAACACCTCGCTGCCCACCTCGTATCCGAAGCTGGTGTTGACCCGCATGAAGCGATCGACGTCGACCACCAGGAGCGCGCCGCAGGGCGACTGTCCGCGGCGCGCGCGCGACTCCAGCCGGTCGTTCACCTTCCGGCAGAAAAGCTCGTAGTTGGGCAGCGCCGAGAGCTCGTCGAAGTGCGCGAGCTGGCGGATGCGCAGATCGGCCCGGCGCACCGCGCGGCGCGCCTCGGCGGCACGCAGCTCCCGCTCCAGGACGGGGAGAAGCCGCTCGTGATCGCCCTTGGCGACCACGTCGTCGACCCCCTCGTACATCGCGGCCACCGCGAGACGATCCGGAACCCGGTCCGAGTGCACGATGAAGGGGATGTCCTGGCGGCTGTTCTTCAGCACGGTCAGCGCGTCCAGCACCTCGAAACCCGGCGCGGCGCTGTCGAAGAGGACCACATCCCAGGCGGCGCGCGCAAGCTCGGCGGCCATGTCGATCTCGCAATCGACGCAGGTGAACTCCACGGGCATGCCGCGAACGGCGAGCGCGATGGCGACCCGGTTCGTCTCCTCGCTGCAGTCGGAGACGACGAGCAGGTTCACCCGCCGCTCGCCGTCCTTCAGCACGTGGTCCTGGGCGCGGTCCATGGCGTAGGGCGGCTCGGGTCAGACAGCTTCGGGCACATCGCCCGGGCGGTCGGCCGCCACGGCGCGCTGGACGGTTGCGACGCGGTTGCGTCCGCGCCGCTTGGCGAGATAGACGCCCTGGTCGGCGCGCTTCATGAGCGTCTCGTAATTGGGCATGCCGGGCTCGCGCACCGCCACCCCGATGCTCACCCCGACATGCAGCACGGCGTCGGCCGCTTCGACGGCAATCCGCTCGGTCGAGGCGCACAGCCGTGCGGCACAGGCCAGGGCCGCCTCCAGATCGGTTTCCGGACAGATCACCACGAACTCGTCGCCGCCG
The DNA here is from genome assembly GCA_020725025.1 of Azoarcus sp. GTDB lineage: Bacteria > Pseudomonadota > Gammaproteobacteria > Burkholderiales > Rhodocyclaceae > Aromatoleum. Next base: position 9,520 of record DYFV01000052.1, read on the forward strand.
GTGCGGCAGATCACGTCCCGTGCGCGCAGCGCTCCGCGCATCGCGACGGCCGCCGCCCGCAGCACATGGTCGCCCACGTCGTGACCGTGGGTATCGTTGACCTGCTTGAAGTTGTCGAGGTCGACCACCATGCACGAGAGCGGGCGCTGGAAGCGGGTGGCGGCCGCCCACTCCTGCTGGATTCGGTCGAGCGCGTAACGCCGGTTCGGGAATCCGGTGAGGGCGTCGGTGAGCGCAGCCTCCTGCAGGCGGCGGTTCGTCACCGCCAGCTCGGCCGCGAAATGGCGCAGGTCCTCGCGCTCGTGCTCGAGCTCCTGCTGCAGACGCACCACGCGGCAACCGGCGCGCAGCCGCGCGGCGAGCACCCGCGGCTCGCTCGGGCCGGCCAGACAATCGTCGGCTCCCGCTTCGAAGGCCTGGAGCAGCCCTTCGTCGCTCTCCTGGTCCGCGAGAAGGAGGATGTAGATCGCCTTGCCGATGCGGGTCTGGCGCAGCGCCCGCAGGAGCTCCAGCGCGTCCGACGCCGACGGGGCACCGCCGAGCACCATCAGCTGCGGTTGCACCTCGACGGCACGCTCGAGGGCTTCCGCACCGCTCGACGCTTCATACAGCTCATGCCCGTCCTCCCCTACCACTTCGGCGAGCAGCCGACGGCTTTGCGGGTCGGCGTCGACCACCAGCACGCGCAGGGGCGCCTCGTCCGCTGTCGCAGGCGGCGGCGCCCCGGCGTCGCCCGTTTCCACGGGCACCTTCCAATCCTCGGCGGCACGCGGGACCGTCCCGAGCTCCGAGCGTTGCGGGACATTCGCGACGAGATCCGAGAAGGAAGGCGGCGCCGCGATCCGGAGCTGCAGCAGCGCGGCCCATTCGACCCACATCCGCGCGACGCGCTCGCAATCGGCCAGGAGGGCTTCGCGGTCGATGGCGAGGCGCTCGCCGGCGGCGACGAGGCGCGCGGGCAGCTCCTCCCGGCCCGTCTCGGGCGCGTGCAGCAGCTCCGCCACGGCGCTGGCGACGCCGAGGGAATGCAGCAGCGTCCAGTCGCGGCTGCCGGGACCGAACTCGGCCGCATCGACCTGCCCGAACGCCTCGATCACCTCCACGAAGACCCGCGGCAGCCCCCAGTCGCGCAGCATCGCGCCGGTGAGCTCCCGATGATCGAGGGCGAATGCCGCCTGCTCGAACTCGACCAGCGGCTGCTCCGGATGGCGCCGCGCCTCCTCCAGCACGCCGCCGTAATCGCGGGGATAGAGCGTGGCGAGCGCGAGCTCGCCCACGCGCGCGAGCAGCCCCGCGCTGAACAGCTCGTCGGGCGCCCCGACCCGGGTCCGCTGGGCGAGCACCTGCATGGTCAGCCCGAGCGCCAGCGAATAGGACCAGAAGGCGTTGTAGTCGAAACCGCGGCAGCTGCCGTTGCGGAAATTGGATAGCAGCGAGAACCCGAGGGCCATGGTGCGCACGGCCGGCAGACCGAGCACCAGCAGCGCTTCCTGGACCGACACCACCGGACGGCGTCCGTGGGCGACCAGGCCGTTGGCTGCCTTCACCAGGCGCCCGACGAAAGCGGGGTCGCCGCTGATGACGCGCGCCAGCTCCGCCAGCGACACGTCCTCCTGCCGGGTCAGGCGCATGATCGCAAGCGCCACGCCGCGCGGCGACGGCAGATCTCCGGAGGCGCGGAGCTGCTCGAAGCGGTTCATGTCCAGCGGCGGCATGGTCGTCAGGCGATGGCGGCGATCGGCATGGGTCGTTACAAACGGTCACACTCTACCGTGTGCAAAGTGCGCCTGTCACCGACTCCCCATCGTGGGGTGAGCGACACGTCACGAACCGGATTAAAATTGCCTGTGACGGCGTCGATGAAACGTTCCATGAAGTTCTGCTCAGATTGCGGCGCAACGGTGAGCTTGCGCATTCCTCCCGGCGATACGCTGCCGCGCCACGTGTGCGGAAGCTGCGGGAGCGTCCACTACCTGAATCCGAAGATCGTGGTAGGTGCGATTCCCGAGTGGGAAGACCGCATCCTGCTCTGTCGCCGCGCGATCGAGCCGCGCCTGGGGCACTGGACGTTGCCCGCCGGCTTCATGGAGAACGCCGAGACGACCGCCCAGGCGGCCGCGCGCGAGACGCTCGAAGAGGCCTGCGCGCGCATCGAGGTGGGCGACATCTTCACGCTGATCAACGTGCCCCACATCAGCCAGGTCCACATCCTCTACCGCGCGCAGCTGCTCGACCTCGACTTCCGGCCGGGCGAGGAGTCGCTGGAGGTGGCCTTGTTCTCGGAATCCGAGATTCCGTGGGACGACATCGCCTTCCGCTCCATCGCCCTGACGCTGCGCTACTACTACGAAGACCGCCGCAAGGGGGCCTACCGCTTCCACATCGACGACCTCGCCGCCGCTCCGCCGCTGGGCGTGATCTGAACCGCTTCGCCCCGAAAGCGCTCCAACCATGGCTGAGCGCCTCCCGCACTTGCCGCGAGGGCCCCGATTCTGCTCTGATACGGGATGCCTGGCACGAATCGTGTCGGGGGTGGCTGCGCAGGAGGTGACGTGCTCGATCAGCGCGCGACGACGACCGCATGCGAACCGGCGCACCGGCCCACTGGGATCGGTGGGCCCGGCCTTGCGCCGTATCCATGGATCCTCACGCTGGACATCCGCGGCCTGCCTCACCGCTGGGTCACCTGGCAGGCCGCATGCCACTACTACGCCCTCGACATGGTGGCGTGGACCGTGGGCGAACGTCAGTTCCGTTTCGCGGGCGGGATCTGCCGGGCGACCGGGCTGCGCTCCGAGATCACCGCCAACAGCATCATCGCCATCAAGGGCCGGGCACTGCGCGACGGCTCGCTCAACCAGGTGCCGCCGCTCAACAACCGCGAGCTCTTTCATCGCGACCGGCATCTGTGCGCCTACTGCGGTGCGTTTCACGCCGGCAGCGCGCTCACCCGCGACCACGTCATCCCTGTGTCGCAGGGCGGACGCGACGTGTGGATGAACGTCGTCACCGCCTGCCGCCCCTGCAATCAGAGGAAGGGCAACCGCACGCCGGAGCAGGCGCACATGGCCCTCCTCTATGCCCCCTACGTGCCGAACAAGGCCGAGTACCTCATCCTGTGCAACCGCAGCATCCTCGCCGACCAGATGGATTTCCTCGCCCGCCACCTTCCGCGCCAGAGCCGCCTCCACCCGTAGCGGTGCGCGGCGTCCCCGGGCATCATGGCGTCATGGCCACTCCGCTCCGGACCCCCCATTGAACCCGCCCGCCCCGCTCGCCGCCTTCCGCGGCGCCCTCCTGCATTTCGTCGACGACCCGGCCTCGGCGGGCCCGCGCGGGTACGAGCACCACGTGGACGGCGTGCTCGTCGTGCGCGACGGCCGGGTGGCCGAGTGCGGACCGGCCGAGCCGCTGCTCGCCCGCCTGCCGGCCGGCACGACGGTGACCGATTACCGCGGCAAGCTCATCCTGCCGGGCTTCGTCGACACGCACGTGCATTACGCCCAGACCGACGTCATCGCGAGTCACGGCGAGCAGCTCCTGACGTGGCTGGAGCGCTACGTCTTTCCCGCGGAAGCGCGCTTCGCCGACGCTGCACATGCCGCCACCGCGGCCGGGTTCTTCTGCGACGAGCTGCTGCGCAACGGCACCACCACGGCGCAGGTGCTCGCCACCGTGCACCCGGCCTCGGTCGACGCCCTTTTCGAGGCGGCCGAGCGCCGGCGCATGCGGGTCGTCGCGGGCAAGGTGCTGATGGACCGGAATTGTCCGGCCGCCCTGCGCGACGGGGACGACGCCGGGGAGGCGGCCTCGCGCGCCCTGATCGAGCGCTGGCACGACCGGGCGCGCCTGCGCTACGCGCTGACGCCGCGCTTCGCGCCGACATCCTCTCGCGAGCAGATGGCGCTCGCCGGCCGCCTCTGCGCCGAGTACCCGGGCGTGCACCTGCACTCGCACGTCGCGGAAAACCAGGCCGAAGGCGCCTGGGTCGCCCGCCTGTATCCGGAGGCGCGCAGCTACCTGGACGTGTACGAGCGCTACGGGCAACTGGGTCCGCGCGCGCTCTTCGCCCACTGCATCTGGCTCGACGACGCCGACCGGGTACGCATGGCAGCCACCGGCACGGCGGCGAGCTTCTGCCCCACTTCCAACCTCTTCCTCGGCTCGGGCCTCTTCGATCTCGCCGCCATGCGGGCCGCCGGCGTGCGCGTGGGGCTGGGTACGGACGTGGGAGCCGGCACCAGTTTCTCCATGCTTCAGACCATGAACGAGGCCTACAAGGTGCTGCAGTTGCGGGGACAGTCGCTGGCTCCTGAGCAGGCCTTCTATCTCGCGACCCTGGGCGGCGCGCGCAGCCTGTACATGGACGACCTCATCGGCAGCTTCGCCCCCGGGCGGGAGGCCGACTTCGTCGTCCTGGATCCCCGCGCGACACCGCTCCTCGAGCGCCGGATGGCGAGCGCCGCGACGCTCTCCGAGCGCCTCTTCGCCTTCATGATGCTCGGCGATGACCGCGCCGTGGCGGCCACACACGTGCTCGGCGAAGCGCTCCACCAGCGCGACGCCATCCCCGCGGCCGGCGCCTAACCGGCCCGCGGGGAACCGTCCGCCCGCCCGCCCCGCCTATAGCAAGGAGAGCCGGCGCAACAGGCAACGAGGAGAACAACAATGAAGGACGTCACGGTGCTCGTCGGGCGCGTGCTGATCGCGCTCATCTTCATCGGTTCGGGTTGGGGCAAGATCGGCGGCTATGCCGGCACGCAGCAGTACATGGAGTCGATGGGCGTGGCCGGCGCCCTGTTGCCGCTGGTGATCCTGATCGAGTTGGGCGGCGGACTCGCCCTGGTGGCGGGAGTACTGACACGGCTCGCCGCGGTCGGGCTCGCGGTTTTCTGCGTGGTGGCCGCGCTCTACTTCCACATGGCGTGGGACGACCGTATCCAGTACATCATGTTCATGAAGAACATCACCATCGCGGGCGGCCTGCTGGTGCTGGCCGCATACGGAGCGGGCGCGTTCAGCGTGGACGCCTGGTGGAGCCGGCGCCGGGGTGCGCCGGCCTGACCCGGACGGGCAGCGCGCGCGGGCTTGCCGGCTCCTTGCCCGCGCATGCGGCATAATAGGCCCCCCTCGGGAGACCCTTATATGACCGCACGCATCCGGATCGCCGCCCTGCTCGCCCTCACCCTCCTGGCGAGCGCCTGCAGCAAGCTCACCGTGGAGAACTACGACCGCCTGAAGGTCGGCATGCGCTTCGACGAAGTCAAGCAGTTGCTCGGCGCACCGACCCGCTGCAGCGACCTGCTCACGGTGCGTAGCTGCACCTGGGGCGACGATCAGCGCTATATCCAGGTGAATTTCGTGGCCGACCAGGTGGTGGTGTTCAACGCGCAGAACCTGCGCTGAGCCCGTCGCCCCGGCGGGGGCGGATCGGCGGGGGCGTGGGCGCGCGCCCTTCCCCTCTACCGGTTTTGTGGTACTGTGGGCCACGGCTTTACTGAGCGCAATCGCCGGTGAATCTCAAGCCCCGCTTCCTGCTCCTCACCACGGCACTGATCCTCGTGTCATCGGCGGCGGCCTGGCTCGCTTTCGAGCGCGCCACGGAGGGGATCATCGAGCAGTGGGGCCTGCGCCTGGCGCAGACGCAGGTCCGCTACGACAGCGCGCAGCTGTTGCGCCCGCTCGCACGCGAGATCGCGCTCGTTCGCCAGATGGCCGGCTCGCAGGTGCTGCGCCGCTGGGCGCAAGAACCCGATGCGCCGGACGCGACGGCGCAGGCGGTGGCCGAGATGGAGAGCTTCCGCATCAATTTCCGCGACGCCAACTACTTCGTCGCCCTCGTCCCATCCGGCGCCTACTACTTCAACAATCGCGACAACGAGTTCGACGGCCGCCAGTTGCACCACCATCACTCCCCGGACGAGCCGGAGTATCGATGGTTGTACGAGGTGGCGAAGGGCGACCGGGAGTTCCGCCTCGGCGTCGAACGGGAAGCTCATCTCGGGCTCACCAAGCTGTGGATAGCCGCGCCGATCCATACGACGGGAGAGCCGCTCGGGGCGGTCGGTACCGGCCTCGACCTGGACGCCATCTTCGATGAGGTCGTCGCCACCGCCCAGCCGGGCATCGCCATCCTGTTCGCCGATCACGACGGAGTCATCCAGCTCCACTACGACCCGGACCGGGTCGACGGCCTCGCCGTGCGGCACGCCGGAGAGCCGCGAGACCTCGAGCGTCTCTTCGAGGATCCGGCCGACCGTGCCGCGATGCGCGAGGCGATGGGTGCCGTCGAGGCGGCACCGGGCACCGTCTCGAGCCGCTTCGTGCGCGTGGGCGGCGAGCGCCGGCTGGCCGGGGTGGCCTACCTCCCCGAGCTCGGGTGGTTCGAGGTCACGCTGCTCGACCTCGGCGTGCTCGTCCCCTTGCGGGATTTCGCCGGTCTCGTCGCGATTCTGGCGATCGCGCTGCTGTCCAGTCTCGCGATCTTCAACTTGATCCTCAACCGCATGGTGCTGCGCCCGCTCGCGGCGCTCGAGGCCGCCATGCGCCGGGTTCGCGAGGGCGACTACTCCGCCCCGCCCCTGCCGCGCACGGCCGGCGAGATCGGCCGCCTGATGGCGCACTTCGAAAGCATGGCCGAGGCGATCGGCAGCCAGACGCGGACCCTGGAGGACCAGGTGCGTGACCGCACCGAGGCCCTGCATCTGCTCGCCCGCATCGATCCGCTCACCGAGCTCTACAACCGGCGCGGTATGACCGAGCTGATCGAGCAGGAGATCACGCGGGCACGACGCCACGGCAAGAGCTTCGGCTTGCTGTGGCTGGATATCGACTGGTTCAAGCAGGTTAACGACCGCTTCGGGCACGCCGAGGGCGATCGCGTCCTCGCCGCGGTCGCCCGCCTGCTGCGCGCCAACATCCGCCCCTACGACAGTCCCGGGCGCTGGGGCGGCGACGAATTCCTCGTGCTGGTACCCGAGAGCGGCGCCGACAGCGTCGCCGGCACCGGCGAGCGCATCCGTGCCGCGATCGCCGAGGGGCTGCGGCTGCCGTCCGGCGACCCGGTCACGGTCAGCGTCGGCGCCTACCTGGCAGCGCCCGGCGAAACCCTGGAGCTCATCCTCCAGCGCGCCGATCAGGCGCTCTATGCCGCCAAGGAGGCCGGCCGCAACTGTGTACGGTGCTACGGCGAACCGGCGGCGACGAACGAGGCGATCTGAGGTCTCACGTCGAGCACCGGGCCTCGCGCCCGCCGCCACATCCTTTCATCGGAGACCCCGCGATGCTTCGCACCCTGAACGAGCTCTTCCGCACACTCCTCGAGCCGCCCACCGCCGACCATCGGCCCGACGAGCACGTCCTGCAGCTCGCCACTGCCGTGCTGCTGGTGGAAATGATGCGGATCGATTCGGACGCGGCACCCACCGAGCGGCATGCCGTGCTGGCGGCGCTTCGCGAGAAGTTCGAGCTCGCGGAGGACGAGCTCGCGCGCCTGTTCGAGCTCGCGGAGACCGAATCCCGCGAGGCGTCCGACTTCTACCGCTTCACCTCCCGGCTCAACAAGGGCTACGGCGCGGAGCAGAAGGTGCGCATCGTCGAATACCTGTGGCAGGTCGCGCTCGCCGACGGGCATCTCAGCCACCACGAGAACCACCTGATGCGCAAGCTGGTTGACCTGCTGCACGTCTCCCACGCCGACAATATCGCAGCCAAGCAGCGCGCACGGGAAAAGGCCGCGCCCAAGCCGGCGCAGGCCCGCTCAGAAGGTGCGAAGTAATCGTCGCGAGCGGGCCGATGGCAGGGCCTCAGTCGGCAAATGAGGCGCGCAGCGACCGAGACGTATCAAGGAGACAGGCGAGGGAGCGAGCACCGCGCAACGCAGCCGTCGGCCCGCGCAGCAGATTGAATCACACCTTCAGTCCTCCACCCGCCCGCGCAGCGCCTTGACCCGGCTGCGGCGCTCCTTGCACTCGCGTCGCTTGCGCTGGGAGCCCAGCGTCGGGCGGGTGGGAATCCGGGCGCGAGGCTCGACCGCCGCGCTGTCCACCAGCGCCTGCAGGCGTGCGAGCGCCTCCGCCCGGTTCAGCTCCAGGCTGCGGTGGCGCTGCGCCTTGATGACGACCACACCCTCGCGGGTGACGCGCTGATCGCCAAGTCGCAGCAGGCGCTCCTTGACGGCCTCGTCGAGGGAGGAGGCGCGGACGTCGAAGCGCAGATGCACCGCATTGGACACCTTGTTCACGTTCTGCCCGCCCGCGCCTTGCGCCCGCACCGCGGTGATCTCGACTTCATGCACAGGAATGGCGCATACGGGCGCCCGATTCGTTCCCATCGCTCTCCTCCGGTGCATCCGCGACGCGCACCGCGCCGACGTCGCACCAGACTGGAATCTCAACGCACCATCATCGTGCATCCTGACGCGTGCACGCACCGGTTCAGGGCACTCTTCGGCACATTTTCGTGCATGCCGGCGCCAAACTCCCGTAAACACGGTATTCCGCCTACTGGCATGCTGCATGCTTTTGGGGCTCCGTCACGCTTTCGGAGCCCTTTCATGGAGCAGTTCAAGACCTCGTCCGACGTCCTCTTCATCCTGCTGGGCGCCATCATGGTGCTCGCGATGCATGCCGGCTTCGCCTTCCTCGAAGTGGGCACGGTGCGCAAGAAGAACCAGGTGAACGCCCTCGTGAAGATTCTGACGGATTTCGCGATGTCCACACTGGCCTACTTCCTGATCGGCTACTCGCTCGCCTACGGGACCGGCTTCTTCGTCTCCGCCTCGGAGCTCGCCGCCGGCTCGGGCTACGAGCTGGTGAAGTTCTTCTTCCTGCTCACCTTCGCCGCCGCCATCCCCGCCATCATCTCGGGCGGCATCGCCGAGCGGGCACGCTTCGGCCCGCAGCTCCTCGCCACCTTCCTCATCGTGGGCTTCGTCTACCCCTTCTTCGAGGGCATGGTGTGGAACGGCAATTTCGGCTTCCAGGCCTGGCTCGAGGCGTCCTTCGGCGCCCCCTTCCACGACTTCGCAGGTAGCGTGGTGGTGCACGCGGTGGGCGGCTGGATTGCGCTGCCGGCGGTGCTGCTGCTCGGCGCGCGGCGCGGCCGCTACCACAAGGACGGCGCGATCTCGGCGCACCCGCCCTCGAGCATCCCCTTCCTCGCGCTCGGCGCCTGGATCCTCACCGTCGGCTGGTTCGGCTTCAACGTGATGAGCGCGCAGCGCCTGGAGGCGGTGAACGGCCTGGTGGCGCTCAACTCGCTCATGGCCATGGTGGGCGGCACCCTGGCCGCGCTCGCCGCCGGCCGCAACGACCCGGGCTTCGTCCATAACGGCCCCCTCGCGGGACTGGTGGCGGTCTGCGCCGGCTCCGACCTCATGCACCCCCTTGGTGCGCTGGCGGTCGGCGCGGTCGCCGGCGGCCTCTTCGTGCTCCTGTTCACCCTCGCCCAGAACCGCTGGAAGATCGACGACGTGCTCGGCGTGTGGCCGCTCCACGGGCTATGCGGGGCGTGGGGCGGCGTGGCGGCAGGCATCTTCGGCGCCACCGCCTTCGGCGGCGTGGGCGGCGTGAGCTTCGCGGCCCAGCTCGTCGGCACCCTGGCCGGCATCGCGGTGGCGCTGGTCGGGGGCGTGGTGGTCTATGGCGCGATCAAGCTGGCGATGGGCCTGCGCCTCGATCCCGAGCAGGAATTCGCCGGCGCCGACCTCTCCATCCACAAGATCTCGGCCACCGCGGAACACGAGACCTCCTGGTGAGCGATTCCCGGGGCGGCGGGAACGGGTGATCCCGCCGCACCCCTCGCTCCGTCCCGGGAGCGAGTCCTGCTGTGAGGAAACCGGGCGGCCGCGCGACGAACTCCTGCGCGCAGGCCTGCCCCCGACCTACAACCGACAGCAGGAGAAAGATCATGAAAGCCATCACCCTGACCTTGTTCGCAGCAGGCTTCGGCGCCGGAACCCTCCTCGCGGCCCCGACGTGGGCCGCCGACTCTTCCGCATGGCTGCAGCGCCAGTTCAGCACGGTACACGGCGCGTACGCCGAGCGGGCCGCCCGGCCGGCGTCCGCAACCGCAGCCGACGACGTTGCGAGCCTCGAGGTCGCCGCCGACTGGATCGAACGGAACGTGGCGAGCCAGCCTCCCTTCGAGCGGGAAGCCGGGGTCGCCGGCCCGGCCGGGCCGACGGGCGAGGACGACTCCAGCCTCCGGAACGCCGAGATCTGGCTCGAGCGCCAGCTCGGCACGGACCACCGGGCAGTGGCCCGTTAGCGACGCACGCCGCGCTCGCCCCGGCCCACGCTATTGCTGCTGCCCCTCGCCCTCGCTGCGCAGCCGCTCCAGCACGGGGGTGCATCGGCTGCCCTCGGAAGTCCCCGGCGCGATGAGCGCGAGCAGCCCGGCCAGCGGCCCGATGGCCGCCCCCAGCGCCGCCGCGCCGGCGCCGCGGGCCACCAGCGGGCCGGGTTTCACCCCGACGTCCGGCTCGGCGAAGCTGCCCTGCACATAGAGGGGCGAGCGCAAGGACAGGATGCGCATGCCTTTCGATCGGGGATGAACGGTCAGGTCGAGCTCCTCCGCGCCGAGCCTTATCGTCCCGTTCACACGCACCACCATGTTCTCCGTGTCGAGCACGAAGACCTGTGGGCGCATCACGCCGTCGTCCACCATGAAGTCGGCGAGCAGACAGTTGATGCGCACCAGTTCGTCCCCGAAGAGCTGGTCCACCAGGTAGCGGCCGAAGTTGAGTCCGGCGAGCTCCATCAGGGCGCTGCTCACCGCCCCGCCGTCGACGAGCAGCTGCGCCCCCCCGTCGGCGCTGCCGAGCAGCGCCCCGACCGAGTTGCCGTGCCCCGCGAGCTCCGCGCCGCCGTTCATTTCACCGAGGTGCGCCTGGATCGGCTCGAAGTCCGGGAACAGCTCCACGAGCTCGAAGCCGCGCGCTTCGAGATCCAGCTTCCCAGCCAGCGGCTCGTCCCGGCTGTCGAGGCGGATCTCGCCCTCGATGCGCCCACCCGCCATGCCGAAGGCGAGCGGCGCGAGCCGCAACAGGCCGTTGTCGAGCATCAGGTGGACGTCCACATTGGTGAGCGGCAGCCCCTCGCCGCGCTCGATGCGCTCGCCCTGGAAGCGCACGTCGGCGTCCATCGCCTTCCAGCGCTGGGTGCGGAACTCCTGCTCCGGCAGCACGCCGCCCTCGGGCTCGTCGCCCTCCTCGGCCGCGCCGGCGCCCACCAGCGGACCGAGGTCCTGGATGCGCAGCTGACGGGAGCCGAGCGTGCCGGTCAGGCGCGGCTGCGGCTCGCGAGCGGCGTATTCCAGCGTGCCGCGCAGATCGCTCTCGCCCACGCGCCCGGTGAAGTCCTCGTAGCGATAGATGGAGCCCTCCGGCTCGCGCAGCCGTGCGGTGAGGTGTCCATCGGTGGAATAGGGGGGCGTGTCGGGCAGGGTGACCCGCACGATCGGGTAGAGCTCGGACATCGAGCGCCCCGACAGGCGCAGGTTGAGATCGAGGGCGGCGAGATCGCGCGGATCGGTGAGGGTGCCGACCGCCGCGATGCGGGTGTGCCCCACCGACACGTCGGCCTGGATGGGAAACGGCCGGTCGCGGTCGTTCAGGGCGAGCAGCCCGCCCGTGCGCCCCTCGCCGCGCACCTTCTCCTTGCGATGGGTCCCCTCCACCGTCCAGGCGAAGGCGTAGTCCTGGGCGACTTCGCGCTTGGCGGGCTCGCCACGGGCGATCTTGCCGAAGGGGATGGGCTCGCCCAGGGGCTCGAGGGTCGCCTCGAGATGGGCCTCGCGCCGGGCATCGTCGAGCCGGACGTGGCCGCGGTCGAATGCGATCTCGCCGATGTCGACCTGCCAGCCCGAGCCCTTGCCGGACTCGTCCTGCTTCGCGGCGTCGTCCTCCTTGCCGAAGGTCCAGTTGTTGCGCCCGCTCTCCTGGCGTTCCAGGAACACCGCCGGGCGCCCGAGCTCGATGTGGGGGATGACCACGCGTCGGCCGAGGAGCGGCCATGGCCGGAGCGTGAAGGCGATCCGCTCCAGGGTCGCGAAGTGCGGCGTCGAGGCCCAGTCGGGGTTGCCGATGGAAAGCTCATGCGCGGTGATGTGCGGCCGCGGCAGCACGCCCTCCACGCCGGCCTCCCAGGGCATGCGCCAGTCCACCTCGAGCGGGCCGTCGATGGCGACCGTGCGCCCCAACGCCGCGGAGGCGCGCTCGGTGATGGTCGGCTTGAGCCGGCTCCAGTCGAAGGTCGCCAGCACCGCCGCCGACACCCCGAGAATGAGGAGCAGGCCGCCGACGACCCACGCCAATATCCTGCCCGCACGCGCCAAGGCGACACCTCCATCGGTCGTTGTCGTGGCCGGTCCGGACGCGTGCCGCGCGCCGGAACCGCTGCTGCCCGAGCCCGGACCTCCGGCAGAGCAAGGCGCGTTCCCGAAACTTTTTGCGGCTTCCCACCTTCGTACCCTGTGCGGATCGGTCCCGCCGCGGCCTTTCGCGCAAGGCCCGCGGCATGCGTTTCGAGCGACCGGTCGCGCTCCATTCTCGCTTCCCGATGCTGACCGCGATATCCATGAATGCCATTCGTTACATCCTCGAACACAACCCGCCCCAGAACTTCTGGTTCGTGATCGGCCTCGCCGTCGGCCTGTTCTTCGTGCTGGTCGCCATACGCCGCCAGGTGCAGACCCGCCTCGCGGTGCTCGCCCGCGGCACCGGGATCGCCTGGAACGCCGCGCTGGTCGAGATGCTGGGGGCGACCCGCACCTGGATGCTGGTGGGCGTGTCGCTGCTGGTGGCGAGCCTGAATCTGGACGTGCCGGAGGAGGTCGAGCTCGGGGTGTCGCGGCTGGTAATGGCGATGCTCTTCCTCCAGATCGGGCTGTGGGGCAACCGCGGGGTGAAGTTCTGGCTGGCCCGGCGGATGGCGGACCGGCTCGCCGAGTCGGACGCCGAGGCGGCCACCTCGATGGCGGTGCTCGGCTTCATCGCACGCCTGGTGCTGTGGGCGCTGGTCGTCATCCTCGTCCTCGACCACCTCGGCTTCAACGTCACCACCCTGGTGGCCTCCCTCGGCATCGGCGGCGTGGCGGTGGCGCTGGCGGTGCAGAGCATCCTGGGCGACCTCTTCGCCTCGCTCTCGATCACCCTCGACAAGCCCTTCGTGGTGGGCGACTTCATCATCGTCGGCGACGTGATGGGCACCGTGGAGTACGTCGGCCTCAAGACCACCCGCATCCGCAGCCTCTCCGGCGAGCAGGTCGTGATGCCCAACGGCGACCTGCTGGGAAGCCGCATCCGCAACTACAAGCGCATGCAGGAGCGGCGCATCGTGTTCGCCTTCGGCGTGACCTACGACACCCCGGCCGAGAAGCTCGAGCGCATCCCCGGCATCGTGCGCGCGGTGGTCGAGGCGCAGGACGACACCCGCTTCGACCGGGCGCATTTCAAGGGCTTCGGCGCCTCCTCCCTGGACTTCGAGGTGGTGTATTACGTGCTGGTGGCCGACTACAACCGCTACATGGACATCCAGCAGGCGATCAATCTCGCCCTGGTGCGGCGCCTGAACGCCGAAGGGGTCGAGTTCGCCTTCCCGACCCGCACCCTGCACATCGCGTCCCAGCCCGCGGAGTTCGTGCGGGCGGCCAGGGCGGTCGAACGTGGTGCGGAAACGGCGGGCGGCGAAACCCGGGACAGGGAAGCAGCCGGCGCCGAGCGCTGACGGGCCTGCCTGCGGGGGCCCTTGTTCCCCGGCGAAGACTGGATAGAATTACAGTCCTTGCGCGCGACCGCATCGCCGCGCGCAGCGATGCCGGGCCCCTGGGCCCGGTTTCCCGTCCACCGTCGCCGCCGGGCATGCCGCACGGGGCGAAGCTTTCGCCGCCGCCCCCGTCATGAGCCCGACCGCCACCTGCCCCCCGCCCGCCGTCACCAGCGGGCTCGACGACCTCAACGAAGCCCAGCGCGAAGCGGTGGAGTTCGGCGCCGGCGTGCCGGACGCGGGCGGCCCGCTGCTGGTGATCGCCGGCGCGGGCTCGGGCAAGACCAGCACCCTCGCCCACCGAGTGGCCCACCTCATCGCCCGCGGCGCCGATCCGGGGCGCATCCTGCTCCTCACCTTCTCCCGCCGCGCGGCCGACGAGATGAGCCGTCGCGTGCGGCGCATCCTGGCCCGGGCGGCGGCCGAGCGGCCGGCACTCGCCCGCGCCACCCTGGAGTGGTCGGGCACCTTCCACGGGGTGGGCGCGCGCCTGCTGCGGGAGTACGCCGGGCGCATCGGCCTGGATGCCGCCTTCACCATCCACGACCGGCAGGACTCGGCCGACCTGATGAACCTCGTGCGCCACGAGGCGGGCGCCTCGGCAAAGGCGAAGCGCTTTCCGCTGAAGGGCACCTGCCTCGCCATCTACTCGGCGGTGGTGAACACCCGCGCGCCGCTCGCCGAGGTGCTGCAGGCGAGCTTCCCCTGGTGCGCCGAGTGGGAGGCGGAGCTGAAGCGCCTCTTCCTCGCCTACGTGGAGGCCAAGCAGGCCCAGCAGGTGCTCGACTACGACGACCTGCTGCTCTACTGGGCGCAGATGGTGGCCGATCCCGCCCTCGGCACCGAGATCGGCGGGCGCTTCACCCACGTGCTGGTGGACGAGTACCAGGACACCAACCACCTGCAGGCCGAGATCCTGCTGGCGATGAAGCCGGACGGGCGCGGGCTCACCGTGGTGGGCGACGACGCGCAGTCGATCTACGCCTTCCGCGGCGCCACCGTGCGCAACATCCTGGATTTTCCCGCCCGCTTCGAGCCGCCCGCCCACCGGGTGACCCTGGAGCGCAACTACCGCTCCACCCAGCCCATCCTCGCCGCCGCCAACGGAGTGATCGCCCTCGCCGCCGAGCGCTACACGAAGGAGCTGTGGTCCGACCGCGCCTCCACCGAACGGCCCAGGCTCGTGTCGGTTCGCGACGAGGCCGACCAGGCGGCCTACGTGGTGGAGCGGGTGCTCGCCCGGCGCGAGGAAGGCATGAAGCTGAAGTCCCAGGCGGTGCTCTTCCGCGCCGCCCAGCACAGCGCCCGGCTGGAGCTGGAGCTCACCCGCCGCAATATTCCCTTCGTGAAGTTCGGCGGACTCAAATTCCTCGAGGCGGCCCACGTCAAGGACGTGCTGGCGATCTTGCGCTGGGCCGAGAATCCGCGCGACCGGGTGGCCGGCTTCCGGGTGGTGCAGCTGGTGGCGGGCATCGGGCCCAAGACCGCGGCGCGGGTGCTCGACAACGTGTGCGCGGCACCGGCGGGCTGCCTGCTGCTCGCCGAGCAGCCGGTGCCGGAAGGCGCGCGGGCCGGCTGGGCCGGGTTCGCGGCGCTGGTCGAGGCGCTCGCCGCCGGCAGCGCCGGCTGGCCGGCCGAGCTCGAGCTCGCCTCCCGCTGGTACGAAGGCGAGCTGCCGCGGCTCCACGAGGACGCGGCGGTGCGCCAGCTGGACATCGATCAACTGGCGCGCATCGCCGCCACCTATCCCAGCCGCGAGCGCTTCCTCACCGAGCTCACCCTCGACCCGCCCGGCGCCACCAGCGACGAGGCGGGCACGCCGCTGCTCGACGAGGACTACCTCATCCTCTCCACCATGCACTCGGCCAAAGGCCAGGAGTGGCGCGCGGTGACCATCCTCAATGCGGTGGACGGCTGCATCCCGTCCGACATCGCCACCCGCAACAGCGCCGAGATCGAAGAGGAGCGGCGGCTGCTCTATGTCGGAATGACCCGCGCCCGCGACCACCTGGAGCTCGTCGTGCCGCAGCGCTTCCACCTCACCCAGCAGCACGCGCTGGGCGACCGCCATGTCTACGCGGGACGCACCCGCTTCATCCCCAACCGCATGCTCGGCCATTTCGAGCAGTGCGCCTGGCCGCCCGCCGAGCCCCTGCCGCGGGCAACCGCGGCCGGGCGCCAGGCGGCGCTGGACCTGGCGGAGAAGATGCGGGCGATGTGGCGCTGAGCCGCGACCCCGCCCGGGACCGCCTCAGCCCGTCTTGATCTGCCGCGCGGTGAGGGCCGGATCGTCGATGCGGTAGGCGAGCTTGATCGCTTCCCAGGCCTCCTCGGCGGTCTCGACAAAGGTGAAGAGCTCCAGGTCCCCCGGGCTGATCACGCCGGAGTCCACCAGCAGGTCGAAGTCGATCAGGCGCTGCCAGAAATCGCGTCCGAAGAGGATGATCGGGCGGCGCCGGATCTTGCGCGTCTGGGTGAGCGTGATCACCTCGAAGAGCTCGTCGAGCGTGCCGAAGCCGCCGGGGAAGCTCACCAATGCCACCGCCCGCATCAGGAAGTGCATCTTCCGCACGGCGAAGTAGTGGAACTGGAAGCAGAGCTCCGGCGTGATGTAGGGGTTCGGCGCCTCCTCGAAGGGCAGGTAGATGCTCATCCCCATGCTGCGCCCGCCCGCCTCGAAGGCGCCGCGGTTGCCCGCCTCCATCACGCCCGGCCCGCCGCCGGTCGACACGATCACCGGCTCGCCCAGCGCGTCCGACTCGAGGGTGACGAGGCTCGCGAAGCGGCGCGCCTCCTCGTAGTAGCGCGACATCTCGAGCTGGCGCTCGGCGCGCCGGATGATGGCCGGATCGCCCAGGGTGCGCGCCTCGGCGAGCAGTTCCTCGGCCACCTCGCGCGGCTTGAAGCGCGCGCTGCCGAAGATGACGATGGTGGACTCGATGCCGTGATCCTGCTGGACGAGCTCGGGCTTCATCAGCTCGAGCTGCATGCGCACGGGGCGCAGTTCCTCGCGCAAAAGGAAGTCGGTATCGGCAAAGGCCATCCGGAAGGAGCTGCCGGGGCCGTCGTAGGGTGAAACGGGTTTGGAGGTGACCGCCTCGTCGTGTGCGGAGGGGAAATTACGTGTCTTTAGCTTGTTGTGTGCATTCATATTGAGGTTCGCTGTTGGCGGCGCATCGAATCGTGCCTCCCGCACGTTTCGACAATGTACGCCTCGGGAGCGTTTCCCGCCTCTGCGACGCGCGCGATTCTGCGGCCGCCCGCCTCCCTCGAGCGAACGGCCGCGGGCGCGCGTCACCTGGGCTGGGGCACGATGCGCAGATAGGGCTTGGGCGCCTTCCAGCCCTGCGGGAAGCGCTGCCTGGCCTCCTCGTCGGAGACCGCGGTGACGATGATGACATCTTCGCCCTGCTTCCAGTTCACCGGTGTGGCGACCTTGTGGCGGGCGGTGAGCTGGACCGAGTCGAGCAGGCGCAGCACCTCGTCGAAGTTGCGCCCGGAGCTCATCGGGTAGGTGAGCATGGCCTTGATCTTCTTGTCCGGCCCGATCACGAACACCGAGCGCACGGTCTGGTTGTCCACCGCGGTACGTTCGGTGGCGCTGCCGCTCGCGTTCGGGTGCAGCATGTCGTAGAGCTTGGCCACGGCGAGGTCGCTGTCGCCGATCAGCGGATAGTTGGGCGCCTGGCCCTGGGTCTCGGCGATGTCCTTGGCCCAGCGCACGTGGTCGCTCACCGGGTCAACGCTGAGGCCGATGATCTTGCAGTTGCGCTTGTCGAACTCCGGCTTGAGCCTCGCCATGTAGCCGAGCTCGGTGGTGCATACCGGGGTGAAGTCCTTGGGATGCGAAAAGAGGATTGCCCAGCCGTCGCCGATCCACTCGTGGAAGCGGATCGTGCCCTCGGTCGTCTCGGCCGTGAAGTCGGGCGCTTCGTCGCCAATGTGAAGAGACATCTTTGACCTCCTGCCTCTGTTGAAGCGGTTGGGGAAAACGGTGAGGTGAAGCGAGGCCGGCGGGGCGGGGTCGGAGGAGTCGCGACGGGGATGCGCCGCGGGGGCGTCGAGCCGGACATGCCCTGACCTTGCCGGGCATCGCCACAGTTCTAGATAGCAGACAATGCCGCCCACCGACAGGGCCGGGGCGCCCGAAAGGGGGGCTACGCCGCGCGTCGCCCCAGGTCCGCCATCCGTGCGAGCCAGCGCGCGCGACGCTGCGCGCCGCCCGCCTCGACCATGCCGAAGAGGCTCGTCCTCACCGGCCCGATCCCCGAGAAGCGCAGGATGTTGCGCGTGAGGCTCTTCAGGCTGTGCGCCCCGAAGAACCAGCGATAGACCGGCGCCGGCATGCCCATGGTCACCACGACGCGCGCGCTGCGGCCCGCGAGCAGCCCGCCCGCGCGGTCGTCGCCCCGCGCCGCACCCACCGCAAAGCCGGGGCGGAAGACCTGCTCGAGGAAGCCCTTGAGCAGCGCGGGCATGTCGCCCAGCCACAGGGGATAGACGATGACCAGGTGGCCGGCCCAGGCGATCGCCTCCTGGGCCTCGCGCAGGGTGTCGGGGACGGCGCCGTGCTCGAACTCGTCCTTGCTGCGCAGCAGGGGAAAATCCAGGGTCGCGACGTCGACCACCCGCAGCTGATGCCCCGCTTCGCGCGCGGCGTCGGCGTAGGCCTCGGCGAGGGCGCGGCACAGCCGCCCGGGCCGCGGGTCGGGATGCCCCTGGACCACGAGGATGCGCTGTGCCCGTTGGCTCACGACGTCTCCGGATCGCGTCCGCCCTCGCCGCTCACCAGCCGCCAGGCGAGCCACAGGCCCATGACGGCATTGGCGAGCGCGAACGCGCCGACCAGCGCCAGCCCGAAGGCGGTGAGCGGCCACGTCCGCATCAGCCAGGCGAGCCCCGACGACAGCAGGTTGAACACGATCATCAGCCAGAACAGCGGGTTGCGCGGCTGCCAGAGGCGGGAGAGCTTCATGCGCGGGCGCAGCGGGAATCCAGCGTCGTCAGGGAACGCACGAGCATGGCAGGACCTTTCGGCGAGAAAAGGACGGGAACGGCGAACGCCGCGGGTTCCGGCGATTATATCGGTTCGACGACCCGCGGGCCCGCCACCTCCCGCCTAGAAAGACGAACCCGGCGTGGCGAGAAAAGCCTCCTCCTCGGCCGTCGAAGGCCGTCCGAGGAGCCGGTTGCGATGCGGGAAACGGCCGAAGCGGGCGACGACGTCGCGGTGGCGCAGGGCGTAGTCGAGGAAGCCGGCAAAGACCGGTTGCAGGCGTGCATCCAGCTCGGTCATCAGCCCGCGGTAGAGGGCCACCGCATCCTCCTGATCGTCGAGGGACTCCGAATGCTCCAGCGGCAGGTAGAAGAAGACGCGCTCGATCGGGCGCAGGGCCCGGTCGGCGCCGGCCGTGAGCCCTTCCCGGCACCAGCGGCGCGCGAGCGGATCGAGGGCGAAGGCGGCCGCCGTGCCGCGATGGATGTTGCGCGGGAACTGATCGGCGAGCAGGATCAGGGCGAGCCGCCCGCGGGGCGCGTTGCGCCAGGCGTCGAGCTCGCCCCGCGCCGCGCGGTCCACCCAGGGCGTGAAGCGCTCGCCCATGGCGGCATCCACCGTCGCATCCTTTCCCCACCACAGGCGGCTCTGGGCGCCGGCCACCGCGGCGTCGTCGGGCTCGGAGCCGAACCAGAAGGCGAGGATGCTGTCCGGCGTTTCCATCCGGCAGGCCTCAGGTACAGCGACGCAGCGCGTCCACGTCGCCGGCGACGATGTGGGCGAGATTGCGGGTGACCTTCTCCGCGTCCCAGTTCCACCACGCGATCTCCTGGAGCGCGGCCACCTTCTCGGAGGAGAAGCGCTGCTTCACCGGAAGGGCCGGATTGCCCACCATCACCGTGTACGGCGCCACGTCCCGCGCCACCACCGAGCGCGCCGCCACGATCGCGCCGTCGCCGATGCGCACCCCCGGCATGATCATGGCCTCGATCCCGATCCATACGTCGTTGCCCACCACCGTGTCACCCTTGTACGGCAGCTCCTCGGGGCGCGGCGCGGCCGCCTCCCAGCCGTGCCCGAAGATGTTGAACGGATAGGTGGAAATGCCCGAGAGCTTGTGGTTGGCGCCGTTCATGATGAACTTGACGCCGCGCGCGATCGCACAGTAGCGCCCGATCACCAGGCGGTCTCCGATGAAGGGGTAGTGGTAGAGGACGTTGCGCTCGAAGTTCCCCGAATCCACCGGATCGTCGTAGTAGGTGTACTCGCCGATCTCGATGTTCGGGTTGGTGACGGTGTTCCGGATGAAGCAGACCTGCGGAAACGCCGCAATCGGATGCGCCTCGGTGGGGTCGGGTCCTTTCAACTTGGTCTCCCAAGGATGCTGCCGTCGAGCTCGCACGGGCACCGTCCCGCTTGCCGGCAAGCACGGGGCGCGGGAAGGCAGTCGCCCGATTGTGCCACGACCGACATGCCGTGGACGCGAAGCGCGCACGGCGGCGGCCGCACGGTCGATTTTCCCGCTCCTTTCACGCTCCGCCGCCGGCCGGCTTCACGCCCCCCTCGTAAGGTCTCCCCATCGCCGCCCGCCGGGCGGTTCCATCCCACGACAGGAGACGCTCATGCAACGCACCGATCGACTCGGCAACCCCCTCACCGGCGCCAGCGCCGCGGCCGCCCAGGACTTCGACCAGGCGCTGCACGAATTCCAGTGCTACATCGGCGACCCCGTCGCCACCGTGGAACGGGCGCTCGCCGACAGCCCCGGCTTCGTCATGGGCCACGCACTGCTCGCCTGGCTCAACCTGCTGGGCACCGAGCCGGGCGCGCTGCCGGCCGCGCGCACCGCCCTCGACGCCGCCCGCCGGCTGCCAGCGCAGCCGCGCGAGCGCGCCCACCTGGATGCGATCGCGCATCTGGTCGACGGGCACTGGCATGCCGCCGGCCGCGTCCTCGAGGACATCTCCATCGACCATCCCCGCGACGCGCTGGCGCTGCAGGCCGGCCACCTGGTGGATTTCTACACAGGCGCCTCGCGCATGCTGCGCGATCGCATCGCGCGGGCGCTCCCGGCCTGGTCGGCCGACATGCCCGGCTACCACGCGGTGCTCGGCATGCACGCGTTCGGCCTGGAGGAGACCGGCCTGTACGCCCGGGCCGAGGCCGCGGGACGCCGCGCCGTGGAGCTCGAGCCCCGCGACGGCTGGGCGCAGCACGCGGTGACCCATGTGATGGAGATGCAGGGCCGCGCCCGCGACGGCATCGCCTGGATGCGCGCCGCCCCGCAGGCATGGGCGCACGAGAGCTTCTTCGCGGTGCACAACTGGTGGCACGTGGCCCTCTTCCACCTCGACCTGGAGGAGATGGACGAGGCACTGGCGCTCTTCGACGGCCCCATCTACGGCGCGCGCTCGCAGGTGGTGCTCGACATGGTGGACGCCTCCGCCCTGCTGTGGCGCCTGCACCTGCTCGGCATCGACACGGGCGGGCGCTGGGACGCGGTGGCCGACGCCTGGGAGCCACTCGCCACCGCCGGCAACTACGCCTTCAATGACGCCCACGCGATGATGGCCTTCGTCGGCGCCGGCCGCGCCGACGCCGCGGACGCGGTGCTGGCCGCCCAGGCCAGGGCCGAGGCGGCGGGCGGCGATAACGCGGGCTTCACCCGCGAGGTGGGCGCGCCCGTCACCCGCGCCATCCACGCCTTCGGCAACGGCGACTACGCCCAGACCGTGAGCCTGCTGCGCCGCGTGCGCGACATCGCGCACCGCTTCGGCGGCAGCCACGCTCAGCGCGACCTGATCGACCTCACCCTGCTGGAGGCGGCGCTGCGCGACGGGCAGCGGTCACTCGCCCGCGCGCTCGCCGCCGAGCGCGCCGACCTCAAGCCGGCGAGCGCCGCGGTGCGCACCCTCGTGCGGCGCGCAGGCGAGCGGGGCCTGGCGCTCGCGGCCTGACCCGGGCTAGAAGCTGCCGAAGAGGCTGCCGAGCGCGATCAGCACTGCGAGCGCAACAAGCGGGGTCACCACCGCGACGACGAAGATGTCCTTGTAGGCGTCGCGGTGCGACAGCCCGCAGATGGCCAGCAGGGTGATCACCGCCCCGTTGTGGGGCAGGCTGTCCAGTCCGCCGGTGGCGACCGAGGTCACCCGGTGCATGAGCTCGGGCGCGATTCCGGCCTCGGCGGCCATCGCCACGTAGGCGTCGCCCAGGGTCTGCAGGGCGATGCTCATGCCGCCCGAGGCCGAGCCGGTGATGCCGGCGAGGATGTTCACCGACACCGCCAGCGACACCAGCGGGTTCGCGCCGCCGAGCTCGAGCACGCCCGAGCGGATGAGGTCGAAGGCGGCCAGCGAGGCGATCACTGCACCGAAGCCGACCTGGCTTGCGGTGTTGAAGATGGGCAGCACCGAGGCGTTGGCGCCGGCATCCAGGGTGGCCCGCAGCGCCTCGAGACGGCGCCGGTTGAGCGCGATCAGCGCCACGATGGCGATCACCAGGGCCACGATGATGGCCCACACGCCGCGCACCGCGTCGACCGTGGTCGCGCCGTAGCGCGGCTCGGCGAGGTAGGCGGTGTCCATGGCGGGGATCACGATCGCGCTGAAGAGGTAGTTCATCGCGATCACGAGCACGATGGGCGCCACTGCGACCCCCATGACGGGCAGGTCCGGCGGCTCGTGGCGCGCCTCCAGCTCCAGGATGTCGAAGTGCTCGCCCTCGGCGTGCTCGCGCAGCTCCCGATCCGGCCGGGGCGTCGTGTCGGGGTGGGCGCCGTAGCCCTCCCCGGCCGCGCGCGCGGCGCGCGCCCGGCGCTGGAGCCAGGCGAGCCCCAGCCCGAACATCACCAGGGCGGCGACGATGCCGAGCAGCGGCG
Organism: Azoarcus sp.; assembly: GCA_020725025.1. Taxonomy (GTDB): domain Bacteria; phylum Pseudomonadota; class Gammaproteobacteria; order Burkholderiales; family Rhodocyclaceae; genus Aromatoleum. The sequence continues at coordinate 32,159 of DYFV01000052.1, forward strand.
CGGCGAACGGGGTGGTCCCGAAGAAGGGCATGGGGATGGCGTTCTGAATCGCCGGCGTACCGGGCAGCGCCGTCATGGTGAAGGTGAACGCTCCCAGCGCGATGGTGCCGGGCACCAGCCGCTTGGGGATGTCGGCCTCGCGGAACAGGGCCGCGGCGATGGGGTAGACGGCGAAGGCGACCACGAAGAGCGAAACGCCGCCGTAGGTGAGGATGGCGCAGGAGAGCACCACCGCGAGCACGGAGCGCTCGCGGCCGAGCCGCCCCACGATCCACTGGGCGATGGCTCGTGCCGAGCCGGAGTCGTCCATCAGCTTGCCGAAGACGGCGCCGAGCAGGAAGAGCGGGAAGTAGGACACGATGAAGCCGCCGGTCGCCTGCATGAACACCTGGGTGTAGCTCGCCAGCAGGGGCGCCTCGCCCGACACGGCCACGGCGAGAAGCGCCATGGCCGGCGCCAGGAGGAGGATGCTGACGCCCCGGTAGGCGAGATACATCAGGAGCGCGAGGGCGAGGACGATGCCGACGATACCGGTCACGATGCGCTTCCCGGGCGGTCAGTCATGCACGTACACCGACTCGATGTCGAGGGTGGAGCGCTCGCCGAGCGCCTCGAAGTTCTCCGCGAGCCACCGCGTCGCGGTACGGAAGCCCACGTCGTGCAGATGCTCGAGGAAGGCCCACTCGGCGTTGAGCTTGCTCGACACGCCCAGCGGCTCGAGCTCGGCGTCGGCGTTGATGCGGTGAATGCGCACGTCCTTGTAGCGGCGCCGGTCGAGCTGCTCCTCCTCGATGAGCCGCTTCAGCAGCGCGATCGCGCGCACTTCCTTCACCAGGCTGGAATTGAACGAGATCTCGTTCAGCCGGTTGAGGATGTCGGCCGCCCTCCTCGGGACGTCGTGGCGCATGATCGGATTGATCTGCACGATGACCAGGTCGCCGCCCTCGCACTCGTCGATGAGGGGAAACAGCGCCGGATTGCCCATGTAGCCGCCGTCCCAATAGGCCTCGCCGGCGATCTCCACCGCGTGGTAGAGGAAGGGCAGGCAGGCCGAGGCCATCACCATGTCGGCGGTGAGCTCCTCCCGGCGGAAGATCTTCTGCTTGCCGGTACGCACGTTGGTGGCCGCCACGAACAGCTTGATGCCGGCGCATTCGCGCACGTTGTCGAAGTTCACCCGGCGCGCGATCAGCTCGCGCAGCGGATTCAGCCCGAGGGGATTCACGTCGTAGGGCGAGATCTGGCGCGCCATCAGGTCGAAGAGCAGGTAGCCGGGCGAGTAGTCGAGAGTCCAGCGCCCCATGAGGCGGTCGAGCGGCGTGCGCTGCAGGGGCGAGAACAGGGCCGCATTCGCCACCGCCTCCCAGAACCGGCGAAGCGCCTCGCGCGCACCCGGCTCGCCGGCGCGGTCCATGCCGTCGGCCATTACCACCGCATTCATCGCGCCGGCGCTGGTGCCGCACACCCCCTCGATGCGGATGCGCGGATCGGCGAGCAGGCAGTCGAGCACGCCCCAGGTGAAGGCACCGTGTGCGCCGCCGCCCTGCAACGCCAACTCGATCGTCCTGACTGCGTGCCGGGCCATCGCGCCCTCCGCCATTCCCGCCCATGGGCGTTCCTATGAAGCGACTGAACGCGCCGCGCATCGTTCCGTGCGGACAAACGGTCGAGCGCACCATATGGATGCGCGCTAAACTTGCGCCCGATATCCCTACTCTCTTTCCGGGAAGCACCCATGCACGACTTCGACGCCCAGGCGCAGGCCTTCAGCGAACGCATCGAGGAAGAGCTGCGCGACGGCCGGCTCAACTTTCCCACCGCGCTCGACGTCTCGCTGCGCATCAAGCGGCTCGCGGACAACCCGGCGTCGACGCTGGAGCAGATCGCCGCGGTGGTGCGGGCCGAGCCGGTGCTGAGCGCCAAGGCGGTGCGCATGGCCAACGCCGTGTCGATGAACCCCTACGGCGGGCAGGTGACCAACGTCGGCGACGCGGTGCAGCGCATCGGACTCGCCGCCCTGCGCTGCCTCGCCTTCTCGGTGGCCGCCGAGCAGCTCGCCCAGGACCACCGCTCGCGCAGCATGCGGATCATCGCCTCCGGGCTGTGGATGCACTCGGTGGACGTCTCCGCATGGGCCTGGGCCATCGCCCGGCAGTTGAAGGGGGTCAATCCCGATACCGCGATGCTCGCCGGCATGATGATCGACATCGGCCAGTTCTTCCTGCTCGCGCGCGCCGCCGACTATCCGGCGCTGGAGGGCGACATGGACCGCTTCGCGGAGCTGGTGTCCACCTGGAACGAGCCGATCGGACGCGCCGTCCTGGAGGTGTTCCAGCTTCCCGAGGCCATCCTCGACGCCTTCCAGTACGAGGATCCCTACGGCGGCTCCTGGCCTCCGGCCGATCTCGGCGACATCGTCTTCGTCGCCTCCCTGGCCGCCGAGACGCCCAACCCCTTCGAGAACCTCCTCGGCATCAAGCGCCGCCCGGAACTGCTCGACACCACCACGGCCGGCATCGAGAAGGAGAAGCTGGCGCAGCTCCTGGAGTCGGCCCGCACCGAGCGCCAGCAGGTGCTCGCCGCGGTGTGCGGTTAGGAATGCGCCCGGCGGACCCGCACCGCCCGCGTCAATAGGCCTGCGAGTCCCTCAGCACCAGCCGGATCGTGCGCAGGATGATGCGCAGGTCGAGCGCGAGGGACCAGTTGCGCAGGTAATCGAGGTCGTAGGCGATGCGCTGGGCCATCTTGTCGGTGGTATCGGTCTCGCCCCGGCAGCCGTTCACCTGCGCCCAGCCGGTGATTCCCGGCCGCACCTTGTGCCGGATCATGTAGCCCTTGATGAGCTGGCGATAGGTCTCGTTGTGGGCCACCGCGTGCGGGCGCGGCCCGACGATGCTCATGCGCCCCTGCAGCACGTTGATGAACTGGGGCAGCTCGTCGAGGGACGTGCGCCGCAGAAAGGCGCCCAGCCGGGTGACCCGCGTGTCGTCGCGGCGCGCCTGCACGATGCGCTCGCCATCCTCGCAGACCTTCATCGAGCGGAACTTGTAGACCAGGATGCGGCGCCCATCCAGGCCGTAGCGGGTCTGCTTGAAGATCGCCGGGCCGGGTGACTCCAGCCGCACCGCCAGCGCGATGAGGAGCATCAGCGGCGCGACCAGGACCAGGATCAGCGAGGCCAGCACGAGATCGGAAACCCGCTTCACCAGGCCGTTCACGCCGGTGAAGGGCGTCTCGCACACCGCCAGCAGCGGCGTGCCCGCGGCCTGGTCGACCCGCCCCTGGATGGGGTCGGCGAGGGACAGGTCGGGCACGAAGAAGACCGAGGCGGTGGTGTCCTTGAGCGCGTCGAGGATGTGCACGATGCGCGGCTGGCTCACCATCGGAAGCGCGAGGTAGATATGGTCGACCGGTGTGCGTCGGGCGTACTCGGCGAGGTCCGCGAGCCGCCCCAGGTGCTGCGTGCCGGGCAAGCCGCCCCCGCGTCGCTCGGGCAGGCGATCGTCGAAGAACCCCACCAGGCGCACGCCGAGAAACGAGTTCTCGGCGATGCGGCGGGCGAGCTGCAGCGCAGTGTCGTTGCAGCCGGCGATCACCGCGCGGCGCAGCGTGCCCTTGCGTGACATCAGCCAGGGCAGCAGCGCCCGTGCGGCTGCATGGGCGCATGCCAGGGCGATCGGCGTCGCCACCAGCCAGGCGGCCAGCACCGGCGCGGGAAAATAGTGCAGATAGCCGGTCACGTACCCGAGGGCGGCCAATACCCCGGCTACCAGCAGCCAGTTCGTCACGGTGCGCCGGAGCATGCCGGCCACGCCGCCGTAGAGGTGGATCTCGCCCGGGAAGGTGAGCGAGAACACGAGGAGCGCGAGGATGACATAGTGGCCGTCGGGAGCTATACCGTACGAATGTGCGGCGAGGTACAGCAAGCCCACCGCCACCAGCGGATCGAGCAGCGATTCGATGATGCCCGCCATCGAGAAGCTGCCGCTGAAGATTCCAGCCGCCGGCGGGGGCGACGAGACGGTAAGGATCCGGTTCGGCATCTCAGGTGTCCTCCTGCACGGCGCAAGGACGGCGGCCGCTCGCCGTCCGCGCGCGGGTATCGGCAATCGAAGAAATCACAGCAAGACCAGCCCAAAGCAATTACAAGACCATGCCCCCAGCCAAGCACCCTGCCCCCCACCGGAGAGCGACCTCGATCTCCCCGCTCGCGCGCGTCGGCGCGCTCGCCATCGCCTGGGCCGCCGCCCTGCCCGCGGCGGCCCAGCTGAATCGGGACAAGCCTCCGGAAGAGGGCTTCAGCGTCGAGCTCGGACAGTCCTTTCTGTGGGACGACAACGTGTTCCGCCGGCCGAGCCACGTCGCGCCCGGACCGGGCGAGTCGCGCGACGACCGCATCAGCCGCAGCTCGCTCGGCCTGCGCTTCGACCGCAGCTACAGCCGGCAGCGCATCGTGGCGGCCGCCGACGTGGTGAACCGCGACTACGCGGAGAACGACGAGCTCGACAGCACCACCACCGGCGGCTCCTTGCGCTGGGACTGGGCCGCGGGCAAGCAGTGGTCGGGCACCGCGCTGCTCCTCCAGCGCGAGGCGCCACGCAGCTTCGAGGACGTGGACCGGCGCGTGCGCAGCATCAACACCCTGCGCCGGGCTGCCTTGGACGCGAACTACTGGTGGCATCCGTCCTGGGTGGTACTGGCCGGCGTGGAGCGTACCCGGAGCCGCTACTCGGACCGCCAGTCGGCCGCCTCCGAGTACGACGAGACCGCCGTCGAGGCCGGGGTCGGCTACCGGCCGGCCTCCGGCAACCGGCTCACCCTGGTGCTGCGCCATGCCGACGGCGACTATCCCAACCGCACGCCGTCGGCGAGCGTCGATACCGGCTACGAGCAGCGCGACCTGCGCCTGCGCGGCGACTGGACCGTGACCGGCCACAGCCGCTTCTCGGGCTACGTCGGCTATACCCAGCGCGAATATCCGCACGTCGGCGCCCTCGACTTCGAAGGGGCGACCGCCCGCCTCGTCTACGACTGGACGCCGACCGGCAAGCTTGCGCTGCGCACCGTGCTGCGCCGCGAAATCGGCTCGGAGTACGAGGTGGTCGACAACTTCGTGGTGACCCGCGGCGTCGCCTTCGAGCCGCTCTGGTCGATCAGCGAGAAGCTCGCCCTGCGCGGCCTCGTGGAGTGGCTGGAGCGCGACTTCGGCGGTCCGCGGTTCTCGGCGGTCGACAGCGACCGGCGCCGCGTTCTCGGGCTGCGCCTCGAGTGGGCGCCGCGCGACAGCATCCTCGTCACGCTCTCCGCCCAGCGCGCCCGCCGCTCCGCAGCCGGGGCCGATTTCGACTACGACGCCGACGCCTACGGCCTCGACATCCGCTTCACCCTCTAACGCGCCTCCGCAGACGCTCCCCGGCCGGAAGTAGTGCCGGGGAGCGTGAAAACTTTACAAGTCTCTTGAAAAACTGGGCGCGGATTTACCTCCGAAAAAGCCGCCCGCCCCGTCGTCGCAGGCGTGCGCGGCGCAGGCCCATCATGCATCCGGGATGACGCGCGCGGTACACCGTGCGG
>DYFV01000053.1 GCA_020725025.1 Azoarcus sp.
TCGTGCGCATCGTGCTGCTGGTGCTGTTTCCGGGGATCTCGCTGTTCCTGCTGCGGTTGTTCAATTGATCGGGAGCGCCCGGCCACATCGGTCGGGCGCGCCGGCCCGGGGGCTTGCGCCCCTGGAACCCCTCCCTCCCGGCGGCTGTCACCCTTGCCCGGAGAGCGAATCGAAAGGCCCGCGGTCTTACAATTCGCCCCGCCCCGTCGACCTTCGAGCAAGACATGCCTCTCAGCCCCTACCTCGACACCTACCCCGCTCTCGGGGAGGACACCTACCTCCACGACTCGGCCCAGGTCATCGGCGACGTGCGGATCGGGCGCGACTGCTCGATCTGGTGCAACGCCGTGGTCCGCGGCGACGTCAATCGCATCGTGGTCGGCGACTACAGCAACATCCAGGATCTCACCATGTGCCACGTCTCCCACAGGAACGCGGCCAAGCCGGACGGGTCGCCGCTTCTCATCGGGAGCTACGTGACCGTCGGGCACTCGGCGATCCTGCACGGCTGCAGGATCGGGGACGAGTGCCTGATCGGGATGGGTGTGATCGTCATGGACGACGCGGTCATCGAGAACCGCGTGATGGTGGGCGCGGGCAGCCTCGTCCCGCCGGGTAGGAAGCTCGAGAGCGGCTACCTCTATGTGGGCCGGCCCGCGGTGCAGGTGCGCGCGCTCACGTCCGACGAGCTCGCCTACCTGAAGTACTCCGCCGAGCATTACGTCCGGGTCAAGAACAACTACCTGGCGACGTCGACGGCCGGGCGCTGAACGAACACCGGCGAGCGGCGCGAAAGATCGAGCCTGCGCCCCGCGAGAGCCGAGCGCAGGCCATGACGACGCAAAGCCACTCTTATGGCGGTATCAGTACATCCGATTTGCTGCACCGCGGGATATGTTGTCTAATTCCGGCATTCAGCATTTATGCCATGGACAACAAGTGCGCCGCACAAGGGCGCGCCGCAACCCTGGCGAACCTTTTCGTAACCAGAAGGGAATCCGCCATGAAACTCACCATCGCCCTCGGCGCCGCCGCCCTGCTCGGTGCCGGCCTCTCAGTCCAGGCCGCTCCGGCCGACGAAACCGCCCCCTACGGCAAGCGTGTGGAATCGATACAGGCCGTCGCCAAGTCCCGTCCGGGCTCCTTCGACGTCTACATCGACAAGCCGACCGGCTTCGCTTTCGTGAACACCCCTTCGGGCTGGAAATTCACCCGCAACGTGCTCGACGGCTCGGCGGCCACGAGTGCAAGAGGCGGCGCGGTCGCGCAGTTCTGACATCCCCTCCGCGCTTTCCGCTCCGCTGAAGCAAGGGCCGCGACTGCGGCCCTTGTTGCATTCGATCGGCTGAACGAGCGACCGGACGCCCGGTGATCGGGCGGGACGATCGCCGCCCCGCCCCGCGCCACTCAGCGCCTGCCTCCGCCGGGCCCCATTCCGCCGCCCGGCCCCATTCCGCCGCCCGGGCGCATTCCGCCGCGCGGGGGCGGCTCCTCCGGCAGGACGATGCCGCGCTCCTTCGCGCGGGCCTTCATCTGCTCGTGATGCTCCGCGCGAACCTGCTCGCGCTCCTCGAGCGTCCTGGCCGCGCGCATGCGCTGGCGGTGCTCCAGCCGCTCCTGCGGCGTCATGAGCTGTGAGCCGAAGACCGGCGCGTCGTCGGGAATCGGAGGCAGCCCGGCGCCCTGCGCGAGGGCACCACCCGACAGCACGGCCGCCAACAGGGCGAACGTCAATGCCTTGCGTTTCATGATCTTCTCCTTGCACGACAGGGAAAGGGCATGCGATCGGGCTAGATTGCGCCCCCTGCCACGTGGTCGTGTTGATCGATCTCAAGCCGAAGAGGCTTCGCCCGAATCCACCTTCGCTTCCGACGACTACCGGCCGGCGCGACGCCAGGCGGGACCGAGCGCCAGGTGGATCGCGGCTGCGGCGACAGCCGCTCCGCCGGCCGCGACGCTGATCTGGTTCAGGCCCTGCGCCACATCGCCCACGGCGTACAGGCCGTCGATGCTGGTCTTCTGATGCCGGTCGGTGAGGAGGTAGCCCGACTCGTCCAGATCGGCCCCCGCCGCCAGCTCGGAATGGATGCGGGTGCCGAGGGCGCTGTAGACCGAATCGCAGCGCGACTCGGCATCCCCGTGGCGCACGACGACCTCGCCGTTCCAGAGGCGCAGGTTGGTCACCGGTGCATCGGTGAGGGCGATTCCGGCCTCGTCGAGTCGCCGGCGCTGGGGCTCGCCGATCCCGACCTCGGACGAGGTCAGGAACAAGCGCAGGCGGGCGGTGAAATTGCGCAGGTAGAGCGCCTCGCGCACGCCCGCGTCCCCGTCCGCGAGGACGCCGACCATCCTGTCGGCCACTTCGTAACCGTCGCAGACCGGGCAGTAACGCAGCGCGCCGGTTCGCACTGCATCGGCAAGATAGGGCATGGCGGGTTCGATATCGGACACCCCGGTGGCGAGCAGCACCGTGCGGGCGGCGATCGTTCCGCCCTCCGCCAGTGCGGCTGCGAAACCCGTGTCGGTCTTCTCCAGCGAGACCACCCGGCCGACCGCGAACTCGGCGCCATGGCGTTCCGCCTGCTCCCGGATCGCAGCCACCAGCTCGCCACCCGGAACGCCGTCCGGGTAGCCGGGCATGTTGTGCGAGCGCGGGATGCGGACGGCCCGGCTGCAGCCGTCGTCCACGACCTTCACCCGCCGGAGGAAGCGTGCGAGGTAGAGCGCACCGGTGAGACCGCCCGGACCGCCACCGACCACGAGGGAATCCCAGGTTTCAGCCATGGCCGCCTCCGGGTTGCGGATGGGTCGAGACTCGGTGGATCGGGCCGAGCGTCGACCGCAGTGGTATTTCGAAGGCAGGCCGAGAGCGCCCGCCGCCTTCGCCACGGATGCAAACGCCGCACCCGGTGCTACCAACCCCCCACCGCAATCGACTGCGCCTGCGCGGCGCATGCCGGTTGCATCGAAAGGACCAGGAGTGCGATCATCCCGGCCGCCGCCGAGTTCCCTGCCATGGGATCACTGCCGCCAGCACCTTGTCCCCGGCCCGGGCGAGCGAAGTCCGCGACCTCCCGTCAAGGCGACCACTGCCCGAGGAAAACTTGAAGCGCATTGCACAGCAGCCACGTGAGCGTTGGCCGGAGAAGCTCGCCCGACATGGTTTCCTGTTCCATTCGATCGATGCATATGGTGTCGACCTCTCCGGCAAGACCGACAAGTTCTTCTACTGGCGCGAGGATGTCGCCTACCGGTTCACCGAAACCGAGGTCGAGACGATCTACGAGGCGGGCAATGCCCTGCACGCCATGTGCCTCGATCTCGTGGACGATCTCGTCACCCGCGGCGATCTCGTCCGGCTGAGGATGGCTCCGCTCGGACAGGCGCTTGCCGAGCAGAGCTGGCGCCGCCGGGATCCGCACCTGTATGGCCGCTTCGATCTGACGCTGCAGGACGGCGTGCCGAAGCTGCTCGAGTACAACGCCGATACCCCGACGAGCCTCATCGAGTCCGCGGTAGCCCAGTGGCACTGGATGCAGGAGGCGCGGCGGGACTGCGACCAGTTCAACTCCATTCACGAAGCGCTCGTCGCGCGCTGGCGGGCGATCGCCGACGAGCGGGGCCTGCGTCGCGTGCATCTCGCCTGCCTCTACGACTCCATGGAGGACGTGGGCAACGTCGAGTACATGATGGAAACGGTGCTCCAGGCAGGCCTCGAAGCCGTCATGCTCGACCTGCGCGAGATCGGCCTTTCCGACGCCGGCGCGTTCGTCGACCAGGACGGCGAGCCGATCGAGGCATGTTTCAAGCTCTACCCCTGGGAGTGGATGACCACGGACGCCTTCGGCGCGGCCATCCCGGACGCGGGCACTCTCTGGCTGGAGCCGGCGTGGAAGCAGGTGCTGTCGAACAAGGCGCTGCTGCCACTGCTGTGGGAGCGCTTCGAGGGCCATCCGAACCTGCTGCCGGCCTATTTCTCGCCCGACGCCTTGCTGAGGGACGGCCTGCCCTACGTGAAGAAGCCCATCTACTCCCGTGAAGGCGCGAACGTGTCCTTCCTGGAGGACGGCGCCGTCACGCTCGCGACCGGCGGCGACTACGGCGCCGAGGGCTACGTCTACCAGGCGCTCGCGCCCGTGCCCGCCTTCCCGGCACCGGAGACCACCTCCGCGCACGGCCCGCAGAGTGCCATGCATGCGGTGCTGGGTGCCTGGATCGTGGCCGACGAGGCCTGCGGTCTGTGTGTTCGCGAGGACCTCAGTCCCGTCACCAGGAACACCTCCTACTTCGTGCCGCACTATTTCCTGCCGGGGCTCTGACCCGGCCATCCCCTTGACGGAGCCGACCGACCGTGCCGTTTCTCAACTTCGCTCTCTATCTCGCAGCCTGCCTCGCATTCTGGGCTGTCAGCCTCTTGATCTACGTGCGCGCGACCCCCTACCCGGAGTTCGCGCTCGTGCGCGACGGCAACCTCGCCGCCGCCCTGAGCCTCACCGGGGCCGCCCTGGGCCTCGCGCTCCCGATCGCGAGCCTCGCCGCCCATGCCGTCTCCCTCGCCGATCTCGCCGTCTGGGCGGCTCTCGCGCTCGCCGTGCAGCTTGCCGGCTGGTGGATCCTCAGCCGCACGGTCTTCCGCAGCCTGCGCGAAGCCATCGTCACCGGCAATCACAGCGTCGGCCTGGTGCTCGGCGCGTTCTCGGCCGGCCTCGGCCTGCTCAATGCGGCCTGCCTGACCTATTGAGGAGACGCGCAAGGATGAGCGACCGCGAGAACCCGTCGAAGCCGCGTCCATACGGACAAGGCGCACTATCCCTGGTCCTGCTCGGGACGGCGCTCGCCTCCGGATGCGCGCCGCACCCCGACGACGTCGCCGCCGACGTTCGCCGCGGGCAGTACGCGAGCCGGGAGGAGTGCCGTCGCGACTGGGCGGACGACGACTGCGAATACCACGGCAGCGGCGGCCGCTGGTGGGGTCCGTACTACAGCAGCTCCGGCCGCGTGTATCACTATGACGGCCGCAGCTCTCAGCTCGCGCGCCATCCTGCGAACGCCCTGAGGACGTTCGACCAGCGCGCCACGCCGAACGAGATCTATCGTTCGGCGGGTCGCTATGCCTCGGCGCCGGCCCATCCGAACGCCATCTCCGCCAAAGGGGGCAGCGTGAGCCGGGGCGGTTTCGGCACCCGATTCGGGGGCTTCTCGCTCGGGGGCTGATCCTGGCGTTTGAAAGGAGGACGGCTTCGCCGGACGGCGGCGGCGCTCCCCCTCCGAATCGGGGCCTCCCTGGCGTCGGCCCGCCTACCCGCCCTGACTGGGATCCCGCAGCGCAGGATCGGCCGATGCACCCCACGTACCATTCGCACCGAGGCAATAGAACCCGACGTCGGGATTCGTCCGCAACACCCGTCGTACTTCCCTTTCCTCGAGCAGAAAGGGCGGCGCCTCACGGGTCGGCGCCAGGCAGAAGCGCCGGGGCAGATCGGTGTAGAGCGAGCGCGGCGGCGCCGACCAGCGGATGCCCTTGAGCAGTCGCCCGCCACGCTCGCTGTGATAGAAGATCCGGCGCACGCCGAGGGCTTCCCGGATGAACTGGATGCTCGCCCACAGCGTCGCCTCGGCCCAGATGGGGGCGAAGCGCGCCAGGACGTAGACACAGTAATCGTGCGCCGCTGCCAGGGGGCACTGCAGGCCGAGAAAGCCGACCGCTTCGGTCGCCGGCCGGCCGGCGCCGAGCTTGCGTTCGATCCGTTCGGCGAGCCAGGCCACCTCCCGGATCCAGTCGGACTGGATCTCCTCGATCAGGGCGCAATCGCTCGCCCAGTCGAGATCGATCCGCGCCCATGCCAGGGTGTTGCGGGTGCGCGAAACCGGGTGGCCATAGTAGTTGAACGGGGAGCTCGCACAACCGAGCCTGCCGTAGCGGCGGTCGTGGTCGCGGCTGAAATTGAGCTGCAGCACGAGATTCAGCCCCGGCCGGGACGTCTGCCGGTGCCGCCGTTCGTGACGCCGCTCGCTGCCCCAGGTGTCGAGCGTCAGGACGAAATGCTCCTGGCCCGGGTCGTGGTCGTGGGCGGCGAGAGACAGATCGTCGATCGCGGCGGAGCCGAGCCGGGCGAGCGCGGACTTGACCCGCGGCTTCTGCAGCAGCGGCGCGTAGTGCGATTTCTTGAGGGACGCGACGCGCAGCGGCTCGCCACCCCCGGCCTCACGGCTCAGGTGGCGCAACAGCCCGATGCTGTAGCGGTCGCGGTAATAGCGAAATATGGTGCGCTCATCGCGCAGGCAAGCGATGACTTCGTCGACGGCGTGGCGGTCCATGTCGGCATTCCATGAAATTCGGAGTGGTCGATGAGGCGTGCGGAATGGGACGTGCATTGGGTCGAGTCATGGTTTTCTCCTTGAATAAGGCCCGCCCCGGTCGAAGGCGGACGTGGGTCAATCGATCTCGAATTCGGCCATGTCGCCGGCGATCAAGTCGACGAGACATTGCCGCGTACGTTGCCGCGCCTGCTGACGCGCGGCCTTGCGGGTCTTGCCGTGAACCCCGGCGCGGCGCGTCAGGCCGGGTACCAGCACCGGGTTGCGGGGACGACTGAGGGGCAGCACGATGGTGGTCTTCCGGGTCGCCATCGCTCACCCCTTCACGCGGCGGGCGGCCCCGCCGGTATGGATCGCTGCCACCGAATCCCGCTGCTTTTCCGGACGATCGCCGGCCGACGACGCGCCGTGCGGCGTCGGGCCGACACGGCTCACCGTGGCGCCGATTTCGGCATGGACGTCGGGCATGGCCGCGACGTGGCCGTGCACGATCGGAAGCGAGGCGACGTTCAGCGGTTGCCGGATCGCATCCGGCTCGATGGCGCGCGTCCACACCTCGACGGGGACGCGCCCCTTGTTCAACTCGGTTTGAATTCCCATGGCGGTTCCTGTGCTGCTTGCGACGGCCGCGGGCCGCCGGTTACGGAATCCGGGATGGGGTCGGGACCTGGGTTGCGGGGAAAAGGGGAAGCCGAAAAGCAAAAACCCCCGGCAACTGGCCAGGGGTTTCGTACCTTCCCGGCCCGGATTCGCCTTGCGCGAGCTCCGGGCGGATCGATGCCTACGGTCTCAGCGCGTTGTGTCCTTCGTGGCGGCTGGGGCAGGCATCGATATCTCCTTCAGGAAAGCGGTGGTCCGTGAATGAGCGGCCATTCTCATGACGTGCGATTCGAATGTCAACGGGGCGGCGCTAGACAATGCGGCGGGAGGCTTCAGCGTTGCACGCAGGTCTCGGTACCGTGGTTCCCGCCCTTGTACTCCGGCTGATAGTAATACTTCGAGAAGACCCACTTGCCCGCCTTGTTCCTCCAGAACCGGGCCAGCCCGGTGCCGTAGTCCTTGAATGCGGGGTCGAGATTGGCAAAGTAGATCGCCATCTCCCTGCCGCGCGCCACGCCGTGCCCCGGGTAGGCGCCGCCGGGCACCTCGAGCTTGAAGCTGTAGGCCCTGTGCTCCCCCCTGCTGTGGGCCTTGACGAGACGCAGCGTGGCCGTGGCGGTGTACGGACCTTCATGGCCGTCGTCGCCGTTGCACTCGTAGGTACCGCTGAAGTCCGGGACGCGGGACGCGGCCTGGACGGGCGCCGCGAGGCATGCGAAAAGGAAAGGGAGGATGGCGAGGTGCTTCATGACTGGGTTCATGGGAGGCAGGAAAAGCCCGGCTGTTACAGGGGGTTTCAAAGAGGGCGTGAGTATAACGTTTGGCGGACCGGCCGCCTCGCCCGCCGGTCGGCGAAGCTGCCACAACGGCATCAGAGCGGGGCCGCCGGCGTCCACAAGGGCTCTCCACCCGCCTCCAGATAGCCGAGGTACACGCGCAGGTCGAATTCCAGCTGGTGGTAGTCGGGCTCCATGTGGCGGCAAAGCTGGTAGAACGCCTTGTCGTGGTCGGGCTCCTTGAGGTGCGCCAGCTCGTGCACCACGATCATACGCAGGAATTCATCCGGCATGTCCCTGAACGCCGTCGCGATGCGGATCTCGCGCTTGGCCTTGAGCTTGCCGCCCTGAACCCGGGAGACGCGGGTGTGGGTGCCGAGCGCGTTGCGCAGCTCCTGGAGCTTTCCGTCGAAGGCCACCCGGGCAAGCGGCGCGGCGTTGCGCAGATGCGCGCTCTTGAGCGCCTGCACGTAGTCGTACAGCGCCTTGTCCGAGCGCACCGCGTGGGCCTGCGGGTATTTCCCTCGCAGGATCGCACCGATCCGCCCGGAGGCGATCAGGTGCTGCGCCTGCTCGGCGAGCTCCGCGGGATAGCCGGCGAGGTAGCCGGAGATGACGGTCGTTGGCATGGGCGCGCAGCCTACCGCAATCGGCCGTTCCGGCAAACGAGGCTTGGCGCAGGCGGCGCGATTCACTACCCTTTGCGACCGTTTTCCCCTTATCCAGGATGACCCGTGCGAGAGGATCGCATCGCCCTGTTCCAGCTTCATGACGACATCGACGCGCGCGTTCGTGCCATCCGCGCCGAGCGGCCCGACTGGCTGTGCTGCAAGGGCTGCGCCGACTGCTGCCGCCGGCTCGCCGACATGCCCCGCCTCGCCGCGGCGGAGTGGGAGCTGCTGCGGGAAGGGCTTGCCGCGCTGCCTGCGGAGCGGCTCGAGGAAATCCGCCGGGCCGTGGCGGCCCTGGCGGAGCGGCCGGCGGGGCCGCTCGTCTGCCCGATGCTGGACCAGGAGAGCAACGCCTGTCCGGTGTACACCCAGCGTCCGGTCGCCTGCCGCAGCTACGGCTTCTACGCGCAGCGCGAGCTCGGCCTCTACTGCGGCGAGATCGAGTCGCGGGTGGCCGACGGCAGCCTGGCCGACGTGGTGTGGGGCAACCACGACGCCGTCGACCGGCGGCTCGGCGACCTGGGCGATATCCGCTCACTCACCGAATGGTTCGCGGACTGGGAGCGCGCCTCCCCTGCCGATCGCAAGCCCGATTAGCGCCGGAAAAACAGCACCGTCATCACCGCCCCCGTGGTGATGACGACGGCGCGCACGGCGGATGCGGGGAGCTTGCGCGCCACCCGTGCCGCGACGTAGCCCCCGATGATGGCCGCGCCCATCATCCCCACGGCCTGGAGCCAGACGATCGCGCCGCCCGCGGCGTAGAGCCCCACCGCGATCGCGGTGAGCGCCGCCGACATGAGGTTCTTGAGGCCGTTCATGCGGTGGATGTCGCTGTGGCCGAGCAGGCCGAAGGTGGCCAGCAGGATGATGCCCAGGCCGCCGTTGAAGTAGCCGCCGTAGATGCTCACCAGGAGCAGCGCCGTCGCCTGGGCGAGGCTCGACGCCTCGCCCTCCGCCCGGCGCAGCATGCGCAGCAGCACCGGCCCCGCCGCGAACAGCACGGTGGCGGCCAGGAGCAGCCAGGGGACGATCGCGGAGAACACGGCGTCCGGCGTGGTGAGGAGCAGCGCCGCGCCGATGGCGCCGCCGAACAGGCTGATCGCGACGAGCGCGCGCATGGAGAGCCCGGCCGGCGCGCGCAGGTCCTCGCGAAAGCCCCAGGTGCTCGCGAAGTAGCCCGGCAGCAGGGCCAGCGTCCCCGACGCGTTGGCCGCCACGGGCGGCACCCCCGCATAGACCAGCGCCGGGAAGGTGAAGAAGCTGCCTCCACCCGCCACCGCGTTCAAGCCACCTCCCAGAAAGGCCGCGCCCAGGAGCAGCACCCACGTTCCGAACACATCCGCCACACCGATCCTCCACCGTCGCCCAAGTCGTGCACGTCCGCGCCCTGCACCAGGATGGTGCGCCGATTCGCAGAGGCGCAATGTTACGGCGGGAGGAACGAAAGGTGCACACCGATCGGGGACGATCGGGCGGAGCCGGTCGCCGAAGCGGAGCGGTTCGGGCGCGGACCGGCTCGCCCGGTCCGAACCCGTCGTCGCCGGTCACGCCGGTTCGAGCCACACCCGGCGCGGGGCGCGCAGGGCGGCGCGGTCCTCGAAGGGCGAGCGGTCGAGCAGCACCGCCTCGAAAGCCGCGCCGGCGGCAAGCCGCGGCGAGGCGTGGCCGAAATGGCGGCGGGCCGCAGAGGTGGCGGCGGCGAGGGTCTTCTCCAGCGACAGGCCGGCCTCGAGGTAGCGCTCGATCTCCTCGTACAGGGCGTGGCCGTGCTCCACCCCCATGCTGCCGGCGTCGGTGCCCATCAGCAGGGTCACCCCCATCTCGTCGGCGAGGCGCAGGTGCTCGGCATGCCCGTCGAGGATGCGCCGCAGGTTCCCGACGGTCCCGGCCGACCAGCCCACCGCCTCCGGATGCGCCCACTGGAAGTGCACCGGGCAGAAAGTGGGGGTCCACGCCACCTGGCGGTCGCGCATGACGGCGAGGGTCTCCCGGTTCATGAAGAAGCCGTGCTCGATGGAACCCACCCCGGCGCGGGCCGCGATGGCGAGCCCCTTCTCGCCGCTGCAGTGGGCGAAGGTGCTGCGCCCGTGCGCGCGGGCGGTGTCGACCGCGAGGGTGGTCGCCGCGAGGTCGAACTGAGGCTCGTCGGTCACCGCCCCGGCGTCGAAATCGATGATGCCGGTGAGGATGAGCTTGATCTCGTCGCTATCGGCGGCGAGGCGGCGCACCGAGGCGACGATCGCCTCGGCGTCCTCGACGTCCATCGCCATGAAGCCGCCGTAGCGCTTGGGCCGCTTGACCCCCAGGCCGCCCGAGCGCACCCGCGCCATGTCGCTGCCGCGGCGCGCCTCGGCGCGGACGGCGTGGTTGATGCCGTGGCGGTCGCCGGCGTCGCGCACCAGGGTCACGCCGCAGGCCAGCGCCTGGCGCGCGCTGGCGCGGGCGGTCTCGGTGAGCGCCTCGACCGGCTGCTTGAGATGGGCCGAACGGGTCGGACCATCTGTGGGCTTGCCGTCGAGGAAGAGATGGACGTGGGCGTCCACCAGACCCGGCATCAGGAAGCCGCCGTGGATCACCGGCAGGCCCCGGCCGGCCAGGTCGCGGGCATGATCGCCGCTGGCGAGGTGCTCGATGCGGCCGTCGCGGACGACGAAGCTCGCCGGACCGGGATGATGGCGCTCGCCGTCGAACCAGCCGGCGGCGCAGACGGCGAATTCCTTGAGGGTGTCCATGCTCAGGCCCGGTAGAACTTGCGCACCGCGCGCAGGGCGTTGCTGCCGGTCTGCTCGAGGAAGCTGCGGTAGGTGGCGAGCACGTAGTGATCGTCGGCGAGGCGCTCGTAGCCGCGCCACGGCGTGCCGAGCACGTAGTCGAAGCCATGCGGCACGGTGATGGTGAGGAAGGCGTTCTCCAGGCAGTGCTTGAGGTCGGAACCGTCGGCGGCCTTGGGCGGGAGCTGTTGGCCGATGTTGGAGAGCCCGCCCATCATGTGCACGCCCTGCAGCTCGGGGTCCGCGCCGATCAGCCGGATCGCCTCGACGGTGCTGCGGTTCAGGCCCTCGGTGTCGGCGATGATGGCCGACACCGACATGTCGATGAAGACGTGGTCGAGGGGCATGCCGTACTCGTTCTTCAGGCGCAACGCGGCGCGGCGCGCGGTGCCGTAGATCTCGTCGGCGGTCTTGTTGCCCTTCGCGACGCCGTCCTCGACGCGCTCGGAGGCCATCAGGATGACCTTGAAGCGGTAGGGCCCGTAGAGCTCCATCAGGTCCCAGCGGTGCTCGGTGATGGAGTTCACGATGGGGAGCTCGCCCCCCGCCTTCGCCGGATCGTAGTTGGCGAGGCACACCGCCTGCACCGCCTTGCTCGGGAAATCGAAGGACAGCGGCAGCGTCACCACCTCCTGGATGGCGCGGATCACGGTGGCCATCCAGCCCGGGTCGGTGAGTGCGCGGGCGCCGATGTTCACGTTGAGGTAACGCGCCCCGGCCTGCGCCTGCTTCACCGCGAGCGCCTGGATGCCGGGGATGTCCTCGTTGTCGAACAGCGCCCGGGTGGACTTGAAGCCGGGGTTGATGCGCTCGCCGATGATGCCGATGTCGAAAGCCTTGCTCACGGACTGTCTCCTCAGGAATGGTCGTTGTGGAATCCGATGTGGTGCAGAAAGGTCTTCTGGAAGTCGCCGCGCGTGCTGAGCTCCAGGTAGCGGCAGGCGGCGGCGAGCTCGGCGCCGCGCGTGCGGGCGCGGCGCGAGGCGAGCATGCGGCGGATGCCGACGCCGGCGGCGTTGCCCACCTGGACGAAGCGCTCGCGCGGCAGGTCCGGAAACAGGCCGATGGCGACGCCGCTCGCCACGTCGATGTAGGCGCCGAAGGAGCCCGCGATGACGAAGCGCTCGATGTCGTCCGCGGCGACGCCGGCCTCGTCGAGGAGGAGCTCGGTGGCGGTGCGGATCGCCGCCTTGGCGAGTTGCACCGCGCGCACGTCGTCCTGGGTGAACAGCACCTCGGGAGCGAGTCGCACGGCGCGCTTGTTGCCCAGCGCGAGGATGTCGGGGTGCTCCCGCGCGAGCCGTCCCTGGTCGCTCACCAGCCCGGCGCGGTGGAGCGTCGCGAGCGTGTCGAGCACGCCCGAGCCGCACAGGCCGATCGGCTTCTTGTTGCCGATGGTGCGCGCGCGCAGGCGCCCGCCCTCGAACGCGACCCGCTCGATCGCGCCTTCGGCCGCGCGCATGCCGCAGGAGATGTGGCCGCCCTCCAGCGCCGGACCGGAGGGCGCCGAGGCCGACACGATGCGCCCCCCGTGGATCAGGCTGATCTCGGTGTTGGTGCCGATGTCCATCACCAGCGCGGTGCGCCTGGCCGCCCATTCGTCCTCGGTGGCGAGCAGCGCGGTGACGTGATCGCCGCCGACGAAGCCGCCGACGTTGGGCGCGACGTGCACCCGCGCCCCCGGCGCCACCGCGAGACCCAGGTCGCGAGCCCTGAGGTCCACCGCCTCGCGCAGCGCGGCGACGAAAGGCGCCCGCCCCAGCTGCTTCACGGGCAGGCCCAGCAGCAGGTGGTGCATGGCGGTGTTGCCGCACACCGCGACGTCGGCGATCTCGGCCGGCGTCTGCCCGACCGCGCGGCACAGGTCGTGGGCGAGCGCGTCGATGGCGGCGGTGGCCGCCTCGCGCAGCTCGGCAGCGGTCCGCGCGTCCCTGGCGGCGTGGTTGATGCGGCTCACGAGATCCGCCCCCCACGCCACCTGCGGGTTCTCCACTCCCAGGCTCGCCAGGCGCTCGCCGGTCTCGAGGTCCACCAGGAAGCCGGCGGCGTTGGTGGTGCCGAGATCGACCGCGAGCCCGAGCGGACGCCGTCCCGGCGCGGCGAAGCCGATCAGCTCGGCTCCGTGGCTGAAGGCGCGCAGCACCCACCGTCCGCCCTCCTCCCCGGCACGCAGCGCGGCCGGCAGCTGCCGCGCGGCGCCCAGGTCGATGGTGCACGCGGCCCCGCCCAGGGCGCGGCGCAGCCGGTCGGCATCGGCGAGGTTGTCGGCGAGGCTCGCCGGGGGGAGCGCGAGGTCGAGGGCGGCGATCGCGGTGTCGAGCGGCAGCGTCTCCTTGGCGCCGTCGTCGGTCTCGGTGCGCACCACCGGCGCCAGCGAGCGCGGGGCCACCTCCACGGTGCAGTCCGAGCGGGCGCTGATGCGGCAGGCGCGCAGCCACTTGCGCCCGTCCGCCGCCGCGCCGTCGGCCTGATCGACCTCGCCCGCCCCGATGCGCACCACGCAGCTGCCGCAGGTGCCGCGTCCGCCGCAGGCGCCGACGATGCGCACGCCGTGACGGCGCGCGCTGGCGAAGATGGATTCGCCGGCGCGGGCGACGATCTCGCGCTCGAGGTGCGGGAAATGCAGGCGGTAGCTCGCCTGCCCGGAAGGCGTCGGATCGCTCATGGCCGAGCCTCCATGGCGAGGGCCGGCGCCGGACGGCGGCCGTAGTTGCATTTCGTCCGCGAGGGACAGGACTCGCAGCGCGACCAGCTCGATTCCGGGAGATTGCGGCCGACGGCGAACACCACCGAGGCCGACTTGAGCGGCGTCAGCAGCCCCCCGCGGTGCAGGCCCACGCCGATCGACTCGGCCCCGGCCAGGCGCAGCACCGCCGCCTGCGCGTCGAGCCCGAGCCCGGGATCGCCGGCGGCGAGCTCTGCGCCCATGGACAGGCGTTTGCGGTAGCACTCGGACAGCATGCGGTCCTGGATGCGGCGCCCGAGCGCGAACAGCATCTCGCTGCCGAGCTCGTCCAGCGCCACCGCGAGCGAGGCGCGCCGCTCGCCGAAGAGCGCGGTGACCCGCGCCGGCAGACGCGGCCCGACGGTGCACACCCCGCAGCCGATCGCCGTCAGCTCGCCGCTCGCGGGCACGAGGCGCGGCGCATCGAGGCATTCCGCCCCGGCCCGAAGGCGGCCGTCCGCCCAGCCCTCCAGCGGCACGATGGCGTAGCTGTAGCAGGCCTCGATCAGGTCCTCCGCCTCGGCGACCGCCATGGCGTCCCGCCGCAGGCGAGCGCGCACCGGCGACATCCCCTCGGGAGGGTCGGCCGCCAGCTCGCGCCGGAGATCCACACCGCGAACGACGGGCATGGCGTTCAGCCGGCGTACTTGCGCGCCGCGCCGAACATCGCCCGCACGTTCGCCACGGGCGTCTCGTCGGGAATACCGAAGGCGCCGTCGAGGATCAGCTTGCCGCCCTCGTTCCAGACCTTGTCGACCAGGTGCTTGACCGCGGCGTCCACCTCTTCCGGCTTGCCGGTGGTCATCAGCGAGGGCGACAGGTTGCCGCGCAGGGCAACCCGGTCGCCCAGCACCTCGAAGGCCTTGACCATGTCGGTGCGCTCGAACCAGTAGATGCACTTGCCCGGCGGGATGTCCTTGATGACTTCCAGCCGCTTGGTGCAGTCGGACTCCCACATGGGCATGGGGATCAGATCGGCCTCGATCAGGTCCATCATCAGGGCGCGGAAGGTCGGCCACCAGAACTCCTCGAACTGCTTGGGGCTCATGAAGGCGTCCGGGGCCCAGTGGATGGGGATGAAGACGATCGGGTGATTCGCCGCCCTGGCGTTGGCGATGGTCATGCGCGAGATGAAGACCCGGGCCTTCTCCAGCACCAGCTTGAGCTTGTCCTTGTGACGGTAGAGATCCTTCATCATGCCGGTGGCGCCGCGGAAGTAGTCGGCGATGAAGTCGTACGGCGCGATGGAGTTGCCGCCGTTGAAGAGCGGAAAGCCGGCGGCGTTGATCCGCTGCGTCCAGTCGATGTGGTGCCCGAACATGGTGTTCACTTCCTCGGCGGCGGCCACGATCTTCTCGAAGGACTCGCGCACCGCCGGCTGGGCGAAGGGACGGATGCCGTTCACCAGGCGGAAGTAGTGCAGGCCCGGAAACACGGGCAGCTGGTCGAAGCCCGCGAAGGCGCCGGCGACCCGCGGCAGGTACTTGTGGAGGTAGAAGCCGGTCGGGTCGAACAGGAAGTCGTCGTACTCGTCGGCGCTCATGTACTCCCGGTCGAGGTACTGGAAGGGCTGCATGTCGCCCACGCCGTGCCCCGGCCACTGCAGCTGCTTGAAGTCGAGCTTCTCCAGCGAGCGCCCCAGCGTGGTGCCGAGCATGAGCGGAAACACCCCGTCCGGCTCGAATTCCATCACCGCGTCGAAGCACACCTGCTTGGCCTTGTCGTAGTCGTACATCAGCTCCTTGAAGCTGATGCCGCCGTAGGTGGCCGGCCAGAAGAAGCTGTGCAGCCCGACCGGCATGCGGTCGGGCTGCTCCAGGCGCACGCAGGCCATGATGCGTTCCCAGCGCGCGTCGTAGGCCGCCTTGGCTTCGTCGCTCTGGGTGTAGGGTCCGATCTGCGTGGGCATCAGGCGGCCTCCAGCCAGTTCTTGCACAGGTTCACCGCCTCGACGGCATTCACTCCGAAGGCGTCGGCACCGGTGTAGGCACGCACCGTCTCGTCGATCTGGCCGCCGCCGATCATGACCTTGAACCTGGCACGCATCCCGGCCTCGTCGAAAGCCTGGATGGTCTCCTTCATCGAATCGAAGGCAAGGGTGAGAAAGCCGGACAGGCCCACCACGTCGGGCTGGAAGGCCTCGATCTCGTCGATGAAGGTCTTGACCGGCACGTCGATGCCGATGTCCTTGACCTCGAAACCGTTGATGTCGAGCATGAAGGAAACGATGTTCTTGCCGATGTCGTGCAGGTCGCCGTGCACCGTGCCGATGAGCACGCGGCCCAGCTTCTTCGACTCGCCGCCTTCACCCTGCTTGATCAGGGGTTTGGCCACCGCGCCGATCTGGTCGAGCATCTCGCCCGCCAGCACCAGCTCGGGCAGGAAGTACTCGCCCTCCTCGAAGCGCTTGCCGACGATGTCCATTGCCGCGCGGCACAGCTCCAGCACCCGGATCGGGTCCTTCCCGTCCTCCAGCAGCATGCGGTTGGCGAGCGCCAGCGCGTCCTCCTCGTTCATGTCGGCCAGCCACTCGATGAGCTGTCGTTCCTCGTCGTTCAGGTCGTTCACAGGGGTCTCCTCCGTTGGTGTTTTTCGGTCACACGGCCTGCAGGCGAGGCTGCCGGCGCAGCCCCGATTCCTCGATGATCTGCGCGAGAACGTCCTCGTTCTTGTGGCCCATGACGTGGATGCCGGCCACGCCCTCGATCCCGGAGAGGGCCCGGATGGTCTCGATGCAGGCCGCCTTCGCCGCCCGCTTCGGGTCCTCGGCGCGGCCGATGCGCTCGATGAGCGCCTCGGGCACGTGCACGCCCGGCACGTGGGTGGCCATCCACTTCAGCGCCTTGGCCGAGCCCAGGGTGCCGACGCCGACGAGGATGTGGGCGCGCTCGTGCAGGCCGCGGCGGCGCACTTCGGCCATGAAATCCTCGAACAGGCCCACGTCGAAGCAGAACTGGGTCTGGATGAAGCGCGCCCCGGCCAGGATCTTCTTCTCCAGGTTGGCGATGCGGTCGCGGTACGGCGGCACGAAGGGATTGACGGTGGCGCCGATGAACAGGTCGGGCGGCGTCTCCAGGCGCCGGCCGGAGGCGAACTCGCCGCGGTCGCACATGCCGCGCGCCACGTGCAGCAGCGACACCGCGTCCAGATCGAACACCGGCTTCGCCTGGGGGTGGTCGCCCTGGGAGACGTCGTCGCCGGTGAGGCACAGGATGTTCTTCACCCCCAGGGCCGCCGCACCGAGGATGTCGCCCTGGATGGCGATGCGGTTGCGGTCGCGGCAGGCGACCTGATAGACCGGGTCGTAGCCGTGGGCGGCGAGAATGGCCGAGGCGGCCACGCTCGACATGTGGCAATTGCCGCCCGCTCCGTCGGTGATGTTGATCGCGTCCACCAGCCCGTCGAACTTCGCCGCCCGCTGCAGCAGCGCTCCCGGATCGGCGGAATCGGGCGGCGCCACTTCCACCGTGACCACGAAACGCCCGGAGCGGCAGGCACGCTCGAGGGGGCCGAGCTCGGACTCGGGGACGATGCGGCTATCGACCGGCGGCTGGAAGGCCGGGTCCGCACGCCCCTCGAAAACCTGTATCCATGTGGACTTGCCGCGCCTGCGCACGTCGATCGCCGGCAGGAGCGGCGTGGGATGCGCCTGGCGATCGGCCGCGATGCGCTTGGTGCCGGCGGTCGCCTCGACCCAGACGCAGGCCATCTCCGGCTTCACCTCGCAGCGCCCGTCGAGCCGCACGCCGCCGCACGGCCCGTTGCGCATCTCCTTGGCGCAATTCATCGGACAGGCCATGCCGGTCGCGGAAAGCACGCACTGTCCGCACGCCCGGCAATCGAACATCAGGCCCTTGAGCAAGCGCTCGAACGGGTGCAGCACGGTCTCCGCGCGGCGCCTGCCGACCAGGCGCACCACGGGCGCGAAGGCGGGCGCGAGCCGCGAGAAAAAGTCGTAGACGCGACGCAGACCGCGGGCGTGACGAACCGACCAGAGGCGGAGTGTATACATGTGGCGAATGTATACATCCAACCATGCGCGCGTCAAGGCTATTTATCGTGACCAGCCGCAAAAAATCTCCATGTTTCTGTTTTTGCGGCATAACCGCTCAACATCCAAGTGCAGCGCAACCACCTCTCGAACGCGCATGAATCTTCCTGTATACACTAACGCCGCCATTCGGCGTGCGAGAGCGTCACCGTATCCAGCTTCGACCGATCGCGAGCGAAGCGCGCAGGTATTCGACGGGGAGGCTTCCTTCAGCCTTCGGGAATCCGGGCCAGACGCAACCCCGCGAGATAGCGTTCCACCTGCTCCTGCTCTCTGAGATAGAAGAGCTTTTCCCGGGCGAAGCGGCATGTGAAGCGCGGCATCTCGCGCAACAGCCGCTCGCCTGCGTCGCGCGCCTCGTCGAGGCGGTCGAGATGCGCCAGCGCCACCGCGCGGTGGGCGCGCGTCCAGTACTGGCAGTTGGGGATGTTCGCCGCCTTGTCGGTCCATTGCAGCGCGGTGTCGTAATCGCCCTTGAAGATCATCGCCAGCGCCCCGTAGGAGTAGAAGGCCCACAGCTGCGGGTCGTTCGGGCTCAAGGCGATGGCCCGGTCGAAGCAGTGCATCGCTTCCTCGTAGCGCTTCTCGTAGGTGAGCGAGTCACCCAGGCCACAGTGCGCGGCGGCGAACGAGGGATTGAGGTCTATCGCCGCCTGGTTCTCGACGATCGCCTGGTCGTACTCGCAGCGGGCCAGCAGCACGCGGGCGCGCAGGGCATGGAAGGTGGCGTTGTAGCGGTCGATCTCCAGCGCCCGGTCGCAGGCGGCCAGGGCTTCGTCGAGCAGCTCGGCGGTCGGCGGCGTGTCCCAGTAGATCATGCCCAGGATCAAGGCGTAGGCCCACCAGGCGAAGGCCTCGCCCAGCAGCGGATCGAGCGCCTGGCTGCGGCGCAGCAGCCGCTGGGCCTCGACGTTGTCGGGGCCGGTGAACTTGTAGAAGTGATGGATGCCCAGGTGGAAGCAGTCCCAGGCGCGCAGGTCGGGCGGGCGCGACTGGACCAGCTTGTTGCGCTCGGCGAAGCCGATCTCGGGCTCGAGCCGCGCCGCGATCGTCTCGGTGATCTCGTCCTGGAGCGCGAAGATGTCCGCCAGCTCGCGATCGTAGTGCTCGGCCCACTTGTTGTGTCCGGTGTGGGTATCGGCCAGTTGCACGCCGACGCGGATCCGGTTGCCGGCCCGCCGCACGCTGCCCTCGACGACGTAATCCACCCGCAGCGCGGCTCCGACCTCGCGCACGTCGACCGCCCTGCCCTTGTAGCCGAAGCTGCAGTTGCGGGCCATCACGTCGATCCAGCGGTGCTTGGACAGCCGCGCGATGAGGTCGGCGGTGACGCCGTCCGAGAAATACTCCTGATCGGGATCGGCCGACAGGTTGCCGAACGGCAGCACCGCCACCGCCGGGCGCGCGGCGTGGCCGGAACGCGCCGCCGTCGCCGCGGCCGGCGTTGCCGGCGGCATCGCACCCTCGTCCTCGAACGACGGCTCGCCCGGCGGCCCGCGCACCGCAGGCGGGTCGTCGCCGGCGCTGCTCGACACGTCGCCGACGAAGCGAAAGCCCTTGCGGTGGATCGTGCGGATGTAGCGCTGCACCTGGCCGTCGTCGTCGAGCGCCTGACGGGCGGCCTTGATGCGGCTGCTCACCGCCGCCTCGGATACGATCCGGCCGCGCCAGACCTTCTCGATGATCTCGTCCTTGCTCACCATCCGGTCGCGGCTCTCGACCAGGAGCACGAGCAACTCGAGGACCTGCGGCTCGATGCGGATCGGCACGCCGTCGCGGGCGAGTTCGAACCGGTCCGTGTCGAGGGAGAACGCATCGAAGCGGTATTGCATGAGCGCAGCTCGCGGTGAGGTCTCGGACATCGCCGGATCGCCACGCGCACCACGCCGGGCGTGATTCTCGGACGGTCCGCAGTGACCCGAAGTATGCCATTGGATCGTAGGCCAAGCTCCACGAATTCTCCACGACAAGACCAGCGGTTCTCCAAGTGTCGCGGCGCCGTCCTTCATAAGATGGAATCGCTCCCGGCACCGAGCCGAAGCGAACCCGATGGAGGATAAGACCATGAGCACCACCCAACAGACCCAACAGAAGTACCTCGTCAACTGCAACCACGGCGCCGACGACGTCGAGCGCGCCACGATCGCCTTCGTCCTGGCGGTGACGGCCTCGAAGAGCTGCGAGACCGCCGTCTTCGCCAGCGCCGACGCGGCCGGGATCTGCCTGCGCGGCGGCGCCGAAGGGCTGGTCGCGAAGGGCTACGAGCCGTTGGCCGACCTGATGGCCGCCTACCGCGCCAACGGCGGGACGATCTGGCTCTGCCCGGCCTGCGCCAAGGCCAAGGGCATCACCGCGGCCGATCTGGAGGACGGCGTCGAGATCGCCGGCGCGCCGCGCACGATGGCCTTCCTGGCCAGCGGCGCGCAGGTGCTCGCGTAAGCACCCGGCGGGGCCGGCCGACGTGGCGCGCGGCCGGCCTCCGGATCGAAAGCGACGGAGTCGGACCATGAACGACAACGATCGGGCGGAATGCGGCCATCTCGGCCGATGGCTGGCCCAGCTCGGCGACGAGCTGGACGGCTACCTGAAGTTCGAGCACCCGGACGCGATGCACGAGCCGCAACGGTGGCGCGCCGTGCTCGAACGGCCGCTGCCCGAGCAAGGCGTCGGCATTGCCAAGGTGATGGACGAGATCGGCCGCTACCTCGTCCCCAACGGGTCCCAGATCCCCAACCCCGGCTCGAGCGCCTTCATCACCACCGGCGCCACCTCGGTCGGCGCCCTGGCGACGGTGGCCGGTGCGGTGGCCGCGCCCCAGCGGCTCGGGCTCACCGCGTTCAGCTTCCTCGAGGAGCTGTCCCTCGAGTGGCTGGCCGCCCTCTTCGAGCTGCCGCCGGGCATGAAAGGGCTGTACAGCAGCGGCGGCTCGGTGGCCAACCTGGTGGCGCTCGGCGCGGCGCGCCAGGCGGCCTTCGAGGGCATCGGCGTCGATCCGGCGCGCGACGGCGTCGCCCGGCCCTGCCGCCTCTACGCCACCGCGGCGAGCCACCACACCATCCGGCGCGCGGCGGCGGTGCTGGGCATGGGCCGCGAGGCGGTGGTAATGGTGCCCGCCGACCGGATGGGCCGCATGATTCCGGACGCCCTCGCGCAGCAGCTCGAGCGCGACGCCGGCACCGGCGCGCTGCCGGTGGCGGTGGTCGCCAACGCGGGCACTACCAACGCGGGCGCCATCGACGACCTGCGCGCGCTGGGCGGGATCGCCCGCGGGCATGGCCTCTGGTTCCACGTGGACGGCGCCTACGGCCTGCCGGGCATCCTCGATCCGCGGGTGCGGCCGCTCTACGACGGTCTCGCGCTCGCCGACTCGGTGGTGGTGGATCCGCACAAGTGGCTGGGCGCCCCCGTCGGCATCGGCGCCACCTTCGTGCGCGACCGGGCGCTGCTCCACCGCGCCTTCACCCAGACCGCGGCCGACTACCTGGAAGGCGCCTGCAGCGACGGCGAGGCCACCCACTCCATGGACAGCCTGGGCATTCCCTACGCCGACTTCGGCGTCGAGCTGTCGGCCCCCTCCCGCGGCGCGGTGGTGTGGGCGCTGCTGCGCGAGATCGGGCGCGAAGGCCTCGCCGAACGGGTGTGCCGGCACAACACCATGGCGCGGCGCGTGGCCCTGCGTGCCGCGGCGCACCCGGAGCTCGAGCTGGTGCAGCCACCCACCCTTTCGATCTGCTGCTTCCGCTACGTAGGCGGCGCCACGGACGACCTGAACGCGCTCAACCAGCGCATCCACCGCGAGCTCGTGCACCGCGGCCGCAACATGCCGAGCACCACCGTGATCAACGGCGCGCTCACGATCCGCCCCTGCTTCATCGGTGCGCGCGCGACGATGGCCCATGCCGACGCGCTGGTCGACGAGGTCATCGAGATCGGCCGGGCATTGGCGGCGCGACACGCGACCCTTGCATCCGCATCGGTTGTGAACCAACAAACGAATTGAGGGCGGCCACGGCGCCGACCGCGAGCGGCGCCCCCCCCCGACAGGAGAACAGAGATGGCCAAGCGATTCGACAGCATCCTGGACACGATCGGCAACACGCCGGTGGTGCGGATCAACAACCTCGGTCCGAAGCACGTGAACCTCTACGTCAAGATCGAGGCCTTCAACCCGATGGGCTCGGTCAAGGACCGGATGGCGCTCGCCGTCATCGAGGACGCCGAGCGGCGCGGCGACCTCGAGCCCGGCCAGACCGTGGTCGAGGCCACCAGCGGCAACACCGGCATCGGCCTGGCGATGGTGTGCGCCCAGAAGGGCTACCCGCTGGTGGTCACCATGGCCGAGAACTTCAGCGTCGAGCGGCGCAAGCTGATGCGCTTCCTGGGCGCGAAGGTGGTGCTGACACCCGCGTCGCAGAAGGGCTCCGGGATGGTCGCCAAGGCCGAGGAGCTCGCCCGCGAGCACGGCTGGTGGCAGCCGCGCCAGTTCGAGAATCCGGCCAACGCCGAGGTGCACGTGCGCACGACCGCGGTGGAGATCCTGGAGGCCTTCGACGACGCGCCGCTCGACTGGTGGGTCACCGGCTTCGGCACCGGCGGCACCCTGAACGGCGTCTCCCGCGTGCTGCGACAGAAGTCCCCCGACACGAGAATCGTGGTGTGCGAGCCGGACAACTCGCCCATCCTCGGCAGCGGCATCCCGCAGCCGCGCAACCGGGACGGCTCGCAGGCCGGCAGCCATCCTTCGTTCCGCCCCCATCTGATGCAGGGCTGGTCGCCCGACTTCGTGCCACGCCTCGCCGAGGAAGTGATCGACGCCCGGCGCATCGACCGCTTCCTGCCCATCGACGGCAAGGCCGCGCTGAAAGCGGCGCGCGACCTCGCGTGCAAGGAGGGCATCTTCGTCGGCATCTCCGCCGGCGCCACCTTCGCCGGCGCCCTGCACATCGCCGCCGAGGCGCCCGAAGGGGCCAACATCCTGTGCATGCTGCCCGACACCGGCGAGCGCTACCTGACCACGCCGCTGTTCGAGGACGTGGCGGTGGACATGACCGAAGAGGAGAAGGAGATCTCCCGCTCCACCCAGGGCTACCGCTTCGACGTCTCGGCCCCTGCCGCACCGCCCCCGGGCGCGGCGCCTCCCGCCCTCGATCCGGCCGCGGTGGCCGAAGTGGACGCACTCGTGGCCGACAACCCGGTGGTGATGTTCGCCCTGGAGTGGTGCGAGTTCTGCTGGTCGGTGCGCAAGGTGCTCGCCCGCTACGGCATCCCCTACCGCTCGGTGGACCTGGACTCGGTCGCCTACCAGGAGGGCAACCGCGGCGGCAAGGTGCGCGAGGCGCTCGCCGCGCGCACCGGCTGGAACACCTTCCCGCAGATCTTCATCGCCGGCGAGTTCGTCGGCGGCTGCACCGATCTGTTCGATGCGTGCAAGGACGGCACGCTGGCCCAGCGCCTGCAGCGCCACGGGATCCCCCACGACAGCGGGGTGCAGGACGATCCCTACGGCTTCCTGCCGGGCTGGCTGCACCCGCGCTGACCCGCCCTCCACCCAACCCGAACCGAAGCCCGTGCCCCGGGGACGCGTCCTGGCGACGCGCCCCGGCGGCATCCCCACGCCCCGACCAGGAGAAGAAGATGAAACACGCGACCCAGGCAACACCCCAGGAGCGCCTCGGCGGCGCCGCCGCCGTGGCCGGCATGGCCGCGGCGGTGGTCACCGGCGCGGCCTGCATCGGCCCGATGCTCGGCATCGTGCTCGGCATCGGCGGGCTCGGCTGGCTCGCCCGCTACGCCCATCTGCAACTGCCCGCGACCGTGCTCACGGCCGTGCTGCTCGCCGCCGGCTTCTACCTGCTCTACCGGCGCCGCGATTGCGACTGCACGCCGGCGCGGCGCGGCGCGCGGGCCCTGCTGTGGACCGCCACCGGGCTAGCCGTGGCGATCAACGCCTTCGAGTACCTGATCCTGCCCAACCTCGGCTGAACCGGAGGAAACCGTCATGAGAACCGAACTGAAGCGGCTCGCCGCCGGTGCCGTCCTGCTCGCGCAACTGCTGGCCGCCCCCGGCACCGTCCTCGCCCAGGGCAGCGGCGCCCCGCAACCCGAAACGACCGCCCGCGCCACCCTGCACGTGAAGGGCATGGTCGGCGAGGCCTGCCCGGTGCTGATCGAATCCGCGCTGAAGCGGATGGAGGGCGTACGCCATGTGGAAGCGAGCTACGCCGAGCACAAGGCGACGATCGACTACGACCCCGGGCGGGTCAGCCTCGACCGGATCCGCACGGCCATCCGGAGCAAGGCCGGATTCGACACCGAGCCGGCGAACTGAAGCGCCCGCAGATCCCGCCGCGCCTCATCCGCGGCGGGAGCCGCCGCCGCGCAGCGACGCCTCGATCAGGCGCACGATCGTGTCGGCCGGCGCATCCATCTTCTCGACGGGGACGGCGGCGAATCCGAGGTTCATGCCCAGCTGGCGGTTCTTGGGGTCGATCGCGTACATGGACAGCGGCCTGAAGATCACGCCGTTGTGGATCGCCTGGGAGGCGAGATCCGCGTCGTCGAGGGGCTGCAGGAAGCGCACCGGCAGGTGCAGGCCGGCCAGGCTGTCGGGGATGCTGACGAGGCCGCCGAGCCGGGACTCCATGATCGCCTTCAGGCGGTCGCGCCGCTCCTGGTAGATGCCGCGCATGCGGCGGATGTGGGCGGTGAAATGGCCGGCCTCGATGAATTCCGCGAGGGCGGCCTGCTCCTGCATGCGCCCCTCGCGGTAGAGCTCCGCATTGCCGATGGTGAAGGCCTCGACCAGGTCCTCCGGCACGACGAGATAGGCCAGGCGCAGGCCGGTGTACATCACCTTGCTGAAGGTGCCGACGTAGATCACCCGCTGGGAGCTCGACAGGCCGAACAGCGACGCCACCGGGCGCGCGTGGTAGCGGATCTCGTTGTCGTAGTCGTCCTCGATGATCCAGGTGCGGTGCTTCTCGGCGTGCTCCAGGAGCTTCAGCCGCCGCTCAAGGGAGAGCACCGCGCCCATCGGGTACTGGCTCGACGGCGACACGAAGATCATCCGCGGCGGCCGGTCCCAGTCCTCCTCCCGGGGCGCGATGCCGTTGGCGTCCACCGGGATCGGCACGACATTGACGTCGGTGGCCGCGAGCACGTTGCGCGCGCCCCAGTAGCCCGGGTCCTCCATCCACACCGCGTCGCCCGGATCGCACAACATGCGCGCACACAGGTCGAGCGCCTGGTGGGAACCGTTCACGATCAGGATCTGCTGGGGCGAGCAGGACATCATCCGCGTCGCCCGCAGGTAGTCGGCGATGACCGATTTGAGCGGCCCGTAGCCGCCGTAGCCGTACTGGGCGAGGTGGCGCTCCTCGTAGCGGGTGTGCTTGGCGAGGAGGCGCCGCCAGGTGGCGAAGGGGAAATGGACCACGTCGGGGAAGCCCGGCATGAAGGCGCCCGTCTGCACGCGGCTGCTCGAGGCGTTGGATGCGATGCGATTGCCGCGCCGCGACAAGCCTTCCCGGCGCGTGCCCACCATGCGCTTGGGCCGCTGCGGCACGCGGGTGCGGCCGATCGCATCGGACACGAAGGTGCCCGAGCCGACGGCGCTGTCCAGATAGCCCTCGACCACCAGCTGATCGTAGGCACGCACCACCGTATTGCGCCCCAGGCCCAGCTCCGCGGCCAGGATGCGGGTGGGCGGCAAGGCGGTACCGGGCCCCAGGCGGCGCTCCAGAATCGCCTGGCGTATGCACAGGTAGAGCTTCACGCGCTGCCCGGCCTCGGTGGGCTGGGCCTCGAAGGACTGGCTGATGATCTCGCAGGAAAGCCGGGTATCCATTGCACCGCAACACAAATTGGTTCCCTGAAGTTTAAAGAAATTGGTTCAACCCTGAGCCGATTTTTTGCCTACGATCCGATTGACGCGAGATGAACGCGGGATGCGGCCGACGATGACGAAGATCGGCGCCGGATCGCGACGGGCACTCCCGCGCATGGAGACCGACCGGAGGAGACGAGGATGAACACCGCAGACAGACAGCCTGCGCAGGATGCGCACGTCACGTTCAGGGGAGTGCAGAAGACCTACGACGGCGAGACGCTGATCGTCCGGGATCTGAACCTCGATATCCGCCGCGGCGAGTTCCTCACGCTGCTGGGCCCCTCGGGCTCGGGCAAGACCACCTGCCTGATGATGCTGGCCGGCTTCGAGACTCCCACGGGCGGCGAGATCCGCCTGGACGGCCAGGTCATCAATCGCGTGCCGCCCCACAAGCGCAACATCGGCATGGTGTTCCAGAACTACGCGCTGTTCCCCCACATGACCGTGGCGGAGAACCTGCGCTTCCCCCTGTCGGTGAGGAAGCTCCCCGCCGCCGACATCGATGCCAAGGTCAAGCGCGCGCTGGGCATGGTGCAGCTCGAATCCTTCGGCAACCGTTATCCGCAGCAGCTCTCGGGCGGCCAGCAGCAGCGCATCGCGCTGGCCCGCGCCCTGGTGTTCGATCCCCAGCTGGTGCTGATGGACGAGCCGCTCGGCGCGCTGGACAAGAACCTGCGCGAGGCGATGCAGCTCGAGATCAAGCACATCCACCAGAACCTGGGCGTCACGGTGGTGTTCGTCACCCACGACCAGAGCGAGGCGCTGACCATGTCGGACCGCATCGCAGTGTTCAACCGCGGCGTGATCCAGCAGATCGACTCCGCGGAGACCCTGTACGAGCGCCCGGCCAACGCCTTCGTCGCCAACTTCATCGGCGAGAACAACGTGCTGCCCGGCACCGTGGAGACCCTCGACGGCGACGACTGCGCGGTGCGCCTGGACTGCGGCACGCTCCTCAAGGTGCGTGCCGGCAACGTGCGCCAGGGCTCCCGGGCGGTCGTCTCGGTGCGCCCGGAGCGCGCCGTGCTCGACGGCACGGCGGCCGACTGCGGCAACTGCCTCGACGCCACCGTGCGCGAGCTGATCTACCTCGGCGACCACGTGCGGGTGCGCGTGGACCTCGCCGGCAACCACGACTTCACCATCAAGACCCCGATTTCCCGGCTCGACCACTCGCTGCGCAGCGGCGAGACGATCCGGGTCGGCCTCGACCCCGAGCACGTCCGCGCGCTCGAGCCGATGCCCGCCTGAGCCTCGCCCACCCACACCCGAAGCAAGGAGAAAACAATGAAACTCGGCACGACTCTGATCCATTCCGCGATCGCCGCGGCCCTGCTGGCGGCCGGCAGCGCGCAGGCGGACATCACCGTCATCTCGTTCGGCGGCAGCAACCAGAAGGCGCAGGAAGTCGCCTTCTACGAGCCCTGGCAGAAGGCGAGCGGCAGCAAGGTCATCGCCGGCGAGTACAACGGCGAGCAGGCCAAGATCAAGGCCATGGTCGAGGCGGGCAACGTGACCTGGGACGTGGTGGAGGTGGAGTCCGCCGAGCTCGCCCGCGGCTGCGAGGAAGGCCTGTACGAGCAGCTCGACTACAAGAAGATCGGCAACAAGGCCGACTTCATCGACGCGGCGGTCACCGACTGCGGCATCGGCGTCTTCGTGTGGTCCACCGTGCTCGCCTACAACGCCGACCGCCTGAAGTCCGCCCCCACCTCCTGGGCCGATTTCTGGGACGTGAAGAAATTCCCGGGCAAGCGCGGCATGCGCAAGGGCGCCAAGTTCACCCTGGAGTTCGCCCTGCTCGCCGACGGCGTGAAGCCGGAGAACGTGTACAAGGAGCTCGCCACCAAGGCCGGCGTCGAGCGCGCCTTCAGGAAGCTCGACGAGATCAAGCCCCACATCCAGTGGTGGGAGGCCGGCGCCCAGCCGCCGCAACTGCTCGCCTCGGGCGACGTGGTGATGAGCTCGGCCTACAACGGCCGCATCGCCAACGCGCAGAAGGAAGGCAAGAACCTCAAGATCGTGTGGACCGGCAGCGTCTACGACCTCGACTTCTGGGCGATTCCCTCCGGCACGCCCAAGCGTGACGAGGCCTACAACTTCATCGCCTTCACCAGCCGGCCCGAGAACCAGAAGGTGTACTCCAGCAACATCACCTACGGCCCGACCCACAAGAAGGCCGTCGGGCTGATCGATCCGGAAATGGCTGCCGATCTGCCGACCGCGCCCCAGAACCTGAAGGGCGCGCTGGCCAACAACACGCAGTTCTGGCTCGAACACGGCGAAGACCTCGAGCAACGCTTCAACGCCTGGGCCGCCCGCTGAGGATCGGTCCGGCCGGGGACGGGCGCTCGCCCGTCCCCCGCACCGGAGAGCGCGCAATGCAAGCCACCACCATCGAGCCGACGGCCCCCTCGGGCGCCGGCGACGTCCCGCTCAAGCTGAAACTGCGCCGCGCCGAGCGGCGCAAGAAGCTGCGCTACGGCGCCCTCATCCTGCCCCTGGCGGCCTTCGTGCTGTTTACCTTCGTGTGGCCGATCGCCTCGCTGATGACGCGGGCGGTGGACAACCCCGAGGTCGTCGCCGGCCTGCCCGACACGGTCGAGGCGCTGCGCGGCTGGGACGGCACCGGGGTGCCCGACGACGCGGCTTTCGACGCCCTGGCGCGGGATCTCGCCGCCGGCAAGGCGAGCCGCGAGATGGCCGCGGTGGCCAAGCGGCTCAATATGGAAGAGCCGGGCTTCCGCTCGCTGCTGATGAAGAGCGTGCGCGCCATGCCGCCCGAGGACGGAGTCAGCGCCCGCGACGCGCTCGTCGAGGTGGACGCCCGCTGGGGCGAGACCGCCACCTGGCAGCGCATCGCGCGCAACGCCGCGCCCTACACCCCCTACTACCTGCTCGCCGCGATCGACCACCGCATCGGCGAGGACGGCAGCATCGAGCAGCTCGGCGAGGACGAGGCGATCTTCGTCGCCGTCATGACCCGCACCTTCTGGATGAGCCTGCTGGTCACCGCCTGGTGCCTGGCGCTCGGCTTCCCCCTCGCCTACCTGCTGGCGACACTGAAGACGCGCGTGTCGAACACCCTGATGATCTTCGTGCTGCTGCCCTTCTGGACCTCGGTGCTGGTGCGCGTCGCGGCGTGGATCGTGCTGCTGCAGAACGAGGGCCTGGTGAACGAGTCGCTGCGCCTGCTGGGCCTCATCGACTCGCCGCTGCAGCTCCTCTTCAACCGCGTGGGCGTCTACGTGGCGATGGTGCACATCCTGCTGCCCTTCATGATCCTGCCCCTCTACAGCGTGATGAAGGGCATCTCGCCCACCTACATGCGCGCCGCCGTCTCCCTCGGCTGCCCGCCGATGAAGAGCTTCTGGCGCATCTACTTCCCGCAGACCCTGCCCGGCGTCGGCGCGGGCTCGCTGCTGGTCTTCATCATGGCGATGGGCTACTACATCACGCCTGCGCTGCTGGGCAGCCCCAAGGAGCAGATGGCGAGCTACTTCGTCGCCTTCTACACCAACCAGACCATCAACTGGGGCATGGCGGCCGCGCTCTCCGCGATCCTGCTCGCCGCCACGCTGGTGCTCTACGCCGTCTATTCGCGCTACTTCGCCGTCACGGCGAAGGCGCGCCGCTGATCCGGGAGACACGGCCATGCTGCCCGCCTACGCCACCCTGCCCGAACGCGTCTGGTTCTACGCCTTCCGCGTGCTCTGCGGCCTGATCCTGCTGTTCCTGATCCTGCCGATCCTGGTGATCATGCCGTTGTCGTTCAACGCCGACTCCTTCCTGATGTACCCGATGTCGGGCTTCTCGCTGCGCTGGTACGAGGACTTCTTCACCTCCGCGCCGTGGCGCCAGGCGCTGATGAACAGCCTCATCATCTCGCCGCTGGCGACGGTCGTGGCCATGGTGTTCGGCACCATGGCGGCGATCGGGCTGACCCGGGTGGACTTCCCGGGCAAGGCGCTGCTCACCGCGGTGCTGATCTCGCCCATGGTGGTGCCGGTGGTGATCGTGGGCGTGGCGACCTACATCGTCTTCGCCCCCATCGGCCTCACCGGCAGCTACACCGGACTGGTGCTGGTGCACGCGGTGCTGGGCGTGCCCTTCGTCGTCACCACCGTGTCGGCGACCCTGCAGGGCTTCGACGACAACCTGGTGAAGGCCGCCGCGAGCCTGGGCGCCAACCCGATCACCGCCTTCTTCCGCGTCACCTTGCCGGTGGTCGCGCCGGGGATCATCTCCGGGGGCCTGTTCGCCTTCGCCATTTCCTTCGACGAGGTCGTAGTCACCCTCTTCCTCGCGAGCCCCGAGCAGACCACGCTGCCGCGCCAGATGTTCGCCGGCATCCGCGAAAACATCAGCCCGACCATCGCGGCGGTGGCGACCATGCTCACCCTGCTGTCGACCCTGATGCTGATCACCCTCGAAGGCCTGCGCCGCCGCAACGAGCGGCTGCGCGGCATCGCCTCCTGACCCCCGCTCCACCGGAGACCATCCATGCCAATCCTCAAGGACCCCGCCCTGCTGCGCACCCACTGCCTGATCGACGGCCATTGGTGCGATGCGGACGACAAGACGAGCTTCGCCGTGACCGATCCGGCCAACGGCGAGACCCTCGCCACCGTGCCGAACATGGGCGCCGGCGAGACCCGCCGCGCCATCGACGCCGCCGCCCGGGCCCTGCCCGCCTGGCGAGCCCGGACCGCCGGCGAGCGCGCCAAGCTCCTGCGCCGCTGGTTCGAGCTGATGCTCGAGCACCAGGAAGACCTCGCCCAGCTGATGACCGCCGAGCAGGGCAAGCCGCTCGCCGAGGCCCGCGGCGAGATCGCCTACGCCGCCTCCTTCGTCGAATGGTTCGCCGAGGAAGGCAAGCGCGTCTATGGCGACACCATCCCCGCCCACCACGCCGACAAGCGCATCCTGGTCACCAAGGAGCCGATCGGCGTGTGCGCCGCGATCACGCCGTGGAACTTCCCCGCCGCGATGATCACCCGCAAGGCCGGCCCGGCGCTGGCCGCCGGTTGCACCATGGTGGTGAAGCCGGCCGAGTCGACTCCGCTGTCCGCCCTCGCCCTGGCCGAGCTCGCCAACCGTGCAGGCATCCCGGCGGGCGTGTTCAGCGTGGTGACCGGCGACGCGCGCGCCATCGGCGGCGAGTTCTGCGGCAACCCGACCGTGCGCAAGCTCTCCTTCACCGGCTCCACCGAGGTCGGCCGCATCCTGATGGCCCAGTGCGCCCCGACCATCAAGAAGCTCTCGCTGGAGCTGGGCGGCAACGCGCCCTTCATCGTCTTCGACGACGCCGACCTGGACGAGGCGGTGGCCGGAGCGATCGCCTCCAAGTACCGCAACGCCGGCCAGACCTGCGTGTGTGCCAACCGCCTGCTGGTGCAGGACGGCATCTACGATGCCTTCGCGGCCAAGCTCGCGGAAGCCGTCGCCGCCCTCAAGGTGGGCGCCGGCAGCGAGGCGGGCGTGACCCAGGGCCCGCTCATCGACGGCGATGCCATCGCCAAGGTCGAGGAGCTGGTCGCCGACGCCCGCGAGAAAGGCGCCCGGGTGGTCTGCGGCGGGCGCCGCCATGCCCTGGGCGGCACGTTCTTCGAGCCCACCGTGATCGCCGACGTCACCCCGTCGATGCGGGTGGCGAAGGAGGAGATCTTCGGCCCGGTCGCGCCGCTGTTCCGCTTCAAGGACGAAGCCGAGGCGATCGCCATGGCCAACGACACCGAGTACGGGCTCGCCGCCTATTTCTACACCCAGAACCTCGCCCGCACGCTGCGGGTGTCGGGCGCGCTCGAGTACGGCATCGTCGGCGTCAACACCGGCCTCATCTCCACCGAGGTCGCGCCCTTCGGCGGCATGAAGTCCTCCGGCCTCGGCCGCGAAGGCTCGAAATACGGCATCGAGGAGTACCTCGAGATCAAGTACGTGTGCATCGGCGGCGTCGATCGCTGAGCGGCACCCATCACACAAGACGGTAAAACGGAGAACAGCAAATGAACGCACCTCACCCGGTCGCCTCCCCCCGTACCAACGACGCCCTGATGGCGCGCCGCGCCGCGGCCCTGCCGCGGGGCGTCGGCCAGGCCTTCCCGGTCTTCGCCGAGCGCGCCGAGAACGCCGAGATCTGGGACGTGGAGGGCCGCCGCTGGATCGACTTCTGCGCCGGCATCGCCGTGGTCAACACCGGCCACCGCCATCCCCGCGTGGTGGAAGCCGCCCGCGCCCAGCTCGACCACTTCACCCACACCTGCTTCCAGGTCGTGGCCTACGAGTCCTACGTGGCGCTGTGCGAGCGGCTGAACGAGCTAGCGCCCGGCTCGACGCCCAAGAAGTCCCTGCTCATGAACTCCGGCGCCGAGGCGGTGGAGAACGCGGTGAAGATCGCCCGCGCCGCCACCGGCCGCTCCGGCATCATCGCCTTCGGTGGCGGCTTCCACGGCCGCACCATGATGACCATGGCGCTCACCGGCAAGGTCGAGCCCTACAAGGCCGGCTTCGGCCCCTTCCCCGCCGAGGTCTTCCACGCCCCCTACCCCGACGCGCTGCACGGCGTGAGCGTCGACGACTCGATCGCCGCCATCGAGCGCCTCTTCAAGCACAGCATCGAGCCCTCCCGCGTGGCCGCCATCATCGTCGAGCCGGTGCAGGGCGAAGGCGGCTACCTGCCCGCGCCCATCGGCTTCCTCGCCCGCCTGCGCGAGCTGTGCGACCGCCACGGCATCCTGCTCATCGCCGACGAGGTGCAGACCGGCATGGCCCGCTGCGGCAAGTTCTTCGCCACCGAGCACCACGAGGGCGTCGAGCCCGACCTGATCACCCTGGCCAAGGGCCTGGGCGGCGGCCTGACGGTGTCCGCGGTGGTCGGCAAGGCCGCGGTGATGGACGCCGCCGCCCCCGGCGGCCTGGGCTCCACCTACGCCGGCCACCCGATGGCGGTCGCCGGCGCGCTGGCGGTGCTGGACGTGATCGCCGAAGAGAAGCTGTGCGAGCGCTCGATGGCCCTGGGCGAGCGCATGCGCGCCCGCTTCTCCGCGATGGGCAGCCGCTTCGCCTGCATCGCCGAGGTGCGCGGCCTGGGCGCCATGACCGCCATCGAGTTCTGCCACGAGGGCAACCCCGCCCGCCCGGCACCCGAGATCGCCAACGCCCTCAAGGCCGAAGCCGCCCGCCGCGGCCTGCTGCTCCTCATGTGCGGCGGCTACGGCAACGTGCTGCGGGTGATGATCCCGCTCACGATCTCGGACGCACTGCTCGAGGAAGGCCTGGACATCATCGAGGCGTCGCTGGGGGTGGTGGCCGGCTGACCCCCCAGCCGGACTTGGACTTCGATCGGCCGGCGCCCTTGTGGATGCCGGCCGATCCACGTAATCTTCGTCATCATAAACATAATCAATGTTTCCCGGCAGTTGAATCCATGACGGCACGATGCTGGACGAACGGATAGGAAGCTGGCTGCTCGATTTGTATCGCGGGTCTCGGGAAGTTCCGGCCGAAGAATTCCAAAGCTGGGCGATGGGACGCCTTCATAAGCTCTTGAGCTTTGATTCGGGCATCTGGGTGACGGTAACGTCTCGCGCGGGTCAATTGCAGACCCACAGCGTCCATCTCGACAACCAGCCGCCCGAAATGATGACGAGCTACGCCGAGTTCTCCGCCACATACGGAGATCGAGTGGCCGAAGCCATCACCAGCCGGCCGTGGGTCACGGCCGATGTGCGCGAATGCTATCCGGATTGGACCAGCCACCCGATCTATCAGGGCCATGGGCGCCGCTACAATATCGCGCACGTCATTTCCACGGCCTCGGACATGCAGCCCAATGGCCTTCAGTCCGGCATCTCCTGCTACCGCGCCAACATCGAACAGCCCTTCACCGAAGCCGAGCGCCGCCTCAAGGAGCACCTGTTCCTCCATATCGTAGAGGCCGCGACGATCAACCAGCTCCTCTTCCTGGAAATGGCATCGGACCCGGACAAGGGAGGACTCGCCGTGTGCGACGTCCGCGGCCTGATCCATCGCGCCAGCGCGCTGTTTCGCGAACTCGTGGCCGGCCAGTGGCCCCAGTGGGACGGGACGCGTCTGCCCCAGGCCCTCGTCGCACCGCTCCTCACCCGGCGAGAAAAGGCCGCCATCGACTGCGGCCGCATCAGCATCGAGGCCGCGCCGTTCGCCGATCTCGTCGTGCTGCGCGCACGACAATGCGAGCCGCCCGACCCTCTCACGCCACGCCAGCGCGAGATCGCCCGGCTCCTGGCGCGCGGAATGGGCTACAAGGAGGTCGCCGCCACCCTCGATCTCTCGCCATCGACGATCACCAACCAGGCGAATGTCATCTACTCGAAACTGGGGGTGCGCAACAAGGCAGAGCTGGCGCGTTTGCTGGGGCAAACCCGGTAACGCCGGCGCACGGTATCACCTGCTCGACCGCCCCACCAGCATCGACGCCAAGGCCGCCTTGTTCGGCGTGCCCGTTTTCCGATAGATGATGTTCGCCTGATTGGTAATGGTCGAAGGCGACAGATCGAGGGATCGGCCAATGTCCTTGTATGAGGCTCCGGCCGCGAGCAGCTCCGCGATCTGGCGCTGCCGCGCGGTGAGCTCGTCGAGCGCATCCCGCCTTCGCGCAGCGACGATCGTGGCATCGCCCTCGCGGCGGAACGCCACGACGACTCTGCGCCCGACATACACCCCCGGACGCTCCCGACACGCCCAGCAAGCCTCAGGGACTCGAATCCCGTCCCATTCCGGCCACTCTTCGCCGAACAGCCCCCCGAATACCCTGCCGGATTGCAGCAGGATGCCCGTGCGATCGGCAACGGCGAGGCGCCCGGGGGCGCCAAGCCCCGGGACTCCCTCCTCCACGAAGAGCAACTGGTTGATCGTCGCCGCCTGGATCAGATGCGCGAACAGGAAATTCTTCAAGCGCCGCTCGCGCTCGGAGTACTCGTCCTTCGCACGCCCACGATAAAGGGAGATCACCGACTGCAGGCCGGTGGCGCCGGGAGAGGAGTAGGTGCACATGACATTCTCGATGTCGAACCGCCTCGCGTGCTCGTGGTACGCAGCCGTCCTCCTGAAGCCGGTCGCGCCATCGGCCTCCTGCAGATCGCAGGTCCGCCCCGGGGTTGTGCGCAGACAACACGGTGAGCCGCCCCCCCCCGCCTTGTGATCCTCGTAGTTCTCCATCATCTCGAGCGGCTGCCGATACGAGTACAGGGCGTGCACCTCGAGCCCCTTCGCTATCTTGCCGATCACCCAAATTCCGGAATCGAACGGAACCAGCTCTCGCAACCGATCCATCGCCCATTCCTGAAAGTCGCCGGAGGAAACCCCTCGCGCGCCGCGATAGAGGCCGCACAGCATCTCGTGAACCCGCTCACCCGGCATTCGCCCTCCTCATCGTCAACGGCATGGGTCATTCGACCCATGGCTCGCGACCAGAGCCAGAAGTATAGTTGGTAACAGAATATTTCCACACAACCTGTTTGGCCGATGCGAAATCAGGGTGCAGGCAGAAAGCGGGCACTCGTGCCCTTGTCGTTCATTCGCTCACAATGCGGGCTAGGCATTTCGACGGCCATTTTGAATGGCGCGCAAGCGTCGCCAAGAGCATTCTCTTGGCACCTCGATGCAATGTTTTCCCCCTTTCCGACCGCCACCCCCCACCCTCCGCTAACAATCAATTCTGCCCCGACACGCGACAGTTGGCTCCCCTCTGCTGTACCAATGATGGCGCTGTTGATGGCAACTCGTACGCAAAGCGGCAACGGAAATCCTGCAAGAACCGTCTAGAGATCGCATCGCCCGAATTTCCGGCCGGCGGTACACGCACGCTCACATGAGCGCGCTTTGAGAATTTTTCCAGCTGAAGGAGTTGCATCAGATGAGCTTGCGGTTCAACGCAAAATCAACAGTGTTGGGGTTATTCGCCTCCGGAGCACTGTTCGCCAGCCTTCCGGCTCTGCCGACCGAGTCCATGAATCTTCAATCAAGCCGCGGCATCACGGCGCACCTGGAACACAACTATTTCAACTGGAACGGCGATCAGGACAGGTCAGGTTGGCAACGAATTACCCCCGTGACCATCACATACGCGAAGAAGAACTGGGAAATCGGGCTGCGACGTGCGTATATCGAATCGGAAAACGAGAGCACCGGAAGCCAAGGGCGGGTAGCGACATGGAGCGATACATCCCTGAGTACGGCATTCACCCTCGGTCAGCTGGCTTGGCCGGTACGTCTGAGCTTGGACTACAACGAACCCAACGGAAAAGCCAGCTTGGAAGGGGACGAGAAAAACGCAATCATGGACGCTCATTTGGTTCAGCAGACGCGCTTCGGCGAAGGCCGTAACGTGACGCCTGGAATAAGCGTCACGCGGGCTCTTGGCGCCAAGGACACATTCGGTGTTGGGTTGAGCAAGGTATTCAGAGGCGCTTTCGATCCCAATAGCGATGTGGCGAATGACCGAACTAACCCTGGCGACGAAACGATTGCGACAGTCCAGTGGCACCATGCCGAGCAGAAGTGGTTGGTCACCGGTGGCCTCACCTACATCCACTCCGGCGTAACCAAGCGCGAAGACGTGGATTATTACCGGAAGGGCGAGCTCTGGAACTTCGATGCAACGGGAGTAGCCTTCGTCGGAACAAGACAACAGCTGGTGGCCACTTACCGCTATTCGTATCGAGAGCGCGATCGATACATCAACAACGTATCTGGACAACTCGAAAAGGAAAGATTCAACAGCAACGGGGAAAGCCACTTCCTCGCACTCGATTGGGCGTACAAGTGGCATCCGCAGCATGTACTCCATGTTCTTGCCGACTACCTCGACATAGCTCGAAATGAATACGACCAAATCAATTCCCTGTTCATACCTAGACGGAAGAAGTGGGGCGTTGGATTGAGATACGACTACCATATCTCGAGTCGGTCGAGCATCTCGGTGAGCGCAAAGCACTTCCGAATGGAAGACGAACAATCACCGAACCGCCCGACAGGAGAGGACTACGACGGATCGAACGTCTATCTGCTCGCGTCCATCGAATTCTGAAAACGCCATATCACGCTTCGACAAGGAGAGCGATCATGATTTCTCGTATTGCGCGAATCGGCCTGCTCGGTATCGCATTATTCCCCGCGTTTAGCGCACATGCAGAATGGATGAAAGTGCGCGTTGCGAACAATCAGGTCTATCAGATAGATCTGGATGCGAACTCGTTTGCTGACGTTTCCATTCGTTCTGCCCTTGGAACATCGACAACGCCGCCAGCTGATGCGGCTGCCGAGCTTCTCGCGTCTTGGCAGGCGGTAAAGGAGTTCAGGAAGTTCGAGCATCAGGAGTATGTGGGGCTACTGAACACGGTCTCCCATTCAGCAACCGTAGCAATCGGAGCAGAGACTCTTGGAAACATGCTTGAAACCGGACTCGGAACGACAATCAACTACATGGCGACCGGATCCTTAGGCGGTGGTGCAACTATTGCCTCGCTGGGGCAAAGCGTGGCAAGTATCGCCTCTACACATGGCACCATGTCCACTGGTGTCGCTATCGGGCGCGAGTTGATGCAACAGTCGATCGATCGAATGAGCGAATACGAGGAGTCGCGCGACCGAATCCTGCGGATCATTAGCAGCGGTGGAGTGGTCGATCTGACAACGATCCGTACGGCACACCAGGAGCTTCTTGACGGAATTCGGCTAGGAAACGGCGGTAGTCAAATGGTGACTGCTGCCACGGCGACGTGCACGACCGACTGCAGCTTTTGGAGGAACCTGGGACGGTCAGCTCTTAGGAAAGCTCTGATCTATTCAGAGCCGTTAAAATAGCGAAGTCATAAACTG